>JANPOY010000001.1:0-3285 GCA_031428215.1 Paracoccaceae bacterium
CTGAACGGGCGTTGCATCAACCTGCCAAGGGGCAAGGGGATGGGGGGGTCATCCTCGATCAACGGGATGTGCTATGTGCGCGGCAATCCGATGGATTACGAGCTTTGGGAAGCCAAGGGTGCCACCGGCTGGCATTGGGCCAATGTGCTGCCTTATTTCCAGAAGATGGAACAAGTGCAGGGCGGCGGGCCTTATCGTGGCACCGAAGGGCCGCTACGGGTCACACGGGGGCCCGAGGCCAATCCGCTTTACCATGCATTCGTCGATGCGGCGGTGGCGGCAGGCTATCCTCGCAGCGCAAATATGAACGAGGTGCAGCACGAAGGCTTTGGCCCGATGGAGATGACTGTGGGCGATGGGATGCGCGCCTCGGCGGCGCGGGTGTATCTGCGCCCTGCCCTGAAAAATCCCAAGGTTCGGCTGATCACCGGTGCCATGGTCAAGCGCATACTGTTCGAGGGAAAGACAGCGGTTGGTATTGAGTATCTGCGCCAAGGCCGGGTCGAGGTTGCCAGGGCCCGGTGCGAAGTGATCCTCAGTGCGGGGTCGATAATGTCGCCGGTAATTCTGAAACGCTCTGGAATCGGCCCCGCGCAGGAACTGGCCGACCACGGCATTCCCGTCCTGCACGCAAGCGCCGGGGTCGGTGAGAACCTGATGGATCACCTGGAGCTTTACGTCCAGTATACCTGCACCAAGCCCGTGTCGCTGTTTCCCTGGATGTCCTTGTCCGGCAAGGCCCTGATCGGGATGAAGTGGCTGGCCACCCGCAAGGGTCTTGGTGCCACCAATCATTTTGAAACCGGCGGGCATATCCGCAGCAGGGCTGGCCTTGTCTATCCCGACATCCAGTTCCATTTCCTGCCCCTTGCGATTTCCTATGACGGGAAGTCACTCGCAAAAGGCCATGGGTTTCAGGTTCATGTTGGCACGAAGCGGTCGAAAAGCCGGGGCTGGGTGCGGCTGCGTGATGCCGACACCCGAAGCTTGCCGCGCGTCCAGTTCAACTACATGACTCATGACGAGGACTGGCAGGAGATGCGCGCCTGCATCCGCCTGTCGCGCGAGATCTTTGCCCAAGCGCCGATGGCCACCTATGCGGGGGCAGAACTTGCCCCGGGGCCGGATGCCCAGTCCGATGATGCATTGGATGATTTCATCCGCCGCAAGGTCGAGAGCGCCTATCATCCCTGCGGCACCTGCCGGATGGGCACCGATCCGCTGGCCGTGGTGGACCACGAGTGCCGGGTGATCGGAGTGAATAACTTGCGTGTGGTCGATGCCTCCATCATGCCGCAGGCGACGGCGGGCGATCTGAACGGCCCGACGATCATGCTGGCCGAACGCGCCGCCGACATCATCCGTGGGAAAGCTTTGCCCACAGCCGATAATGCACCGATCATGGCGGACAGTGACTGGCAGAACCGCCAGCGCGGACCCGATATTGCCCGGAACTACGCCGAAGACAGGGACGCCCTGCGGGCGCATCTCTTGTCGGAAATGACACTATAAAAACAAGAGGGAGACGACGATGACGAACAAGACGAGACTTGGCCTTCTGGCCGCCGCTTTGACCTTGGGGACATCCGCTTTCGCACAGGCGCAGGCCCCCGAATCCCCCGATCCGATCCGGATCGCCGTGAACGAATGGACAGGGCAGATGTTGTCCGCCCAGATCACGGGCGAAGTGCTAAAGAAGATGGGTTACAACGTCGAGATGGTGATCGCGGGCGCATTGCCGCAGTTGGCCGCCATTGAACAGGGCGAGTTGGACCTGAACCCCGAACTCTGGGACAACAGCGTGACCGAGGCCTACACAAACGGTGTCGCCTCGGGCGCCATCGTCGTCGCGGGCCCCCTTGGGCTGCAGCCGCGCGAAGGCTGGATCTATCCGCCCTACATGGAGGAATTGTGCCCGGGCCTGCCAAGCTATCTGGCGCTTTATGATTGCGCGATGGCCTTCGGCACGGCCGAAACCTTCCCCAATGGCCGTCTGGTCGGCTATCCGGCCGATTGGGGCACCCGCGATATCGACGTGGTCAAGTCGATCGGCCTGCCGTTCAACGTGGTGCCGGGCGGCAGCGAAGGCGCCATGCTGGCCGAGCTGAAAAGCGCGGTCGCGGCCAAGGAACCGATCCTGATGATGTTTTGGGAACCGCATTGGATCTTTGCTGAAACCGAGTTGAAATTCGTCGAATGGAACGCGATCGAGGGCGAGTGCGTCGAGGAAACTCAGGTCAAGGATACCGCCTGCGGTTTTGCCCAAGCCGAAGCGCAAAAGATTTACAGCGATGATTTTGCGGTAAAATATCCGGCTGCGGCAGCAATGGTGGCCAAGTTCACCCTGAACAACGCCGATCACAACGCCATGATCCTTGAAGTCGACCAAAAGGGCAGCACGGTTGAAGACGTGGCGGCGGAATGGATGACCAAGAACGAAGCGGTCTGGACCACTTGGATCCAGTAAACGCCACGACCTGTCACCTGGGCCATTTGCGGCCCGGGTGAACGGCCCGGCCTGCGCGGTTGGGCCTGACCTGAATTACAGGAACATAGCATGCCCGGACCTGTCAAACTGTCCTGCCGGAATCTCTGGAAAGTCTACGGGCCTGATCCTGTCCGTTTTTTCGCAAGAAAAAGCGTGGCGCCCGACGCCTTGGCCGCAGAGATGCGCGCGGAAGGCCACATCCCGGCGGCGATCGACGTGGGCTTTGATGTCCATGTCGGTGAGACTTTTGTCATCATGGGCCTGTCCGGTTCGGGCAAGTCCACAGTCATCCGCTGCCTGTCGCGTCTGATCGAGCCTGATCATGGGCAGGTCTTGCTGGACGGTCAGAACCTTCTGGCCAAATCCGTCCGCGACCTGATCGAGATCAGACGGCATAAAATGGGGATGGTTTTCCAGAACTTCGGCCTTCTGCCGCATCTGAATGTAATCGAGAACATCTCTTTCCCGCTGCGCCTGCAGGGTCTGTCGCCCCTCCAACAGCGCGACCGCGCGGCACATGTCATTGATCTGGTGGGGTTGAAGGGGCGCGAGACGTCCTATCCGAGCCAGTTGTCAGGCGGCCAACAACAGCGCGTGGGCATTGCGCGCAGCCTGGCGGTAGAGCCGGAGCTGTGGCTCCTCGATGAACCATTCAGCGCCTTGGACCCTTTGATCCGTCGCCAGATGCAGGATGAATTCCTGCGAATCCAGCGCGTGTTGAAGAAGAGCATCGTCTTCATAACCCATGATTTCCTTGAGGCCCTTCGCATCGCCGACCGCATGGCGATCATGCGCGA
>JANPOY010000002.1:0-23167 GCA_031428215.1 Paracoccaceae bacterium
GGGCTGAAAGAGGCCGCGCTGACCATGCAGCAGGGCGGGGGAATCGGTTACGATTTCAGCACGATCCGCCCGCGCGGGGCCGAAGTGAAGGGTGTCGCGGCGGATGCCTCAGGCCCGTTGTCGTTCATGGACGTTTGGGACGCGATGTGCCGCACCATCATGTCGGCGGGCAGCCGTCGTGGCGCGATGATGGCCACCATGCGCTGCGATCACCCGGATGTGGAGGCCTTTATCGAGGCCAAGAAAGACCCGGCGCGGCTGCGCATGTTCAACCTGTCGGTGCTGATCACTGATCCCTTCATGGCGGCCGTCAAGGCCGATGGCCCGTGGGAGTTGGTGTTCGCCGGCAAGGTCTACAAGACCTGCCAAGCGCGGGATCTGTGGAACAAGATCATGCGCAACACCTATGATTTTGCCGAACCCGGCGTGATTTTCATCGACCGGATCAACAAGGCCAACAACCTGTCCTATTGTGAGACGATTGCGGCGACGAACCCTTGCGGCGAGCAGCCTTTGCCGCCCTATGGTGCCTGTCTGCTGGGGTCGATCAACATGCCGACGCTGGTGTCGGGGGCGTTCACGGATGCGGCCGCACTGGACGTGGTGGCGCTGGATGATCTGGTGCGTTTGGCCGTGCGGATGATGGACAATGTGGTCGATGCCAGCCGCTTTCCCCTGCCGGAACAACGGCTTGAGGCGCAGAACAAGCGGCGCATCGGGCTGGGTGTCACCGGGTTGGCCGATGCTTTGCTGATGGTCGGCCTGCGTTATGGCAGCGCGGAGGCTGCGGCGCAGACCGAACGTTGGATGCACGCGATTGCGCGGGCGTCTTATCTGGCCTCTGTGGACCTGGCCCGCGAAAAGGGCGCTTTCCCGCTGTTTGATGCGGACGCATACCTTGCCACGGGCAATATGATGCAGATGGACGCTGACGTGCGCGACGCCATCCGCAGCCACGGCATCCGCAACGCTTTGCTGACCTCGATTGCCCCGACGGGGACGATTTCCCTGTATGCGGGCAACGTCAGTTCCGGCATCGAGCCGGTGTTTGCCTATGCCTACACCCGCAAGGTTCTGCAAAAGGACGGCAGCCGCACCGAAGAGGAAGTCGTGGATTACGCGGTGCGTTTGTGGCGTGAATTGAAGGGGGATGCGGCACTTCCCGATTATTTCGTCAACGCCCAGACCCTGCCGCCGCTGGATCATGTGCGCATGCAGGCCGCAGCGCAGAAGTGGATCGACAGCAGCATTTCCAAGACCATCAACTGCCCCGAGGACATCAGCTTTGACGATTTCCGGCAGGTCTATATGGCCGCTTGGGATCAGGGCTGCAAAGGCTGCACCACCTACCGGCCCAACGCGATCACCGGCTCGGTTCTGACGGTGTCCGAAGCCAGTGACAAGATCCCCGCCGAGGCCCCCGAAGTGGCGCAGGGCGGTGAGGTGGTCTATCTGACCGAACCCCTGGACCGCCCGGCGGCGCTGGAGGGTCAGACCTACAAGGTCAAATGGCCGGGCAGCGAACACGCGCTTTACATCACCATCAACGACATCATCATCGCGGGGCACAGGCGTCCGTTTGAGGTGTTCATCAACTCCAAGAACATGGAGCATTTCGCCTGGACCGTGGCGCTGACCCGGATGATTTCGGCGGTGTTCCGGCGCGGTGGCGATATTTCCTTTGTGGTCGAAGAACTGAAAGCCGTGTTCGATCCGCGCGGGGGGGCTTGGATGGAAGGGCGTTACATCCCGTCGATCCTTGCGGCCATCGGCGGCGTGATCGAACGGCATCTGGTTTCGATCGGCTTCATCGCGGGTGAGGGCATGGGGCTGAAATCCGATCCACAGGTCGAGGTGATGCGGGTGGGTGAAGCCCCGCGCGGCAAAGCCTGCCCCAGTTGTGGTGAATATGGCATGCGCATGGTCGAAGGCTGCATGACCTGCGGCTCTTGCGGCCATTCCAAATGCGGCTGATGGCGCGCGGATAAGATTTGATGACCTGACGCGCTTGGGGAGCCGGGTCTTCACCACTCGTCAAATGTTTGAACTCAAAAGGTAAAAATACGCCATCCCTTGGGGTGGCGCTTTCCTTGGTGTTACTGATCAGCGGCCAAGCGCCCGAGATGGTGGCGGTCTGTCTGCCAGGCCGATGCGCTTTGTCCCGCGCATTGTCGACAAGGCGCGGCTGTGGTTGACAACCTGAGGGCCGGACCGCAGGTCACCAAACCTCGCTGAACGCTGCGCAGTGGCTGTGCGCACCGGTCATCGCTGGCTGAACCGGGCATGGGACTGTTACAGCGTTCGTCCTGATGTCGTGCTGCGCGTCGCTGCCTTTGGATTTGGGTCAGTCCGCGGCAAATGCCTGCAATGTCGGGATAGTGCAGTTGCCCCACCGCTGCGGTGTGGCTCTGGCAATTGGGCAACATAACACAACCGACGCATAAGCCACTGTTTCCAACAGGCTGGCAGATGAAGTTCAACCATTGTAGGTTGTGTTGATTGCGGGCAGGAATTTTGGGATTGATGGAAATGGTCAAGTCGCATTGGGTCAAGATGGTTTGGGCAATCCCGCTGATGCTGGCGGCGTTGACCGCACCTGCCGTTGCCGAAGACCGGGTCACGCTGGGCTGGGGCCGTCTGTTCACCAATGACGCGCTGGGCGATGCCAAAGACCGCTGGCGCACCGGGGCCTACACGGTCAGCCGGGTGCGCGGCTACCGCTGGTCCGGTGATCTGCCCACACAGCCGGGCGAACTATTGGAATTTCGCGGCCATGCCGAAACCATCGCGCCGATCCATCTCGACAAACCGGCCAAAAGCGACCGGCGCTATGCGGCGTTGCTGAGCCTTGGGATGCATTCGCATTTCGGCTGGAAGGGCAATGAAGTCAGCCTTGGCGCCGATCTGGTGTTCAGCGGGCCGCAAACCGGGATCAGCCGATTTCAAGGCTTCATCCACGGCATGCTGGGCCTGCCAAAGCCGCAGGTCACCGACAACCAGATCGGCAATGCGGTCTACCCGACGCTGGTTGCCGAACTGGGCCGCTCGATTGCGATGGGCGACAACGCCAGTTTCCGCCCCTTTGTCGAGGCGCAGGCCGGGCTGGAAACCTTTGTGCGTGTGGGCGGTGATCTGGTGATCGGCCGTCTGGGTCAGGACGACCTGATGCTGCGCCAAAGCAGCACCGGCCAACGCTATCGCGCGGTGGAAGGCACCCGCGATCAAACCCTCAGCTTCGTGCTGGGGGGGGACATCGCGCAGGTGTTTGACAGCCATCTTCTGCCGCAAGGCGAAGATGCGACGCTGTCCGACAGCCGCAGCCGCCTGCGGGCCGGTGTGCATTGGCAGGGCAAGAAAGCTTCGGCCTTTTATGGCGTCAGCTATCTGGGCCCAGAATTTGACGAACAGCCACAAGGTCAGGTTGTGGGTGCGCTGAATCTCAACCTGAAGTTTTAAATTCAAAGATTCCGCAGGTTTGTTGCCAAAATACCATAGATATGCTGTAAACTTCTTGTTAACGTTTCCGGATAAGAAATAATAAACGAGCAGGCAAGCAGGCATGAAAACGGGCTCTCTGGGCACGTTCGTCATATCCTGGTCACAAACGGAAGTAGATGGCCTCAAGGCCGCATCCCTCGATCTTCTCACGGTCGGCGCTGCTTGGCGCTGGACGGGGGCGGCTGTGCGCGTGGACGGCCCACAGGGATTGCTACTTCTGGAAGGGGCTGAAGGAGCGGCGGATATTCGGAAACGCGCGGCGCGGATGGTGCGTCGTCTGGTGGGGGTGGCGGTCGGAACCGATGCAGCACCCGATGCGAGTGTGGCTGATTTTATCCCCGACCTGCCCGATCAGGGCTTTATCGTCACCGATGGCCATCAAAGTTTCACGGTGACCCTCATTCCGGTGCCAGACACCGGCGCGCGGCTTTTGATGCTGGTGGGCGATCTGCCGCCCCGCAATCAGGACCTGTGGGTGGTGCGCACCTCGGTGGACCGCACCCATTCCGGGGCAGGGGCGCGGGTGGCGGGTGGGGTGATCTGCTTTACGCCCGACACCCGGCTGTCGACGCCGGGCGGCGCCCGCGCGATCCACGATCTGCGCCCGGGCGATCTGATCCTGACCCGCGACAACGGCCCGCAGCCGGTGCTGTGGACCGGTCACCGCCGGATGTCCGGTGCCCGGCTTTACGCCATGCCGCATCTGCGCCCGATCCGCTTTCGGGCGGGGGCGTTGGGGATCGGTCGGCCTGAGGATGATCTGCTGGTCTCGCCACAGCACCGCATGCTGATCAAGGGGGCGGCCGCGCAAGCGCTGTTCAACACGCCCGAAGTTCTGGTGGCCGCCGAAGATCTGATCAATGACGCCACCATCATGGTCGATCACGCCCTGCGCGAAGTGACTTACGTGCATATCCTGCTGGAAAGCCACAACATCGTCTGGGCCAACGGTCTGGAGACTGAAAGTTTCCACCCCTCCAACACCGCACTGGACACGGTCGAAGCGGGGCAGCGCGCGGGCCTGCTGAACCTGCTGCCTGAAATCGAAGCCAATCCGCAGGCCTATGGCGACTATGCCCGCCGCAACATCTCGGCCTCCGAGGCGGCGATTTTGCGGCATGAACTGGCGGCGTGACGATTTTTCTGCGAAAAATCAGGGGGGCTGTCTGCCCCCCTTGCCCCCCCGAGGATATTTGAAAGACAGTTGAAATCAGCGGCGGATTTGTGGTGCCGCCGTGTTGACTCCGCCCCGACCGGCTGTATAAGGCCGCAAGTCCCGGGCCATCGTCCGGGGCTTTTCATTGGTGTTGGTGGACTTCGCAAGAAGATCCCTGTCGGCCGAAGCGTCAAAGCGGGTGCAAAGGACAACGCCCTTCATATCTTTCGAAGGAGATCAGCCGTGACAAAACGCACGTCTGCCAAGTATAAAATTGACCGCCGCATGGGCGAAAACATCTGGGGTCGTCCGAAGTCGCCGGTGAACAAGCGTGAATATGGCCCGGGCCAGCACGGTCAGCGCCGCAAGAACAAACTTTCCGATTTCGGCACGCAGCTGCGCGCCAAGCAGAAATTGAAGGGCTACTACGGCGATCTGACCGAAAAGCAGTTCCGCAAGATCTATGCCGAAGCCGAACGCGTCAAGGGCGACACCGGCGAGATGCTGGTCGGTCTGCTGGAGCGTCGTCTGGATGCGGTCGTCTACCGCGCCAAGCTGGTCCCGACAATTTTCGCCGCCCGCCAGTTCGTGAACCACGGCCATGTCACCGTCAACGGCGGCCGCGTGAACATCGCATCTTACCGCGTCAAGGAAGGCGACATCATCGCCGTTCGTGAAAAGTCGCGTCAGATGACCCTGATCATGGAAGCCATCGCTTTGACCGAGCGTGACATTCCCGACTATCTGGAAGTCGATCAGCAAAAGCTGGTCGTGAAGTTCATCCGCACGCCGGGATTGGGCGATGTGCCGTATCCGGTTCAGATGGAACCGAACCTGGTCGTCGAATACTACGCCAAGAACTGATTTCTGCCCCTTATGGCAGATGGGGGGCTCGCCTGTATGGCGGGCCCTTTCGTTTTCCAAAGCCCGTTGGTTCAATCGGGTGCAGCCGATAGAATGCAGCGCGCAACATGCACGAGGTCGCGCTTGTCCCGGATTTCCTGCAAAGGTGATCAAATGGAAGCAAATCCGCCCCAACCCGAGGATTGCCATGTCTGACAAACCCAGTCTTGAAACCAAGTTTGAACAGGGCCTGTTTGCCAGCCGCTGGCTGATGGCGCCGATGTATCTGGGGCTGGTGGTCAGCCTGGCGATGATGGCGATCATCTTCCTGAAAGAGCTGGCTTATTACCTGCCCAAGGCGTTCACGATGACCGCAGATCAGGGCATTCTGGCGGTGCTGACGCTGATTGATCTGACGCTGGCCGCGAATCTGCTGCTGATTGTGCTGTTCTCGGGCTATGAGAATTTCGTGTCCAAGCTGGACATCAAGGACACCACCGACCGGCCCGACTGGATGGGCAAGGTTGATTTCTCGGGCCTAAAGATGAAGCTGATCGCCTCGATCGTGGCGATTTCGGGGATCCACCTGCTGAAGGTGTTCATGTCCTTGGGCAAGCCCGCCTCCAGCTATACCGTCACCACCGAAACCCTGCAGTGGATGGTGATCGTGCATCTGACCTTCGTGATGTCCGGCGTGTTGCTGGCGCTGATGGACTGGCTGTCGGCCAAGACCGACAAGCATTAGGAAGAAAATGACCCATATCGTTCACACCCGCATCGACGGGCCTTTGGTGATGATCGGCTTCGGCTCGATTGGCCGGGGCACCTTGCCATTGATCCTGCGTCACATTGATTTTGACCGCAGCCAGTTCACCGTGATCGAACCTTCGGACGCATTTGCGCCGCTGTTGGCCGAACATGGCATCCGGCATCTGCAAACCGCGCTGACGCCGGACAATTTCGACGCCGTGCTGCGCGGGCTGCTCCCGGATGGGCGCGGCTTTGTGGTCAATCTGTCGGTGGATGTGGATTCGATAGAGCTGATGCTGCTGTGTCAGGAATTGGGCGTGCAGTATATTGACACGGTGGTGGAGCCTTGGCCGGGGTTCTACTTCGGCTCACCCCTGCCGAATGCCGAACGCACCAACTACCCCTTGCGCGAAAAGGTGCGGGCTTTGGGCCAGCGATTTGTCGGCGGCCCGACGGCGGTGTCGTGTTGTGGTGCCAATCCGGGCATGGTGTCCTGGCTCTTCAAAGAGGCGTTGTTGCGGTTGGCCACCGACACCGGCGTGGATGCCGCCCCGGTGACGCAATCCGATTGGGCGCTGCTGGCACAGAGTTTGGGCGTCAAGGGCGTGCATGTGTCGGAACGTGACACCCAGATCTCTGACAGGCCCAAGCCCGTGGGCGTGTTTGTCAACACCTGGTCGGTGGACGGTCTTTTGTCCGAAGGCTATCAGCCCGCCGAACTGGGCTGGGGCACACATGAGAAAAAACTGCCGCCCCATGGCCATGCCTTTGATCACGGCCCCGGCTATGCGATCTGGATCGACCGCCCTGGCGCCGATACCCGCGTGCGGTCCTGGTGCCCCAGTGCCGGGGCGCAGTTTGGCTATGCCGTCACCCACAATGAATCGCTGTCGATCCCGGATTATTTCACGGTCTGGCAGGGCGATCAGGCCATCTACCGCCCCACTTGTCACTACGCCTATCATCCATGCAACGATGCCATCCTGTCGCTGCACGAAGTCAACGGCTCGGGCCTTCTGCCGACGCAAAAGCACATCCTGACGGCGGATGAGATTGTGTCGGGCGGCGATGATCTTGGCGTGTTCCTCTATGGTCATGCCAAGGGCGCGATGTGGTACGGCTCGCGCCTGTCAATCGAGCAGGCCCGCGCGCTTGCGCCCTATCAGAACGCCACCGGGATGCAGGTGACATCCGCCGTTCTGGCCGCGATGGTCTGGGTGGCTGAAAATCCGCGGGCGGGCTTTGTTGAGGCGGATGAGATGGACCACGCCCGCTGTCTGGAGGTCCAACGCCCCTATCTTGGCTCGGTCGAATGCCACTACACCGACTGGACCCCGCTGCAAAACCGCATCAACCGCTTTGCCGAGGACCGCGATGATACTGACCCGTGGCAGTTCACCAACTTTCTGGCGGTGTGACATCGCGCACAGGGGGCAATTGCCGCTGGCATTGCCTCCGCGTCGCCGCTAAAACCCCGGCATCAGTTGGGGAAAACGATGAACGACGCAATCCGCCCGCAGCCCGGCATCATGGACATCGCCCTGTATGAGGGCGGCAAGGCCAACATTGCCGGGGTGACCAATGTTCTGAAACTGTCGTCGAACGAAAACCCGTTTGGCGCCTCGGACAAGTCGAAAGACGCGTTCAGCCGTTCGGTGCATCAGTTGCACCGCTATCCCTCGACCGACCATCTGTCTTTGCGCAACGCGATTGCCGAGGTGCATGGTCTGGACGCCGCCCGGGTGATTTGCGGCGTGGGGTCGGATGAGATCATCCATTTTCTGTGCCAATGCTACGCCGGGCCAAAGGATGAGGTGGTATTCACCGAGCATGGTTTCCTGATGTACCGCATCGCCGCGCTGGCCTGCGGAGCGACTCCGGTGGAAGTGGCCGAACGCGACCGCACAACGGATGTCGATGCCATTCTGCGCGCCTGCAACCGCCGCACCAAACTGGTGTTCATCGCAAACCCGAACAACCCCACCGGCACGATGATTTCGGCGGCCGAGGTGGAACGTCTGGCCGCCGGTCTGCCGCCGCAGGCCATTCTGGTGCTGGACGGGGCTTACGCCGAATTTGTCGAAGGCTTTGATGCCGGGCTGGGCTTGATCGAGGCGCGGACAAATGTGGTGATGACACGAACGTTTTCCAAAATCTACGGTCTGGGCGGTTTGCGCATCGGCTGGGGCTATGGCCCCAAGCAGATCATTGACGTGCTGAACCGCATCCGTGGCCCGTTCAACTTGTCCAACACCCAGTTGGACACCGCCGAAGCCGCCGTGCGAGATCAGGATTTCGTCAACCGCTGCCGGGCCGACAACGCCCGCATGCGCAACTGGCTGGCGCAGGCATTGGCCGAACTGGGCATCCCGTCCGACACCTCGCTTGCCAATTTCATCCTCGCGCGGTTTTCCTCGCCCGAAGAGGCCGAGGCCTGTGACGCCTTCCTGCAAAAGCAGGGACTGATCGTGCGCCGCGTGGTCAGTTACAAACTGCCGCATTGCCTGCGCATCACGGTGGGGGACGAGTCGTCCTGCCGCCGCGTGGTCCATGCGATTGCGCAGTTCAAGGGTGTGAAATGACAGTGATCTACCATCGCGTCGCGCTGATCGGGTTGGGGCTGATTGCCTCATCCATGGCGCATGCGATGCGGGCCAAGGGGCTGGCAGGCACGATTGTCGGTCATGCGAAATCCGCCGAAACCCGCGCGACTGCCATGCAAATCGGCATTTGCGACGCGGTTTATGCCACGGCGGCCGAGGCGGTGCAGGGCGCTGATCTGGTGGTTCTGGCGGTTCCCGTGGGGGCCATGGCCGAAATAGCCGCCGAAATTGGCCGGCATCTGGCCCCCGGATGCACCGTCACCGATGTGGGTTCAGTCAAGCAGGCGGTGGTAGAGGCGGTGGCCCCGCACATGCCCGCAGGCGTGCAGTTCATCCCGGGCCATCCGATGGCGGGCACTGAATATTCCGGTCCGCGCTCGGGCTTTGCCACGTTGTTTGTCAACAAGTGGTGGCTGCTGACGCCCGCGCCCGAGGCCGACCCCGCCGCCGTCGCCCGGCTGGAAAGCCTGCTGGTGGGGATGGAGGCCAAAGTGAACACCATGGACGCCGCCCACCATGATCAGGTTGTGGCCGTGGTCAGCCACACGCCGCACCTGATTGCCTACACAATGGTGGGAGTGGCCGACCATCTGGCGCAGGTGTCGAACTCCGAAGTCATCGAGTATTCCGCCAGCGGTTTTCGGGATTTCACCCGCATTGCCTCAAGTGATCCGACGATGTGGCGCGACGTGTTTCTGACCAACAAGGACGCGGTGCTGGACGTTCTGGGCCGCTTTGCCGAGGAATTGTTCGTGCTGCAACGCGCCATCCGCATGGGCGACGGCGATTTGCTGCACGACTATTTCACCCGCAGCCGCGCCATTCGTCGTGGGATCATTGAGGCCGGGCAAGACACCTCTGCCCCCGATTTTGGCCGTGTCGCGACCTTGACCAAGCCTGATTCCGGGGCGTGACCGTGGCGCGGGGGCTTTTTCTTGCGCTGGTTTTCGCGCTGGGGACGGGGCCTGTGCTGGCAGAAGCGGTGCAAACCTCGCCCCGCCCACAACCGCGCGCTGCCATGACGGCGCCATCGACACCCCCAGTGTCAACTCTGCCACGCCCGCGTCCGCGCCCGGCCGGGTTGCAGGTTGCCGCGCCGCCAGAGCTGACAGCTGCCGTTGCCGCAGTGCCCCAGCTGCGCCCCAAACCCCGGCCCGCCGGACTGGCGCAAGGCCAGATCCAGGAAGAGTTGGCCGCCGTGGCCCCGACCAGGAAAAGGCCGGGCAAGGACAAGAAATCGAAAAAAGGGTCGGTCTGCGGTGATCCGGCCCTCAAGGGTGAGACTTTGGCGCGCATCACCTCCAAGGTCAAAGGCTGTGGCGTTGAAAATCCGGTGCGGATCACGTCGGTGGATGGCATCCGTCTCAGCCAGCCCGCGACGATTGATTGCGACACCGCCGCCGCGCTGAAGACATGGGTACAACAGGCGATGCGCCCGGCCTTTGGCAACCGGGAAGTGGTCGAATTGCACATCGCCGCCCATTACATCTGCCGACCACGCAACAACGTCAAAGGCGGCAAGATCAGCGAACATGGGCGCGGCAAAGCCGTTGATATTGCAGGATTTGTGTTCGCGGACGGCAAATCTTGGTCGGTCTTGCGCGACTACAACAAGCAAATCCGCAAAGCCCACAAGAACGCCTGCGGCATCTTTGGCACCACGCTTGGCCCCGGATCAGACGGCTATCATGAAGACCATCTGCATTTTGACACCGCCGGCTATCGCAGCGGCCCCTACTGCCGCTAAAGCGGTGCGGATGTCGGCAACCTCAGGCCGAAAAACCCCCCATCATGCGGCGCGGGGCAGCCAAAACCGGCACAGTGCAATTCCGCACCATCAGCGCATCCGCAAAGCTGGCCCGAGGGGAAGCGGCCCCAATGTCATTTTCCCGCCCGCGGATGTCAGGCTCAGGCTCAAAACCTCCGGGTCTGCACCCGCTTCGGCCATCACTTCCAGCCCACGTTCGACCGATCCGATCATGTCTGGATTGATTGCCCCCAGCGCCGCCATGACGCGCGGCAGATGGCGCCAGCCCGCGACCTTGATGGCAAGTTCGCCCTCGGCCAGCCCATCCGGCCCCGCCTGAAGCGCGCCCTCTGCGGTGATTTGCAACGCCCCCCAGATCACGCGCAGATCCGCCACCTGCAAATCCATCAGCATGGGCCGCGTCTGTGCCGCATCGCGATCAATCGCAGCACTCAGGCGGGCGGTTGCATCCAGATGCAGCGTCTCGATCCCCTCGGGCAGCGTTGATCCCGTCAAAAAGGACGGGTCCGGCGTCAGGTTTTCCAGCGACAGCCCCAACCGATGCGTGTTGGGCGCAATTTCAAGCGTCGAGGCGAAAACCCGCGCCACCGCCACACTCCACCCCTGATCAGAATGCAGTGTCACATCGCCCGCCTCGGCCCGCGTCTCATAAAGCCCCAGCTGGGCGGTGGGATGCACTTGCACACTGGCCTTCATACCCACCCCGTCAACCGTAACACGCTGATCTGGCAGTACAATCACCTGTCCCGGCGACAGTGCGGCAATCAGATGCCACGGCTTCCACGACATCGAGAACACCTGCACAAACGGCGCTTGCCAGCCGATACCGGTTGCCGGATCGGCCAACTCCAGCCCGTCCACCGTCAGATCGAACCGGTTTGGAAAGCCGCGCACCGCCACGCCATCGTGGCGCGCCACGCCACCGGCCTGCGTTTGCTGGTCAAACCACGCCACCACCCCGCTTTGCACCGCCGTCGAGCCGACCCACCAATAACCGCCCCAGGCCGCCGCGGCGACCAGCACAATCCACAGTAACGCGCGCATGGCTGTCTCTTTCCTTTGTCTCGCCGCCTGCTTACACCATGGCCCGACAGGAGGACCAGCGATGCCAGATCAGATGTGGGTGTTCGGCTACGGATCGCTGATCTGGAACCCCGAGTTCCCGGTGGCCGAACAGCAGATCGCGCGGGCAACCGACTGGCGCCGCAGCTTTTGCATGCACTCGATCCATCATCGCGGCACCACCGACGCACCGGGACTGGTGTTGGCGCTGGATCATGCGCCGGGGGCCTTTTGTGATGGCGTTGCCTTTCGCGTGACACCGGGGGCCGAGGCCGACACCCTGACCATGCTGCGCGCGCGCGAACTGATTTCATCGGCTTATCTCGAGCGCCACTTGCCGCTGGATCTGGCCGATGGTCGCCGCGTCAGCGCTCTGGCTTTCGTGATCGACCCCGACCATGTGCAATACTGCGGCGGCCTGACGTTGGAAGATCAAGCCGTTATCATCGCCCGCGCTGTCGGCGGGCGGGGGCCAAACCGCGACTATCTTTTTGCCACTGCCGATCATCTGACCGACCTCGGCATCGCCGATGCCGATCTGACCTGGCTATCTGACCGCGTGCGTGGCCTCTAACGCGGGTTTCGCTTGGCAGTTACCCACCGGCTGCTATGGTTGGACAAAAGCAACCAACAGGCACCAAGGTTGATGCACGCGCACAAGGCCGACGACACCACCTATTTCAGCCAACCCATCCGCCAGATCGTGACCATGCTGGTCGCCGTGGCGCTGGTGGCGGCAGGGGCTTGGCTGATTTCCGACACGGTGATGGACATCATCGAAACCAACCCGCTTCTGAACGGGTTCATCGCCTTCATCTTCTTTCTGGGGGTGATCACCTGTTTTTGGCAGGTGTTCATTCTGGTGCAATCGGTCAGCTGGATCGAGGGCTTTGCCCGCCATGACCCCGGCGCAGAAACCGCCAACCCGCCGCGCCTGCTGGCCCCCTTGGCGTCGCTGCTGCGCAGCCGGGGCGCGCGGATGCAGATCTCATCCTCTGCGTCGCGCAGCATTCAGGATTCGGTGGCGACGCGGATAGATGAGGCCCGCGATATCACGCGCTATCTGGTCAACCTTCTGGTTTTCCTTGGCCTTTTGGGCACGTTTTACGGCCTGGCCACCACAGTTCCTGCGGTGGTCGAAACCATCCAGTCTTTGACCCCGAAAGACGGCGAGACCGGAATGCAGGTCTTTGGCAAGCTGATGACCGGGCTTGAAAGCCAGTTGGGCGGCATGGGCACGGCGTTTTCGTCCTCGCTTCTCGGTCTTGCCGGATCTTTGGTGGTGGGCCTGCTGGAGCTTTTCGCAGGCCATGGCCAGAACCGTTTTTACCGCGAACTGGAAGAATGGCTGTCGTCGATCACCCGCGTCGGTTTTTCGTCGGGCGACGGCGATGGTGGCGATATGGGGCCGGTTTCGGCCATTCTGGACCATCTGACAGGCCAGATCGAAGTGCTGCAAACCCTGTTTGCGCAGGCCGAGGCCAACAAGGCCGGGCTGGAGGAGGGGCTGGGCGCGCTGACCGCTGCGGTGGACCGTCTGGCCGCGCGACCCGAGGTCGAAACCGGGCAAGTCGCTGCCCTGACCAAGATGATCGCCGGGCAGTCGCGCTTTGTCGAGGGGCAAGAGCGCATGGCCAAAGGGCAGGACAATCTGATCGCGGCGATGACCCTGATTGGCGCCGGGCAGTCCCGTCTTGCCGAGGGCCAAGAGCGCATGGCCGAGGGTCAGGATCGGTTGATCCGGGCGCTGACCCAGATGGCCGCCGGGCAGTCCCGGCTCGCCGAGGGCCAAGATCGCATGGCCGAAGGTCAGGAACGGTTGATCCTTGCACTGACCGGACCGGAAAGCCGCCCCCAAGCCGATGCCGAAAACCGCATGCGGCTGCGGTCCATCGACGTGCAACTGCTGCGTATCCTTGAAGAAATGTCGGCGGGTCGGCTGGAAACTCTGGCCGATCTGCGCGGCGATATCTCTGCGCTGACCGCCTCTGTCCGGGCCTTGTCGCGCAGCACGACTGGCCGGGGCTAGGCGATGGCGCTGCGCCGCAAACGCGATTCCTCGATGATCTGGCCGGGGTTTGTCGATGCGGTCACCACGCTGTTGATGGTGCTTATGTTCGTGCTGACCATCTTTACCGTGATGCAATCGGTCTTGCGTGACACCATCACCAGTCAGACCGACGCGCTGGACGGGCTGAACGACCAGCTTGCCGGTCTGGCCGATGCACTTGGGCTGGAACGCCAGCGGGCCGAGGATCTGACCGCCGAAGTGGGCAGCCTGTCGGCCAATCTGTCGGCGGCGCAGGCCGAGGGCGAACGCCAGTCCAGACTGATCGCCACCCTGACCGGGCAACTTTCCGACCGCGAAACCGCGTTGGCGCAGGCGCAGGGACGCATCACCAGCTTTGAAGCGCAAGTCGCCAGCCTGTTGGCCGAACGTGACGGCGCGCGGGCACAGGTGGCTGATTTGCAGACCGCCGAGGCCAAACTTCTGTCGGAAAAAGAGGCGCTGGATCTGGCACTTGCAACGGCGCGCGATGAAATCGACGCCGGGGTCGAGGCCGCGCGACTGGCCGCGGCCCGGCGCGCGGCGCTGGATGCCATGGTCGCTGATCTGCGCGCCAAGGGGCAGGCCACTCAAGGCGAACTAACCGCCGCGCAAACGAAAATCACCGAAGCCGAGGCCGCGCGTCTGGTTGATGCCGCCGCTTTGTCCGCCCTGCGCGACAAGCTGAAGTCGTCGGACACCGAGCTGACGGCGATGACACTGGCGCTGGAAGAACAGCGCAAGCGTGCCGAAGAAACCCTGACCCTGCTGGCCGCTGCGCAAACCGATGCGGCCCGCGCGGCGGCATCTGGCGATCAGAAGGCAGCGCTTCTGGCCACAGCCGAGGCCAGCCTGACCGCTGAACAGACCAAATCCGTCGAGTCCGCCCGCAAACTGGCTTTGCTGAACCAACAAATCGCCGCCTTGCGCACGCAATTGGGCGGCCTGCAAAATCTGCTGGACGCGTCGGCCGCAAAAGACGGTGAGGCCAAGGTGCAGATAGAGGCGCTGGGCAGCCAGTTGAACGCCGCTTTGGCACAGGTGGCGGCCGAGCAAAAGAAGCGCGCCGATCTGGAGCTGGCCGAACGGCAGCGGCTTGAGGCGGAAAAGGCCGATCTGGAGAAATTCCGCAGCGAATTCTTTGGTCAGTTGTCGCAGCTTTTGGCGGGGCGTGCGGGGGTGCGTGTGGTCGGCGACCGCTTTGTGTTTTCATCCGAGGTGCTGTTCAACCCCGGTTCCGCCGATCTGGCCCCGGAAGGCGTGGCGCAGATCGCTGATGTCGCGAAAATTCTCGACGATATTGCCGGAAAGATTCCGCCCGGGATCGACTGGATCATTCGGGTGGACGGCCATACCGACAACATTCCGCTGTCGGGGACGGGGGCTTTTGTTGACAACTGGCAGCTGTCGCAGGCCCGCGCCTTGTCGGTCGTGCGCTATATGCAGGACGAATTGGGCTTTCCGCCACAACGGCTGGCGGCCACGGGCTTTGGCGAATATCAACCCGTCACGCTGGACAACAGCCCCGAAGGCCGCGCGCAGAACCGGCGCATCGAGTTGAAACTGACGGAGCGTTGAGCCCGTCGTTTTGGGCCGCGACGCATCCCGCATCTGCGTGGCGCCAATGAAAAGGCCCCCGCCATTGCGGCGAGGGCCCATCAAACTGCCGTTGAGATCATTCCGCCGTCAGCAGTGGCGGTTTTTGTTTGGTCAGGCGCGGTTTTGCCGGCTCTTCATAGGTCAGCGCAATTTCGCCATCCTTGACGCCGACATGCACAGTGCCGCCCTTGATCAGCTTGCCGAACAGCAGTTCTTCGGCCAGCGGCTTCTTGATGTGTTCCTGGATCACCCGCCCCAAAGGCCGCGCGCCCATTTTGTCATCATAGCCCGCATCCCCCAGCCAGGCGGCGGCTTCGGGCGTCAGGTCGATATGGACGTTGCGGTCCAGAAGCTGCGCTTCAAGCTGCAGGACGAATTTGGTCACCACCTGCATGATCACCTCTTTGCCCAAGCGGGCAAAGCTGATCACGGCGTCCAGACGGTTGCGGAATTCGGGCGTGAAGGTGCGCTCGATCGCCGCGGTGTCTTCGCCGGTGCGGGCCGCGCGGCCAAAGCCGATCGCCTCTTTCGACTGTTCCATCGCGCCCGCGTTCGAGGTCATGATCAAGATCACGTTGCGGAAATCGACTGTGCGGCCGTTGTGGTCGGTCAGCTTGCCGTGGTCCATCACCTGCAACAGGATGTTATAGACATCCGGGTGTGCCTTTTCCATTTCGTCCAGCAGCAGCACGCAATGCGGGTCTTGATCGACGCCATCGGTCAGCATGCCGCCCTGATCAAAGCCGACATAGCCGGGTGGGGCACCGATCAGGCGGCTAACCGCATGTTTCTCCATGTATTCCGACATATCGAAGCGCAGCAGTTTGACGCCCAAGGACGAGGCCAACTGCTTCGCCACTTCGGTCTTGCCCACACCCGTTGGCCCGGCGAACAGATAATTGCCGATGGGCTTTTCAGGCTCTCGCAGACCCGCCCGTGCCAGTTTGATCGCCGAACACAGCGCGTCCACGGCCTTGTCCTGCCCAAACACCACCCGTTTGAGCGATTTTTCCAGATCGCGCAGGGTTTCGGCATCATCCTTGGACACCGATTTTGGCGGAATGCGGGCGATTTTCGCGACCACAGCCTCAATTTCCTTCACGCCCAAAGACTTGCGCCGCTTGGAGTCCGACAAGAGATGCTGCGCCGCGCCCGCCTCATCAATCACGTCAATCGCACTGTCGGGCAGTTTGCGGTCGTGAATATAGCGCGCTGCCAGTTCCACCGCCGATTTGATCGCGTCATTGGTGTAGCGCAGGTCGTGGTGTTCCTCAAAATGCGGCTTCAAACCCATCAGGATCTTGATGGCATCGGGCACTGACGGCTCGTTCACGTCGATCTTCTGGAACCGGCGCGACAGGGCGCGGTCCTTTTCGAAATGCTGACGGAATTCCTTATACGTCGTCGACCCCATGCAGCGCAGCTTGCCACCCTGCAACGCCGGTTTCAGCAGGTTCGAGGCATCCATCGCCCCGCCAGAGGTGGCCCCGGCACCGATCACGGTGTGGATTTCGTCGATGAACAGGATCGCGTCGGGGTGATCCTCGATCTCTTTCACAACCGCCTTAAGACGCTCTTCAAAGTCGCCACGATAGCGGGTTCCGGCCAGCAAGGCCCCCATGTCCAACGAGAAAATCGTGGCACGCGCCAGAATTTCTGGGGTTTCACCGTCGACAATCTTGCGCGCCAGACCTTCGGCAATGGCGGTCTTGCCGACCCCCGGATCGCCCACCAGCAGCGGGTTGTTCTTGCGACGGCGGCACAGAACCTGAATGCAGCGTTCAACCTCGGCTTCGCGCCCGATCAGCGGGTCAACGTCACCCTTGCGCGCCTTGACGTTCAGATCGACGCAGTATTTCGACAGCGCCGATTCCTTGACATCGCCCGCTTCGGCCTTGGGCGTCTCATGATGTTCTTCGGCACCGGTGATGGGTCGCGCCTCACCGAAGGACGGGTCTTTGGCGACGCCGTGGGCGATGAAATTGACCGCATCATAGCGGGTCATATCCTGTTCTTGCAGGAAATAGGCGGCGTTGGATTCGCGTTCGGCAAAGATCGCGACCAGCACATTCGCGCCGGTCACTTCGGTGCGGCCCGACGATTGCACATG
Source organism: Paracoccaceae bacterium (assembly GCA_031428215.1). Lineage (GTDB taxonomy): Bacteria > Pseudomonadota > Alphaproteobacteria > Rhodobacterales > Rhodobacteraceae > Cypionkella. The sequence goes on from JANPOY010000002.1 coordinate 17,437, forward strand.
GATCGCCGCGCGCTGAATGACGCGTTGGAAGGCGGCGGTCGGCACGGCTTCGGAACCCTCAACATCTGTCACCAGCGTCGACAGATCGTCGTCGATGAAATCCACCAGCGTTTTGCGCAACTCATCCAGATTGACCTGACAAGCCTTCATCACGCGGGCGGCGTCGGGTTCATCAATCAGCGCCAGCAGCAGATGCTCCAGCGTGGCGAGTTCGTGGCGGCGGGCATTGGCAAGCGCCAGCGCGCCGTGAATGGCCTGTTCAAGCGTGGTCGAGAATGATGGCACTTTTTTCGTGCTCCTGTCCTGCGGGTCGGACGGGCGGGACGCCCCGTGCAACCATGGCCTCATAAAGTAAAGGATCGGTTTTATTTTGCGATCTTCAAGCCCTATTTGGGCAAGAATTGGGTTTCTGGGCGGCGGTCACACATATTGTGAAGACGGGGTGGCAGTTTGGACTCAGAATGTGTCTTTGCGGGCGCGGATTTCGGCAAAGCTGGCGGCGTCGGTGGCGTCCGGCAGTCCCAACCTTGCTTTGATATGGGGCAGGGCGGCGCGCAGGAAAGGGTTGGTCGCCAATTCCCCTGACAACCGCGATGGCACTGTGGGGCGGTTCTCATTGCGCGCCACAGCCACACGCGCGATGCGGGCGGCCAAAGCCGCGTTGTCCGGATCTATCGTCGCGGCGAAGCGCAGGTTCGCGGTGGTGTACTCATGCCCCGAGCAGATCAGGGTTTCGGGCGGCAACGCGGCCAGTTTGCTCAGGCTGGACCACATCTGATCGGGCGTGCCCTCTGACAGCCGCCCACACCCGCCCGCCATCAGGCTGTCGGCGGTGAAAGCAAGGCCAGAGGCCGGGAAATGGAAGGCAATATGACCCAGGGTGTGACCCGGCACGTCGATGACATGACCGACCTCGGCCCCGATGCCAACGGTTGCCCCTTCGCTCAACACCACATCCAGCGGTGGCAGGCGGTGGGCGTCGGCCCCGTTGCCCGCAATGCGTGCGCCGGTCGCGGCTTGCAGCGCCGCTACCCCGTCAATGTGGTCCCAATGGTGATGGGTGATCAGGATCTGCGACAGGCTCCAGCCACGCGCCGTCAAAGCGGCCAGAATCGGTGCTGCGTCTGGCACATCGACCACCGCAGTCTGGCCCGAGGCCGCATCATGGATCAGATAGGCGTAATTGTCCTTCAGGCAGGGGATGGTGATCAGCTCGAGTGTCATGCTGCGGCCTTTCGGTTGGGGTGGCCAGAGTGGCGCAAACACTGGCGGGCCGCAAGCTGCGCCACGTTTCAATTTCCGCATCCGGTGTTGACGCGTCTTGCGGGCAGCCGCGAAAAGATCAGTCATGGTGTTGCCGCCAGCCCGCGCTATGATCGACGCCAGTGACCTCAGGAACGGGCCCGATGCATCTGGATGTGCTTGATCTGCGCAATTTCTACTACCGCACGCAGTTGGGCCGGGTGGCGCAGCGGGCGATCCGCGATCAGGTGGAAAAGCTGTGGCCGCCGATGGCGGGGCAAGCCGTGGGTGGCTTTGGCTTTGCGGTGCCGCTGTTGCGCCCTTATCTGGCCGAGGCGCGTCGGGTGATCGGCCTGATGCCCGGCCCGCAGGGCGTGATGCCCTGGCCTGCGGGATTGGAGAACGTCTCGGTGCTGTGCGAGGAAACGCTGTGGCCGATTGCCACCGGGTTTCTGGACCGGCTGGTGATGATGCACGGGCTGGAAACCTCGGAAAATCCGGGCGCTGTGCTGGACGAAGCCCACCGCGTGCTGGGCCCCGGCGGCCGCGCCTTGTTCATTGTGCCGAACCGCGCAGGCCTGTGGGCGCGGCGCGATGGCACGCCATTCGGCTTTGGCCGCCCCTATTCCGGCGGCCAGCTTGAGGCGCAACTGAAAAAGCACGGCTTCACCCCGGAACGCAGTTTGACCGCCCTGTTCGGCCCGCCGTCCGAAAGCCGGTTCTGGCTGCGCACCTCGAATTTCTGGGAAGGTTTTGGCCGCCGCCTGCCGTGGCTGGCCGGAGGCGTGCTGATGGTCGAGGCCAGCAAACAGGTCTACGCCCCGACCCGTGGCGGCCTGGTCAAAGCCGTCCGAGGCCCCCTGCGAGCGGCACTGGAGGGCGTGGGCCAACCGGTGCCCGCCCCAAAACAACGGCCAACGGGCTAAGGAGTGTAGCGTTCCATCGGGTTCAGGCGGTTGAACGCTACACGCAGTATGCACTGGCCGATCTGGTCTTGGGTTTCTGTCAATCAGACCAGAATGAAAGAAACCCGCCCGGGAACGCTCGCGCTGTGGCGCAATTGCCAAGAATCATGGCGTTATGCACCTGAATTCAAAGCGTTCAAAACTGTTGCCGCGGTGCAGCAAGTGTTGGCCGCGCTTGCCGAAATGCTGCATTCCGGCCATCGCCGCGCCAACCCTGACCGGCCCGGCGCAATGGCCGGTTTTTGCCGCGTTGCCGCATTGTTTCGCCATTGAAATCAATGCTCTGACCACTTGAAGCCCTGCGATGACCTTTTCTTGCCTCTGCGCAAACCGCGCGTGCGCCCAAACCGCCTTCAAATCCTTGCCTCGATTGCTGCTGGCATGCTGCAGCAAATGGCTGTCCTTACCTGTTGCGGGGTGGCTTTTCCTCTGCTAGAGACGCCCAAAATCAAAGACGCATGCCCCTCGGATGCGCCGCAATTGGGTCTTGTCCCACAGGCGGTTCACGGCAGGGGCCTAGACCGCGGAAGGGATGACGTGTCCGAACCAGCTTCGATTTCCTTGGGCATCGCCGGGCGCTATGCGCAGGCCTTGTTCGAGATTGCGAAAGAGGAAAACGCCCTCAAGTCACTTGAGAGCGACACAGATGCGCTGGGGGCTGCATTGACAGAAAGCCCCGAGCTTGCCGCGATGATCGCGTCGCCCGTTGTGGCCCGTGACGATCAGGCCCGCGCCATGGCCGCTGTTGCCAGCGCGATGAAACTTTCGCCGACCACCGCCAACACCCTGGCCCTGATGGCTTCCAAGCGCCGGCTGTTTGTGCTGCCGCAACTGGTTGCCGATCTGAAGGCCCGCATCGCCGTTGAAAAAGGCGAAGTGACGGCGGATGTGGTCTCGGCCACCAAGTTGACGGCCGCGCAGGCCAAGCAACTGGCCGAAACTCTGAAGGCACGTGTCGGTAAAGACGTCAAATTGAACACTTCCGTCGATGAATCCCTTATCGGCGGTCTTATCGTAAAGCTCGGCTCGGTCATGATTGACACCTCGGTCAAGGCCAAGCTTGCGGCACTCCAGAATGCAATGAAAGAGGTTGGGTGATGGGAATTCAGGCTGCTGAGATCTCTGCGATCCTTAAAGAGCAGATCAAGAACTTTGGCCTAGACGCTGAAGTGGCCGAAGTTGGCCGTGTGTTGTCGGTTGGCGACGGGATTGCCCGCGTTCATGGGCTGGACAATGTCCAGGCCGGTGAAATGGTCGAATTCCCCGGGGGCATCCGTGGCATGGCCTTGAACCTCGAAGTCGATAACGTCGGTATCGTTATCTTCGGTTCGGATCAGGACATCAAAGAAGGCGACACTGTCAAGCGCACCAAGTCCATTGTGGACGTGCCGGTTGGCAACGCCCTGCTGGGCCGTGTTGTGGACGGTCTGGGCAACCCGATCGACGGCAAAGGCCCGATCGTCTCGACCGAGCGTCGTCAGGCCGACGTCAAGGCCCCCGGCATCATCCCGCGCAAATCGGTGCATGAGCCGATGGCCACCGGCCTGAAGGCCATTGACGCCATGATCCCGGTTGGTCGTGGCCAGCGCGAACTGATCATCGGTGACCGTCAGACCGGCAAAACCGCCGTGGCTTTGGACACCATTCTGAACCAGAAGGCCTATAACGAGGCTGCTGGCGACGACGAAGGCAAAAAACTGTACTGCATTTATGTCGCCATCGGTCAAAAGCGGTCGACCGTGGCCCAGTTGGTGAAGAAGCTGGAAGAAACCGGCGCGATCAAATACACGATCGTCGTGGCTGCCACCGCCTCTGACCCGGCCCCGCTGCAATTCCTTGCACCCTATGCTGCGACCTCGATGGCGGAATTCTTCCGCGACAATGGCCGCCATGCGCTGATCATCTATGATGACTTGTCCAAGCAGGCCGTGGCTTACCGCCAGATGTCGCTGCTGCTGCGCCGCCCGCCGGGCCGCGAGGCCTATCCGGGCGACGTGTTCTACCTGCACTCCCGTTTGCTGGAACGCTCATCCAAGCTGAACGAAGATTTCGGTTCGGGCTCGCTCACCGCGCTGCCGATCATCGAAACCCAAGGCGGCGACGTGTCGGCGTTTATCCCGACCAACGTGATCTCGATCACCGACGGCCAGATCTTCCTTGAGACCGAATTGTTCTATCAAGGCATCCGCCCGGCTGTGAACACCGGTCTGTCGGTGTCCCGCGTCGGTTCGTCTGCCCAGACCAACGCCATGAAATCGGTGGCCGGCAAGGTCAAGCTGGAGCTGGCGCAGTACCGCGAAATGGCGGCCTTTGCACAGTTCGGTTCCGACCTTGACGCCTCGACCCAGGCCCTGCTGAACCGTGGCGCGCGTTTGACAGAGTTGATGAAGCAAAACCAGTACTCGCCGCTGACCAATGCCGAGATTGTCTGTGTGATCTTTGCGGGCACCTCTGGCGCGCTGGACAAAGTGGCGGTCAAGGACATTGGCCGCTATGAGGCCGGTCTTTTGAAGCACCTGCGCACCACGGGCAAAGCCTTGCTGGAAGACATCACCAAGAACGACCGCAAAGTCGCGGGCGATCTGGAGAAAGCCATCAAGGCCGAGATTGCGGCATTCGCCAAAGACTTCGCCTAAGGGCAGGGGGATAAACGATGCCCAGCCTTAAGGACCTTAAAAACAAGATTGCGAGTGTGAAAAACACTCGCAAGATCACCAAAGCGATGCAGATGGTGTCTGCGGCCAAACTGCGCCGCGCCCAGGAAGCCGCCGAAGCCGCCCGGCCCTATGCCGAGCGGATGAACGCGGTGATGGGCGGGCTGGCCGCTTCGGTTGGCGGATCGGCCAGCGCGCCCCGGCTTCTGGCCGGGACGGGCAGCGATCAGGTGCATCTGTTGGTCGTGATGACCTCGGAACGCGGCCTTTGCGGCGGTTTCAACTCGACCATCGTGCGGCTGGCCCGCCTGAAGGCGCATGAGTTGATCGCGGCAGGCAAGACGGTGAAGATCCTCACCGTCGGCAAAAAAGGCCGCGAACAACTGCGCCGGGATTTTGGGGCGAACATGGTCGGACACGTCGATCTGACCGAAGTGAAACGCGTGGGTTATGCCAACGCGCAAAGCATCGCCCGCGATATTCTGGCCCGGTTCGAGGCTGGCGAATGCGATGTGGTGACATTGTTCTACAACCGCTTCCAATCGGTGATTGCCCAGATCCCGACTGCGCTGCAAGTGATCCCGGCCAAATTCGAAGCCGGTGCCGCGACTGCCCTTTATGACTACGAGCCGTCCGAAGAGGCCATCCTGGCTGACCTTCTGCCGCGCGGTGTGGCCACACAGGTGTTCACGGCCTTGCTGGAAAACGGGGCCTCTGAACAGGGTGCAAGGATGAGCGCGATGGACAACGCAACGCGCAACGCAGGCGAGATGATCACCAAATACACCACGATCTACAACCGCTCGCGTCAGGCTGCGATCACCAAAGAGCTTATCGAAATCATTTCGGGCGCTGAAGCGCTCTGACGAA
>JANPOY010000003.1:0-1871 GCA_031428215.1 Paracoccaceae bacterium
ATGCCCATATGCGCCGCCTGTGCTTCGCCCAGCGCAAGCGCGTTCAGCCCCCGGCCCAGACGCGGGGCCAGCACCAGTACCGTCCCGATCAGCGGCAGGATGGCCAGCAACTTGGCCCAGGTGGAACCGGCGAGTGAGCCCATCGACCAGAACGTCAGGTCGCGCAACTGGCTGTCATCGGCCAGATAAATCATCACACCCGTCACCGCTCCCGCCAAAGCGCCCAAGGCAATGCCCGCCAAAAGCATCGTGGCCACCTGTGTCCGCCCCCCCGATGAGGCAACGCGGTACAGGATCACCGTGAACAGCCAGCCTCCGGCACAGGCGGCCAAAGGCACCAGATGCCCGCCCGCCAAAGCCAGAACGGCAGGCGGCAACAGCCCGCCCAACACGATCGCCAGCACCGCGCCAAGGCCCGCCCCCGCGCCCACCCCGACAATGCCGGGATCGGCCAAAGGGTTGCGGAACAGACCCTGCAACAGCGCCCCCGACAGTCCCAAAGCCGCCCCCACCAACAGCCCCATCGCCAGACGTGGCAGGCGGATGTCATAAAGGACCACAGCCTCGGACAGGGTCAACGCCTCGCCGCGCGCCGCCGACAGCAGACGCAGCGGGCCAAGGCCTGCCGCGCCCATCGACAGTGACAGGGCAGAGGCCAGGCCAAGCCCCACCAGCAGCCATGGCGTCAAGCCAAAGCTGCGGGCGGGGCGCGGGGAGATCAGCGAAAGCCCGGCCATGCCCTATCCCTTGGGGTAAAGGGCTGTGTGCAGCGCAAGTGCGGCTTCGGGGGTGCGCGGACCAAAGCCCAACAGCAGCATCCCGTCCATCCGCACAATCGCACCAGCAGCAGCCGCTTTGGTTGCCCCCAGTGCAGGCTGGCCCATCACATCGGTGTTGCTCATCGCCAGATCGCCTTCGCGGTCCATCATCAGGATCACATCGGGTTGGGCGGCCAGCACTGCCTCATCCGTCATCGGTTTGTAGCCGTCAAATCCGGTGGCCGCATTGACGCCGCCCGCCAGACCGATGATGCCCTCTGCCGCAGTCCCCGCACCGCCCGCCATGACGCGCCCCCCCTGCAGCGACAGGATGAACAGCACGCGTTTGGGGGCGGTCACGCCCGCCGCCTCGGCCTCGGCCGCCGCGAATCCGGCGGTGACTTCGGAGGCAAGCTTTGCGCCTTCAGCCGGAAGGTTCAGGGCCGCGGCCACGGCGTTGATCTTGGCAATCACGCCGTCGGCACTCGGATCGCCCGGCATCGACTGCACGTCGACTCCTGCGGCCTTCAGCACCTCCATCGTCTCGGGCGGACCCGCGCCGTCTTCAGCCAGAATAAGCGTGGGCTGCACCGACAGCACACCTTCGGGCGACAGGGCGCGCACATAACCCACATCGGGCAGCGCGGTGATGGCTTCCGGATAGGTCGAGGTGGTGTCGCGCGCTACCAGACGGTCGGCGGCACCCAGAGCCACGACAATCTCTGTCACCGATCCGCCAAGCGACACGATCCGCGCCTCATCCGCCCATGCGGGCAAGGTAAAACCGATCAGCGCAAGCAAGGCCAGCCGTTTCATGCCGTCACCTCTTCCAGACGCGGCAGACCATGGGTCAGGGCGTTCCACGGCTCGGCGGGGGTGTTCTGTTACGACATGGACGGCAAGGAGCTGTGGCATCGCGACCTGGGCAAGCTGAATCATATGTTCGGCAACGCGGTGTCGCCGGTGATCGCGGGCGATCGGGTAGTGATAAACTTCGGCCCCGGCGAGGGCACCCGACTGGTCGCGGTGGACAAACGGACCGGCGAGGTGGCGTGGGAGGCGCAGCCGCCGGAGGTCGATCCCAGCGAACAGACGATGAACGCCGCAAAGCTG
>JANPOY010000004.1:0-17374 GCA_031428215.1 Paracoccaceae bacterium
CGCCGCGTGTTGGGCCGTGATGTCCCCAAGATCATCCGCATGGTCGAACAGCCGGTTCTGGTGACGGCGCTGGCGGCCACTCTGGGCGACGCCACTCTGACCGAAGCCACCGAATTCCTGCTGTCAAACATGTCTCAGCGCATGGCGCAGGGTCTGCGCGAAGAAATGGCCGCGCGCGGCAAAGTCAAAGAGAAGGAAGCCGAATACGCGATGACCGCCATCATCACCGCCATTCGTCAGCTTGAAGCCGCCGGAGAGCTGGTGTTGATCCAGCCGGAAGACTGAGACAGGCACGGCCGAATTGCTGGTTGTCCTGGCCGTCGTCTTGCGCAGGTACTCGCGGGAAAATGCGTCTGGCCCCCAACTTGTCACCGTCGCCACAAGGCCGCGATTGGCAACGGGCTGACCTGACACTCTCATGGCTCCGCCCTGTTCCACACCACCGCCCCAATTGGCCAAAACACACTTCGCCTGTCCGCAAACGGCCCGCAACCTGTTTGCGGCACCCCGCCTTGCGCCGCGTCCCGCTGGTGTGGCCCCTACGGCACCAGCACGTCCGAATGCCGCCACAACCACCTGACCCCTGCCCCCTGCTGCGCCAACCCAACCCCGCGCCGTCCGGCCACCCTTGCCCCGGTCCGGCACCTCGCCTAGGGTCGGGCGATGTTCAGATTTGCAGTGCCATGATCCGCGCACCTTTGCCCAACGCTGCCGCCACCCGCAAGGGCATCTTGTTGATGCTGTTGGGAATTATGCTCTTCACCGCGATGGATGCTGTGGCCAAGGGGCTGATTGCCCGTTATCCGACGCCGCAGGTGATCTGGGCGCGTTTTGCCGGACAAGCGCTTTTGGTGGCGCTGATCCTGGGGCCGCGCGGCATCGGTCCGGCACTGCGCACGCGCTATCCCTGGACGCATCTGGCACGGTCGGGGTTTCAACTGGGCGCCACCGCACTGTTTTTTGCCAGCCTCGGTTACATCGGCCTGGCCGAGGCCACAGCCCTGACCGACATCAACCCGATCCTGATCACGCTGGGCGCGGCGCTGTTTCTCGGAGAGCGGTTGGGACCGCGGCGCATCCTGGGCGTTGTCCTTGCAATGATCGGTGCGCTGATCGTCATTCGACCGTGTGCGGGGGTGTTCACCCCGGCGGCGCTGCTGCCTTTGGGCTGCGCGTTGTCCTACGCCGGAAACGCGCTGCTGACCCGCTATGTCGGCCAGAAAGAGGGTCCGTGGACGTCACTGATGCTGGCCGCCCTGTTTGGCACCGCCGTAATGAGCCTGGCGATGCCCGTGTTTTGGCAACCGATCGCCCGCCCCGATATCGCGCTGTTCCTGACCTTGGGCGTCTTGGGCACCGGGGCGCAGCTTTGCGTGATCCGGTCCTTTTCCATGGCCGAGGCAGCAGCGGTGGCACCCTTTGCCTAAATCGGCATCGTGTTCGCGACCATTTGGGGCATCCTTTTCTATGGCGAATATCCGGACAGGTTCACCATCATCGGCGCGCTTGTGATCGTGGGTGCGGGACTCTATGTCTGGCACCGGGAAACAATCGTAAAGTCGCCGCCTGATGACAGTGCCGCCCCGCTTTGAACCGCTGGCCTTTGCGCAGAACCTTGTGGTGCGGGCGCTGATTGGCCTTGCGCTGGCCCTGCCCTATCGGCTGCGGGTGCCGCTGTTGGGCTGGTTGATGAGTCGCGTTCTGGGGCCCGTTGTCGGGTATCGGACGCGGGCGCGGGACAATCTGGCGCTGATCTGGCCGGAAATGCCCCTGGCCGATCGCAAAGCCATTGCCGATCAAGCCCTTGATAACGCCGGGCGCAGCCTGATCGAGAATTACTCGACAGCCGCCTTTACCGCAGCCCAGGCCAGCGTGATCCCGACAGGCGCGGGTGTCGCCGCGCTGAGTGCCGCCCGCGCCGCCAACCGCGCGGTCATTCTGGTGTCCGGCCACTTTGGCAATTATGAGGCCGCGCGCGCCGCTCTGGTGGCGCAGGGCTGGCACATCGGCGGGCTTTATCGCCCGATGACCAACCGCTACTTCAACGCCCATTATGTGCGCACGATGGAGGCATTCGGCGGCCCGATTTTCGCCCAAGGCCGGGCGGGCACAGCAGGCTTTGTCCGCCATCTGAAATCAGGAGGGGTGTTGGTTTTGTTGTTTGATCAGCATGCCGCAGGTGAAGCCATTGATTTTCTGGGAAAACCCGCGCTGACGGCGCTGTCTGCAGCCGAACTCGCCCTGCGCTACGACGCCGATCTGATCCCGTTTTACGGCACCCGCAACCCCGATGGTCTGACCTTCACCGTCGAGTTGGAGGCCCCGATCCCGCACAGCACGGCGCTGGAGATGACCATCGCCATGACCCGCAGCCTTGAGGCGAAAATCCGCGCCAAACCCGGCCAGTGGTTCTGGATTCACCGCCGCTGGAAATAGATTTCAGCAGTGAAACTTTCGATCTAAATCAAACCTGTCTCAAATTTTTGCGTTCATCTGTCAAAAAATATCCCACGGGGGCTTGGGGGTGTGAAACCCCAAATCTGCGCTTATGGCAATCGCACTGCCGCCAGAATATCGCCCGCACCTTCGCTCTGGATGATCACCACCAACGGAGCATTCCCCGCAGCATCCACCGCCAGATCCAGGGGCACCGTACCTTGCCAGCCGCCAATGTCATCCCACTCGGTGACGATGTTATGGTAGTTCACCGTCAATCCGGCATTTTCGCCGCGTTCAATCACCACCTCGGCACGGTCCCGATAGCGCACCAGTTGGACCCGCGCCGTCCGGTTCAGCGGCGGGTTGGCCTCGGCGCGAATGATCACGCGGCCGCCCTGCCGTTCTGCAGTCAGCGTGACCGCACGGCCCTTTTGCAGATGGCCTGCAATTGTCTGCGCCACGGCGTCTGGATTGTTGCCCTCCACCCGGTCACGGCCCTCCACGATGATCTGCGGCGTGTAGATCATCGCGCTGCCCTCGGCACGGGCATAGGCCTTCTGGCGTTTGGTGAATTTCGCGCTGCCGAACGTGTCCTTCCAGCCGATGTAATCCCAGTAATCGACGTGCAATGCCAAGGCGATCACGCCCGGTGTGCGCGACAGTTCCGAAAAGATTTCATCGGCTGGCGGGCAAGAAGAGCAGCCCTGCGATGTGTAAAGTTCAACCACCACCCCCGGTTCAGACTGCGCCAGCACCGCCTGCCCGATACAAAGCCACAGCCCACAGGCCGCGCCGACAATTTGTCGCATCATGATGGTATATCCCCGAAACTGCAGTTTTGTTCTAGCGAACTGGCCCCCACACCGCCAATCAAGGTTTTGCGAGGCAAAGTTACAGGTTTTTAAAGTCCATCTGCGGAAAGGCTCTGAATGGGGCTGGATTTTCGGCATACAATTGCATACAATGAATGCAGCCCGCAGAGGATTCCCTTGCGAACCCGGTTCAAATGCCACAAAACACCGCCAAGCACGCCACAGCCAGGAGGCCAGAATGACCGTTACAGTCGGACACGACAGCGCGAAAACCAAGCAGACCCTGACCGCAGGCGGCCAGACGGTTTCCTATTATTCGATCCCGGCGGCCGAGGCGGCTGGCCTTGGCAGCTTTGCGCGCCTGCCCGCCGCGTTGAAGGTGGTGCTGGAAAACATGCTGCGGTTTCAGGATGCCAAGACGGTTTCCGTCGATGACATTCGCGCCTTTGGCGAATGGGGTGCCAACGGCGGCAAGAACCCGCGCGAGATCGCCTACCGCCCGGCCCGCGTGCTGATGCAGGATTTCACCGGCGTTCCGGCGGTGGTGGATCTTGCCGCCATGCGCGACGGCATCAAGGGTCTGGGCGGCAATGCCCAAGCCATCAACCCGCTCGCCCCCGTCGATCTGGTCATCGACCATTCGGTGATGATCGACGAATTCGGCACCCCGCGCGCGTTCCAAGCCAACGTCGACCGCGAATATGAGCGGAACATGGAACGCTATGTCTTCCTGAAATGGGGCCAGAAGGCCTTCAACAACTTCCGCGTCGTGCCGCCCGGAACCGGCATCTGCCATCAGGTCAACCTTGAGTACCTCGCGCAAACCGTCTGGACCGACACCGATCAGCACGGCAACCTTGTCGCCTACCCCGATACCTTGGTCGGCACCGACAGCCACACCACCATGGTCAACGGCCTCGCCGTTCTGGGCTGGGGCGTCGGCGGCATTGAGGCAGAGGCCGCGATGCTGGGCCAACCGGTTTCCATGCTGATCCCCGAGGTGGTCGGCTTCAAGCTGACCGGTGAGATGATTGAGGGCACCACCGCCACCGACCTCGTGCTGAAGGTCGTGCAGATGCTGCGCAAGCATGGCGTGGTGAACAAATTCGTCGAATTCTACGGCGAAGGTCTGGACCGTCTGCCCTTGGCTGACCGCGCCACCATCGCCAACATGGCCCCGGAATACGGCGCCACCTGCGGTTTCTTCCCGATTGACGGTGAAACCATCCGCTACCTGCGCAATTCGGGCCGCGAAGAAAGCCGGATCGCACTGGTCGAGGCTTACGCCAAGGCCAACGGCATGTGGCGCGATGCGGGCTACGATCCGATCTACACCAGCACCCTGCATCTAGACATGGGCACCATCGTTCCGGCGATTTCCGGCCCGAAACGCCCGCAGGATTACCTGCCACTGACCGAGGCCAAAGCCGGTTTTGCCAAAGAGATGACCGACAGCTTCAAGCGCGCCTTGGGCACCGAAGTCGCCGTCAAAGGCCATGATTTCACGATGTCGTCGGGCAAGGTCGTGATCGCCTCTATCACCTCTTGCACCAACACTTCGAACCCTTACGTGATGATCGGCGCAGGGTTAGTTGCCCGCAAGGCCCGGCAGCTTGGTCTGAAATCAAAGCCTTGGGTGAAAACCTCTCTCGCCCCCGGCTCTCAGGTCGTGTCGGAATATCTGAACGCCGCCAACCTGCAGGAAGACCTTGATGCCGTCGGCTTCAACCTTGTCGGTTATGGCTGCACCACCTGCATTGGCAACTCTGGCCCCTTGGACCCGGCGATTTCGGCAGCCATCACCGAAGGCGATCTGGTCGCCACCGCCGTCCTCTCCGGCAACCGCAACTTCGAGGGCCGCATTTCGCCCGATGTGCGCGCCAACTATCTGGCCTCGCCGCCGCTGGTTGTCGCCTACGCGCTGGCCGGTGATATGAACATCGACCTGACCACCGAACCTCTGGGCATGGGCACCGATGGCCCGGTCTACCTGCGCGACGTCTGGCCCACGAACAAGGAAATCTCGGACCTTGTCGAATCCACCGTCACCCGCGCGGCATTCCAGAAGAAATACGCCGATGTCTTCAAAGGCGATGAGAAATGGCAGGCGGTGGAGATCACCGATAGCGAAACCTACGACTGGCCCGCGTCCTCCACCTACATCCAGAACCCGCCTTATTTCAAAGGCATGGCCAAAACTCCGGGCGTGATTTCCAACATCGCCAACGCCCGCGTGCTGGCGGTTCTGGGCGACATGATCACCACCGACCACATCTCGCCTGCGGGTTCGTTCAAAGCGGGCACTCCGGCGGGCAAGTATCTGACCGAACGCCAAGTGCCGGTCAGTGAGTTCAACTCTTACGGGGCCCGGCGCGGCAACCACGAAGTGATGATGCGCGGCACCTTCGCCAACATCCGCATCAAGAATGAGATGCTGGCCAATCCTGACGGAAGCGGTGTGGAAGGCGGTTACACCAAAGGCCCCGATGGCGCGCAGACCAGCATTTACGACGCCTCGATGGCCTATCAGGCGGCGGGAACGCCCTTGGTGATCTTCGGCGGCATCGAATACGGCGCAGGATCGTCGCGCGACTGGGCCGCCAAAGGCACCGCGCTCTTGGGCGTCAAAGCCGTGATTGCGGAATCGTTTGAACGCATCCACCGCTCCAACCTCGTCGGCATGGGGGTGATTCCGTTTGAATTCACCGGCGGCGACACCCGCAAATCCCTGGGCCTGAAGGGCGATGAGGTCGTGTCGATCGCAGGACTTGCGGGCGATCTGAAGCCACTGTCCACCGTGCCCTGTGCCATCACCTACTCCGATGGCACCAGCAAAACCATCCAGATCAAGTGCCGCATCGACACCGAGATCGAGATTGAATACGTCGAACACGGCGGCGTGCTGCATTACGTGTTGCGCGACCTCGCCGCGCGCTGAACCGCGCAGACCGTATCCAACGCTCAGGCCCGGATCATTCCGGGCCTGTGTTCTTGTTAAGTTCTCTTAAATTGATTTCAATCATACTGACGTGGCATCCTCAACCAAAGGCCTCGCCATGTCACACCGCTTCCCCCCGCTTGCCCCCCCGGCCGAACCGCAACGCGATCGTTCTGTGCTGGTGCTGGTGATCGCCGATCTGCCCTGGGGCGAACTCGCCCTTGCCAGCCTGTTCGCTTTGCTCTTCGCGCTGACCTGACAGCCCATCACCCAAGTGGGGCCGCCTGATTTAAGGGCGTGTTGCGTTCCATCGGGTTCAGCCGGTTGCACGCAACATGCAACGGTCACCGGCCATCCGGTCTTGGGTTTGCTTCAATCTGTCTCAAACTGTAAGAAGCCCGCTCTGAACCATGCCGGTGCGCCCGGCACAACTCCGGACTTCACATTGGCCCCAATATCCTCGGGGGGTGAGTGCGCAGCACGAGGGGGCCGACAGCCCCCTGAATTCCTTCCTTCAAGGAATTTGCCAAAAATCTTGCTTCAAGATTTTAGTCGCCGCGCAGTGCCTTTTCCAACGCGGGCCGGAACCGCTGTTCATAATCATCGCCCACCATCGGCCCGATGAACTTGTAGGCCACCGTGCCATCGCCGCGCAGAATGAACGTCTCGGGCGGGGCCGTGACGCCCCATTCCAAACTGGTCTTGCCTTTGGGATCAAACGCTACGCCCGCAAAGGGATTGCCTGCTTCGGCCAGAAAGGCCAGCGCGTTTTCAGGATCGTCCCTTAGATTGACCCCCACCACCCGGATGCCCTCATCCGCCAAGGCCTGAAGCGTCGGATGTTCTGCCCGGCAGGGTGGGCACCAGCTGGCCCAGAAATTGACCAGAACCACATCGCCCCGGCGCAGATCGGCATCGCTCAGACCGGGTATCCCCGGCAAGGTCGCCGCGGTCATCGTGGGCGCCTGCTTGTCCAGATAGGCCGAAGGCACGGCATTGGGATCATTGCGCCCCATTCCGACCCAGAACATCACCGCCAGCCCCAGAAACAGCGCAACCGGCAGCACCAACAGCCACTTAATCATGGGCTTTCCCCTGCCGCGACTCTGCCTCGGCCAGCGCCCGCTTCACCCGCGCCCCGCGCCAGATCGACAGTGCCACCAGCGCGAGGATCAGCGCGACCGAAGCCGCGTAAGACCACATCACCGCGCCCGCATATTTTCCCAGATCCGGCATCATGCCAATCTCTCCCGTGCCAACAGCGCCTGCAACCGCCGCGCCCGGATCTCGGTGCGGGTGCGCAGCAACACCAGCGTCACGAACAGCAACACGAACCCCGCAATACACACCAGCAAAGGCAGCCAGTACACATCCGCGACATTCTCCTGTTCATCCAGACTGAGGGACGCGCCCTGATGCAGCCCCTGATTCCAGAACAGCACCGCATAACGCGACAGGAACGCAAACACCGATCCCACGATGCACAACACGCTTGTCAGATCCGCCGCCGTATCGGGGTCCTCGACCGCCTGCCACAGCGCCATATAGCCCAGATAAAACAGCGCCAATATCAGGAATGACGTCAGCCGCGGGTCCCAGGCCCACCAGGTGCCCCACATCGGTTGCCCCCAGATCGCGCCCGTCACCAACCCGATCAACGTGAAGGTCAGTCCCACCGGTGCCGCCGCCTTGGCCGACAGCGCCGAGACATGATGTCGGCGCACCAGCCAGATCAGCGATGCGACCAGCATCATCAGCCAGACGGAAATTGACATCATCGCTGCAGGCACATGCAGGTAGATGATCTTCACCGTAGAGCCGAACTTGTCTGCGTCCGGTGTGAAGAAAAACCCCCAGATCAGCCCTGCCACAAGACAGACCACCGCCAGCCCCGTCACCCAAGGCAACAACAGCCCTGACGTCTGCATGAACCGCTTGGGGTTCGCATAGTCCCAGATCGACATTCTTCCCCTCTTGGCTGCTGCCATCAGTCTAACACGGGCCGCCTAGCGCAGATTGACGCGGATTGCCGCAGCCGCCGCAAAAGGCAGCAGGGCCAACGCTCCCGCCGTGATGCCCGCAAGCAACGCCAATGGCGTCGATACTGCAAGCCCAAGCGTTCCGCGCTTCACAACTTCGGCACCAAAAATCAGCGTCGGCATGTACAAGGGCAGCACCAGCAGGCTCATCAGCAGCCCACCGCGTTTCAACCCCACCGTCAGCGCCGCGCCAAACGCCCCGATCACCGACAGCGCCGGGGTTCCAAGTGCAAGGCCGACCACCAACCACAGATAGCCCTGCGGCGCGAGGTTCAACAGCACCCCCAGCACCGGGGCGGCCATCACCAAAGGCAGGCCCGTCACCAGCCAATGCGCCAGCGCCTTCACCGCCACCACCGCCTCCAGTGGCATCGGTGAGGTGGCCAGCAGGTCCAGCGACCCATCCTCAAAATCCAGCGCAAAGATGCGGTCCAGCGACAAGAGGCATGACAACAATGCACCTACCCACAAGATCCCTGGCGCAATCCTCGCCAGGATGGCAGGGTCCGGCCCCACCCCCAACGGCACGATCACCGCCACCAGCAGGAAAAACGCAAGGCCGAGGCCAAAGCCGCCCCCCGCCCGAATGGCCAGCCGCAGATCCCGGATCAGCAACGCCATCATCCGATCGCCTCGTCAAAGGCCCCGACGGTGCCGCCCTGCGCCGGTGGCTTGGCGCGATATGCTGTCAGATCCAACGTCTGGGCCTCGATCCCCAGATCAACATGACTGGCGATCAACGCCGACCCGCCCCCGCCCAGATGCGCCACCACCACCCGGCCAAACAGCGCGACGGACTCCGCGTCCAGCGAAACCGTCGGTTCGTCCATCACCCAGACGGGGCGTCCCGTCACCAGCAACCGCGCCAGCCCCAGCCGCCGCTTTTGACCCGCCGACAGATTTGCCGCGCGCCGGTCTGCCAGTTGCGCCACATTCATCTCGGCCATCGCGCGGGCGACCGACACCGTGCCATAGATCGCCGCCCAGAACTCCAAATTTTCGGCCACCGTCAACGTCGCCTTCACCCCGTCGGCATGGGCCGCATAGGCCGCCGCCTCGGGTCCGCACTCAACCCGCCCCGCCAGCGGCGGCTGCAATCCCGCCACCGTGCGCAAAAGCGTGGTCTTGCCGATGCCATTCGGCCCGCGCAGCACCAAGGCCTGCCCCGCGTTCAGCGTGAATGACACGCCTTCCAGCACCGGAATTCCGGCGCGGGAAACGGCAAGATCGGTCACGGTCAAATTCATGGGCCAGACCTATCCCAAGTGGCGGGTTTCGAAAAGGGGGCGTGGCAATCTGGTCCGACCCGCCCTATGTTGCGCCAAACAGATGAGGTTTCCGATGACGCTTTCGACCCGCCCCTTTGGCCGCACCGGCCGCACCACCACCGCAATCGGCTTTGGCGCCTGGGCCATCGGCGGCACCTGGGGCGAGGTGACGCTGGAAGATGCCAAAGCCACCCTGCACGCGGCGCTGGATGCCGGGATGACCTTCATCGACACTGCCGATGTTTACGGCGATGGCCGGTCCGAGCGCATCATCCGCGAGGTTCTGGCCGAACGTCCGGGCGAGCGCCCCTTTGTCGCCACCAAAGCCGGGCGTCGCCTGAACCCGCACACGGCCGAGGCCTATACCCCCGCCGCCATTGAAGAATTCATCGACCGTTCCTTGCTGAACCTTGGCGTCGACTGTCTGGACCTTGTGCAACTGCACTGTCCGCCCACACCCGTCTATAGCAATGCCGCGCTGTTTGACGGGCTGGAGGCGATCAAGACCAAGGGCAAGATCGCCAACTTCGGCGTCTCGGTGGAAACCATTGCCGAGGCGATGACGGCGATCGAGCAGCCCGGTGTGGTGTCGGTGCAGATGATCTACAACATCTTCCGCCAGCGCCCGTCCGAGGCATTCTTCTCTGCCGCCCGCGCCCGCAATGTGGCGGTGATCGCGCGGGTGCCGCTGGCGTCGGGCCTGCTCACCGGCAAGATGAGTGCGGGCAGCCAGTTCGCCGCCGACGATCACCGCAGCTTCAACCGCAACGGCGAGGCGTTCGACAAGGGCGAAACCTTTTCAGGCGTGCCCTTTGATGTGGCGCTGCAGGCGGTCGATGCGCTGCGCCCGCTGGTGCCGCAAGGGGCCGCGATGGCCGCCTTCGCGCTGCGCTGGATTTTGATGGAACAGGCGGTGACGGTAGCTATTCCGGGCGCGAAATCCCCGGCGCAGGCGGTGGCCAATGCTCAGGCCGATACGCTGGCCCCGCTGCCCGCCGAAACCATGCAGGCCGCGCGCGCAATTTACGCCAACCTGATCGCGCCGCATGTGCATCATTTGTGGTGATGATAAAATTCTTCGAAGAATCTTAACCGATTTCTTCCAAGAAATCGTCCCGGAATTTTCAAAAATTCCGCTGCCTTAGCCCACCGGCAACAGCGCCGCCGCCACCCGCCGCCCCTCGCCCAGCAGCACGTTGTAGGTGCGGCAGGCGGCGGGCGAATTCATCGGCTCGATGCCAATGCCAGCGCCCTCCAAAGCCAGTCGGAAGGCACGCGGGACGGGCGTGATGTCTGCGCCCAGGCCCAGCAGCAGCACGTCGATCTTGCCCGCCATGGTCAAGGGCAGGTCAAGATCATCTAAACCGCCCCAAGCCCCGGCGTGCCACGGCGTCACAAAGGTTGCACCGCGCAAAAGATGGGTGCCGATGCGGAAAAATCCCGGTCCATAGCTTTCGATCGCCAGTGCCGACCCATAGGTGATTTCGGTCAGCCGCACTCATGCCTCCACATTGGCGAACTCATGGTCCAGCGGCTTGCCGCCCTTGGGCTTTTCGCTGCGGTCCAGACCCAGAAACAGCACGATGTTCTTGGCGACATAAAGCGTCGAATAGGTGCCGACGATGACGCCAAACAGCATCGCGAACACAAATCCGCGGATCACATCGCCGCCCAGAATGAACAGCGCGATCAGCGAAATCAGCGTGGTTGATGCCGTCATGATGGTGCGTGACAGGGTTTCATTGGCCGTCAGGTTCATCATTTCGCGCAGCGGCATCACCTTGTACTTCGCAAGGTTCTCCCGCAGCCGGTCAAAGATCACCACCGTGTCATTGACCGAATAGCCCAGGATTGTCAGCAGCGCCGCCACGATGGTAAGGTCAAACTTCAGCCCCAGCACCGAGAACACGCCGACGGTGACCACAACGTCATGGATCAGCGCCGCCACGGTGCCGACGGCGAACTGCCATTCAAACCGCACCCAGACATAGATGCCGATGCCCGCCGATCCTGCAATGACAGCCAGCAGCGCTGACCAGATCAGTTCCGCCGACACTTTCGGCCCCACGGATTCGACGGACGGGAAGGTGATGGCCGGATCCACGGCCACCAACGCCGCCTCGACCGCCGCGATGATTTCCGGGGTGACGGCCTCAAGCCCCTCCTGGGCCTGAATGCGGATCATCGCCACGTGCTGATCGGCGCGAAATCCCGGATCAAACACCTGCGTGATTGACACATCGCCCAGATCCAGCGGGGTCAATGCCGCGCGGTAGATGCCCACATCCACCGCAAGCGTGCTTTCGGTGCGGATGGTGGTGCCGCCTTTGAAGTCGATGCCAAAGTTCAGCCCGATCACTGCCACCGCCAGAAACGACAGCAGCACCGCCAGAACAGAGGCCCCGAAGGTCACATATTGCAGTTTGAAGAAGTCGATGTTGGTTTTTACCGGAACCAGCCGAAGACGCCATGCCATGCGAAAGGCCCCTTATACCACGATGGTTTTCGGACGGCGCCAGGCCATCCACAACTCGATGATCAGCCGCGTCACATAGACGGCGGTGAACATCGAGGTCACGATGCCGATCAGCAAGGCCACAGCAAATCCGCGCACCGGGCCAGAGCCGATCCAGAACATGATGATGCCGGTGATGATGGCCGTCACATTGCTGTCCATGATCGCCGAGAACGCCCGGCCAAAGCCCAGTTCGATCGCGCGCGCCGGACTTTGACCGTCCCGCAATTCTTCGCGAATGCGCTCGAAGATCAGCACGTTGGCATCCACCGCCATGCCCATGGTCAGCACGATCCCGGCAATCCCCGGCAACGTCAGCGTGGCGCCGATGGTGGACAGCACCGCCAGCAGCAAGGTGATGTTGATGGTCAGCGCGATGTTGGCCATCAGACCGAAACTGCCGTAACAGGCGATCATGTAGACCACCACGGCGATCATGCCGACCACCGCCGCGCGCATGCCTGCGTCGATGCTGTCCTGCCCCAGTTCCGGGCCGATGGTGCGCTCTTCCAGAAAGGTCATCTTGGCGGGCAATGCGCCAGCGCGCAGCAGCACCGCCAGATTGGTCGATTCCTCAAGCGTGAAATTTCCGGTGATGATCCCCGACCCGCCCGCGATATGGCTTTGAATGGTCGGGGCCGAAATCACCTCGTCATCCAGCACGATTGCAAACGGCTCGCCGATGTTTTCCGCCGTATAATCGCCAAAGGCCCGCGCGCCGCTGGCGTTGAACCGGAAGTTCACTGCAGGCCGCCCGTTGTCGTCGAACGCGGGCTGGGCATCGGTCAGTTCTTCGCCGCCCACAACCGGGGTTTGCTCGACGATGTAATAGACGCCCTCTTCGTTGGTGGCCGGGATCAGCTTGTTGCGCGCGCCCGGATCTGCGCTGGCATCCGAAGTGCGCCCGACAACGGCATTGAAGGTCAGTTTGGCGGTGGTGCCGATGATCGCCTTCAATTCCGCTGCCGACCCGATGCCCGGCACCTGTATCAGAACGCGATCGACGCCCTGGCGCTGGATGGTCGGCTCTCGCGTGCCGACCTCATCGACGCGGCGGCGGATGATCTCAAGACTTTGCTGAATGGTGCGCGCATCGGTGGCACTGCGTTCGGCTTCGGACAGTTGCACGATGATCTCATCGCCTTCCACCGTCACCTCAATGTCGTTCTGGCCCACTCCGGTCAGGCTGACCACGGGTTGCGCCAGTGTCTTCACCTTTTCCAAGGCAGCGGCCATGGCTTCGGGTTTGGAAATCGCCACCCGCAGCACGCCCGGAACCGACGGCTGACGGCGCACGTTTCCGACCTGATCGCGCACATCGCGCAGCGCGTCGCGCACGCTGGGCCACAGGCCATCAATGCGCTGCGCATACACATCTGCAACCTGCACTTCGGCCAGAAGATGCGCGCCGCCCCGCAGGTCAAGCCCCAGATTGATCAGCGCCGAAGGCAAAACCCCCGGCCATTGCGCCAATGCCGCTGTCTGCTCTTCGCTGGCAAACCCGGCCTCGGCAATCGCCTTGGCGGCGTCGTTGTGGCCTTCAACCGTGGTGTAGAACAGGTTCGGCATCGCCGCCAACATGCCCCATGCGCAAATCGCAAGGATCAACAGGCGTTTCCAAAGTGGCGTTTGCAGCATGATATTCCGTTTCAGTCAAAGGCGATCGAAGCCGGACGCGGCTTCAGGCAGCAGCAGCGGGTTCGGTCTTGTTCATCACTTGCGAGATGGTGTGCTTGAGCACCTTGACGCGCACACCTTCGGCGATTTCCACCTCTAGCACGCCATCATCGCCGACTTTGTGCACCTTGCCGATGATGCCGCCCTGGGTCAGCACCTGATCGCCACGGCGCAGCGCATCAACCATCGCCTTCATTTCCTTCATCTTTTTCTGCTGCGGACGGATCAGCAAGAAATACATGATCGCAAAGATCAAAACCAGAGGCAGGAACGAAGCAAAAGCGCTGCCAGCGCCAGCGGCACCTGCGGCTTGGGCGTATGCGGGGGTTACGAACATGAACGTCCTCATTTGTGGGTCTGAAACCGGGATTTTCCCGTGTTAGATCGGGGCGCACCCTAGCTTTGTGCGCGAGGATAGGCAAGCCAACGCCGATCTAAGCATCGCATCAGCATTTGCCAGTGCGACGGCTAGACAAAACGCGCAAAAAACGGCGTGCGTTGCATCACAGCCGTTGCAGCCCAGGCTGCAAAAAACGTGAACAGCGCCGCCAGACTGCGATCAACCTCGCTGCCAAACAGTTTGAATGCCACCAGCATGAAGGCCGGATGCAGCAGGTAGATGCCAAAGGCAAAGCTGGCCAGTTTTGTGGGCCAGATCCCTGCAATCTTCACCCGCCAGATCAGTTCGAACAGCACAGCCGCAAGGATCATCTGCACCGAAGCAAATTCGGGCGCCGCCAGATAAAGTGCCGCACTGACCGCGCAGGCCGCCACCAGCGGCATCCAGATCCATCCCATCCGGTGCCCTGCCGCCGCCACTGCGCCATAAAGGAATATCGGGACCGAGTAATACCACTGTGGCAAAGGCTGTGGCGCCTGGGACAGGCTTGTGAACCAACCGCCTGTCCCGATTTCGGCGTGCAGCCAGCCCAAGGGCAGCGCCACCACCACCAACAGGGCGCTCGCCCATGCCAAAGTCAGTGGTGAGCGCAGCCAGCGCGACAAGACTGGAATGGCCATCAGCGCAACCATATCGAACGGCAAAAACCACAGATGGATCGACGGCCCGATCAACAGACTGAACGGCTCGGATAAAATGGCAAAGGGTTCGTCCGACACCACCTCATGGATGCCCCGGTAGACCACGCACCAGAACAGCCACGGCACCGCGATGCGTTTGGCACGCGCCACCCAGAATCCCGGTCCGCCCGACCGTTCAAAAGACCCCATGCCCAGAAACGACGCAAGGATCAGGAACAACGCAAGCGCGGTGTAACCCACATCCGCATAGGGCGCGCGGGCATGGTCCCAGACAATGCCAAAGGCCGCCACAAACCGCGCAAGGTCCAATGCGCGGTTGTAGCCCGGCTTTGCACCTTGCTGCGCCGCTGTCATGGTTGTTTCTGTCTCATTGGCTGCTCTGCTAACGGGTTTTGCGCCTTGGTCAAACAATTTCAACGCAAACGACCGGTTTCGCTTGTCAGCTGCCCAAGCAACAGATGCCGCGTGCCGCCCTTCCCCCCGACTGCCAAATCGGGCATAACCGCGCCAATCCGTTTCCAGCTGAGGCCCACCATGCACGACATCCGCGCCATCCGTGAAAATCCCGCAGCGTTCGAGGTGGCTTTGTCCCGTCGCGGCTTGGCGGGTGTGTCGGCGCAGGTGCTGGCGCTGGATGAATCGCGTCGCGCCCGGATTTTGGCGTCTGAAACCGCTGTGGCCGCGCAGAATGCCGCTTCCAAACGCGCCGGGGCTGCCAGGGCAGCGGGTGACACCGCCACCTTTGACGCGATCCGCGCCGAGGTGAACGATCTGAAAGCCTCAGTCGCCACCCTGACCGCCGAGGCTGACAGCCTCGACCGCGAGTTGCGCGCCCTGCTGATAGGCATCCCCAACCTGCCGCTGGACGCCGTCCCGGATGGCCAGGATGAGGCTGACAACGTCGAAATCCGCCGCCACGGCAGCCCGCGCAATTTCGACTTCACACCTGTCGAGCATTTCGAGATCGCAGGCGTCAAGCCCGGCATGGATTTTGAGACCGCCGCCAAACTGTCCGGCGCGCGCTTTGTGGTGCTGAAAGGCGCTGTTGTGCGGCTGCACCGGGCTTTGGCGCAGTTCATGCTGGACACCCATATTGATGAGCATGGGTTGACCGAGGTCTGGACTCCGGTTCTGGTCAAGGAAGAGGCGATGTACGGCACCAATCAACTGCCGAAATTCGCCGAAGACAGCTATCAGACCACCAACGGCTGGTGGCTGATCCCCACCGCCGAAGTCACCCTGACCAATTCGGTCGCAGGCGATGTGCTGGACGCGGCCGCCCTGCCGCTCCGCATGACCGCTCACAGTCAGTGCTTCCGGTCCGAGGCCGGTTCGGCGGGCAAAGACACCTCCGGCATGCTGCGCCAGCATCAGTTCGAAAAGGTCGAGATGGTGACGATCTGCACCCCCGACACCGCTTTGGCTGAACATGACCGCATGACGCGCTGTGCCGAAGTGATCCTTGAAAAACTCGGCATCCCCTATCGCACCATTGTGCTCTGTACCGGCGACATGGGCTTTGGCGCGCAGAAAACCCATGATCTGGAGGCGTGGTTGCCGGGCCAGAACAAATACCGTGAGATCAGTTCGGTCTCGACCTGCGGCCAGTTCCAGGCCCGCCGCATGAATGCCCGCTTCAAGGTGGCGGGCGGCAAACCGGATTTTGTGGCCACCCTGAACGGCTCGGGCCTTGCCGTGGGCCGCTGCCTGATCGCTGTGCTGGAAAATGGCCAGCAAGCCGATGGTTCGGTCGATCTGCCCGCCGTGCTGCACCCCTATCTGGGCGGCAAGACCCGCATCTCGGCGGCGGGGGTGTTGGAGTGATCCGATTGGCAGGCACAAGCGTAACCTGTTGATGAAACACATCATCCAGCCCGCCCTTCTGTTAGCCACCCTTGCCTTTGTTGCCGCCCCGGCCCTGACGCCGCCCTTCACGGGTTATGATCCGGGCCTGTTCCCGATCCGGATCGAGCGCCCATCGGTTCAGCCCGCAGGCTATGCCTTTGCGATCTGGGGCCTGATCTACGTCTGGCTGCTGCTGCATGCGGGCTTTGGACTGATCCGTCGTCGTGGCGATCCGGCGTTTTTGCGCGTGGCGCTGCCCTTGCTGCTGGCCTCTGCCTTGGGCGCGGTCTGGCTGGCCATCGCCGCATCGGCACCTTTGCTGGCCGAAGTTGCGATCCTGCTGATGGCCGCCTGCGCCCTGACCGCCTGCCTGCGCGCCGATCAGGCACAGGACCGCTGGCTTCTGGCCGCCCCCACCGCGATCTTTGCAGGTTGGCTGACCGCCGCCAGCGCTGTGTCCACAGGTGTGCTGCTGGCAGGCTATGGCGTGCTGTCAGACACCGCCAGCGCCCTGACCATGTTGGCCGTCGTTCTGGCAGTGGCCCTGACTGTACAAATCTGCCGCCCCGGCATGCCCGTCTATGGCGCGACCGTGGTATGGGCGATCATCGGCATCGTGGTGTCGAACTGGATCGCGAACCCCACCGTCGCCTTTGCCGCGCTTGCGGGGGCTGCAATCATGGCGCTGACAACCCTGGCCGCATTGGTGCGTCAAACGCGGGCAGGCTGACCTATCCCCCCAACACCACGCCGCCCCGGACTTGATCCGGGGCCTCACGGGTTGACCAGAGGCCCCGGAT
>JANPOY010000005.1:0-7928 GCA_031428215.1 Paracoccaceae bacterium
CGATGCCTTCGACTACATTGAACGCTTCTACAACCCGCGCAGGCGGCATTCGAAACTGGGCTATCTAAGCCCCATGGAGTTCGAGGCCCGCGCTATGCTAGCTTAACCCGATGTCCACAAAACCGGCAGCAGCTCAGAAGGCACTTATTGGTCGCGCCCGCGGCGCAGGACACCGCAGCGTGCGTAGTCCCGGTAAAGGAGCTGAAACTGCAACTCCAGCCCCCGCTCGTCTGCCAAAGCTTGCATCCGCTCGCGCAGATCGGCCCTTGGCACAACATGGAACCGCGCGAGCCATGCGTGCAACAACCGGCTAAACCACGGCGGCAAACCGTTCTGGCCGCCGAAATCCACGACATGCAGCTCACCTCCGGGGCGCAGCTGCGCAACAGCCATACCCAGCGCGCCCTCCCAGTCGGGAATCATCGACAGGCTGTAGGACAGCACGACACGGTCGAACCCGCCCGGCCCGAACAGCGCATCGCCATCAAAGTCGCAGGCATTGGCCTGCACCAGCCGGGCGCGACCGCGCATCTTGGCCTCCGCCGAGATCAGCATCTGTTGCGAGATGTCCAGTCCGAACAGCGCGCAGTCTGGATACATCCGCCCGATCTGCGCGAGGTTGCGACCGGTGCCGCAGGCGATTTCCAGCACCCGCCCGCCCTTCGGTGGCTTGAGTTCTGCCACCATGCGGTCGCGACCCAGAAGATAGTAGCGCCGTGTGATGTCGTAGAAAAGCCGCTGATAGCGATAGGTGCTGTCCATCAGTGCGGCATGGGCGCCGGTGTTGTCCATCGTCGCTATCCCTGAAAGCGGTAAAGGTGGAAGCCGCCGTAGATCGCGGAGCGATCTTGCGCAAAGCCGGTCGCCGATGTGTCGCGCTGATAGCTCCAGCGGTCCAGCAGCGCCGAGGCCACCCGGCCCGGCAGAATGTCATCGCTGCCGCCGGTGCGAAAGATGACCCGCGCGCCCGGTCGCGCGCAGCGGGTGATCTGATGCCACAGCGCGTTCAGCTGTGTATCCGTCATCCAGTCTTGCGCATCGAGCAGGACATAGGCGTCCAGCGACCCCGCATCACGCTCTGCCAGCAGATCGGTCATCGACCGGTTCAGCAGCGACACGCGCGCCGCCCCTTGCGCCACGGTGTCGAAATTCTGTGGCTGCAGGTAGGGTGGCAAGGACGGCTGCGGTCCGGGCTCATAGCTGCGATGAAACGCTTGCCAGGCAAAGTAGTTCTCGCGGATCGGAAAATCGCAGGCGAGTTTGCGAATGCGCTCTTTCAGCACCGGCAGCACGTCGCCGCCGCCATCGGCCGCGAGTTTGTCATACTGCGCGGGCGGTATCCCCAGCCCGAACAAGGATGCACGCCGCCGCGCCAGCCACCGGATCGGACCGGTCTCCAGCAGCGGCGCGATGCGGGTGTCGAAGAACTGCTGTTGCTCTGCCATGTTGCGGGCGGCCAGCAAGGGCGCATAATCCAGACGCCCCAGCCACGACACCGCATGAATGATGCCAAGGAACCGTCCCAGCAGCCCGAACCGGTAAAACCCGCGGGCGAACATCGAAATCCGGCGGCGGCCAAGGACCCGGCCCTCCCAATAGGCCCGCGTCTCCGTGTCCAGATGCGGCGCGATCAGCCGGTCGTAAACCGTGACATTTTCGGCGCGGTCCGCGTGGCCGAAAAGGTCGTGGAACTGCGCCTGGGACAGATGCTGCGCCGCCGCAATCTTCAGCCGCCCCAGCGCCACATGCGCAGGCGACAGATCAACCGCCGTCACAGACTCTGGCCGCGCCGTAAGATACGACATCATGTTGCAGCCGCCCGATGCGATGCAGAACAGATGCTCACCGGGTTCGATCTGCAGCGCGGCCATGTCGACAACCGGATCTTCCCAGATCTGCGGATAAACCAGGCCTTCGAACAACCGGGAAAACAGCCGCTCCATCAGACCGGTGGCATTGAGGACGCTGTTCTGGTGAACGGCAGCGCCCAGTTGCTGGGTAATGTTCTGGGTATCGGTCATTTGGCTCAGGCTTCCTCATTCTCTCTGATTGGGGTTTTCATACGCCGCCGGGCGAGACGTCTTGACTGCTGGCTGCCGCGCAGACGCATCTCGGCGGCCCAGTCGATCAGGTGCAGACTGCCGTCCATCCGTTCGACGACCGCAGTGCAGCTTTCCACCCAGTCGCCGGTGTTGATGTAGTCCAGACCGTCGATCTTGCGGATGCAGGCGCGGTGAATATGGCCGCACACGATGCCGTCATAGCCCTTGCGCCGTGCCTCGTCGGCCAGCACACGTTCGTATTCACTGATGAAGTTGACCGCCTGCTTGACCTGCTGTTTGGCCCAGTTGGACAGCGACCAGTATTGCCCGCCCCACAGCCGCTTGGCGCGGTTGAGCCAGGTGTTGAGCCAAAGCGCAAATTCATAGGCGCGGTCGCCGACATGGGCGAGCCATCGGGCGTTGACCACGATGGAATCGAATTGATCACCATGGGTGACCAGCAAACGCTTGCCGTCGGCGGTGACATGCAACGCGGTTTCCATGACTTCGACCCCGCCGAAATGCGTGCCGAGATAGCTGCGCAACACCTCGTCATGATTGCCGGGAATGTAAAAGATCCGGGTGCCGTCCTGGGCGCGCAGCAGCAATTCCTGCACCACGTCGTTGTGGCTTTGCGGCCAGAACCAGCCCCGCCGCAACCGCCAGGCATCAATGATGTCGCCAATCAGATAGATCGTATCCGCCGGGTTTTTTTCCAGGAAATCCAGCAGCATCCCAGCCTGACAGCCCGGTGTGCCAAGATGAACATCAGATAGGAAGAGTGTCCGATGCCGCATTGATCAATCCAAAATTTCCAACGGTTGGTTTGCTTTTACGCGGATTATAAATCGACTATGTGACAGCCTTGAACCTGATCGTACCTCGGGTGACGCCCTGCGGATGGCCCAGACACCCGCCGCAGGAGGAAAGGATGGCGCTTTGCGCCTGATGGTGCCGGAGTGGCAGGCGACGGGCGGCCCTTTTTGCACATTTGACATCAATTGTACGCGGACGGGCCAAACGCCAAAATCGGCCATGCGCGCACCCCACAGCGACACTGGCAAGACCGCTTCTGCTGCCCGATAGCCGCCGAAATCTGGCGGCTGATCCTGGGCTGAACTTGGGCGGTGTCAGAATGGCCTGTGGCTGAGTGTCACCAAATTGTTACGCCCGTGGTCAATGAGTCGAAAACGTGGCGTGTCTTTCCGACTCGCGCCTCCCCTTTTTGAACCCTTTCCACAAGGAGCCAGCGATGTCCGATCGTAAGCAAAATCATCTTTCCGCCGATGAATGGGACGAGATCAATTTCCCGCGCCCGAAAGTTCAGGAGTTTGATCGCGTGGTTGAACGCGCCATCTCGCGCCGGGGCTTTATGGGGGGCGTGCTGGCCTTTGGCTCGGGCGCTGCCGTGATGGGAAGCGGCTTTCTCAAGGGGTCCACCGCCCTGGCACAGCAGACTGTTCGTTTCGCATTTGAGCAGATCGCGGCGCAAACCGATTCGACCGTACATGTGCCGGCCGGCTACGCCTGGAATGTCGTCGCAAGCTGGGGTGACGCCCTGTTTTCGGATGCGCCTGCCTTCGATCCCGCCAAGGGCATCCCGACGGCAGGCTCTGACCGCGTGTTTGGCGAGAACACCGACGGGATGGAACTGTTCAACATCGGCGGCAAGGAAGTGCTTGTCGTGAACAGTGAATACACCAACAACGAAATCAATCTGGTTGGCAATGCCGACGGCATGCCGCTCTCGGCCGAAGACGTGCTGCGCCTGCAGAACTTCCAGGGCGTCACCGTGATGGAACTGGCCGAAGGTGCGGATGGCTGGGCCGTCGTCAAGGACAGCCCGTTCAACCGCCGCATCACCAACAATTCGCCAATGACGGCGACAGGCCCGGCGGCCGGCCATGACCTGCTGAAGACCGAAGCTGACCCGACGGGAATGGCGATCCTGGGTACGCTGAACAATTGCGGTTCGGGCCGCACACCCTGGGGCACCTATCTGACCTGCGAAGAAAACTTCAACGGCTACTTCGGTGCTACCGCTGAAGCGACACTGGACGAGGCTGTCGCAGCTGGCTTCAAGCGTTATGGCGTTTCCACCAAAGTCGATCCGGGCTCTTACAACTATCACGGCTTTGATGCGCGCTTTGACATCGCAAAGACCCCGAACGAACCGCACCGCCATGGCTATATCGTCGAGATCAATCCGGCCGATCCCGCCTCGACCCCGGTCAAGCACACGGCTCTGGGCCGCTTCAAGCATGAAAACGCCGCCAGCGTGGTCGCGCCCAACGGTCAGGTCGTCGTCTACATGGGCGATGATGAGCGCGGCGAATTTATGTACAAATGGGTCAGCCGTGACGTTTATGTTCCCGGCGGTGACACGACAACCCTGTTGGTCGAAGGCCAGCTTTACGTGGCCAAGTTCAACGACGATCTGACTGGAACCTGGGTCGCCCTGACCCCGGAAGCGACCGGCATGTCGGCAGCGGACATCGCGATCTTCACCCGCACCGCAGGATCCAAAGTTGGCGCCACAACCATGGACCGCCCGGAATGGGTCGCCGTCAACCCGACCGCGCCCGAAGCCTATTGCTGCCTGACCAACAACAGCCGCCGTGGCGCGTTGAAGGACGATGGCACACCGCAAACCAACGCCGGTGGCGAAGTGATGGCCATGAATGCGCCAAACCCGCGTGAAACCAACAATTATGGACAGATCGTGCGCTGGCGCCCCGAAGGCGGCAATCATGTGGCCGACGCCTTCACCTGGGATCTTTACGTGATGGCGGGCAACCCGACCATTCACAAGGAAGGCCCCTATGCTGGTACGGCCAACATCAATGCGGGCAATCTCTTCAATTCGCCCGACGGCATGCAGATCGACACGACCGGCATCATCTGGATCCAGACCGATGGCGACGATTCCAACGCAGAGGATTTTGCCGGTATGGGCAACAATCAGATGCTGGCGGGCGACCCGGTTACCGGTGAAATCCGCCGCTTCCTGACCGGTCCTCTGGGCGGCGAAGTCACCGGCCTGACCTGGTCGTCGGACAAGCGCACGATGTTCGTGGGCATTCAGCATCCCGGAGCGGGTTTTCCCGCGGCCGAAGGTCTGCCGCGGTCGTCCATCGTTGCGGTCAAGCGCGACGACAATGCACTGATTGGCTAGGGCATGTTGCGTTCCATCGGGTTCAGCCGGTCGAACGCAACACAGAACAGTCACCGGCCCCTCTGGTCTTGGGTTTCTTTCGATCAGTTCGGATTGAAGGAAACCCGCTCCAAAGTCTGAGGGCCTTCATTCAGAAGGGGCGCCCCAAGTGGTGCCCCTTCTTTTTGATCGACACTGATCAAAGCGGCCTTGTTTCCTGTCGGCGCTGTGTGGAGGTGCGCTGATTGCCCGCTGGCGCCTCCGCGAAGGCGCGTCAAACTTGCTTTTGCTTCCGCATCGATCAGGCCGATGGCCAGCGGTCAGCGCCGGGGACGGTGCCGAAAGCTGTGCGATCCGAAAGCGATTGCGGGCCAGTTGTGCAAAGTGAGGCCGCGATCCTCTCTGGCCCTGCCGCGAAACCGGGGTGATGTTTTGCCAAACTCAACCGGTCGCGTATTGCCAGACCGGGCAGGACATCATTGATCGGCGCAACGCTCAACCGGCTATTCCGGGTTTTGAAACACCCGGGCTTGCTGTTATTCTATGGTGATGTCGCAATCGCCACTCACCTTTGGGGCCTTCACCCTTTACCCAGACCGCCGCGCTTTGATCTGCGATGGCAAAGCGACGGAACTTGGTCAACGGGCCTGTGCCTTGTTGGAAACCTTGGTCATGGCGGATGGAAAACCGGTCAGCAAAGCCGAGTTGATGGAGGCGGGTTGGTCCGGGATCGCGGTTGAGGAGGGCAATCTGACCGTGCAAATCGCCGGGTTGCGCAAACTGCTGGGCCCCGGCCCACAGGGGCAGGACTGGATCGTCACCCTGCCGCGTTTGGGATACCGGCTGATCCTGCCGCAGAAATCACCGGTTGTGGAAGCGGAGGTTGGGCGCCCGACCCTGGCCGTATTGCCTTTTGAAAACCTGAGCGGCGACGCGGATTCCGACTATTTCGCGGATGGCGTTGTGGCAGACATCATCTCCGCCCTGTCGCGCTTTCGCAAGCTGGCGGTCGTGTCGCGCAATTCCTCATTCGTCTTCAAGGGCCGCGCCGTCGACACGCGTGCGGCCGCTGCCGCCCTTGGCGCAGGATATCTGCTGGAAGGTTCCGTCCGCCGGTCGGGCGAAAGGTTGCGCATCACCGCACAACTGGTCGAGGGCCACAGCGGTGTCACGCTTTGGACTGACCGTTTTGAGGGCGGTCTGGCCGACATCTTCGATTTTCAGGATCGCATCACCGAAACGGTCGCCACTCTGGTTGCACCCGCCATTGAAGCGACCGAATTGGCGCAGTCCCGCCAGAAACGCCCTGAAAGCATTTCGACCTACGACATCCTGTTGCGGGCGAAAGCCTTCATCGAAGAGGAAACCGAACAAGGCAACAAGGCCGCACATGCGCTGCTGTCCGAAGCGCTGATCCATGAACCCGACAACGCTGTGATCCTGGGCCATATCACTTGGGCGCTGGAACATCGCTGTGCCATGGGCTGGCCGTCGATCGACCCCGACGACCTGGGCCGCTGCGTGGCCTATGCCCGGCGCGGGATACGCCATGCCGGCGGTGACGCTTGGGTTATGGCACATTGCGCCATGGCCCTGATCCAGCCCGGTCGGGACTATGAGGGCGGCATGGCGGTGATCGGTCAGGCGGTCCAGCAGAACCCCAACGATCTTCAGGTTCTGACAGTCGCCGGCGTGATGAACATGCATTGTGGTGATCTTGACACGGCGATGCAGTACTATGACCTCGCGCTTCGCTTGGGTCAGGCCGACCCCAACGCGCGCTTTGTCCTGACCGGGATCGCTCATCTTCACATTGTGCGCGGCAATTACACCGAGGCGCTGCACTTTGCCACCCGGTCGCTGGCATTCAATGACCGCTTCGATGCTACCTACTGGATGCTGATTGCTGCCAACGCCCATCTCGGCCGTCTGGACGTGGCCAGGGATTGGCTGGCGGTGCTGCTGGCAATCGCCCCACCGGTCAAGATTTCCCGCATTCTGGCGAGCCAGCCGTCACGCTATCCTGACCGGTTCGGGCCCATCATCGAAGGCTTACGGATGGCCGGCTTTCCCGACTGATCTGGCTGCCAGTTTGGAACAATTAAGAAGAATAAATCCTGCGCTAAAGGACATGAACCGGCGCATGGCAGCAGTGTCAGTCTCATGAAGCATCCGACACCGGAAGCACATCAAGAGGAGCCTCGCCATGCTGTCCATCTTCTCAATCACCTCTTCCGATCAAGGCAAACTGTTCGGGAAATCGAAAAACGAAGCCGACTATTTTGCGCGCCACGCCTCGGCCGCTGCCAAGGCCGAACGGGCCGCTGACCAAACTGCCCAAAACGGCGGTTTTCTGGCCCTTTTCTGGGCAGGGATCTGGACCCGCGCCCCGCGTCAGGAACTGTCAGATTAGGCATATGCACGGATGCGTCGCTCCAGTCTCAACGGCTGTTGCTGTGCGCTGCCTTGCTCGACCGGGTCAGAAATCGGCCGTCGCCCTTGGGCGTCGTCTCAAGGATGACCGGTGCAGCGCAAGTCGCGGTGACGGTCCTTTGGCGCAGCGGGCCTAGAGTGCGGGGTTACCGCAGGGGACGGCTGTGCGATCGTCAAGGTTTTGTAGGCGGAGTGCCGGCGCTTGGGGAAGGGCGCCGGCTGTGTTTTTGGGGCTTTAGGTCAGTTTGAGGCGCAGCATCTGGTAGGAATGCGGCGGCAGGGTGGCGGTGAGGGTGGCG
>JANPOY010000006.1:0-18217 GCA_031428215.1 Paracoccaceae bacterium
CCGATATCGTCTGCATGGCGGTGGGCATCCGCCCGGAAGTGCGGCTTGCCAATGATGCGCATCTGGATGTCGGGCGTGGCATCACGGTGAATGATGCGATGCAAACCTCTGATCCGTCGATCTGGGCGGTGGGCGAATGCGTCGAGCATAACAAGCAGTTGTTTGGGCTCGTCGCCCCGCTGTATGACCAAGCCAAGGTGTTGGCGCAGGCTCTGTTGGGCCAAGACAGCGCCTTCCGTCCGGTGCAGACCGCCACCAAGCTGAAAGTCACCGGCTGCGATCTGTTCAGCGCTGGCGATTTCGCCGATGCGCCGGGCCGCGAGGATATCGTGTTCCGCGACCCCGCGCGCGGCGTCTACAAGCGCCTGGTGATCGAGGGCGACAAGCTGCTGGGTGCGGTGATGTATGGCGATACCGCCGACGGCAACTGGTTCTTCGGGCTGATCAAAGACGGCACCGACATCACGCCGATGCGTGAGACTCTCATCTTCGGCCCGGCCTATCAGGGGGGTGCCCAAACGGACCCTATGGCAGCCGTTGCAGCCTTGCCGCCTAGCGCGGAAATTTGTGGCTGTAACGGCGTTTGTAAGGGCAAGATTGTTGATGCGATCTTGGGTGGGGCCAATACGCTGGACCTCGTGCGCAGCGCCACCAAGGCCAGCTCCAGCTGCGGCACCTGTACCGGGCTGGTCGAGCAGGTGATGGCGGTGACTTTGGGCGACAGCTTTACCGCCAACACCAACCCGGCGATGTGCAAATGCACCGATCACACCCATGAAGACGTGCGGCGGCTGATCAAGTCGATGGCGCTGAAGTCGATCCCGGCGGTGATGCAGGAGCTTGGCTGGCGTTCGGTCGGGGGCTGTGCCTCGTGCCGTCCGGCGCTGAATTATTACCTGATCGCCGATTGGCCGCTGGATTACCAGGACGACCGCCAGTCGCGCTTTGTGAATGAGCGCAACCACGCTAACATTCAGAAAGATGGCACTTATTCGGTGGTTCCCCGGATGTGGGGCGGGGTGACAACGCCGTCTGAGCTGCGCGCGATTGCCGATGCGGCGGATAAATACAACGTGCCGTTGGTGAAGGTGACCGGCGGTCAGCGCATCGACCTGTTGGGGGTGAAAAAGGAAGACCTGCCGGCGATGTGGCAGGATCTGAACGCCGCCGGAATGGTTTCCGGCCACGCCTATTCCAAAGGTCTGCGCACGGTGAAAACCTGCGTGGGCACCGATTTCTGCCGCTTTGGCACGCAGGATTCCACCGGGCTGGGGATCAAGCTGGAAAAGATGCTGTGGGGCTCTTGGACCCCGGCCAAGGTGAAACTCGGCGTCTCGGGCTGCCCGCGCAACTGTGCGGAAGCCACCTGTAAGGATGTCGGCGTGGTCTGCGTCGATAGCGGCTACGAGATTTCGGTGGCGGGTGCCGCAGGCATGGATGTGCGCGAAACCGAGTTTCTGTGCAAAGCCACCACCGAGGCCGAAACCATGGAAATCATCGCCGCCTTCGTGCAGCTATACCGTGAAAACAGCCGCTATCTGCACCGGATTTACAAATGGGTCGCCAAGGTGGGCCTTGGCTGGTGTCAGGAGCAGATGGCTGATCTGACGGTGCGCCGCGCTTTGTATGACCGCTTCATGCTGTCGCAGAGCATTTATCAGGTGGACCCGTGGGCCGAGCTTTCCAAACCCGATCAACTGGCGCAATGGGCGCCGATGGCCGATCTTTCGCTGGAGGCAGCAGAATGACCATGTGGATCGACATTGGCGCGCTGAGTGACATTCCGGCGCAAGGCGCGCGGGTGGTGAAAACCGCCCAAGGCTGTGTCGCGGTGTTCCGCACCGCTGAAAACAGCGTTTTTGCCATCGACGACGCCTGCCCGCACAAGGGCGGGCCGTTGTCGGAAGGCATCGTGCATGGCAATTCCGTCACTTGCCCGCTGCATGCCTGGGTATTCAGCTTGGAAACCGGCATGGCGCAGGGGGCGGATGAAGGCGCGGTGAAAACCTATCCGGCGCGGGTTGAAGCGGGGCGGATTTTGCTGGACGCCAGCCGTTTGGCGCGTCGGTCAGCCGCATGACCCTGCAACCGCTCGCGCTGGAACCCGGCCAAATCCGCACCACCTGCCCCTATTGCGGCGTTGGGTGCGGCATCTTGGCATCGGCCGACGGCAAGGGCGGGTTGAGCGTGAAGGGCGACCCCGATCACCCGGCGAACAAGGGGCGGCTGTGTTCCAAGGGCAGCGCTTTGGGCGAAACCGTGGGCTTGGACGGGCGGCTTTTGGTCCCCCGTGTGTTCGGGCAAGAGGTGGCTTGGGACGATGCCTTGGGCGTGGTCGCCAAGCGTTTCGCCAGCGTGATCGCCAAGCACGGCCCGGATGCGGTGGCGTTTTATGTCTCGGGGCAGCTTTTGACCGAAGATTATTACGTCGCCAACAAGCTGATGAAAGGCTTCATCGGATCGGCGAATATCGACACCAATTCAAGGCTTTGCATGGCCTCATCGGTCGCAGGCCACAAGCGCGCGTTTGGCTCTGACACCGTGCCGGGGCTTTATGAGGATCTGGAGCTTGCCGATCTGGTGGTGTTGACCGGATCAAACCTCGCTTGGTGCCATCCGGTGCTGTATCAGCGCTTGGCCGCCGCCAAAGCTGCGCGGCCTGCGATGAAAATCGTGGTGATCGACCCCCGCCGCACCGCCACCTGCGACATTGCCGATCTTCATCTGGCGCTTGCGCCGGGCTCTGACGCCGCGCTGTTCAATGCGCTGCTGGCGGCGATTGCCGATGCGGGTGCTGCCAACCTCGACTACCTGTCCAACGTCACAGGCTACCCCGAGGCGCTGACCGCTGCCTGTGCCACCGACCCCGCCGCAACCGGTCTGCCCGCCGCCGATCTGGCTGAATTTTTGCGGTTGTGGACCAGCACCGAAAAGGTGGTGACGGTCTACAGCCAAGGCATCAACCAATCCTCGTCGGGCAGCGACAAGGTCAATGCGATCATCAACTGCCACCTTGCGACTGGCCGCATCGGGCGTCCCGGCATGGGGCCATTTTCGGTCACAGGTCAGCCCAACGCGATGGGTGGGCGCGAGGTGGGCGGCCTCGCCAACATGCTCGCCTGCCATCTGGATATTGAAAGCCCAACCCACCGCGACGCCGTGCAAGGCTTCTGGCACAGCCCCGTGATGGCGCAAAAGCCGGGGCTAAAAGCCGTCGATATGTTCCGCGCCGTGGCAGATGGCACGATCAAAGCCATCTGGATCATCCACACCAATCCCGCCGTCACCATGCCCGACGCCGATGCCGTGGCCGCCGCCGTCCGGGCCTGCCCCTTTGTTGTGGTCAGTGACATCACGGCCGAAACCGACACCGCGCGGCTTGCGCATGTGCTGCTGCCGGCAACGGCTTGGGGCGAGAAGGATGGCACCGTCACCAATTCCGACCGCACGATCAGTCGCCAACGCAGCGTTCTGCCCCGCCCCGGCAAAGCCCGCCCCGACTGGTGGGCGCTGGCGCAAGTTGGCACGCGGATGGGGCACGGCAAAGCTTTCGCCTGGGAAACTGAGGCGGAGATTTTTGCCGAATACGCAGCGCTTTCAGGCATCGCCGGGGGTTTGGGCAGCGACTTCGATATCTCTGACCTATCTGGCCTGACCGAGACGGATTATGACACCCTGCCCCCCTTCACATGGCCGCAAAATGCACGCCAAAAGGGCGGGCGCTTCTTCGCCACAGGCACGTTCCACACCCCAGACGCCCGCGCCCGGATGCTGCCGATCACCCCGCGCGCACCGCAAGCCCTGACCGCCGAACACCCGTTCCGCCTGAACACCGGGCGCATCCGCGACCAGTGGCACACCATGACCCGCACCGCGAAATCGCCGCGCCTCAGCCAACATCTGGCCGAGCCTTTTGTCGAAATCCACCCCGCTGATGCCGCCCGCCTGAACATCCAACCCGATGATCTGGTTGAGCTTTCCAACGCTCATGGCCGCAGCATCCTGCGCGCCCTGATCAACCAGAACGCCGCCCCCGGTCAGTTGTTCGCGCCGATGCACTGGACGGCGGAGACCGCCTCTGCCGCCCGCATCG
The DNA here is from genome assembly GCA_031428215.1 of Paracoccaceae bacterium. Classification (GTDB taxonomy): domain Bacteria; phylum Pseudomonadota; class Alphaproteobacteria; order Rhodobacterales; family Rhodobacteraceae; genus Cypionkella. The sequence continues at coordinate 4,094 of JANPOY010000006.1, forward strand.
ACAGCCTCGTGCCCAGCATCGTTGACCCGATCTCGGGCCAACCCGAAAGCAAAGCCGCCGCCGTCGCCGCGAAAGCATACCCTGCGCAATGGTTCGGTTTCGCCGTCAGCGCCACGCCGCTACATCCCACTGCGGAATATTGGGCCCGCGCCCGCGTCCCCGGCGGCTGGCGGATGGAACTGGCGGGCCTGCAAATCCCCGAAGACTGGATCGCCTACGCGAGGCAGCTGTTTGCCCTGCCCGAAGCCGAGGTCGCCACCGTCATTGACGCCAAACGCGGCCTTGCCCGCATCGCTTTCCATGCCGAGGGCCGCCTGCTTGCCGCCCTGTTCGCTGGCCCTACCCCGGTTGCCGTCGCCCGCGACCACCTTGCCAGCCGCCTCAATGAAACCGAACCCACCATTCTTGCAGGCCGCCCCCGCGCCGATATGCCCGACCCTGGTGCCACGGTTTGCGCCTGTCTGAATGTCGGGATCAACACCATCCGCGAGGCAATCCAATCGGGCCGCGCCCTGACCGTTGCCGCCTTGGGTGAAGCTTTGGGCGCTGGCACCTCTTGCGGCTCCTGCCGCCCGGAACTCGCCGGATTGCTCACCCGTTTCAAACTGCCAGAGGCCGCCGAATGATCTCCCTTGCGCCCAAGCCGTTGTTTGCAAACCTGATATTGGCTTTTCGGGCTTGGCAGGCACGCCTACCCCGCACCACCGCACCGACAAACAGCCACACAAAAACCGCCAAGCAGGGCTTCGTCAGCCTTGTCGGTGCTGGCCCCGGCTCAGCAGACTTGATCACGTTGCGAGGGCTTGAGCGCCTGCAAGCCGCCGATGTGGTCTATTATGATCGCCTCGCCGACCCGGCCTTGCTGCAGCGCGCCCGCAAAGGCGCCAGCCTGATCTATGTCGGTAAAGCCCCCGGCTGCCACGCCATGCCACAGGCGCAAATCAACGCCTTGCTGGTGCAATCGGCGCAATCGGGGCAACAGGTGGTGCGGCTGAAATGCGGCGATCCCGGCATCTTTGGCCGCGGTGCCGAGGAGGCCGATGCGATGAACGCCGCCGGGGTGGCATGGGAGATCGTGCCGGGTGTGACCTCGGCCTGCGCCGCCGCCGCCTCGGCGCGCAGTTTTCTGACCGAGCGTGGCCAGACCGAACGGCTGATCCTTGCTACCGGGCATCTCCGCCACGACGGCGCGCAGAATTGGACCACCACCGCGCAGGCGGGCACCACTTTGGCCTGCTATATGGGGGTGTCGCAGGCGGCGTCTATGACGCAAGGTTTGCTGGGCGCTGGCTGGCCTGCGGACTGCGCCGTGCAGGTGATCTCAAAGGCGCAGACCCGCGAGGAGCGGGTGTTTCACTGCCGTCTGGATGGGCTGGAAGCGCTTTGCGCGCAATTTCCAAACCTCAATCCAGCGATCTTGCTGATCCGTTGGACGCTGACCGAAACCACGGCAGAAGCCTCAAGGGTTAATGCCCTTGCCGTATCCGCGTCATGACAGAGTTTGACGAAGCAAGGATTTTATACCGCAACGCCGATCCGTGGTGATCATTCTGGCCAAAAGCTGTTATCGAGACTCTTGATCTGGCTGGCTGTCCTGCCAGACTGGTTTCGAAATCACATTGGGCCGCAATGAAAGCCAACCTGCCTCTGCCCTCTTACGTCCAGCTTTCCGCTGAGGATGAGGCGGCGCTTTCTGCGCTATACAAGCGTGGCACGCCGCAGAACACATTGCGCGCATGGGAGCGGGATCTGGCCTATATCGCCGCATGGAAAGCTGCCGTTTTTGGCCAAGCCCTGATCTGGCCGGAAAGCGAGCGGGTGGCGCTGCGGTTTGTGCTGGATCACACGCTGGATCTGACCGACCTGCCCGGAGCCGCGCAAGATGCCGCACAAGAGTTGATCGAACTGGGGCTGCGCCTTAGTTTGGCCTGCCCGGCCTCGGCCACATTGGATCGCAAGATTGCTTCTTGGCGGGCGTTTCATCGGATGAAGAACCTGGCCTCAGCGTTCGAGGCACCTTTGTTGAAACAGGCGCGTGCGAAGGGGCGCAAAGCGGCTGCCAGACCGAGGATGCCGAAATCGCCGCGCCCGGTGACGCGCGATGTGTTGGATCAACTGTTGGCCAGTTGTGACGACAGCTTGCGGGGTCTTCGCGATCGGGCGGTGCTGATGCTGGGGTTTGGCTCGGGCGGGCGGCGGCGCAGCGAGATCACCAATCTTTACCGTGAGGACATTGGCATTGAGGATTTCGCTGCCAAGGGGCTGATTTGGGTGCGCTTGCTGGAAACCAAAACCACTGGCAAAGCCGATGCGCCGCGTTTGCCGCTGAAAGGGCGCGCGGCGCGGGCGGTGATGGGTTGGATTGAGGCGGCAGCCATCACATCGGGGCCACTGTTCCGGCCGGTCTCGCAATCCGACCGTGTCCTGAGCCGCAAGCTCGCGCCCGATGCGATACGGATCATCTTGCGGCATCGCCTGAAGCTTGCGGGATTGCCAGAGGATTATGCCACTCCGCATGGCTTGCGCTCGGGGTTTCTGACCCAAGCCGCCCTTGACGGCGCGCCGCTTGCAGCAGCGATGAAGTTATCGCTGCACCGCTCGGCCGTTCAGGCCCAGCGCTATTACGCCGATGTCGAGATCACCGAAAACCCTGCGACGGATTTGCTGGGCGACTAAGACTTGGGAGTCCCCAGAGCCGTTGCGGGCTGTGGGGACTCTTACTTGGTCAAACGGGAGCAGGAGCCAACTTTTCGGTGATCGTGCGGCTTGCCAGCATCACATCTGTCCGCTCATAGGCCAGGCCCGGATTGGTCCGCGCCATGGAAATATCCCGGAAGTAGCGCTGGAGACGGTTGCCATCCCGGGCGGAGGTGCTGGTTCCGGCGGCCGGTAGAGCAGGTCGATGGCATCGCCTGCAAGACGCGCCGCGTGCTGCAGACCGGCTTGGATGGACCCGCTGGCGTGCAGGCCGATGAAGCCACGCCAGTTGTCCAGCATTTCCCACTGCGCGCGCGGCGCCACGACTGTGCCGAAGACGGGCGGGGCGACCAGAACTGACTGATCTCTGGCGGGGGCTGATCGGGGGCGAGCCGTCGCGCCGCCTTTTGATCTGTCCGGCGACCTCATCTTGCGCCTGTGTTTTTCTGCGCCGTGGCGGTCTTCCTTGCCTGATTTGCGAAATAAGATTATTAGAACAAAGTAAGAACATATAGATGTGATTCCCTGTGCCATGTTCCGGATACCTACCACTCAGATGATACAATCTCTGCCGTCTGCCCCCCGGGCGCGGCGGATGGGAGCGACTCTGTCCGAGGTTTTCACTGCAACCGGTGCAGAAGCTGCTGCGGCAGGGTTCGTTATGGCGCAGATTGGCAAGGGCGATGGGCCGGTGCTGTGGATTCAGGATCGGATGGCACAACGCGAAACCGGACGGCCCTATCTACCGGGGCTGGGGGGCCGTGGGCCGCTGATGTTGATGCGGCTTTCGCGGCCAGTCGATGTGATGATTGCGGCCGAGGAGGGGTTGCGCTGCCGCGCACTGGCTGCGGTGATTGCCGAAATCCGTGGTGATCCTTCGGTGCTGAACTTCACCGTGATGAAGCGGCTGGCGCTGCGAGCCGAGGAGGCGGGCGTGCCGTGCTGGCTGATCCGGCAGGGGGCCACTGCTGATCTTAGTGCCGCACGCGATCGCTGGCGGATTGAAACCCTGCCTTCTGCAGCAAATCCAGACGATGCGCGCGCGCCCGGCGATCCGCGCTGGCGGGTCGAGTTGTTCCGATCACGCGAAAGGAGGCCGGGCACATGGGTGATACGTCATGAATACGGGACGGCGGATCGTCTCGATCTGGTTGCCGCAATTTCCGATGGAGCGGTGGCAGAAGGCGCAGGCACGGTTGGGCAATGCGCTGCCGGATGATCTGCCGCAGGTCCTGGCCGCTGAGGGCACACATGGGCCGGTGATCCATGCCCTGAACCGCGCCGCGCATCTGGCGGGGGTGACGATGGGCGCACGGATGGCAGACATGCGGGCGCTTTGTCCCAATCTGCAGGTGGATTTCGCTGATCCGCAGGGAGATCGGGCCGCGCTGGATCGCCTTGCGCTTTGGGCGCGGCGCTGGTGCCCATGGACAGTTGCCGATGATTGGGCGGCAGAGGGAGCGGTGGGGGGCGGCCACGGGTTGATCTTGGACACCACCGGATCGGATCACATCTGGGGCGGCGAGACCGGGATGCTGGCAGAGATAGAGGCCAGTCTATCGATGCTGGGATTTTCGGCTCGTCTGGCGCTTGCACCAACTTTGGGGGCGGCTTGGGCGCAGGCACGGTTCGGAGCGGTGCGGGCGATCTGTGTCGATCTGACACCGCTGCCTGTGGCAGCCCTGCGACTGGATGGAGAAACCGTGCTTTTGCTGAACCGTCTTGGCTTGCGCACAATCGGCCATCTTGCCAACCTGCCGCGCCTGTCGCTGGCACGCCGATTTTCGCGTGCCGTCCCGGCGCAAAACCCGCTGATCCGGCTGGATCAGATGACCGGGCACCTACCCGAACCTATTTCCACGACCGAAGAACCGCCCGACTTTCGCGCCGATGCCCGTCTGGCCGAGCCGATATTTGATCCGACGCATCATCTGCCCGGTCTTTGCACGGCGCTGTGCGATCAATTCGCCAAGACCCATCAGGCTGCGCGGCGGCTGCGGCTGATTGTCTATCGCACCGATGGCACGGTCAGCCGGATTGAGGCGGCCTGTGCGTCACCCAGTCGCGATCCTGCCCATCTGGCCTTCCTGTTTCGCGATCGGCTGGAGCGGATCGACCCCGGATTCGGATTTGACCTGATCTCGCTGGAGGCCACAGTCACCGAAACTCTTGGCACCCGGCAGGTCGATCTGGCGGGCAGCACCGATAGTGGGCTTGAATTGGCGCAACTGGTCGACCGCTTGACGGTGCGGTTTGGCCGGAATGCGCTTGCGCAGCTTCTGCCCGTGGCAAGCCACATCCCCGAACGCGCCGAAATCCGGGCCGCCCCGTTGGATGCCCCGCTGGCCAGCGCATCCGACACCGCTTCGGTACAGGCGGAACGTCCGCAACGCCTGCTGGAGCATCCGGAAGAAATCCACGTGCTTTATGCCGTGCCCGAAGGCCCGCCCGCGCAATTCCAATGGCGGCGGCGCAGCTATCGCGTGGCGCGCTATCAGGGCCCCGAGCGCATTGCGCCTGAGTGGTGGCAGGACAAGCCCGGCACCCGCCTGCGGGATTATTTCAAGGTCGAAGATGAGGCAGGTCACCGGTTTTGGCTTTACCGTGAGGGGCTGCACAATGATGGTCGCGGTGGTGCGCCCCGCTGGTTCCTGCATGGGATCTATGCCTGATGCCCGACAGTGACAACCGCCACATCCGAAAGACACTGATCGGGGACTTCCCGCCCAATCCGCGCAGCGATTATGTAGAATTGGGGGTGACCACGCCTTATTCCTTCCTGAACGGTGCCTCAGATGCCAGCGAACTGGCCGCCATGGCCCATGCGCTTGGCTATGATGCACTGGGTGTGGCCGATCTGAATACGATGGCGGGTGTGGTGCGTATTCATGCCGAGGCCCGCAAGGCCAGTCTGCGCCCCATCATTGGCTGCCGTTTGCGTCTGATCACGGGAGAGGAATTTCTGGCCTATCCCAGCGACCGATCGGCTTATGGCCGGCTTTGCAGTCTTTTGACCAAGGGCAAGCGGCATGACGCAGAGGGGCGCTGGCAAGCCAAAGGGGCCTGCGACATCACGCTTGCCGATTTGGCACGTCATTCCGAGGGGCTGCAACTGATCGCCCTGCCTGACGCGGCTTTGCCCCGACATCTGCCTGGGTTGGTGCGTCGCCTGCCAACCCTGCGTCATATTGCTGTCAGCTACCTTTATCGTGGTGACGACCGGGCCCGGATCAACCGGTTGGACCGACTGGCAAAGGCCCACGGACTGTCGATCCTTGCCACAAATGACGTGCATTACCACGTGCCAGACCGTCGCCCCTTGCAAGACGTGATGACCTGCATCCGCGAGAAAACGACCATCCACAAGGCTGGCTTGCTGCTGGACGCCAATGCCGAGCGACATCTCAAATCACCCGCCGAAATGGTCCGCCTGTTTGCCGACTGGCCCCATGCGATCCGCGCCACGCGCGAGGTGGCCGATGCCTGCGGCTTCGGGCTTCAGGAACTGGCCTATCATTACCCATTGGAAACTGTGCCGCGGGGAGAAACCGCACAAAGTCAGTTGGAAAAGCTGACATGGCAAGGGGCGGCAGAGCGCTATTCCCACGGTTTGCCCGAAAAGGTGAAGGGCCTTCTGTTGAAAGAGCTGGAGATCATCGGAATCAAGAATATCCCGCAATATTTCCTGACGATTCACGAAATCGTCCTTTGGGCGCGGGGGCAAAATATCTTGTGCCAAGGCCGGGGTTCGGCGGCCAATTCGGCTGTCTGCTATGTGCTAGGGATCACATCTGTTGATCCGGCTGAACAGGAATTGCTGTTTGAGCGCTTCATCAGCCTCGACCGGGACGAGCCTCCCGATATCGACGTGGATTTCGAGCATGAGCGGCGCGAAGAGGTGATCCAGCACATCTATGCCAAATACGGTCGCCACCGCGCGGGCCTTTGTGCAACGGTCATCCACTATCGCCCCCGTTCTGCCATTCGTGATGTCGGCAAGGTTATGGGCCTGTCCGAAGATGTGACGGCGGCTTTGGCGAAAACCGTCTGGGGCAGTTGGGGCACCAGCATGGGTGAGGCGAATTCAGCCGAGGCGGGTGTGGATCTGACCGATCCACTGATGTCGCGGGCGCTCCGTCTTGCCGAGCAAATGATCGGGATGCCCCGCCATCTTTCCCAACATGTCGGTGGCTTTATCCTGACCGAAGGCGAGTTGCATAAGACCGTGCCCATCGGCAATGCCGCCATGCCCGATCGCAGCTGTATCGAATGGGACAAGGACGACATTGACGAGTTGGGCATCCTGAAGGTCGATGTTTTGGCTCTGGGGATGCTGACCTGCATCCGCAAATGCTTTGAGATGCTGAAAGCTCAATACGGAGTGGTGCATGATCTTGCCTCCATCCCCCCCGACGACAAACCCACCTATGACATGCTCTGCAAGGGCGACAGCATCGGCGTCTTTCAGGTGGAAAGCCGGGCGCAGATGAATATGCTGCCAAGGCTGAGTCCGAAAAAATTCTACGATCTGGTGATCGAGGTCGCCATCGTCCGGCCCGGTCCCATTCAGGGCGACATGGTGCATCCCTATTTGCGCCGGCGCAGCGGGGTAGAGCCGGTGATCTATCCCACACCGGGTCCGGAGCATCCTCAGGATGAGTTGAAGAACATCCTCAGCCGCACGCTTGGCGTGCCGATCTTTCAGGAACAAGCAATGAAGATTGCCATGGATGCGGCGCGCTTCACATCAAAGGAAGCCAATCAGTTGCGTCGGGCCATGGCGACGTTCCGATCACGCGGGACCATCGAAAAGTTGGAGAACCTGATGGTCAGCAAGATGATCGCGCGCGGTTACGATCCAGATTTCGCCAAACGCTGCTTCAACCAGATCAAAGGCTTCGGTGACTATGGCTTTCCCGAAAGCCATGCAGTCAGCTTTGCACTTCTGGTCTATGTTTCGTCCTGGCTGAAATGCCATTACCCGGCTGTCTTTGCCTGTGCATTATTGAATTCGCAGCCGATGGGCTTTTACGCCCCCGCCCAGATCGTGCGCGATGCCCGCGAACATGGGGTGGAACTGCGTGCGGCGGATGTGAATTTCAGCGAATGGAACAATACGCTGGAGCCATCGGGCAACAGCTTTGCCCTGCGGTTGGGCCTACGGCAAGTGGAGGGTATGGGGCGCACTGCGGCAGAGCAGTTGTTGCAAGCGCGCAGCGAACCGTTTGACAGCCTGCCCGATCTGGCTGCGCGCGCCGGCCTGAACGGCCGCACAATCCGCAGCCTCGCCGCCGCTGATGCCTTTCGGTCGATGGGCTTGGACCGCCGTGCTGCGCTGTGGGAGGCGCGGGCACTTCGCGATGCGCCCGATCTGCCGCTGTTCCAATCCGGGCGCGATGAAGGAACAGAGCCTTTAACCCGCCTACCGCAGATGCCACTCTGCGAGCAGGTGGTGGCCGATTACCAGACGCTGCGCCTGTCCCTCAGGGCGCATCCGATGGCGTTTATGCGTGCCAGCATGGCGCGTCAGGGTTTTGTGTGTGCGGCTGATCTGCCGCGCAAGCCCAATGACTGCCGCCTGCAACTGGCCGGACTGGTGCTGGTGCGCCAACGCCCCGGTAGCGCCAAGGGCGTCTGCTTTATCACGCTTGAGGATGAAACCGGCGTCGCCAATCTGGTGGTCTGGCCCAAGGTGATGACCGCCTTTCGCAAGGTGATCATGACCGCCCGGCTGATGCAGGTAACGGGCCGCCTGCAACGCGATCCCGCCTCTGGCGTGACCCATATCGTCGTAGAAAGCCTGAATGATCGCAGCGATGTACTTCTGCGCCTATCAGATCGAAGCCTAGCGCCCCCGCTCTCGCGCGCCGATGAGGTAAAGAACCCAATCCCAGCCCCGACGCTCGGCCACCCAAGAAATGCGCGCATCATTCCGGGTTCAAGGGATTTTCACTAGCAGAGCCTGTTTTACCGGACCAAGTATCTCCGAAAAGCCAAATTGCATAAGATTGAGCAACCCCTCTCGCCGCACATAAAATCGACAAAGGCGCACGAAATACAAGATCACCCGGTACTGACGAATTCGAGCCTGACAGGCCGACCGGCCCATTCGTTGTTCTTTGCGGCGGTTCCGCCGCCTGAAATCAGTGCCCAGATGGCAAAGGCGTGGCAATCCTCACCTGCCGAACCGGTCCTGCGCGATTTCCGCAACATCGAAAACCGCGACGCCGTGCTGGATTGGGACGCCCGGGTGGAACGCTGCGATGAGGCGGGCGCGCTGGTCACCCGCCGGGATGGCGTAGGCAACATGGAGCATTCCTTGAAGGATGAGCGTGTGCCCGACCCGCAGGCCCGCACCCAAGTCTGGGATTACCTGAAACCAAGGCCCGCGAAATGGCCCGAGGCCACCCTTATTGTCGGCAACCCGCCCTTCATCGGTGACAAACGCATGAAGGAAACGCTTGGTGAGGGCTATGTGGAGGCACTGCGAAACGCCTACCAAAACCCAGCAGGCCATGCCGCCGCATCGGGCGAACAAACCGGACTGGACGTAGGCTTTGCCACAACCGCCGCCAAAACACCCTGGCCCGCCTGCCTGCCAGACCAGATCGCCGCCGTCCGCGCCACACTGCAAGACATCGGGCAAGCCTCCCCCGCCGAAATCGTCAGGCATTTCGCCCGCGCCCGCACCGCATCGGTGCAACCCCAACTGGAAAGCCTGACCGCTTTGGCTCAGGCCGGAATTATCGAAGGCGGACGCTTCGCGGCGTAACGGCGCGGGGGCTAAAGGTTCTCCCGCGTGTAAAGTTCAAACGGCACAATGCGGGTCGGGTTCGTGCCTGCGGCAAGCGAAGCGCAGGCGGTGACCATCGTATCCAGCGCCTCGCGCGCCAGCCGGTCCAAGGGGTGGGCGATTACAATCGTCATCGTGCCATCCAGAAGCGCCGCGCGGGTCACGTCGAACAGGTCGTAGCCTACCGTCACGATCTGCCCTGCGCGGCCTTGCCCCCGCAACCCTGCCAGCGCACCACTGATCCCGCCGCCCGAGACATAAAGTCCGACAAGATCGGGGTGATCGGCCAGCAGCTTTTCCGTCATCTCTTGGGCCACGGCCGATGCTTCATGCGTCGATAGCGGCTCCAGCAGGGTGAACCCCGGCGCGTGTTCGCGGAAATAAGACCGGAACCCCGTCTCGTTCATCTCCTGATTGCGATAGCGCGGATTGCCCAGCAGGATGCCGATCTTGCCGGGGGTCTTGCAGACATTGGCAAAGGTCCATGCGGCGGTGCGTCCGACCTTCCAGTTGTCGAGGCCAATATATGGCACTTGGCCCGTGGCCGAGAGTTGCGCCACCAGCGCAAAGACATGCACACCCTGCGCCTGAATTTGAGCGACTGCCTCTGTCACGATCGGATGCACAGCGGATACGATGCAAATGGCCTGACAGTCTTTGGCCATAGCGATGGCGCGATCAGCGGTGTTTTGTGGTGACAGATCCTCCAGAAACTCAATCCGCAGGTCAATCTCGGCCCGGGTGACATCGGCCACGGCCCGACGCAGCGCGGCGGCGGTGTTCTGGTAGAACGGGCGGTGCGGCTGGAGTAGCAACACGCCAAAGCGATACTTCGGACGGCTGGCCGCCACGCGCGCCTGGATGGTTCCCAAGCCGTAAAAGCCAATTCTCTCCGCCGCCTCTTGCACCAGCGCCCGTGTCGGTGCGCGCACATTGGTCGCACCCGCCAGCAGGCGGTTCACGGTGGCCACAGAAATTCCGGCTGCATCGGCCAGATCGCGGATGGTTGGGCGGGTCATTGATGGCGAGCCTTCATATCATTTCGTATCACGGGTGAAGCCAAATGATACGTTTGAGACAAAATTATGCAAACGAAAATTCCATTCTTGATTGGTAATGGAATTGAAAGTTAAACCTGCGTGCAAGATGTGGCGTTCAATCAAGCATTCCGAAGACGCCGCAATGAGAAATTTGCCACACCAAAATCAGCGGTATCGCTGGATCACGTCGCTGCGTGCAGCTTTGCGCGACGATGGGGCATGTCTGCCGGACGGCAAGGGTTGATAAGGGAGGCTACGATGGACGATCTGCAATTCGGCACCCGTAACAAGCGGGGGGATTGGGCCCCGTCGGCGGTTCTGGATGTGCCACCGTTCTGGCGCAAGCCCTTGAGCCTGCCGAAAATACTGGCTTGGATTCCGGAATACCTGTTCCCGTGGAACGCCTTTCACTTGGCAACCACGCTGCTGTGGTGGTTCTATGTCGTTCCCGATGTCGAGGTCTTGCAGACGCTGTCTTGGGGCTGGGCGCTGTGGCTTTACGCCGTCAACGCGGCGGCGATTTTCGTCTTCTACGGCGGGATAGAGCTGTTCTGGTATACCAAGAAAAAGCAGGGCAACCGGTTCAAATACAACGCGAAATTCCCGTCTGATCAGCCATCTGACGTGTTCTGGTTCAAATCGCAGAACATCGACAACTTCCTGCGCAGCTTTTTCATCTCGATCCCCTTGTGGACGCTGGTGCAAGTGATCTTTCTCCATGTCTACGCAGCGGGCTATGTGCCGTGGCTGACATGGACCGACAACTGGCTGTGGCTGGCCGTGCTGACCCTGCTGGCCCCAGCGATTCACGAGGTGCATTTCTTCTGCATCCACCGCCTGATCCATGTGCCGATCCTGTATAAATGGATCCACTCGGTTCACCACAATTCGGTCAACCCCAGCCCCTGGTCGTCTTTGTCGATGCATCCAGTCGAAGGGTTCCTCTATCACGCCGTTGCCCTGTGGCATCTGGTGATCCCCTCCAACCCCATCGTGGCAATGTTTCAGCTGCATCTGGCGGGGTTTGGTGCGGTGAACGGACATATCGGGTTCGACAAGCTGGAATTGACCGAGGACACACCTTTGGACAGCCACGCCTACGCCCATTACCTGCACCACAAGTATTTCGAGGTGAATTACGGCGGCGATGGCCTGATCCCCTTGGACAAATGGTTCGGCTATTTCCACGACGGTTCGAAAGAGGGCGATGCACAGATGCAGGCCCGGTTCGAGAAGAAAAAAGCGCGCATGAACGCCAAGGCGGCGCGCAACTGACCCCAGAACGACAAGGACAATCCCCGCGAGGAGGCGGGGGATGGACTTCACAGCAACTGAAACCCGTCAAGAAAGACGGACAAAGGGAGGATACGACACATGATGTTTCTAAAAACACTCGCCAAGGTATTGGCAACCACTGCGCTGGTCAGCAGCGCAAGTGCTGCAATGGCTGCGGATATCGCTGTCATCGGCGGATCGAACGATGATGCGTTCTGGAACATCATCAAGAAGGGCATCGACGATGCCACCCCCGGCGTTGTGGCCAATGGCGGCACGGTCAATTACCTGCGTCTGGTCAACTACGACAACTTCGCCCCTGATGTCGTGCAACTGATCCGCACCGCGATTTCGATGGAAGTCGATGGTCTTGTGATCCCGAATTGGGTGCCCGAGGCCGAAGATCCGGCAATCAAGGATGCGATTGCAGCGGGCATCACTGTTATCCTGATGAACGCAGGTGGGGCAGACAAGGCCACGGAACTGGGCGCGATCAACTATGTTGGCTCTGACGAATACGTGGCCGGCCTGGCCGGTGGCGAGTATTTCGGTAAGGCCGCCAAGAAGAACGTGCTGTGCATCAACACCCTGCCGGGTGCGGCCAACACCGAAGCCCGCTGCAAAGGCGTGATTGAGGGCGTCGTGGCTGCTGGCGGCAAGGGCGCACAACTGCCGCTGCCGACCACCAGCTTTGGCGATGCGACGGCTGTGGCCGAAGCCATCAAAGCCGAGCTGATCAAGGACGCGACCATTGACGGTGTGATCACCATCTCGGCAGGCGACGCAGACAGCGCCGCTATTGCGGTGGCTCAGGCAGGCCAGACGGCACCGGCGATGCTGGGCTCGTTTGACATGAACCAGGCCGGTCTGGACCGGATCAAGGGCGGCACCCAAGCCTTTGCCATCGACCAGCAACCCTACCTGCAGTCGTTCCTGGCCGTCAGCCTGCTGGCCTCGGCCATCGACTTTGGCACCGATCTGCCGGTGTTCCCGGTGCTGACCGGCCCGGGCATAGTTGATGCCTCCAACATCGAAGCCACGCTGGCTGGTGTGGCCAAGGGCGCGCGCTGATCTGAGGATCGGTCCGGCTTGCAAACCCGCAGGCCGGACCCTTTGCCTGCCACTTTTTCCGCAGCCATTCTGGGGGCCGTCATGCTTCGCAACTTTTCATTTGGCGCCCTTGCGCGCCGACCCGAAGCCGGGGCAGCCCTCGGCCTGATCGCAGTTTTGATATTTTTTGCCATCTTTGGCGGGCTGACTTTTCTCAAACCCGCAGGCATGGCAAGCTGGCTGAACGTCGCCGCCAACCTTGGCGTCATCGCCATCCCATTGGGCCTGCTGATGATCGCCGGAGAGCTGGACATTTCCGTGGGTGCAATGGTGCCCTTTGGCGCACTGACCGTCGCGGTGATCTCGGGTCACTACGGCCTGCCAATCTGGATCGGCATAGCGGCATCGCTGAGTTTCGGGGTGATCGTCGGGCTGGTAAACGGCTTTCTGGTGATCCGAACCGCCGTGCCATCGCTGATCGTCACGCTTGGCAGCCTGTTCGCGGTGCAAGGCATCGTGCTGGGCTTGACCGTGCTGATCACCAAATCCACCAGCGTCGCGCTGAAAACCGAAGGCGTCGCCAAGGCGATGTTTGGCGATTTCGTTCTGGGTGGCCAGATGCAAGTCATGGTGCTGTGGTGGCTGGCCCTGACGGCAGTCTATGTGTTCTATGTCCACCTGTCACCTTTCGGAAACTGGATCTTCGCCATGGGCGGCGACAAGGTGTCTGCCCGCAACGCCGGAATCCCGACCGAGCGGTTGACGATGATCCTGTTCGTACTGTCGTCCACCAGCGCTGCCTTTGTCGGAATGTGTCAGGCGATGCTTTACAACTCGGCCCAGGTGGCGGGCGGGCAGTCGTTCATCTTCAACTCAATCATCTCGGTGGTGGTGGGGGGCGTGCTTTTGACCGGCGGTTTTGGGTCGGTGATCGGGATTTTCTTCGGCACCATCACCTTCGCCATCGTCACTCAAGGCATCTACTACACTGACTTTGATCGCAACTGGTCGTCGCTGATCATCGGCGTGCTGCTGTTGGGCGCGGTTCTGATGAACAACACCTTCCGGAAGATGGCGCTGTCTTACGCGCCGAAGAAAGGGGCCAAGTGATGGTCGCTCCAATCCTTGCCCTGCGGGGTGTCAACAAATCCTTCGGCCCTATCGACGTGCTGCACGACATCACACTAGAGGTTCACGCGGGCGAGGTTCTGTGCCTGTTGGGCGACAATGGCGCGGGCAAATCCACGCTGATCAAACTGATGTCGGGCG
>JANPOY010000007.1:0-3399 GCA_031428215.1 Paracoccaceae bacterium
CTGCCCGAGGGGGTGGAGATCGTCACTGTTTATGACCGGTCGAATTTGATCCTGTCAGCGATTGAAACCCTGCGCACGACCCTGCTGGAGGAAAGCCTTGTCGTGGCGCTCGTCACTTTTGTATTCCTGCTGCATGTCCGTTCGTCGCTGGTGGCCATCATCATGCTGCCTGTGGGCCTGCTGATGGCCTTCACTGCCATGCGCGCACTTGGCATCGGCGCCAATATCATGAGCCTTGGCGGCATCGCCATCGCCATCGGCGCGATGATCGACGCCGCCATCGTGATGATCGAAAACGCGCACAAGCATCTGGAACGGGCCGAACCCGGCAAACCAAGGGTCGAGGTGCTCATCGAGGCGGCCTCCGAGGTTGGCCCGGCGCTGTTCTTCAGTCTGCTCATCATCACCGTGTCCTTCCTGCCAATCTTTGCGCTGGAGGGGCAAGAGGGCCGCCTCTTCGGCCCCTTGGCCGCGACCAAGACCTTTGCTATGGCGGCGGCGGCCCTTTTGTCAGTGACTCTGGTGCCCGCGCTGATGGTGATCTTCGTGCGCGGGCGGATCGTGCCGGAACACAAGAACCCGGTGAATCGCGCCCTGATCGCGCTCTACCGACCCGTCATCCAATGGGTGCTGCGGGCACGAATGTTCACAATCGGGCTTGCGCTCATCGCACTGGTCGCCACTGTCTGGCCTGCGCGACAATTGGGGTCAGAATTCATGCCCGCGCTGGACGAAGGCACCATGATGTACATGCCCACTACCCTGCCGGGCCTGTCCGTCACCAAGGCGGCGGAACTGATGCAGATGCAGGACCGCATCATCCGCAGCTTCCCCGAGGTGGAGACGGTATTCGGCAAGGCGGGCCGGGCACTGACCGCCACCGACCCCGCGCCCACCGAGATGTTCGAAACCATCATCCAGCTCAAGCCCAAAGGCGAGTGGCGCCCCGGTGTCACGATGGATAGCCTGCGGCTGGAAATGGACGCCGCCCTGCAATTTCCCGGCGTGTCGAACGCCTGGACCCAACCGATCCGTGCCCGCATCGACATGTTGGCCACGGGCATCCGCACGCCGGTTGGGGTGAAGGTGTTCGGCACCGATCTGACCGAAATGGAGGCCGTCGCGCGCCAGGTCGAGGCGGTGCTACGGAGTATCCCCGGCACCACCAGCGCCTATGCCGAACGGGTGATCGGCGGCTATTACCTCGACATCGTGCCTGACCGCGCACGGCTGGCACGTTACGGCCTGTCGATCCAGGATGTGCAGGAGGTGATTGCCATGGCGCTTGGGGCCGAAGCCATCACCCAGACCGTCGAGGGGCGTGAACGCTATAACGTCGCGCTCCGCTATCCGGCGGCGTTGCGCCAGGACCCCGATGCTATCGCGCGTCAGGTGCAGGTGGCGCTGCCGGGTGGCGGCACGGTGCCTTTGGGCGAAGTGGCAAAGGTGGAACGCACACGCGGCGCGACGTCGATCCGCACCGAAAACGGCCAACTGGCCGTCTACATCTTTGTCGATATCGCCGGCCGCGATCTGGGTGGTTATGTCGCCGAGGCGCAGGCGGCGGTGGCGGGCGAAGTGACCTTGCCGCCCGGCTATTCGCTGGGCTGGAGCGGGCAGTTCGAATACCTGGAACGCGCCAAGGCGCGGCTCGCCATCGTCGTGCCGATCACTCTGGCGGTGATCTTCCTGCTGCTGTTCCTGAATTTCCGCAGGCTGACCGAAACCCTGATTGTCATGCTGTCGCTGCCCTTTGCACTGGTCGGTGGGGTCTGGCTGATGTGGGGAATGGGCTTCAATCTGTCTGTCGCGGTCGCCGTCGGCTTTATCGCGCTGGCCGGGGTCGCCGCAGAAACCGGGGTGATCATGCTGATCTACCTTGACCATGCGCTCGCCGAACGCCGTACCGAAGTTGACCGCGCAGGCCGCACCTTCACCCGCGCCGATCTTGATGCCGCGATCATGGTTGGTGCGGTCGAACGGGTGCGGCCAAAGATGATGACCGTGGTGGCGATCATGGCAGGCCTGATGCCCATCCTTTGGGCGCATGGCACCGGCTCCGAAGTGATGAGCCGCATCGCCGTGCCGATGATCGGCGGCATGGTGTCGTCCACCATCCTGACGCTGGCCGTGATCCCGGCGGTCTATGCGCTGATCAAAGGGTATGGTCTGGCGTTCACAGAGCAGAGCCCGATTAATGCTATCACATTGAAATCTCAGAAGATCTGATTGCTTCACCATGGACCGCAAGAACGGCTGGGAAACGGAGGCAGGCAAGGGGAGCTGAAGGCCTCGGCCGTCGTGGTGAGCCAGGACAGCTTCACCTGCGAGGAGGCGGAACTCGTGCTGGCGACGGCGTCGCTTGCCCGACTGATCGGTCAGTTGGGCGAAGGCATTGGCTTCTATATCAGCAAGCTGACCTTGCCTGACGCACCGATGTTGAAGCCTTTCGAGGGTGAGGATTTCGCGAGCGCGGTCGCCCAGCGCTGACAATCGCATTTGACAGCGCGAGCGCTGAAGCGACGGGTGCTGCTGGTCACGCTGATCCTGCGACCCGTGTTTGGAAATGGCTATGAACCACTGCTGCATCTCGACGATCAGCGTCGTCTGGGTGGCGGGGAGACCGTGATTATGGAAGCGTTTCTTCAGGTCGATGTGAAAGCCGTCCCAGTCATACTTTCCCGGTGCGCCGGGCCCAGCGCTGCGGGTCCGGTTGATCTCGTGGGCTTGCTTGAAGCGTTCTATTTCGTCGGCGGTGATCATGATGTCAGCGGCGGTGAACCGGACGCCGCGCTCGGGGTCCGTGATCGTCAACCTAACCGTGGTACTGGGACGACGGGCTTGTTTTACATAAACTTTCTTTGCCGCGCCGCCGAACTGGCGGAACAGCGGGCGGACCTCGCTCCCCGGCACGCTGAGCAAACCAGTGGCGGATTGGTCGCCAAATCGCACCTCTCTGAACGCCGCGACCAGATCGATTTCATCCGAAATCGCCCAGTCCGCGATCTGTGTCGGACTGCACGTCCCGCGCCCAGCTACTTCAAGAATCGTAAACAAACACCGCGCCGGAAACGCCATCCCTACCTCTTTTCGACCCCCAATCTGACCGAGATTTCACGACGTACGAAACCTGACTCCAGCCTCGCGGTGGGGTGATCATCTAGCGATTCTATTTGCGAACTGCTCTCCCCGAAGTTGTCAGAAGTCCCGGTTTGTTCCTATCGAAATCCGCAGAGGCGGCTGCGATTTCGGGTGATAAAAGTGAGCTGCTGCCGGTTTTATGGACACGAAGATATGATCGTGACCAAGGAACTGGAGAGTGGATATGACGAGACGGAAGTTCAGCCGCGAGTTCAAGATCGAGGCGGTAAGGCTGGTGACGGATCGGGGTGTGGCGGT
>JANPOY010000008.1:0-1848 GCA_031428215.1 Paracoccaceae bacterium
AACCGCCCGCCCCCGGCGCCTCGGCCAAGCCGATTCCGGCGGACCCATCGGCCAGATCGCGGGCGCGAGTCAGTTCGGCGGCACCCGCTGCGGCAATCCCGGACGAACCGGCCCGCGTTTACGCGCGTCGCCCCACCACCAGCAAGGAACGTATCATCGCCCGCTGGCGGGGGGTGGATCTGCGTTCTGTGGAGATCGCCGCCAGCGCCTCCGATCGCCCCGCGGGCAACGTCGTGCTGGGCGTGCTCAAGAAACTCCGCCTCGACCAGCGCCAGGCCGAGACGGAGATCGTGAAAGTGTGGAATCACTTGATCGATTCCACTCTCACCGCGCATGCGCAACCGGCGGGCATTCACAAGGGCACGTTGTTCGTGAACGTGGACAGCAGCGTGTGGCTGGACGAGATCGTGCGCTACCGGCGGAAGGATATTCTGACGCGCCTGCAAACGGCGTTCGGCAGCGAGCTGATCAAGCGGATCTCGTTTCGCGTGGGGTGAGCTTGCCTCAACCGCGCCGCACGGCATGAGAAGTTACCCCTTTACGGGTGGAGAACCGCCTCGACGAGGAAATCCAGACCGGCCCACCAGCGACGGGATTCGCAGGTTTGCCGAGCCGCGCTCGCTGTGGATCGGCGCGGAGTGGGTGTTTTAAGGTGCGGACGGCGAGGGCTGAAATCCTGGGGTTGCGTTTTCCACGCAACCGGGCAACTTCCGCGCCATGCGTTCGGTTTTTCTCCTGACATTCTACCTCACCGCGTCCGCTTCCGCCCAAGACATCCAAAAGATGAAGGTGGAGGAAATCTACGGAAGATTCTGTTCCAGTTGCCATGGCGCGAAGTTCGAAGGCGGGCTGGGAGGTTCGCTGGTGGATGGCGTCTGGAAACGCGGCGGCACCGACGCGGATATCACCCGCTCCATCGCCAAGGGCAACTTGCAGATGGGAATGACGCCGTGGGAAGGCGTGCTCACCGAGAAACAAATCCGCGGCATGGTGATCTTTCTGCGGGAAAAGGAGCGGCAGACCGAGATCGCCGGAATGAACTTTCCCGTGCCGTCGCCGGACAAAGTGACCAAGACCGAGTTGCATGATTACCGCATCGAGATGGTGGTGGAGAAAGGACTCGAGAAACCCTGGGCCATCGCCTTCCTGCCGGATGGCCGGAAACTCGTGACCGAGAAGGCGGGGCGTCTGCGCAGCATCGGCGCGGATGGCAGTCTTGATCCGGTTTCGGTCAGCGGAGTGCCGGAATCCATCGAGCACGGCCAGGGCGGATTGCTGGAGGTGGCGCTGCATCCGGACTTCGAAAAGAACGGCTGGGTCTATCTCGGGCTGGCCGATGGCACACGCGTAAACGACAAGGATGGCAAGCCGCAGCCCAAGTGCATCACCGCGGTGGTCCGCGGACGCATCAAGGATCACCAATGGACCGACTCGGAGTGGATTTACCGGCCGGACGCGAAGTTCAGGTCTTCCTCCGGCGCGCACTTCGGGACGCGTTTCGTGTTCGACCAGGGATACATCTATTTCGTCATCGGCGAGCGCGGCGGCATGATGGAGGCGCAGGACCTTTCACGGCCGAGCGGAAAAATCTTCCGCCTGCACGACGACGGGCGCGTCCCCGCCGACAATCCCTTCAGCCGCACGCCGGACGCGCTGCCAGGCATCTGGTCCTACGGCCACCGCAACCCGCAGGGGCTGGCGAAGGATCCGCGCGACGGGAAACTCTACAGCACCGAACACGGCCCGCGCGGCGGCGATGAACTCAATCTCATCCAACCCGGCCGCAACTACGGTTGGCCGGTGATCACCCATGGCATGAACTACGACGGCTCGCCGATGGTGGCCATG
>JANPOY010000009.1:0-1609 GCA_031428215.1 Paracoccaceae bacterium
GTTGTTTGAAGATCAGCCGACCTTCGGGCACCTGCCCCATGCCCATGCGCACCAGCCGATGTGCAGGCACACCCAGGATGTCTTCGCCGCCGAAGCGGATCGACCCGCCGCTCACGTGGCCGTGGTGCAGATCGAGCAGACCGGTCACCGAGCGGATCAGCGTGGTCTTGCCGGCCCCGTTGGCGCCCAGCAGCGCCGCGATGCTGCCCTGCGGCACCGACAGGCTGACGTCTTCCACGGCCAGGCCTTTGCGCGCATAACCCACCGACAGGCCCTTGATTTCGAGCATGTTTTCCATCATGGCCCCCGCTTGGAAAGGAGGCGGTCACGCCACTGCCGGCCCATGCCGGCGATGCCTCCAGGCGCGAAGATGAGCAACAGGATCACCAGGGCGCCAAAGATCAACTGCACCAGTTGTGCCTTGTGCTCGACCAGCACCAGATGGACCAGGCCGGTCGAGTCACCAGCCTGAGAGGCGAAACCGTTGATGACCGAGGGCAGCAGCAGCCACAATGCGGCGCCCACCAACGAGCCCCACAACGAGCCCATGCCGCCGATGATGATCATGGCGATGAACTGGATCGCGAAGTTGATGCCGAAAGCCTCGGAGGTCACGTTGGTCAGGTAATACGCATACAGCGCTCCCGCCATCGAGGCGATGGCCGAGCTCAGTGCGAAGGCCTTGAGGCGCAGGATGCGCACATCGGCACCCACCGCGGTGGCGGCCAGTTCGTGGTCGCGCATGGCCATCAGCAGACGCCCCTCACGCGTGCGCAGCGTGTTGCTCAGGCCCCAGTAGACCAGCGCCACCACCGGCAGCAGGAAAAAATACCAGCCCATCGGCGTGGCCAGCTCGATCGGGCCGATCTTCGCCGCGCTGTAAGGTATGCCGACCACGTCGAAGAACCTGAACTGGAACTGCAGGAAGGCGAAGATCACGATGTAGTGCAGCGCCATGGTGGACAACACGAAGTACAGCCCGCGTACGCGCAGTGAGGGCAAGCCGGCGAGCAGGCCTGACAGCGCGCCCGTGACCCCTGCCGCCAGCAGCACCAGCGGAAATGGCCAGCCCCACATGGTGCCGGCGGCTGCGGCGGTCATCGCGCCCATGGCGTAGAGCGCCGCGTGACCGATGGAGATCAGGCCGGCGCAACCCGTCAGGTAATTGAGCGACAGCGCTCCGAGCATGGCAATCAGCATCAGGTTGATTTGCGTCAGGCCAAGGTTGAGCAACTGCATGTTGGACAGCGCAATGCCGAAGATCGCCCGCTCCGTCAGCAACACCGGCAGATAGAGAACGGCCGCGACGAAGACCGCCCGCCAGACCCATTGCTTGAGGCTGGCGCGCGCGGGCGCCTGTGACCCTGTGGAAAGTGTTTGTGGTTTCATGGCTTGACTACGTGGGCGTCAGACGCGACCCAGTTCCTTTTGACCGAACAGTCCCCAGGGACGGACCATCAGGATCACCAACAACCAGCCGTAGATGACGATGTCGCTGGACTTGGGCGAAATGTAGGTGGCGGCCAACTGCTCGATCACGCCCACCAGGATGCCGCCGATGATGGCGCCGGGAATACTCTGCATGCCGCCGATCACGACGGCGGGCAAG
>JANPOY010000010.1:0-1890 GCA_031428215.1 Paracoccaceae bacterium
GGTCAAAGCGGAAGCGTCGTGGGTCAAAGCGGAAGCGTCTTGAGTCATGGAAAGCTCCTTTGCGCCAGAGGTGGCGCTGTGGGCGGCCCGCGTCAAGTGGGCTTGCCCTTGGGCCACGGCTTCTGCACTCTGCGGCCATGCAAAAAGGCACATGGGCAGAGCTGGCAGTTCCGGGGGCAGAGTTTTCCTGCAAGGTGACTCCGCGCGCCCGCCGCAGCAGCATCACCCGCGACGGCAGCATGATCAAAATCAGCGTCACCGCAGCACCCGAGGACGGCAACGCCACCGCCGCCGTGGCTGAGGCACTGGCCCATGCGCTTGGCGTCGCCAAATCCCGCCTGACCCTGCTGCGCGGTGCAATCTCACGCGATAAGCTGTTCCGGCTGGATTAACTTGGTTTCGGCTCAATCCGGTAGCTGCCCTCGGGCAGATCCAGCGCCGCTGCAAGGTCACGCAACTGCGCGATGGAAAATGTGATCGCGACCACCTCATCGGTCATCTGGTCCATCTGCCGCAGCACCACACATTCGGCGAAGGCCTCAATGGTGATATCTTCCTGCAACGGGCTGTCCGGCTCGCCCTCATCCACCAGCGTGATCACCGTGGCGTCGAATTCATGCTCGATGGTGAACATCGCGAGGCTCCTGTGCCGGATCAACTTACCGTCAGATGAGCCCGCATTGCCGTCGAATTCAAGCGAAAGTGCAGCCAGATAGGGCTGTGAAATCGCGGCGGGTTTGATATGGGCTGTAACAGGGCAGCGGTGAAGGCGAAAGTGATGCAGCGGCAAGCAGGATGGGTTTTGGTGGCGGCGCTGCTGGCGGGCTGCGTGCAGCCGGGGATCCCCACGATCACCCCGAACGACAGCGCCGCACAGGTGCTGACCGAAGCCTCGCAGACCGGGGGCGCGCTGGCGTCGCGCGCGGCGGCGGTGAATTTTCTGACCGTGGTGCAGCGGGTGGAACCGGTCGCCGAGGCCTACTGCCGCGCGCAACACATCGCGCGGCGTTGCGATTTTCAGATCGTGATCGACGACCGCCCCGGCGAACCCGCCAACGCCTTCCAAACCGTCGATAGGGCAGGCAGGCCGATCATTGCGTTCTCGCTGGCCTTGATCGCTGATGCCCGCAATGCCGATGAGATCGCTTTCGTGTTGGGCCACGAGGCCGGGCATCACATTCTGGGCCACATCCCCAAGCAGGAACAAACCGCGCTGTCGGGGGCGATGATGGCGGGGATTTTGGCGGCATCTGCCGGAGCCGGGCAGGATGAGGTCGCACAGGCGCAGCAGGTGGGGGCTGGCCTCGCGACCCGGCAGTTCTCGAAGGAATATGAATTGCAGGCCGATGCTATCGGGGCAGAGATTGCGTTCCACGCCGGCTTTGATCCGGTCACGGGCGCAGGCTTTTTTGATCGGTTGCCCGATCCCGGCGATCAGTTTCTGGGCACCCATCCGGGCAATCGGCAGCGCAAGGCCTTGGTCGCCGCTGTGGTGGCCAAACTGCGCGGCGCGTAGCGTGTCCACGCGTGGCGCTTGGTCCCCGTCACGTAATATCAATGGCTTAACAGGTATCCGTTCAGGTTTGATTAACCAACATCAAACCCCATATGTCACGCCCCGCCCGACCCGGATCACGCTGACCGCTGCACCGGGCACCCCCGAGGGTTTCGGGCGAAGTTCCGCAAACCCGAGATAAAGACAAAGCGCGCAACGCGCTGCGCGGGGTTGCTTTGGAAGCCGTGAAGTCAAGGTCAAGTAATATTGGCATGTAACACGATGGGAACCGAATTGGGCTTGGCTCGTTGAACCAAGCCACATTTTTGTCTCTGCCGATGCGAACGATGGGGCCGACGGGACCCATGGGCGATTTCGACCGCGGGTGTGTTCCA
>JANPOY010000011.1:0-3295 GCA_031428215.1 Paracoccaceae bacterium
ATCGTGTTGCAACGCGTGGGGGCCAACGCGCTGGACGTGATTGACAACGCCAAGGCCGAGATCGCCGCCATCGCGCAAAGCCTGCCCGAGGGGGTGGAGATCGTCACTGTTTATGACCGGTCGAATTTGATCCTGTCGGCGATTGAAACCCTGCGCACGACCCTGCTGGAGGAAAGCCTTGTCGTGGCGCTCGTCACCTTTGTATTCCTGCTGCATGTCCGTTCGTCGCTGGTGGCCATCATCATGCTGCCCGTGGGCCTGCTGATGGCCTTCACCGCCATGCGCGCACTTGGCATCGGCGCCAATATCATGAGCCTTGGCGGCATCGCCATCGCCATCGGCGCGATGATCGACGCCGCCATCGTGATGATCGAAAACGCCCACAAGCATCTGGAACGGGCGGACCCCGGCACGCCACGGGTCGAAGTGCTGATCGACGCCGCATCCGAAGTTGGCCCGGCGCTGTTCTTCAGCCTGCTGATCATCACCGTGTCCTTCCTGCCGATCTTCGCCTTGGAAGGGCAAGAGGGGCGGTTGTTCGGCCCATTGGCCGCGACCAAGACCTTTGCCATGGCAGCGGCGGCGCTGTTGTCGGTGACGCTGGTGCCCGCGCTGATGGTAATCTTCGTGCGCGGGCGGATCGTGCCGGAACACAAGAACCCGGTGAACCGCGCCCTGATTGCGATCTACCGACCCGTCATCCAATGGGTGCTGCGGGCGCGGGTGTTTACGATTGGGCTGGCGATGGTGGCGCTGGTCGCCACGATCTGGCCCGCGCGGCAGTTGGGGTCCGAGTTCATGCCCGCGCTGGACGAGGGCACGATGATGTATATGCCGACCACCCTGCCCGGCCTGTCCGTCACCAAGGCGGCGGAGCTGATGCAGATGCAGGACCGCATCATCCGCACCTTCCCCGAGGTGGAGACGGTATTCGGCAAGGCGGGCCGGGCGCTGACCGCGACCGACCCCGCGCCCACCGAGATGTTCGAGACGATCATCCAGCTAAAGCCCAAAGGCGAGTGGCGCCCCGGTGTCACGATGGAAAGCCTGCGGCTGGAAATGGACGCCGCCCTGCAATTCCCCGGCGTGTCGAACGCCTGGACCCAGCCGATCCGGGCGCGCATCGACATGCTGGCCACCGGCATCCGCACCCCGGTGGGTGTCAAGGTGTTCGGCACCGATCTGACCGAGATGGAGGCCGTCGCGCGGCAAGTCGAGGCGGTGCTACGGAATGTCCCCGGCACCACCAGCGCCTATGCCGAACGGGTGATCGGTGGCTACTACCTTGATATCGTGCCCGACCGGGAACGGCTGGCCCGCTACGGCCTTTCGATACAAGACGTGCAGGAGGTGATCGCCATGGCGCTCGGCGCGCAGGCCATCACCCAGACCGTCGAAGGGCGCGAGCGCTACAACGTGGCGATGCGCTATCCGGCGGCGCTGCGGCAAGACCCTGATGCCATCGCGCGCGAGGTGCAGGTGGCGCTGCCCGCTGGCGGCACGGTGCCCTTGGGTGAGGTGGCAAAGGTCGAACGCATGCGGGGTGCCACGTCGATTCGCACCGAGAATGGCCAACTGGCGGTCTACATCTTTGTCGACATCGCGGGTCGCGATCTGGGCGGTTATGTCGCCGAGGCGCAGGCGGCGGTGGCGGGCGAAGTGATCCTGCCGCCCGGCTATTCACTGGGGTGGAGCGGGCAGTTCGAATACCTCGAACGCGCCAAGGCACGTCTTGCCATCGTCGTGCCGATCACGCTGGCAGTGATCTTCCTTCTGCTGTTCCTGAACTTCCGCAGGCTGACCGAAACGCTGATCGTGATGCTATCGTTGCCTTTCGCCTTGGTCGGCGGCGTCTGGCTGATGTGGTGGATGGGCTTCAACACATCGGTTGCGGTGGCTGTCGGGTTCATCGCGCTGTCCGGGGTCGCTGCAGAAACCGGGGTGATCATGCTGATCTATCTTGACCACGCTCTGGCCGAACGCCGGGCCGAGGTTGACCGCGCAGGCCGCACCTTCACCCGCGCCGATCTCGACGCCGCGATCATGGTCGGCGGAGTCGAACGGGTCCGACCCAAGATGATGACTGTCGTCGCTATCATGGCAGGCCTGATGCCCATCCTGTGGGCGCATGGCACCGGATCCGAGGTGATGAGCCGCATCGCCGTGCCGATGATCGGCGGCATGGTGTCATCCACCATCCTGACGCTGGTCGTGATCCCGGCGGTCTACGCGCTGATCAAGGGGCGCGGGCTGACGTTCACAGAGCAGAGACTAAACAATGCCGTCACTTTGCAATCTCAGACGTTCTGACTGCTTCACCATGGACTGCAAGAATGGCTGGGAAACGGAGGCAGGCAAAACGCGCCATCATTTGCTGAACACGAAGATCATAGGCTGGGTTTCCGATTTTGCGGCGCAGGTCCAATTCCTGGAAATGTCGGTTCGCAGTCGGAGCAGATCTGATCAGGTCAGCGAGTTCGCTGTCCTGCTTGGGCATCGGCGTTGTGGGTACAGCCGCCGATTGGACAATATGATCTGCTGGTTTCCTTGCGCGCCACTTCCGCATGAATCCAAGCAGAAACCCTGCCGGAACAGCTGCGTTCCCCCGCGCCCTGTTGAAGGCCACGAAGCGATCCCAGATCGCCTGGGTGTCGACATTCCAGCAGGCCAAGGACGATTTCGCAGCTCTGATCAGCTCCGCCCAAGGCGTGTGGTAGACGTTGGTCTTCGCATCGATTTCGATCCGCCCTGCGAATATAGTTTTGTTCTTTGAGTCTCTAGATAGTGATGTGTCGCCTGTGGCTGACACGACATCGGGTGAGATATCCTCATCTTCCGACCCCCCGAAGCGGAACAGCCATGGCGCAAATTTGCCGTTCGGTTTCCAGCGAACCAGCGCCAATGCGGATTCGGCCAGTTCTGAAAGCAAGTCCGTCAGGTGCTGCCGTGACACGCCCATCTTCTCAGCCAGATGCGCGAGCGTGAACGCGGCTGTCCCACGTTCTAGGCCGTTGTAGCCGTCCTTCCAGGCGATGCCGTCGAGGATGATTGTAGCGAGCTTGTGGGCGGAAACCGAAAGCGGCGTCTCAGTAATGCGGCGCAAGATGGCGCCGGTGGTCATGTTCATTGCGGGGTCGTCCTTGGGTTCAGGACGCCGGACCATTGGATGCAAAATTAGTTCGGGCAAAGCATATTGCCGGTTGAACGGGTCCTTCACTCGCGGTAGATTCCTCGTGCAACGGAGAAATCAGTGCGGCGTCGGGCCTATGGTCTGGCGTCGTTTCTGTTTCTGGGG
>JANPOY010000012.1:0-11781 GCA_031428215.1 Paracoccaceae bacterium
TGTTGAATGCGCCATACTTTCTGTTAGGCATCGCCTCACAAAGAAATCTGCGATACAACGTTCCCAACAGATGATCCGAGGGGACCCCATGAATACCAAACGGCGCGCATTGCCTGTCTTGCTGGAGCGTGACTTCCGCAAGCTGGCCGCATCCGAAGGAGCGACTGTTGAGATCGAGTGTGTTTCTGCGCCCAACCCCGATGAGCGGTTCTCGGGGGAATGGCTGTTCTACGTTGTCAGTCCCACGGGAGAGCGTTTCCTTCTGGTCACTGCCCTTGCGCGGGAACGCATCGTCAATTCGCCAATCGGCATGTTCGGGCTCGCTTTTGGCAAGCTCAACCTCGACCATCTCGACGTGCCTGCTGTCGCTGGCGCTGTCTGCACTGGCATGCGGAGCCTCCCGGGCGGAAGTGATCCGGTGGAATGAGCCTGAAGGGCAGGGGAGTGGCGTCCAACTTGCGTCGCTTGATACATCTGTTCTGCGCTATGATGGGCAGGGACAGCTGATTGTACCGCTCCGCCCTGAACCGGTTGAAGAAGAGACCCGGGAAATGGAGGGGGGTGAGGCCGCCGCTGATGTGTCCTACAGCACCAAGGGTGTTGCAGCCCCCAGGGATGTCCTGCCCTCGATCCGGCTGATTGCCACGCGTTATCAAGACCATCCAGCCTTGGCGCGGCTTCACCTCACGCCCGCAGAGTGGTCCGCCTTCTTCCAGGCGATGATCAAGGTCGAGAGCAATTACACCCAAGGCGCTGTCAGCCATGCCGGTGCGCTCGGCCTCGCACAATTGATGCCTGGCACGGCTGATTACCTCAACGTCGATCCTGCCGACCCCATCGAAAACCTCGACGGCGGCGCGCGCTATCTTCTGGAACAGATGGCGGCTTTTGGCAGCCTCGAGCTTGCCCTTGCCGCCTACAACGCCGGCCCCGAGGCCGTGCGCAAATACGACGGCGTGCCACCCTACGCCGAGACACAATCCCACATCGTCAAGGTGATGGCGGTCTATGACCGCATCCTCACCGAGCTCTGAACCAAGAAGGACAACTCACCCAATGCGCAACCAAAACGTGGCTCTTCTGGGCCTGACCCTTTGCACCCTTTTTCTGGCGCAAGCCGAGCCAGCACTCGCGCAGGTGGTCTTCACCAAGGCCGAAACCGTGGCCACCGGCGTTCTGGCCTCCTTCCGGGGCACCCTCGCGACGGCCTTCTTCGGCATCGCCTTTGTCGTGACTGGGTTCCTTGCCGCCTTCAACCGGATCTCCTGGGCTTGGGTTGCATTGGTCGTTGTCGGCGCCTTCCTCGTCTTCGCCGGTCCGGCCATTGTCGCCAACCTGCGCTCGTCCTTCAGCTGAGGCGGAGCAAGAACCATGGAGAAAAGCGCGGTCATCCTCGGGCTCTCGCGGCAAGCCAAGTTTCTTGGCCTGCCGATGCCCTATGCCATGGCAGTGGGAGCGATGACCGTGCTGCCCTTCATTCTGTTCAAACCGGTCTGGTGGTTCCTGACCGCCCCGATCTGGTACGGGCTGGCCCGCTTTGCGACAAAACTGAACCCGAACGGGCATCATGTCTTTGCTGTCATGATGCAGGTGACGCCGATGGCCATTCTTCGGAAAGGCCGGCGCCATGTTTCTTGAGAGAGAAGGCCTGCGGGGCAGGGCGCGGGCGCTGATCCCGGCAGACCCGAAGATCTATGCGCATCTGCCTTATGTCATCGAGCTGGATGACGAGGTGGTACGCACCCGCGACAACGGTTTGATGATCTCGCTCGAGGTGACCGGCATCGATGGTGTCACGTCCGGGTCTTCGGCGATCACTGCCCTGCGGGCGGGGTTTGCCCATCTCCTCGACACCCTCGATGAGCGCTTCAGCTTCTATCTGCACCGCATGATGCGGCCGACCCAAGTCCAGTTGAAACCCATCCATGGCCAAAGCTTTGCCGCCAATATCGACCGAGCCTGGCGCAGTGAGCTGCAGCGCCGAAATCTGCAGGAATCCGTGCTGATCCTCACGGTCGTCCGGCGGCAGGTTGCGCCCCTGGCGGTGCCGCTCGTCGGCAAGGCGGCCGCAAAGGTCTGGGGCGAGGATACCGACCGGCGCTTGGAAGAGTTGCGCGAGGTGGTCTCGATCCTCGAGACCGGGCTTGGCGTCAAATCCCACCGTCTCAAGATCAGCGACGGCAGCCTGATCGGCTTCTATGCCTCGCTCTTGACCGGCGAGTTGCGAACCAAGCCGCGTAGCGCGTTTGGCATCATCGCGGAGGACGCAAGCGATGCCGCCATCCACTTTGGCAAAGGCCAGTTCACGGTGGAGGAGGGGGCAGACACACCTCGCTTTGGGGCAATCCTCTATGTCAAATCCTATGCTAGCTCGACCTGGCCCGGCATGCTGGATGCGCTTGGGGCCAGCCGCGACACGGTCATCACCCACAGCTACACGCCGATTGAGCGGGGCAGCATCACGGAACGGGTGAAACGCCGTGTGGCGCAAATGCGGGCCTCGGAGGACATCGCAGCAACGATTGAGGCCCAACTTTTCGAGGCCGCCGACAAGTCGGAAAGCGGCGAGCTCGGCTTTGGCATTCACCAGATGACGATCACCGTCTTTGCCAGCGATCAGGCGTCACTCGATACGGAAGTTGCCCGCATCCGTGGTATTGCACATCAAAATGGCATGCGCCTCGTGCGCGAGGTCACAGCGCTTGAGGCTGCTTTCTTCGCCATGCACCCCGGCAATATGGATTATCGGGCGCGGGACATGACGGTCTCATCCCTGAACTTCGCCGATATGGCGGCGCTGCATGTTGCTGATACAGGCACCGAGGCAGCCCACTTGCCATGGCAAACGCCGCTGACGCTGTTTCAGACGCTGCAAGGCAGCATGCATCGGTTCAGCTTCCACGAACCGGGTGATCCGAAAGCCGAACCGACCAATGGCCACACCCTCGTCTTGGGCAAATCCGGTGGCGGCAAAACGACAACCGTCGCGTTCCTTGCGGCCCAAGCCCAAAGGGCAGGAGGCCGGACGATCATCTTCGACAAAGAGGCCGGCCTCAAAATGGCGGTTCGCGCCCTTGGCGGCCGCTACGCCGAAATCCGTGCCGGGCGGCCAACCGGGTTGAACCCGCTGGCCACGGAATCCGGGGAACGTGGCGAAGCGTGGTTTCTGGATTGGCTCGTGGCACTTTTGGAATCCCGCAGTGGGCCGATGACCCCGCTGCAATCTGAGGCTCTGAAATCGGCGATTTCCCAGAACGGGAAGGCCCGGGAAGGCTTGCGGAATTTCCGCGCGTTTCAGGAACTGTTCGGGGATGTCGGCGATGGCTTGGACCTTGCGCAGCGGATCAGCGAATGGGGTCCCGAAGGCCGCTATGGCTGGGTCTTCGGTGAAGCCGATGAACCTGTGGTGGATTTCACCAGCCATGATGTGACGGCAGTCGATCTCACAGAAATCCTCGACCTTGGCACTGAGCGCACAGCAATCCTTGGCTATCTCTTCCGCCGTATCGAAATGCTGATCGAGGGAAAGCGCCCGACGCTGATCCTGATCGACGAGGCCTGGAAAGTTCTCGACGACGAGTACTTCGCAAAGAAGCTCGCCGAATGGCTGGTGACCGCGCGCAAGAAAAATGTCGTCGTGGTGATGATGACGCAGTTCCCAAGCCAGATCCGGGGCTCCAAAGCCCGCTCGATCCTGGAAGCATTACCGAACCAGCTGCTGTTCCCAAACGGTGAAGCGGCTAGCGGCGACTATGAGGGGTTTCGTCTGACGGATGGCGAGTTGGACTTTGTCCTGAGCCCGATCCCGGGCCAGCGCATGGTGCTGTCGCGCACCCCGCGCAGCTCAACGGTGCTGAATGTCGATCTCAAAGCCCTGGGGGCGCTTCTGACCGCGCTTGGCGGTGGTCAGGCCGGGCTGAATGCCTTCGGAGCTGACTATGCCAAACGCCCGAATTTCTGGAAGGAATGATTGTCCAATGAAATCAATATATTACATAATCTTCATTATCGGACTCGGATGTTCGGGGCTCGCGGGCTGCACCGGTGTGCCGATTGCCAAAACCAATTGCTGGGCCACCGTTGGATCCACTGTGACCACTTCCACCATGGGTGCAAGTCCAGATGCAGGCCTTGTCTCACGCGGTAACACTTCGAGCCTCGATGTCATTCCCTGCCGCTAAACTTCAACGTTCGGCCAGAGTCTTTGCTCTGGCGACTGCGGCGCTGCCCCTGATGGCGGCGGCGCAAGGCGTGCCTGTGGCCGACGGCAAGTCGATCATTCAGCACGTTCTGGAAATTGCGCAGATGTCCTATCTGACCGGCGCGCGCGAACTTGAGGCGGACAAGAAGCGGCGCATTGATGAATTGCATCAGGACCAACTCGACGCGCTCGATGCCACGCTGGCGATGATGACCGGCCAGACACCGTGGATCGGTGATCTCGAGGTGATCCCCGGGGCTGAGGCGGAAGTCCTCTATGCGGTTGAGGACAACAACCCTTATGCCGCCCGGCTTTTCGGCGATGCCAAGACCAGCATCGAAGAGATGATCGTGGCCACCGCGCAGAAATACGCAGGCCACCATGGTCTTGCCCGCGCCGGATTGAACCCGGTCGAGTTTCGCATCTGGTTCCAAAGCCTCGTGAAACAGGAATCCGGATTCTCCATCGGTGCACGTTCGCCCGTCGGAGCCTTTGGTCTGACGCAGGTGATGCCGGACACGGCCAAAGGCCTCGGCATTTATCCCGCCTATTATGATGATCCGATGCTGCAGCTTGATGGGGGGGCGCGCTACTTCCTGACCCAGCTCAACAAGTTTGGCTCGGTGCCGCTGGCCTTGGCGGCCTACAACGCCGGCCCCGGCAATGTCACCAAATACGGTGGCATCCCGCCCTTTGAGGAGACGCAGGATTACGTCGTTCGCGTCACTGGGTTTTTCAACACCTATGCCGGTAAGATCACCGGCGTGGATCAGGTTGGCACGTTTGATCCGCGCGACATGGCAATTGCCGAGGCCAGCAATACGGCGGACGCTGGCCTGCACTACGGGATGGCCGCCTCTCTCGAGATCGAGGCATCGTTGAAACGGCTGCGTTCCATCATCGAGCGCATCCCCACGACGAAGTCCGCAAAGGAGGCGCTGGATCTCAACAGCTATGCCCGGGCGGAAGCCGTCCGCATCGGGCTCATGGTCGAGCGGGTCAAGGCAGCCCGTGTGAAGGTCGATCAGGCCCGCTATGCCCTCTGGCTGCAGGCCTATGCCATCGACGCAACATTCATCAAAGTGAAGGGTGGTTCCGAATGATCCGCAATCTGGTCCGGGGTCTTGGCCCCCTTCTGATTTCTGCAGCCTTGCTCTCCCCTGCCCCTGCCCTCGCGCAGGGCGTGCCGACCGTTGACCTCACCAGCATCGCCAAGATTGGCGAGGTGCTGACGGAGGCCAAGCTACAGGTGAAGGAGATGATTGCCTCCAACCTCAAGCTCGATGAGCAGATCCTGAAGCAGATCGAACAGATCGCCACCCTGAAGGCGCAGCTTGACGCCCTGCGCAACGGGTTGACGCTCGAAGCGTTGGGCATTCCGGACCCGGACACCTTCTTTGACGACATTCTGCCCGATGTCGCTGATCTGACCGGTGGGTTGATCTCGGCGAAAGATGGCAAGTATTCCCTGATGACGACCTCGGGTAAAGTGGGTGACAAGCCCGCCGCGCAATATGTCTCGGAGTTCTTCGCTTCTGCCGGGCTTGATGTGGCCACCGTCGACACCCTTGCGAACAGCGACGACGAAGGGGCCGCCCGGATTGGCACGCAAGCCAACACCGCCGCTTTCCTCTCGGCCGCAGCTGAAACCTCTTCGGTCAAGGCCTCGGAAAGCCTCGAGCGGGTCCACGAGCTTGTGCAGGAAATTCCAGACACCGAGGGGCTGAAAGAAGCCATCGACCTCAACACCCGCGTGACGGCAGAACTGTCGATCGCACTCGCCAATATCTGGAACATGGAGTCCGCCCAACTGATGGGCATGGGCGAAGCGGGCGTCATGGATGCCGCCACCGCCGCCGAAGAGCAGAAGTTCATTAAAGTCCTTGGGGGAGAATGAGCATGGCCAACGCAATCAAAGCGCAGATCATCGGTAGCGCTCTTGGGCTGATCACAGCCTTCGCAAGCACGGTATGGGCCGACACACCTGCCCCGGCCGGCATCCCGCAGGAAGATGCCTATCTCGACGTTTTGCCCAAGGTCGAGATACCTGACGATATCCAGCAGATCCCGGGAGCAGTGAACGAAGAATTCCGGAACTGCCGGGCATTGTGGCCTGCTGAATATGATCAGGCGCAGTCCGGCCTGGAAGCGCGGGCGCTGCGTGACATCTACGGTTATGTTCAGGCTCGAAATGTGGTTGCGACCCAAGACTGCGCCTGCGCCGGGAAAGTCGCGTCGTGGGCAGACGTCGAAACTTTGACAACAGCCCTGCGCGCAGAATTGGGGGCACAGCGTCTCACTTGGCAACATACCAAGTCGATCGCTGAAGAGGCTGATCGCTTGACTGCAATTGCAGAAGCCATGTGTGGCGGCAGCTTCTGATGGATAGTGTCTCGACCATTCTGACGACGCTGGATGCGGCGATCACTTCTGCGGGGCGGCAGTATTTCGAGGCGACAGCCGGTGCTGTCGGGCCGATCTACACGACCCTGCTTGCCCTCCTGCTCGTCATGGTCGGGATAAACGCGGCCTTGAATGTTTACCGAATTTCCATGCGCGACGCGGTTCAGCTGTCGTTCCGGATTGTTATGGTCCTGATGTTTGGGCTGACCTGGTCAAACTTCACCCAGATCTACGATGCCGCCAGCAACGGGCTCAGCGCCCTTGCGTTGGAGTACTTCCGTTTGGGTGGCGGTGGTGTTGGGGCCTCTGCCACAGCGGCGATGGATGACATGGCCAATATGATGGCCGGGAACGTCGACTCTGTATCGTCCGCGATGTCATCGATCATGCGCGGATTTGTGGCCGCCGTTCTCTATGTGGTGCTCGGCATCTTGATGGCAGTTTACGTGTTCATCGTCGGTTTCTCGAAGCTGATGATCGCCTTCCTGCTCGGCGTTGCCCCAATCGCCATCGGTGCCACGATCTTCGAGAAGACCAAGGGCATGTTCGAAGCCTGGCTCTCGGCAATGATTGGCTACCTGATGTATCCGGTCGCCTCGGCTGGGGTCATCGTGGCCGTGGTAACCGTGGCCCACGACGTCTTTCGCGAAGCCAAACACGTTACAGACCTGGGTTCGATCCTTGGCTTCTTTGTCATTGTTTTTGTTGGAATCTTTGCCCTGATGGCGATCCCGAATGCCGTGACGCACATCACCGGCCAGATCAGCCTCGCAAGCATTGCGCCACAGGCGCTGCGCGTCGCGGGCAAGCCGTTGGAGAAAAGCACCGAGGTCGCGGCAAGGCGGATGAATGAATTTCGCTCCGGGTTCATGCACGGCAAGACAACACATCACCATTTGCGTGATGAGGCGAGGTCTGATGCCGAACGTGGCCATGCCGCAAGGCAGCGCCTGAACCAATTCATACGCGATACCTGACACTCGCTCAGCCCTTCGCATTACCCCCCATTTTCGGAGCAAGACGATGACAGGTTCACCCCCTGAATTGAGAAGTTTT
Organism: Paracoccaceae bacterium; assembly: GCA_031428215.1. GTDB lineage: Bacteria > Pseudomonadota > Alphaproteobacteria > Rhodobacterales > Rhodobacteraceae > Cypionkella. The sequence goes on from JANPOY010000012.1 coordinate 7,661, forward strand.
CTCGAAGCCGAGATGTTCTATGGCGTCAAAAAGCGCGAGCGCATCGCCTATCTGGTGGCGGGCGGCGGTCTGGCCATCGGTCTCATGGGCATGATTGCTGTCGTCACTATGCTCCCATTGAAGCAAACCGAAGCCTTCCTCGCCATCGTCGACAAGGACACTGGTGTCGCGGAACGCGTGGTCGCGGTGGAAAAGGCCGGGATCGAACAGGCCGAGGCCATCCGCCAAAGCCTGCTCTTCGCCTATGTCACCGACCGCGAAACCTATGACCAGCACGACAATGAGTCCCGCATCCTGCGCGCCTACACATGGTCTGAAGGCAATGCCCGCCAGGGGCTTGTGAGCCTCTGGACGGAAGGCAACGCCAACTACCCCCCAAAGCTTTACGGCCAGAATTCCAAGGTGGTCATCGACGTCCTGTCGATCACACCGGTGACGGACACCACCGCCCAGGTGCGCTTCACCAAGACCTGGGTTTCAGATGGAGAAGGTGTGCCGGACCGGGTTGGCAAATTCACGGCGACCGTCACCTATCGCTTCGAGCCGTCTAAACAGACCGCGCTCGATCTGGTCTGGCAGAACCCGACCGGGTTTCTGGTGACGGACTACCGCATCACAACCGAGACCTTGACCCCGCAGGAGGGCTGACATGATCCCCCGTTCTACATTTCATTTGGCGGGTCTTCTTGCCAGCCTCACCGCCCTGCCCGCCTTAGCCGAAACCGCGCCCAAACCCGGCAGCCATGATGCCCGCGTGACCTATGCGACCTACCAGGAGGGGCAGGTCTACCGGATCAACACGCGGCTCAGAAACGTCACGCTCGTGGAACTCGGCACCGGCGAGCAAATCCAGTCCATCGCCATCGGCGATCTCGAAAGCTTCAAGATCGACAAGCTCGAGCGGGCGAACCTTTTCATCATCAAGCCGGTCGTCGCTGGGGCCACGACAAACCTGACGGTCGAGACGCAGCGCAACATCTACTTTCTGCAAGTCACGGAAGGTGGCCGTGGAGAACCGAACTATTCGGTAAAGTTCACCGTGCCGGGCAGCACACGTGCGGCCGCAACCGGCACTGACATCCCACCCTCCCTGCCAATGACCTACAAGATCATGAAGAAGGGCCGCGACCTGCCGGTCTTTGCTCCGGTTTCCATCTCGGATGACGGGCGCAAGACTACCTTCGTAATCCCGCCGGGCGCGCCGATGCCGACGATCTTCCGGGCTGATGCCAAGGGGCAGGAATACTCGGTCAATTCTTCCGTGCGGGGCACCACCATCACGGTCAGCACCCGTTCCGAGCGTTGGGTGCTGCGCTATGGCGGGGAATACGTCTGCGTCACGGCAGAGCCGGGGGTCAGCCAATGACCGACGAGACCCAGGCCGAAAAGCTGAACGCCCGCATGGAGCGCATGAAACCCGCAGAGGCCCCCAAGCGCCGCCGCGGCATAAATCCCTATGCGCTTTCTGCAGTCACAGCCGTCGCCGGTGTCGGCGTCGGGGCATGGCTTGTGCTGGCCGCACCTGACGCACCTACCCCGGCACCCGCCATTGAGACGGCCTCGGTCAGTGACTTTCAGGGCGATGGCACTGGAACCGATGGGTTCAGCGTCTCTCGTCCAAAGCCGCAGATCGTCCCGGCAGCTCCAGATACCTCGGAGGAAGAACAGCTGCAGGCCGAGATCGAGGCGTTGAACGCCCAGATCGCCGATCTGAAAGCCAATCCTGTGACCGTCACCGATGAAGCGGCACTCGCTGACCTCAAAGCGCAAGTTGCTGCCCTTGATGCCGATGCAAAGGCCCACGCGGCAGCGCTGTCCGATCTTGAGCGCGAGAACATCCGGCTGCAGACCGAACTCGAGACCAAGGCGCTGATCGATGGCGACTCTGAGGCTGAGGCAGCGCGCGCTCGGGAAGAAGAACTCGCCCGGCGCAGGCAGGAAGCCGAGATGCTCAATGAAGCGCAGATCCATTCCGACATGGTGGCTCTGCGCTCCAGCATGGACATGGGCGGCGAGAGTGGCACCGCGGGCCCTGCCCCGGGTGCTCCCGGGCAAGCGGCCACAGGCGATGATGCGTTTCGCAGGGCTGGGGCCAAGGCAGCCGAAGTCCGGCAGGCGGAGGTCATCGCCGATCCAGCCCATACCGTTATGCAAGGCACGTTGATCGAAGCGGCCCTCGAGACCGCGATCAGCACCGATCTGGCCGGCAATGTCTCTGCCATCGTCAGCCATGATGTCTGGTCGTTCGATATGTCCCGGGTGCTCATCCCGCGCGGTTCGCGGTTGTTCGGGCGATACGACTCCGAGGTCGATGCCGGTCAGCGGCGTGTGCTGATCGCTTGGGACCGGCTGGTCACCACCGACGGTCAATCCGTTACTCTTGCCGCCTATGGCACGGACCGCATCGGGCGCTCAGGTCTTCCCGGCACGGTGCGAAACCACTTCTTCCAGCGTTTTGGCACAGCCGCCCTAATCTCCCTGATTGGTGCCGTGCCAACACTGGCAGCCGACAAATACGCGACCAATGAGGTGGCCTCGGACACCGCCGAAAATGTCGGCACCGATCTCGGCGAGGCGGTCAATACGGTGATGGCTGACTATCTCAGCATCCCACCGACGATCAGCGTCAATCAGGGCGCGGTTGTGATGATCCGCGTCGATGCGGATCTGGCGTTTTACTGATGAGCTATCTCGACACCTATCTCGGGCAGCTCGATGCCGCCTTGTCGGATCCGGCCGTGATGGAACTGGCTATCAATGCCGATGGCTCGATCTGGCTGGAGCGTGCGGGGCAGATTCACATGACCCCAAGCGGGCTTGCCGCCCTGCCCGCGCGGTCCGTGCGCGATTTGGCTTCCCAGATTGCCAATTCGACGTCGAACACTTTCACCGAAACCGCGCCTCTGGTTTCGGCAGCGGTGCGGTATCGCGATCTGATGCTGCGCTGTCAGGTGGTGGGCACCCCTGCCGTCTCGGGGGGCACGGTTATCGGCATTCGGGTGTTTCGGTCCCGGCAGGGGGATATGAAGCGGACGGCCAAATCCTTCAGCTTCCTGAGAGGACAGGAAAACTCTCTGGAAGAGGAGCGCCGCGCGATGGTGGCGGAAATCCGCGCCAGATCGGAAGGGGCGGATGTTGAGGCTTTCTTGGGCAAGCTGGTCTCTGAGCGGCTGAACGTGATCGTCTCGGGCGGCACTTCAACCGGCAAGACTGAGCTTGGGCGCAAGCTTTTGGAAATGGTTGCCGCCGATGAGCGGATCGTCACGATTGAGGATTCCCTCGAACTCTTACCAGGCCAGCCCAATACCGTCAGTCTCATCGCGCAGCGTGACGAAGGCTCGCCCCGGTCTGCCGACAAGCTCTTGCAGGCAACGCTGCGCTTGCGACCCGACCGGATCATCTTGGGCGAGTTGCGTGGGGCCGAGGCCTCAACGTTTCTGGACGCGATCAACACCGGGCATTCGGGATCCTTCACCACGTTGCACGCCCATTCGGCCCGCAAGGCCATGGACCGCCTCGCTCTTCTGGTGATGGCGCAGGGCACCAAGCTCAGTTTTGGCGAGGTGATCCGATACCTTCAGACCTCGATCGACGTGATCCTGCAGATGGGCCGCATCGGCGATCAGCGCGGGATCATGGAAATGTATTTCCCCGGCCTCGACGACTGACGCCGTCGCAGCGCCCGCCCTCCCCTTCCCCATTTCCGGCTCTTTGCCCCGCAGGTACCTCATGGAAAACGACAGCAATGCAGGGCTGAACCGCCCAGAAACAGAGCGCCGCGATTTGGAGCGTCCGGCAACCGAGCGACCCAAGGAATACTTCTCGGTTCGTCTGACCCTATCGGGGGCGGCGCAGGAATTCGAAGACCCGCGCCAAGCTGGCGAGGCGTTCTTCCGCGCGGATCCCGCCGAGCGGCCCTCGGTCGCGCATATCGACGGCAATACCGCCCGGACGATGGCTCGGACGGAAATCCACGGGGTCTGGACCTGTCCCGGTTTCGTTCCGGTCTTTTGAGAGCAATACTCGCCATCAAGGAGACCGGATATGGCAGCGATACAGAGCGACGAGTTCAAGCGGGATGCAGTTCGCATCGCGACGACCAGCGGCCTGACGAAGCGTCA
>JANPOY010000013.1:0-46588 GCA_031428215.1 Paracoccaceae bacterium
GCTGGCAGTTCGGGGCGGCTGGTGTCGAGAATCAGGCGCCAGCCACGGGCGGTTTCGGGCAAATGCAGCGCCGCAGCGCCGCCACCGTTGAACACCACATACAAGGCATCCGGCGCGTCTGGCCCTTCGGCGGCCATGCGCAACTCGACCCCGATGCAGCGGAAACCAGGATCATGCCAATCGCCAGGGTGCGGCACCGCCCCATCGGCGCGGTGCCAGATCACATCGGGCAAGCCATCCGCAGCCCGCGCCCGCGCGTGCAGAAACCGCCGCTGCCGCAACACCGGATGCGCGCGCCGCAGTGCCGTCAGGCGGCCCACAAACCCCGCCAGCCGCGCATCGCCGCGCGCCCAGTCGATCCGCGTCACGTCATTGTCCTGCGCATAGGCGTTGTTGTTGCCGCCCTGAGAATGCCCGACCTCATCCCCCGCCAGCAGCATCGGCGTGCCCTGCGACAGCAGCAGGGTCGCCAGAAGGTTGCGCTTGCGCTGATCGCGGGCGGCGATCAGGCTCGGGTCCGGGCTTGGGCCTTCGACGCCCATATTGTCGGCATGGTTGTCGTCATGGCCGTCGCGGTTGTCTTCGCCATTGGCCAGGTTGCGCTTGACGGTGTAGGTGACCACATCCTGCAGTGTGAAGCCGTCATGCGAGGTGATGAAATTCACCGATGATGTCGCAGCCCGCCGCGAATGGTCAAACCTGTCCGCTGATCCCAGCAAGCGCCGCGCAAGGTCCGGGGCCATGCCCGCATCATTGCGCCAGAACCGCCGCACCCCGTCGCGATACTTGTCGTTCCACTCGGCAAAGGGCGGCGGATAGGCCCCCAGTTGATAGCCGCCGGGGCCAATGTCCCAAGGCTCGGCGATCAGCTTAACCTTCGCCAACACCGGGTCTTGCCGGATGGCATCGAAAAAACCGCCGTTCGGATCAAAGCCATGCGCCTCACGCCCCAGCACCGAAGCCAGATCAAAGCGAAAGCCGTCGATATGCACATGCTCGACCCAATAGCGCAGTGAATCCATCACCATGCGCAGCACTGCCGGTTGCGTCAGATCCAGCGTGTTGCCGGTGCCCGCGTCATTGGCATAATGCCGCCCGCCGTGGATCAGCCGGTAATAGCTGCGGTTGTCGAGACCGCGAAAACACATGGTCGGCCCGCGTGCGTCGCCCTCGCCGGTGTGGTTGTAAACCACGTCCAGCACCACCTCCAGCCCCGCGACGTGCAGTGCCTTGACCATGGCCTGCATTTCGCGCAAAGGTTGTGCGCCGCCATAGCGCGGCTCCGGCGCGAAAAACCCCATGGTGTTGTAACCCCAGTGGTTTTTCAGCCCTTTGGCGACCAGAAAGCGGTCGTCGAAATAGGCCTGCACTGGCAAGAGTTCCACCGTGGTGACACCCAAGCGCCGCAGATGGTCGATCATCACCGGATGTGCCAGCCCGGCATACGTGCCGCGCAAGGCCGCCGGAAGGCCGTCGTGCCGCATGGTCAGCGCCTTGACATGCGCCTCATAGATCACGGTGTCGGTCATTGGGATCTGCGGGCTGCGGTCATCGCCCCAGTCAAAGCTGGGGTCCACCACCACCGATTTCGGCAAGGCAAAGGCACTGTCGCGGCTGTCAAAGGACTGATCGGCGCGCGCGGCGCCAATGCGGTAGCCCATCAGCGCATCAGACCAGCGCAGACGGCCCGCAAGACCGCGTGCATAGGGGTCGAGCAGCAGCTTGTGCGCGTTGAACCGATGGCCCTCATCGGGAAGATACGGCCCATGCGCACGAAATCCGTATTGCTGTCCGGCGCTGAGACCTGCCACATGCATGTGCCAGACATCGCCATCACGGTCCCTGAACGGCAGCCGCACGGCCTCGCGTCGCCCGTCGGGGGTGTAGAGACACAGATCCATCCCCGAAGCATGCGCCGAAAACACCGCGAAATTCACGCCCTCGGGGGTGATTGTTGCCCCCATCGGCCAAGGCCGGCCCGGCCCCGTCGCGATGCCCGTCACATTCACTTCGCCAGACCTTCATACAAGGCCGCGTAGTCCGCAGCCGAGGCTTGCCAGCCCACCGATTGCTTCATCGCGTTTTTCTGTACGGTTGTCCAAGTGGCGGCATCGCCGTAAAGCCCGAGCAAGCCACGCAAGGCCTGACCAAAAGCCACACCATCGACCGGATGGAACACGATCCCCGTCGCAACTCCGGCCGCCAGCGCCGCAGGCGAGGCATGGATAACGGTATCGGCCAGCCCGCCCACCGCCGACACTACCGGCACGGTGCCATAGCGCAGCCCGTACATCTGGGTCAGACCGCAAGGCTCGAACCGGCTGGGCACCAGCACGGCATCACCGCCCGCGAACAGCCGGTGCGACAGCGCCTCATCATAGCCGATCTGCACGGCGACCCGGCCCGTGAACCGGGTGGCCAGCGCACGCATCTCGGCCTCCATCTGCGGATCACCCGAGCCCAGAATGATCAGCCCGCCGCCGCCCGCAATGAAATCGGGAATGGTGCCTGCCAGCAGATCAATGCCCTTCTGATCGGTCAACCGGCTGACCAGAATGGCCAGTGGACCCGGCACTTGCAGGCCAAACTCGGTGCAGATCGCCGCGCGATTGGCGGCCTTGCCCTTCATGGATTTGGCCGAATAGGGGATCGGTTCGGCTTCGGGCGACCAGACGGCGGTATCCACCCCGTTCAGAATGCCCGAAACCACGGCGGCCCGCTGTGCGATAACCCCCTGCAATCCCATGCCAAACTCCGGCCGCATCAACTCTGCCGCATAAGACGGCGACACCGTGGTGATCCGGTCTGCCGTTACCAACCCGGCCTTCAAGGTCGAGAGCCCGCCGTGATATTCCAAGGCGCCGGGATAAAACTGCTCGAACGGCAACCGCAGGTCTGACAGCGCCGTCGCCGGCGCCCAGCCCTGAAACGCGATGTTGTGGATGGTCATGACCGAGGCCACCCCGCCCTTGCCACCATAGGCGAGATAGGCCGGAGCCAGCCCCGCCTGCCAGTCATGCGCGTGCAGAACGTCCGGCTTCCAGCCCTCCAGCCCCACCCGCGCAATCGCAGCGCCAACCCAGGACAGCGCCGCAAACCGCCGCGCGTTGTCGTACCAATCGCCACCGGGGCCGGAATACGGCCCGCCCTCACGGTCATACAAATGCGGCGCATCCAGCAGCAGCACCTGTATCCCCGCCACCTCACCCAGATAGACCCGCGCATCGCCGCCGAACAAATCCCGCTCGAACCAGACTTCAACCATTTCCTGAAGTCTGGGCCGCAACATCCTGTAAGCAGGCAATAATACCCGCATGTCCCAACCCACAGCCGCCAGTGCGCCGGGCAGCGCGCCCACCACATCCGCCAACCCACCGGTCTTGATCAGCGGCACACATTCCGAGGCCACCGACAGCACCCGCCCTCGAATCTGCATCCCGTTTCCCTTCATCTTGGCCTAAATACTCTGGGGGGTCCGGGGGGCTGGCCCCCCGGCCTTGGCGGCAAGCGCGCCTTACGACAGCGCGTTCGCCCGCACGTCCAGCATGTCTTGCGTGATCAGCACGATCCCGGTTTCGGTGCGCTGGAACCACTTGGCATCCATCACCGGATCCTGCCCCACAACCAGACCTTCGGGAATGATCACACCGCGATCAATCACGCAGTTCGACAGATCCGCCTTGCGGTTCACGACCACCTGCGGCAGCGCCACCACATGATCCAGAGCACTGAACGAATGCGTCCGGCAGCCGGTGAACAGCAGCGAGTTGCGCACTTCCGATCCCGAAACGATGCAATCGCCCGACACCAGCGATGACACCGCCATCCCGCGGCGGCCATCTTCGTCATGGATGAATTTCGCGGGCGGCAGGATCTCGGCATAGGTCCAGATCGGCCAGCTTTGGTCGTAAAGGTCCAGTTTCGGTACGAAATCGGTCAGGTCGATGTTGGCCTGCCAGAAGGCATCAATCGTGCCCACATCGCGCCAGTAGGGCTCCGTCTCCAGCCCCGACTTCACGCAAGAATCGGCGAATTTATGCGCCACGGCCTTGCCGTTCTTCACAATCCCCGGGATCAGGTCATTGCCGAAATCATGGCTGGAATTTTCATCCGCCATATCCTCCAGCAGCAATTCGCGCAGGAATTTCCAGTCGAACACATAGATGCCCATCGAGGCCAGCGCGTGATCAGGATCGCCGGGAATTGCGGGCGGGTCTTTGGGCTTTTCCAGAAAGCTGGTGATCCGCATGTCCTTGTCGACATGCATGACGCCAAAGGCGGTGGCCTCCATGCGGGGCACGGTCAGACAGCCGATGGTGACATCGGCACCCGAGGAGACATGCTGTTGCAGCATCACCTCATAATCCATCTTGTAGATGTGATCCCCGGCCAGCACGACGATGTATTTCACACCATATGAATCAACGATATCAATGTTCTGCGCCACAGCATCGGCCGTGCCCAGATACCATTTGTTTTCCGACACCCGCTGCGATGCCGGCAGAATGTCGAGATACTCATTCCGCTCTGCCCGGAAAAATCCCCAGCCCCGCTGCATGTGGCGGATCAGGCTGTGCGCCTTGTATTGCGTCGCAATCGCCATCTTGCGGATGCCCGAGTTCAGCGCGTTCGACAGCGCGAAGTCGATGATCCGGGTCTTGCCGCCGAAATAGACGGCCGGTTTTGCGCGACGGTCTGTCAGCTCTTTCAGCCGGCTTCCGCGTCCTCCGGCCAGCACAAAGGCCATGGCCTGCGTTGACAGGCGGGCATTGGGTCTTGGTTGCATGGTATCTCCTCCCTGAGCGCGGATCAAAGCCCGCTTGTTCCTGTCCGGTGTCAGTCCTGTTTCAGCCAGACTGCCGCCAATGGGGGCAATGTGACAAGGGCTGATTGCGCACGTCCGTGGTGGGGAACGTCCTCCGCCGCAACCCCCCCCAGATTGCCACGATTGCCACCTGCATAAAGTGCGGCGTCGGTGTTCAATATCTCTGACCAATGCCCGCCTGCAGGCAGGCCCAGCCGATAGCTGCGTTCCACCGGGGTCATGTTGACCACGGCCACCACCATCGGATCGGTGGCTGCCCCCTTGCGGACCCAGGCGTAAACCCCGGCCTCGGCGTCGTTGCTCTCGATCCACTCAAAGCCCTCGGGGCGGGTGTCGTTCAGGTGCAACGCGGGCGTGTCGCGGTAGATTTGGTTCAGATCGCGCACCAGCGACTGGATGCCTTTGTGTTCGGGGATGTCCAGTTGATGCCAATCCAGGCTTTGATTGTGGTTCCACTCGCGCCCCTGCCCAAATTCGCAGCCCATGAACAAAAGCTTCTTGCCCGGATGCGCCCACATGAAGGCATAGTAGGCGCGCAGGTTGGCGAATTTCTCGAACCCGTTGCCGGGCATTTTCTCGATCATGCTGCCCTTGCCATGCACCACTTCATCATGGCTGATCGGCAGGATGTAGTTTTCCGACCACGCATAATGCAGCCCAAAGGTCATCTGGTGGTGGTGGTATTTGCGGTAAAGTGGGTCTTTCTGCATGTAGGACAGGGTGTCGTTCATCCAGCCCATGTTCCACTTGAACCCGAACCCCAGCCCTCCATGGTTGACGGGGCGCGACACGCCCGGAAAGGCCGTGCTCTCCTCGGCCACCGTCATCACGCCGCCGACCTCACCATAAGCGGTGACGTTCATGCGTTGCAGCACCGCGATGGCCTCATAATTCTCGCGCCCGCCGTCTTTGTTGGGCACCCATTGGCCATCATCGCGGGAATAGTCGCGGTAGAGCATCGAGGCCACGGCATCGACGCGCAGCCCGTCCATGTGGTATTCTTCCAACCAATACAGCGCGTTGGAGACAAGATAGTTCGACACCTCCACTCGGCCATAGTTGAAGATCAGGGTGTTCCAGTCCTGATGAAAGCCTTCACGCGGGTCCTGGTGTTCGTAGAGAGAGCTTCCGTCAAACCGGCCCAGACCATGCGCATCGGTCGGGAAATGCCCCGGCACCCAGTCGAGCAACACCCCCACGCCGCGGCGGTGCGCGGCATCCATGAAGGCGCGGAATTCGGCCGGCGTGCCGTGGCGGATGGTGGGGGCAAACAGGCCCACGGGCTGATAGCCCCATGAGCCGTCAAAGGGATATTCCGACACCGGCATCAGTTCGATATGGGTAAAGCCCATGTCAGCGACGTAATCGACCAGCTGATCAGCCAGTTCGATATAGGACAGCATCCGGTCGCCGGGCGCGCGTTTCCATGACCCCAGATGCACCTCGTACACGGAAATCGGTGCGTCGATGTTCTGGTGGCTGCCGCGTTTGGCCATCCAGTCGCCATCACTCCAAGCCGCGCCATCAATCCGGCGCACCACGCTGGCATTGGCAGGCGCGTGTTCCGAACCAAACCCGACCGGATCGGCCTTCAAAGGCAGCAAAGCTCCGCCCGGTGCGCGCAACTCATACTTATAGGCCTCGCCCTCACCAATCCCCGGCAGGAACGTCTCCCAAACCCCGGTGCCTCCGCGCCGCCGCATCGGATGCCGCCGCCCGTCCCAGGCGTTGAAACCGCCGACAACTGAAACCCGTTCGGCATTGGGCGCCCAGACCGCGAAATGCGTGCCCTGCGTGCCCTCATGGGTGATCACATGCGCGCCAAGCACCTGCCACAGGCGTTTGTGGCTGCCCTCGCCCAGCAGATATTCGTCCATCTCGCCCAGAACCGGACCGTAACGGAAAGGGTCTTCGCCCTCCCATTCCGCCCCGTGGCCTTGCCAGCGCAAACGGTAGTCCACCTTCTTGGGCAATTCCGCCGCGAACAAGCCATGCGCCCCGGCGACGGGAATGGCCGCCACCGCTTTGCCGGATTTACCGGTCAGCACAAACATCGCTTCGGCACCGGGATCAAAGCCCAGCACCACCCATTTGCCGCCGCGTTTGTGCAGGCCCAGCACCGAAAACGGGTCGCCATGACGGCCTTCGGCAATGGCCGCTGCTGCACCGGGATCGATCAAAGCGTCTGTCATGGCAAACCTCATAGCGCTGAAGGGATGGACCAGATGTCTTTCATATAGCTGCGAATGGTGCGATCCGAGCTGAAGAAGCCGGACCGAGCGGTGTTCAGAACCGCCATTTTGACCCAAGCGTCGCGATCCGCATAGACCTTATCGACTTGCGCCTGCGCCGCGTCATAAGCATCGAAATCGGCAGCCACGAGGAAGTAATCGTGGTGCCAGACCCGATGCACCAGACCGTGATAGCGGTCTTTCTGGTCCGGGCTGAACGCGCCTTCGGCAATCGCCTGCAGCACGCTTTGCAAGACCGGGCTGGCGTCGACCGCCTTGCGCGACTGATCGGGGTCTTCGCGGCGGCGCATCGCCTCATCCGTGGTCATGCCGAACAGGAAGAAGTTGTCCGCGCCAACCTCTTGCAGAATTTCGACGTTCGCGCCGTCCAGCGTGCCGATGGTCGGCGCGCCGTTCATCATGAACTTCATGTTGCCAGTGCCCGACGCCTCTTTGCCGGCGGTCGAAATCTGTTCTGACAGATCGGCGGCAGGCACCAGCCGTTCGGCCATCGAGACGTTGTAATTTGGCGGATAGACGATTTTCAGCAAATCGCCGACCACCGGATCTGCATTCACAACCACGGCCACATCATTGATAAGATGAATGATTTCCTTGGCAACGGCATAGCCCGGAGCCGATTTTCCGCCAAAGATTTTCACCCGCGGCACCCAAGGCGCGGTGGGATTGGCCTTGATCCGCTGATAATGCGCCACGGTTTGCAGGATGTTCAACAACTGACGCTTGTATTCGTGAATGCGCTTGATCTGCACGTCGAACAGCGCGTCTGGCGACACCTTGACACCGCATTCCGCCTCGATCCAGCCCGCCAAAGCCACCTTGTTGCTGCGTTTGGCCGCATCAAACTCGGCCCGGAAGCCTTTGTTATCGGCCAGTTTTTCCAGACCTTTCAAACGATCCAGATCATCTTCCCAACCCGGACCGATGCTTTTGGTGATCAGGTCCGACAGAGGACGGTTCGACATTTTCAGCCAGCGGCGCGGTGTCACGCCGTTGGTCTGGTTGACGATGCGACCCGGATGCAGGGCGTTCAGTTCCGGGAACAGGTTCTTCTGCACCAGTTCGGAATGCAGGGCAGACACGCCATTAACTTTATGCGCCATCACGAATGCCAATTCGCCCATCCGCACCTCGTGGTGATTGACGATGCCGATGTAATGGGGCGGGCTGAAGGTGCGCCGGTGCCAAGAGTCGATGCGTTCGACAATCTGCATGTGGCGCGGCAGCACGGTGCCGAAGGTGAAGGTTGCCCAACGCTCCAACGCTTCGGGCAAAAGCGTGTGGTTGGTGTAGCCAAGGCAGGCTTGGGCGGTTTCCAGCGCATCGTCGAATGACATGCCGTTTTCATCGACCAGCAGACGGATCAGTTCGGGCCCTGCAATCGCGGGATGGGTATCGTTCATCTGGATGGCGACGTGGTTGGGCAGCGCGCGCAGATCGGTGTGATCGGCCTTGAAGCGGCGCAGAATGTCTTGCAGTGCTGCCGAGGTCAGGAAGAATTCCTGCTTCAGACGCAATTCCTTGCCCTGATAGGTGGTGTCGTCGGGGTAAAGCACACGAGACAGGGTCCGCGCCAAAGCCTCGGGTTCCGCCGCCGCTGCGTAGTCGCCGCGGTTGAAGCGCTCCAGATCGAATTGCTTGGTCGGTTTCGCCGTCCAAAGCCGCAAGGTGTTCGCCCATTTGCCCTGCCAGCCGATCACCGGGGTGTCATAGGCGCTGGCCAGAACGGTTTCGCCCGGCGTCCAGACATCGCGGCCATCGCGGGTTTCGACCGTGCCCTTGAACGGGATCACATAGGCGCTTTCGGGACGGGCAAATTCCCAGGGGTTGGTCTGCGACAGCCAGTCTTCGGGCATCTCAACCTGTTGGCCGCCTTGGAAACTTTGGCGAAACAACCCGTGTTCATAGCGGATGCCATAGCCATAGGCCGGGCAACCGACCGTGGCCATGCTTTCCATGAAGCACGCGGCCAAGCGGCCCAGACCACCATTGCCAAGGGCCGCATCCGGCTCACCCTCAACCAGCACATGCAGATCCTGACCAAAGCCCGCCATCACTTCGGCGGCAATGTCGTGCAGGCCCAGATTGACAGTGGCATCTTCCAGCAGACGCCCGATCAGGAATTCCATCGACAGATAATAAACCCGCTTGCGATTCTCGGCCCAGGTGCGCTTGGTCGAGGCGAACCACGGCTCCACCACCCGGTCGCGGATAGCGTAAGACAGCGCCATGCGCCAGTCATAGCGGCTGGCATTGGGCGCGTCCTTGCCCAGCGTGAAGGTCAAGTGGCGCAGCACATCGGCGCGCAATTGGATCGGGGTCAGGCTTTGGTAAATCACTGTTCACGTCCGCTGTAAGGGTCAGGCTTGGTTGGGTATCAGCCTAACCCCCCAGACGCCCGCGTCAAGCAACTGCCCCTTGGACGGCTGCGCTGACAAGGCGGCAGGATGGGACAAAAGCATCCAAACCGCTTTCCTGTTACCGCAAACACAATCGCAAATCACGCAAATTCTTCGTTGGACTTGAAGGGACTTGCGAATTCAAAGCGCTTTGATCCGTGCCACGCCAGTTTGCGTTTGCAGCAACCAGAGCAGCGGTGACAGCCCGCAATGGTTCATCTGATCTGAATCAAGGCAGCCAAGGACTGGCTGCCTATGGTTATGGCAAATGATTTGGGATGACCTGCCATGCGGCTGACCACACGGACCAATCTTGCCATACGCACCTTGATGTTTTGCGCCGTCAATCCCGACCGCATCGTGCGCAAGCAGGAAGTGGCTAAGGCCTGTGGCGCGTCGGAAAACCATCTGGCGCAAGTGATTCATCTGTTGGCGCGGGCTGGGTTCCTGCGCACGCGGCGCGGCCGGTCGGGCGGGCTTGCCTTGGGCCGCAGCGCAGACGCCATCACGGTTGGCGCGGTGTTTCGCAGCTTTGAAGGCGTGCTGCCCTTCACCGAATGTTCCGAAAACAACAGCACTTGCCCGCTGGTCGGCGCTTGTCGACTGCAATGCGTGCTCGCCTGCGCGCTGGAAGGGTTTTATGCCCAGTTGGATACAGTCAGCATCACCGATATGGTTGGCGGCAACACCGCCCTGCACGGCTTGCTGAAGGTCGCCTGACACGATTTCCCCGGCGCCGTTCGCTCACGGTTCCTGCCCGTGGACAGGCGCAGGATCGCGCCCTCGCTTGGGCAACGTCTCTGTCCGGTGGCCAGCCCGATCAGAATCGGACAATCGGGGTGGCCATCGCCTGCGCAGGCGGGGATGCGTTCGGTCAGCGTGACCTGCATGGCGCGCAACCGGCGGATCAGGCCGATGTCTTCGTCAGAGCGGATGGTCTTGGCGGGCAGGCCCGCACGGGTGGCCGCGCCCGGCATGTTCATGCACGGTCTGCTTTGAACGCCACCAACGCAGGGCGTGGGTCACGACAAACACCGATGACCGCGCCATCGGTGCCGTCGACGGATGCCTGTTCATCACCAGCATGGCGCGCGCCTGATGCCACAGCGGTGCCTCTGCCCATGGCGCCGCCGACCCCTAAGCCTGATCTGATTTCCGGCGAGCGTCATCGCGGCAAAGTGATTCGGCGCTGCTTGCGTCAGATTGCATCGGTCGGTGAATTTGGCTAATTGGTCGCAATCCTTCCTTGATTTGGTCCCGTTCGGGCCGCAAGGCGCGATCACAGTGACCCAATCGGCAGAAAGCCAAATCGACCGGAGCAGTTCTTATGGCCACGCAGACCCCCGCCCAACAAGGCGGCAGCCAGCCCCCCGCGCAACAGCAGGGCCAAACTGGCACCCCAGCCCCGCAACAAGGCAGCCAGCCTGTGTTTCGCGACTGGGCCGCGATCTGAATTCACCTTTACCGTGACCGGGGCCAGCCTTTAGGCTGGCCTTTGTCATTTGGGGTGAACCATGTCCGATCCTGTCTCTTCCATCCCCAATCTGGGCCCGGCTTCTGAGGTGGCTTTTGCCAGGGCGGGCATCCACACGGCTGCGGAAATCCGCGAAATGGGCGCGGATGAGGCCTATCGCCGCCTTCTGGCCGCCGGCACCCAGGCGCATTTCATCGGTTATTATGTGCTGCACATGGGTCTGCAAGGCCGCCCGTGGAACGATTGTCAGGGCGACGAGAAAAAGGCCCTGCGGACGCGGTTCGATGCGATCAAGGCCGGGATGGCGGGCACAAAGGAAAAGGGCCGCTCCGAGTTGGAGACGGCCCTGCAATTCTTTGGCGTGGTGGAGAAGAGGCGCTGACGCCTCTTCCGATTTTCAGCCGTTTGCAAAAGTTTTCGAAACCTTTTGCAGTGCCCGATCAACCAACCAGTTCAAGACCCGAGAAGAAGAACGCAATCTCGCGCGCCGCTGCCGCTTCGGAATCCGACCCATGCGCCGAATTTTCGCCCTTGGACAGCGCGAATTCCTTGCGGATGGTGCCCGGTGCGGCTTGTGCCGGATCGGTGGCACCCATCACTTCGCGGTTCTTGGCAATGGCGCTTTCGCCTTCCAGAACCTGCACCACGACCGGCTCGGATGCCATGAATGCGCACAGCTCGCCGTAAAAACCGCGCTCGGCATGCTCGGCGTAGAACTGGCCCGCCTGCGCGGTGGACAGATGGATGCGCTTGGAGGCGACGACGCGCAGGCCCGCCTCTTCAAACTTGGCAACGATCTTGCCGGTCAGGTTGCGCTTGGTGGCGTCGGGTTTGATGATCGACAGGGTGCGTTCGATGGCCATTTGGCTCTCCATGGGAAGGGGCACTCGGGCCCGGAAATCTCTGCGCGCCTGCTAACACGGGGCGCACGGCTTGAAAACCCCAAGGCGGGTGCAAAACAACACCGTCCCCGGTTGACGCCGCCCGCCCCATAGGGCAATGCCCGGCCATGCTTAAAATCGAAGACATCACCTATTCCGTCGAAGGCCGCCCGCTGTTTGAAGGGGCGTCGGCCACCATTCCCACTGGCCACAAGGTCGGCCTTGTCGGGCGCAATGGTGCTGGCAAGACCACGCTGTTCCGGCTGATCAAGAAAGAGCTGGCGCTGGAGGGCGGCGATATCTCGATGCCGACCCGCGCCCGCATCGGTGGGGTGGCGCAAGAGGTGCCGTCTTCGTCCACCAGCCTGCTGGACACGGTTCTGGCCGCCGATACCGAACGCGCGGCGCTGCTGATCGAGGCGGAAACCGCGCATGATCCGCACCGCATCGCCGATATTCAGCACCGCCTGAATGATATCGACGCCTGGAGCGCCGAGGGTCGCGCGTCGTCCATCCTAAAAGGTCTGGGCTTTGACGCCGAAGCGCAACTGCGCCCCTGTTCGGATTTCTCGGGCGGCTGGCGGATGCGGGTGGCTTTGGCAGGCGTGCTGTTCGCGCAGCCCGACTATCTGCTCTTGGACGAGCCGACCAACTATCTCGACCTTGAAGGCGCATTGTGGCTGGAAAGCTATCTGCAAAAATACCCGCACACGGTGCTGATCATCAGCCACGACCGCGGGTTGTTGAACCGCGCGGTGACAGGCATTCTGCATCTGGACAACAAGAAGCTGACCTATTGGTCCGGCCCCTATGATCAATTCGCCCGCCAAGTCGCCGAACGCCGCGCCGTTTTGCAGGCCGAGGCGCGCAAGCAAGACGCAAGGCGCGCGCATTTGCAGGCCTTTGTCGACCGGTTCAAGGCCAAGGCCTCAAAAGCCGCACAGGCGCAGTCCCGCGTGAAAATGCTGGAAAAGATGGAGACGATCACCGCGCCCGAGGATGCCAAGAAGGTGGTTTTCACCTTCCCGGAACCGGAAGAGCTGTCACCGCCGATCATCAATATGGAGGGCGTGGCCGTGGGCTACGGCGGCCCGCCGATCCTGAAAAAGCTGTCGTTGCGGATTGATCAGGACGACCGCATTGCATTGCTGGGCCGCAATGGTGAGGGCAAATCGACGCTGTCCAAGCTGCTCGCCGGAAAGCTGATCGCCTGCGAAGGCAAGATGGTGCAATCGTCGAAACTGCGCATCGGCTACTTCGCCCAGCATCAGGTCGATGAACTGATGATCGACGAGACGCCGCTGCAACATGTGATGCGCCTGCGCCCAGCCGAGGGTCAGCCCCGTCTGCGCGCGCGCCTTGCAGGCTTTGGCCTGATGGCCGACCAGGCCGAAACCGCCGTGGGGCGGCTTTCTGGCGGCCAAAAAGCGCGGCTTTCCCTGCTGCTCGCCACCATCGACGCGCCGCATCTGCTGATTTTGGACGAACCCACCAACCACCTCGACATGGAAAGCCGTGAGGCCTTGGTCGAGGCTTTGACCACCTATTCCGGCGCCGTGGTGCTGGTGTCGCACGACATGCACCTGTTGGGTCTGGTCGCCGACCGTCTTTGGCTGGTCAAAGGCGGCGCGGTGATGCCCTATACCGAGGATCTGGAGGCCTATCGCCGTCAGCTGCTGGCCGGGGATGAAGACGCCAAGCCGGTTGCCAAGCCGGTCGAAAAGGTAAAACGCGCCTCGCAGGATGAGATCAAGGCGCTGCGGTTGGAAGTCAAGAAATCCGAAGAACGCTTGGCGAAAATCAACGACATGCGCGACAAGCTGGCGAAAAAACTGGCCGATCCGGCGCTGTATGAAGACAGCCGCCGGGGCGAATTGGACACCTGGAACAAGAAATACGGCGAGGTGATGGAAGCCCTGGACCGCGCCGAGGCGATGTGGGTGAGCGCGCAGGAAAAGCTGGAGACGGCTGCGGGGTGAAGCCAGCGCAATGGCCTTGCGCATTGCTTTTACGCCATCTTTTCCAGTGCTGGCCAAACTTGCGCGACCATAAGGCGGGTAGCCACTTGCGGCATCAACACAGACTGGTGGGCTGGTGCATGCGGCGTTGAAAACCTATGTTTGGGCCGCGATTACGCAGCGGTTGAGATGAAACGATTTGTCGATGCGGGCCTTTACCATCGCGTCATGCCGCCGGTCACTGACGAAAAAACCGCGATACATCAGCGGATCGGTCCACAGAGCAGCGCCCGTCAGCGCCCCTCTGTTCAACACAACCTGATCATTCGCGCGCTGCTCCAGAAAAGGCAGTTTCCGGGAACCGCCCCGGGAAAACGCGGGCTAAAGCTGCGGCGTTGCTGGGACAAACAGGACCTGTTTCTGCGCGAGAAAATTTAACAGTTACAAAGGGTTGGAACAAAATGTTGCCCCATCCATCTTATAAAGCCGCAAGCGGCGGAACCTAGGCTTGCCCATGTCATGCGCCAAAAACACCTGATGGACCTTGGCCGAAACGACGGTGAATGCATCGCAGTTGAAAACATGCGGCAGCGTTCTGGAATATCCCCCGGCGATTTGTCCCATCTTGCGACCGCTTCAAAGGCGGTGTCGTCATAGGGTAAATCAGTTCTGTGCAGGTTTGTTACCACGACAATCGGCGAGTCGTCGGTCAGGGTTTGCGGCACTTCCACCGAACTCGCGGCATAGGCAAAGTCCAGGGTGTCGCAAACCCAGGCGCGATGCGCGCTCATCACCACAGACCTTTCGATACCTCACCCCAAATCCCCCCAAAACGCCCACGACCGGGCGCTTGACGCCCCGTAGCGGCGGGTCCGAAGCCAATGTAGAGGCTTAAAATTCAACTGCCTGGGTGTTCAGGCCCGATGTCTGGGTGGATCCGAAAGCATGGGATGTCTTCTGCTTGATCATCGTCTGGTTCAGGCGCCCATTGCGGCCAAGATGGAGCGGTATTTTATCTGGTTCCTTGCGCAGTCGCGGCGTGATTTTCGATCACTTTGCAAGACAGCGGGGGGCGACTGAGCGGCGATGGCGACGGCCAACATGGATCGGCAGACATCAATCGTAGCCGATTTGAAAAGGCCACTCTGCTTGCGCCGCCGCCCCATCTTCTTACAAATCCGCTTGCCCTTGCCCTGCCCCTACCCCTACCTTGCGCCATGGACATAGCCTTTCTGATCACCGCCTTCGCCACTTTGTTCGTGGTCATCGACCCGCCGGGGTTGGTGCCTTTGTTCATTGCTTTGACGCAAGGCATGGACAATGCCAAGCGCCGGGCCATGGCGCAAAGGGCCTGTATCATTGCCACCGTGATGCTGATGCTGTTTGGCCTGATGGGCGAGGCTTTGCTGGGGTTCATCGGCATTTCCATGCCCGCCTTTCGCATCGCGGGTGGAATTTTGCTGTTCCTGACGGCGCTGGACATGCTGTTCGAACGCCGCACCCAACGCCGTGAAGGCCAGCATGCCGACCCCGATCATGACCCGTCGGTTTTCCCCCTTGCCACCCCTTTGATCGCAGGGCCGGGTGCGATTGCCACGATGATCTTGCTGGTCGGTCAGTCCGGCCCCGGTTGGGCGGGCACCATTGCGGTGATGGGCTTGCTGTTGGGGATGATGCTGGCGACCTATCTGTTCCTGCTGGCCTCGCCGCCGCTGGAACGGGTGTTGGGGCGCACCGGTACCATCGTGATCACCCGGCTGTTGGGCATGTTGCTGGCGGCCCTGTCGGTACAGTTCGTCATTGACGGGATCCGTGGCACGGGGTTGATCTGATGGAATCGGATCAAATCGGGCGGCTGATCTATCTGGGGCTGTTGCTGGCGGCGGTGGCCGGCTGGATCATGGTGGAATACCGCCACCGTCTGGGACAGGCGCTGCGGGTGTCGCTGGCCTGGGGGATGATTTTCGTCGGGCTGATGGCAGGTTACGGGCTGTGGAACGACATCACCAAGGCCGCTATCCCGCGCCAAAGCCTTGGGCAAGCGGGTGAATTGATCATACCACGGGCGCAAGACGGGCATTATTACATGGATCTGCTGGTCAATGGCCGTGAGATGCGGTTTCTGGCCGACACCGGGGCGACCCATGTGGTCTTGTCACCCGATGATGCCACAGCCCTGGGGCTGGACCCTGCCGAGATGCGGTTTCTGGGCGAGGCTTCGACGGCCAATGGCGTGGTGCGCACCGCGCGGGTGACACTGGCCGCGGTGACGCTGGGACCGTTTGAAGACCGCGACGTGACCGCCTATGTCAACGAATCCGACATGGAAGGGTCGTTGCTGGGCATGGATTATCTGGGGCGGTTCGCGATTGAAATCGCCGGCGCGCGGATGATCCTGCGGCGCTAGGATGCGGCATGGACCTCCGGGGCGCTGCCCCGGACCCCGGGATATTTAGAGACAGATGAAACCAAATTTTAGATAAATTGGCGGAGATTATGGCGGCGGTGGCGCGGCGCTGTCGGCTTTTTTCTCCCAGCGGCCACTGTCCTCGGACCAATATTGCGCGGCCAATCCGGCCCCTGTCAGGCGTTTCCACAGCCCCCGGGCCTGCGCCAAAGCCGCGGCATCGCCGCCGTCAAACAGCACCCAGACCCGTTCCAGCGCCATCGCCTCGCGGGCATCGGTTTCGGCTGCATCGAGCAAAACCAAGCCCTGTGCCGCGTTGCCGATGGCGCCCTGCCCCAGCAGGATCGGTTGATCAGCATCTTGCGGTCCGCCGTCAAGGCCATGCGGCAAGAACCCGTCGGCCGGGCCAAGCCACAACTGGGCATCCAGCCGCCGCAGGGCAGCGATGTCCGTGCCGCGCAGCATCACCCGCCAGCCCGCCGCCATCGCCCGGGGCAAGATCGTCGCCAAGGTGGCCTCGGGCGTCGAGCGGGTGAGGTGGTAAAACATCGCTATGCCCATCCGCGCCGCCCCGTCTCTGGGTGGCGATGCGGCACCCACCTGCAGGGGCGGGGGCCGCTCACTTGCCTTCAAACCTGTCTTTGATCAGGCGGTTCAGGGCCATCACACCCCAGCCGGTTGCGCCCTTGGGGGCCAGTGCGGTTTCGGCCTTGACCAGTGCTGTGCCTGCGATGTCGAGATGGCACCACGGCACATCATCCTTGACAAAGCGTTTCAGAAACTGCGCTGCAGTGATCGAGCCTGCCTCGCGGCCGCAGGAATTCACCATGTCAGCGATGCGGGATTTCAGTTTGTCATCATAGGCCTGACCCATCGGCAGCCGCCATGCGCCTTCACCTTCCGCCGCCGCTGCCTTCAGGAAGGCGTTGCACAGGGTGTCATCGTTGGAAAAGACGCCGGTGTTTTCATGGCCCAAGGCCACGATCAACGCCCCGGTCAGGGTGGCCAGATTGATCATCCCCGAGGGCTTGAAGCGATCCTGCGCGTACCACAACACATCGGCCAGCACGAGACGGCCCTCGGCGTCGGTGTTGATCACCTCGATGGTGTCGCCCTTCATCGACCGCACCACATCGCCGGGGCGTTGGGCGCGGCCATCCGGCATGTTTTCGACCAGACCGACCAGCCCCACCACATTAGCCTTGGCTCCGCGCAGGGCAAGGGTGCGCATGACACCTGCCACAACCGCCGCGCCGCCCATGTCCATCGTCATGTCTTCCATGCCTGCCGCGGGTTTGATGGAAATGCCGCCGGTGTCAAACACCACGCCTTTGCCCACCAGCGCAAAAGGCGCATCGCCTGCCTTGCCGCCATGCCACTGCATGACCACCACCTTGGACGGGCTTTCCGAGCCCTGCCCCACCCCCAGCAATGCGCCCATGCCCAGTTTGGTCAACTGGTCCTCTTCCAGAATTTCCACGTCCAGCCCCAGGTCCTGCATCGCGGCCAGACGGGCGGCGAAATCATCGGTGGTCAGGATGTTGGCGGGCTCGTTCACAAGATCGCGGGTGAAGAAAACGCCTTCCGCCACGGCAGCCATCGGCGAGGCTGTGGCCGCCACCGCTTCGGGATTGCTCACACATAGGGTCACGGCCCCGGCGGGTTTTTGCGGGCCCGATTTGTGCGGGACGAAATCATAGGCGCGCATGGCCAGACCGAAGGACAGTTCGGCCGCCTGCGGGTGGTTTTCGGCATAAACCGTGACGCCCGAGGCGGTCAGCGCGCGGGCAACACTGGCCCCGGCGCGGCGGGCTTCGGTCGCCGTGGCACCGCGCGGCAGACGGATCAGTTGCAGCGCATCGCAGGTCAGACCGGATGGAAAGCCAAGGTCCATAGCATCGCCGGGCTTCAAGGCGACAAAGGCGGGCGAAGCGATCGCCCGCGCCACCGCACCGCGCGTCAGTTTGTTCAGTGCGCGCGCCGCGGCACTGCTCGGCTTGTCACCCTGCACCAGCAGGGCAACGCGCCCGGTCAGTTTCGGCAGCGCCTCAAGGTCGGGGGCCTGAAACTGAATGGCTGCGGGGTGGGACATCGGATTCTCCGGTCTGTGGCGCGGGATGATGCGCGCAATGTTTCGCGCAAGGCTAGCGAAGGGGGCCGGGGAAGGCCAGATATGAGTTTTACCCGCCCGCGATTTCCGCTAGCGTCCGCGCGACAGCTTCAAAGGATTTCCCGCCAGTGTCGAGATTCGACCGCTATCTTTTATCACAACTGCTTGCGCTGTTCGGGTTCTTCTCGCTAGTGCTTGTGGCTGTCTATTGGGTGAACCGGGCGGTGGGGCTGTTTGATCAGTTGATCGGCGATGGCCAATCGGCACTGGTTTTTCTGGAATTTTCGATGTTGACCCTGCCGAACGTGATCCGCCTGGTGCTGCCGATTTCGGCCTTTGCGGCTTCGGTTTATGTGGCCAACCGGCTGACGCAGGAAAGTGAACTGGTGGTGATGCAGGCGACCGGGTTTTCGGCGTTTCGGCTGGCGCGTCCGGTGCTGTATTTCGGATTGATCGTGGCCGCGATGATGATGCTGTTGATGCATGTGCTGGTCCCGGCCAGCCGCACCGCTTTGGCCGACCGCAGCGCCGAGATTTCGCAGAATGTGACGGCGCGGTTCCTGAAGGATGGGCAGTTCCTGCATCCGGGCGCCGGCATCACCCTTTATATCCGCGAAGTGGCCCCGACCGGGGAATTGCTGGATCTGTTCATGGCCGATGAACGCGATCCGGCGCAGCGGGCGTCATATACCGCCCGCCGGGCGCTGTTCGCGCGGGCCGATGACGGGCCCAAGCTTTTGATGTTTGACGGCATGGTGCAGATCTTGACCGCGGAAGGCCAGCGGCTTGCGGTCACGCGCTTTGCGGATTTCACCTATGATCTGGCCGGGTTGATGGCGGCGCAAACGCGAGGGGCGCGCACGGTGGATGAGGCGTCAACGCTGGAATTGCTGACGGCCAGCGCTGCTTTGGCGGCCGAAACCGGGGAAACCCCGGCGGGTCTGCTGTTTGAGGCCCACAGCCGCTTTGCCCAACCTCTGCTGGCGGCGGCGGCGGCGCTGATCGGCTTTGCCTCATTGCTTTTGGGCGCGTTCAGCCGGTTCGGGTTGTGGCGGCAGATCCTGGTGGCTGTCTTGTTGCTGGTGGTGGTGCAGGCGCTGTCCACCGCCACCACCAATCTTGCCATGCAGACCGCCCATGGCTGGACGCTGAACTATGTGGCGCCCTTGGTGGGACTGGCGATTGCGGTGTTTGAGCTGTGGTGGTCACAGCGCCCCAAACGCCTGCGCCGCGCGGTGTCGGCATGACCCTGACGCTTTACATCGCGCGGCGGTTCATCAGCATGTTCCTGCGGGTGTTCGCGGTGTTTCTGGGCATCATGATGCTGATCGAAACCATTGATCAGCTGCGCAAATTCCCCAACGCGCGGCTGGGGATCACCGATGCGGCCTATATGGCGGCGCTGTCGGTGCCTGAAAGCCTGTACCGGATCTTGCCGCTGATCATGATCCTGACGGCGATCGCGCTGTTTCTGGGGCTGGCGCGGTCATCTGAACTGGTGGTGGTGCGCGCGGCGGGGCGGTCGGGGTTGCGGTTCCTGATGGCTCCGGTCGGGGCGTCTTTGCTGATCGGGATGTTTGCGGTTGCGGTCTTGAACCCGTTGGTGGCAGCGACCTCGAAGAAATACGACAGTTTGCGGGTGCAACTGGGCGGTGAAGGCGGGTCGGTGCTGTCGGTGTCCGAGGACGGTCTCTGGCTGCGGCAGGGCAATGACGCCGGGCAATCGGTGATCAAGGCTGTGCGGGTCGATCCGGACGGGTCGGTGCTGCACGCGGTGACCTTCCTGACCTTCGCGCCCGATGGCACCCCGTCAGAACGCATCGAGGCGGCGCAGGCGCGTCTGATGCCGGGGGAATGGCTGTTGACGGGTGCCAAGCGCTGGCCCCTGACCGGCACCAACCCCGAGCGCGATGCCACCGTCACCGCAGGCGAAGTGCGACTTGCCACCGATCTGACCCAGGACCGCATCCGCGAGGGCTTTGGCGCGGCGCAGGCCATCGCCTTTTGGGATTTGCCGCGCTACATCACGGCGCTGGAGCGGGCCGGATTCTCGGCGCGCAGTCACCGCGTCTGGATGCAAATGGAGCTGGCCCTGCCCCTGCTGATGGTCGCGATGGTGCTGATTGCGGCGGGGTTCACCATGCGGCACGCGCGCTTTGGCAACACCGGCAGCATGGTGCTTTTGGCGCTTCTGGGCGGGTTCCTCATCTTCTTTCTGCGCAACTTCGCGCAGGTTCTGGGCGAAAATGGCCAGATCCCGGTGCTGATGGCGGCCTGGATCCCCCCCGTGGCCGCCGCCTTGTTTGCGCTGGGTCTGTTGCTGCATCTGGAGGATGGCTGATGCGCCCCCTGCTGCGCGCCCTTGCAATTGCCCTTGCGCTGCTGGCAGTCGTGCCGGCTTGGGCGCAAGAGCGGGCCAGCCTGATCGCGGACAGTCTGAACATCAGCGGGGCCGACACCCTGATCGCGCAAGGCAATGTCGAGATTTTCTTCAAAGGCCAACGCCTGAGTGCCAGCAGCATCATCTATGACCGCGCCAATGACCGCCTGGTGATTGAAGGCCCGATTGTGCTCAACGACGGCAAGGGCAGTTTCATTCTGGCCAGTCAGGCCGAACTCAGTGCCGATCTGACCCAAGGTGTGCTGGTGTCGGCGCGGATGGTGATGAACCAGCAGTTGCAACTGGCGGCGGCCGAAATCATGCGGGTGGGCGGGCGCTACACGGCGATGAACCGGGTGGCGGCGTCGTCGTGCAAGGTCTGTGCCGGTGATCCGACGCCACTTTGGGAAATCCGTGCGCGCCGGGTGGTGCATGACCAACAGGAACAACAGCTGTATTTCGACGGGGCGCAGTTCCGGCTGGCCGGGCTGCCGGTGCTGTACATTCCGCGCCTGCGGATGCCTGACCCGACTTTGAAACGCGCCACAGGCTTCATGATGCCGGTGTTGCGCACCTCATCCAACCTTGGGACCGGGTTGAGGCTGCCGTATTTCATCAAGATCGGCGATCACCGCGATCTGATGATCACGCCCTATTTCACCACCTCGGGCGCGCGCACGGTTGAACTGCGCTATCGGCAGGCCTTTGCGACCGGTGACCTGACTGTCATGGGGGCGGTGTCGCGCGATGATCTGGTGCCGGGGATGAACCGGGGCTATCTGCTGGCAACCGGAGATTTCACCCTGCCGCGCGGCTTTCAGCTGGATCTGCGCGGCGAAGTGGTCAGCGACAAGGCCTATCTGCTGGACTATGGCTATCCGGCGGCGGACCGGCTGGACAGCCGGGTCGAGATCACCCGCACCCGTCGTAACGAATACATCGCCGCCCGCCTGATCGGGTTTCACTCGATCCGCGAAGGCGAAGACAACGCCTCCCTCCCGGCGGTTGTGGCCGATCTGACATGGCACCGCCGTTTTGCCTTGGGCACTTTGGGCGGTGAGGGCGGCTTGCGGTTTCAGACCCACGGCCATTACCGGCCTTCAACCTCGGTGCTGGACGCTGACGGTGACGGCATCAGCGACGGGCGCGATCTGCGCCGCATCAGCCTGCGTGCCGATTGGCGCCGCGACTGGTTCCTGACCAATGGCATGGTGGTGGCTGTGCTGGGCGAAACCACGGCCGATCTCTACACCATCGGCCAGGATGCAAGCTATGCTGGCACCCAGACCCGGCTGCACGGGGTGCTGGCCGCCGAACTGCGCTGGCCTTGGGTCAAATCTGGCGCGGGTGGCGTGTCGCATGTGATCGAACCGGTGGCGCAGCTGGTGTTGGCCCCTTCTGGAACCGAAACCCTGCCGAATGAGGATTCCGCGCTGGTGGAATTCGACGAGGGCAATCTTTTCGCGCTGAACCGCTTTCCGGGGTCGGATGCGGTCGAGCGCGGGCTGCGGGCCAATCTGGGCGTCAGTTATCTGCGCAACGATCCCGCCGGCTGGAGCCTGGGGCTGACCATGGGCCGGGTGGTGCGCGCAAAGGATTTGGGGCAGTTCAGCGCCGCCTCTGGGTTGGGCGGCTTGCAATCGGACTGGATGGCGGCCTGGCAGCTTGATCTGGCCGCGGGCCTTGGCATCACCAACCGGCTGGTGTTTGACGACGCCTTCACCCTGACCAAGACCGAACTGCGCACCGCCCTGACCCAGGACCGCTTCAGCCTGGCTGCGGGCTATGTCTATGCCGTGGCCGATGCCGCCGAAAACCGCCCCGACCCCACCTCGGAACTGACCATCGCGTCCAGCTACGAACTGACGCCGAACTGGACGGCGCAGATCGCAACCCGCTATGATTTCGCGGCGGAACGCGCGGCCAAAGCCGGGCTGGGCCTGACCTTTCGCAACGAATGCCTGTTGGTCGATCTTTCTCTCTCGCGTCGCTTCACTTCCTCGACTAGTGTGCAACCGACCACAGATTTCGGCCTTTCGGTCGAACTGTTGGGCTTTGGCGGCGGCTCTGATCCCGGTCTGGCACGGCAATGCCGCCGCTGACCGCAGCGACGCCCGACAGACCTAAACCCTGCGCGGCTGCAAGGCCCGCACCAGAAACGGACGACGGCAGGCGATGATGACACGGCCCGCGATTTCCCGACTGACCGCTTTGACCCAAAGCGCTGGCTTGGCCTTGGGCGTGATGGCGCTGCTGCTTTTGCCTCATCAGCCGGCTTTGGCGCAAAGCGGGGCCTTTGCGCCGGTGAAGATCGTCAACGAACGGGTGATCACCCAGTATGAGCTGAACCAGCGCATCCTGTTCATGCAGCTGCTGCGCCAACCCGGTGACATTGCCGCCGAGTCGATGAAGGGCTTGATCGACGACCGTTTGCGCACCTATGGCGCGGAAATCAACGGTGTGATGATCACCGAAGACAACGTGCGCGCCGGGATGGAAGAGTTTGCATCACGCGCCAATCTGACGGCCGAAGAGTTCATCAAGGCCGTCAATCAAGGCGGCGTCGATGCCGAAACCTTCCGCGATTTCGTGCAGGCCGGTCTGATCTGGCGTGAGGTGGTGCGGGCCAAATTCGGGCCGACCATTTCGATATCAGAATCGGCGATTGACCGGGCTTTGACCAACTTTGTGCCCACCTCGGCAATTTCGGTGCTGCTGTCGGAAATCGTGCTGCCCGCAAGTGGAGCTGATCGCAACTCGGCTTTGGCACTGGCACGCCGGTTGAAAACCGAGTTGAAGGCGGGGGGCGATTTTGCGGCCACCGCCCGGTCATATTCCGCAGGGGCCACGGCGGGCAGCGGGGGGCCGCTCGACTGGCAGCGGCTGGCGCAACTGCCCGCCGATGCCGCAGTGGCAGTGCGCACGCTGGCACCGGGTCAGGTGTCGGAACCTGTGGTGCTGGACGACAGCGTGGTGATCTACCTCGTGCGCGAGCAACGGCAGGATCCGATCCTGGAGCAAACCGCCAAAGTGGTGGATTACGCGGAATTCCTGATCCCGAACGATGGCGCGGCCGCGTCCGAAGCGGCCCGGATCCGCACGAAAGTCGATGTCTGTGATGATCTTTACGCGGTCGCCAAGGGCCTGCCGGCCGAGCGGTTGACCCGCAAGAAGCTGCCGCAATCACAACTGCCAGCCGATGTTTCGGCGGCGCTGGCGCTGCTGGATGCAGGCGAAAGCGCCACGTCGGTGACACGTGGCGGCTGGCGGGTGTTCCTGATGCTGTGCAGCCGCGGGTCTGCCGCCGAAGACATGCCGACACGCGATGAAATCCGACTGCAACTGACCAACCAGCGGCTGGCGTCCAAGGCCGAGATTTATCTGGAAGAGCTGCGGTCAGAAGCTATCATCGTCGACCCATGAGCCATGCCCCGATTGCGTTGACCTGCGGTGAACCCTCTGGGGTGGGGCCCGAACTGGCCCTCGCCGCGCGGGCGGCTTTGGGCGATGCGGTGCCGTTCTTCTGGATTGGCGATCCGTCGCATTTGCCGCAGGGCAGCGTCATCGGGCTGATCGACCGTCCCGACCAGGCCGCGGCCATGCCTGCCAGCGTGTTGCCGGTGCTGGCGCATCGGTTTGCCAGCCCCGCCCTGCCCGGCCACCCCGCCCCCGAAAATGCCGCAGGGGTGATTGCGGTGATCGAACGCGCGGTGGGGCTGGTGATGGCGGGGCAAGCCAGCGCGATTTGCACAGCCCCCATCCACAAGAAGGCGCTGAAAGACGGGGCGGGATTTGCCTTTCCCGGCCACACCGAGTTTCTGGCGCATCTGGCGGGCGTCGACCGCGTGGTGATGATGCTGGCAAGTCCGCTGCTGCGGGTGGTGCCGGTGACCATCCACATGCCGCTGGCGCAAGTGTCGGGCGCGCTGACCGCCGATCTGCTGGAGCAGACCATCCGCATCACCGCCGCCGGTCTTGCGCGCGATTTCGGCATCGCCGCGCCGCGCATCGCCGTGGCGGGGCTGAACCCGCATGCGGGCGAAGGCGGCGCGATGGGGGCGGAGGAAATCACCCTGATCGCGCCGGTGCTGGAGCGGTTGCGGGCCGAAGGCTTTGCGCTGATCGGCCCCGGTTCGGCGGATACGATGTTTCATGCCCGCGCCCGGATGGGCTATGACGTGGCGGTCTGCATGTATCACGATCAGGCGCTGATCCCGATCAAGACGCTGGATTTTGACGGCGGGGTGAATGTCACGCTGGGCCTGCCCTTTGTGCGCACCTCGCCCGATCATGGCACGGCGTTTGACATTGCGGGCAAGGGGTTGGCGCGGGCCGACAGTCTGATTGCGGCTTTGCGGATGGCGCAGGATATGGCCGCGGCGCGCTTGGGGTAAGCAGCGGGGGCCAGCCCCCGCACCCCCGGAGTATTTGGGCCAAGATGAAGGGGCTTTGATTGGGAACGATTGACGGGCTGCCGCCTTTGCGCGAGGTGATCCGGGCGCATGATCTTGTGGCCAAGAAATCCTTGGGCCAGAACTTTCTGCTGGATATGAACCTGACGGCGAAGATTGCGCGGTCTGCGGGCGATCTGTCGGCTTGCGATGTGCTGGAGGTGGGGCCGGGCCCCGGCGGATTGACGCGCGGGCTGTTGGCCGAAGGCGCGCGGCATGTGTTGGCGGTGGAGAAAGACCCGCGCTGCATGCCCGCACTGGCGGAGATTGCAGCGGCGCATCCGGGGCGGTTGCAGGTGATCAACGGTGACGCGCTGGAGATGGATGTGCTGGCACATCTGACGCCGCCGGTGCGGATCGTGGCGAACCTGCCCTATAACATCGGCACCGAACTGCTGATCCGCTGGCTGACGCCGCAGATCTGGCCGCCCTATTGGCAAAGCCTGACGCTGATGTTCCAGAAAGAGGTGGCCGAGCGGATCGTGGCCAAACCGCGCAGTGATCACTATGGGCGCCTGGCCTTGCTGGCGCAGTGGCGCTGCGATGCGCGGATCGTGATGATCCTGCCGCCCGAGGCGTTTACCCCCGCGCCTAAGGTGCATTCGGCGGTGGTGCATCTGACCCGGCTGGAGGCACCGCGCTATCCGGCGCCTGAGGCGGTTCTGAACCGGATCACCACTTTGGGTTTCGGGCAGCGCCGCAAGATGCTGCGATCAAGCCTGAAGGGGATGGGGCCGCAGATTGAGGCGCAGCTGGTTGCGGCGGGGATTGAACCCACAGCGCGGGCGGAAGAAATCTCATTGGAAAAATTCTGCGCACTGGCGCGGATCGTGGCCAAAGACGCGGTGTAGGACCATGAAAAAGGCCCGCATATGCGGGCCCTGATGGTTTGCAGAGGGACTTCAGGGTCTATTCTGCGCTGTCGCTGTCGGCCACGACCACAGGTTTTTTCGCACGCGGTGCGCGGGTGACCTTGGGTGCATCTGCGGCCTGTGGCGCTGCGGCCGTCTTGGCAGCGGCCTTGGGCGCGCGTGGTTTTGGTGCCGTTGCGGCCTCTACCTGAGCCACCAAAGCCGCCGGCGATTCAAAGCGCGGCGCATCGGCGCGCGGGGTTTCCACACGCGGGGAGTCTGTCCGGACTGGATCCGCACGCGGGGTTTCCGATCGCGCTACCTCGGTCTGAGATTGCTCACGCGGGGCTTGCGCCGGGCGCTGCTCGCGGCGGTTGTCATCGCGGGAACGATTGTCTTGACGGTTGTTGTCCTGACGGCGCGGTTGATCCCCACGCGGCTGATTGTCCTGACGCGCTTCACGCGGTTGATCCCCACGCGGCTGATTGTCTTGCCGGTTGTCCCGCGGGCGGTCATCTCGGCGATAATCATCGCGGCGGGGTTGGCGCTGTACTTCGGGCAAATCGACAAGGGTGGTGTCATCGGCGTCGACCACGGCAAAGCCTGCGGCATAGGGCTGGTCCGCATCCGGCTGGTCGGCGCGTTCCGGGCGATAGTCGCCGCGTTCGGGGCGATAGTCCTGCCGGTCGCGGTTGCCGTTGTTCTGGCCCCCCGCTTGCCCCCCGCCCTGGCCATTGGTCTGCGGCCCGCCCTGGCCGTTGCCCTGGCTGAATGGCTGGCGCTGCTCTTGCTCGGCGGCCATCTCACGCGTGGCTTCGGCCAACATGCGGGTGTAATGCTCGGCGTGCTGGCTGAAGTTTTCGGCGGCCACCCGGTCATTCGAGCGCTGCGCGTCGCCTGCCAGCATCTGATATTTCTCGATGATCTGCTGCGGTGTGCCACGCACTTTGCCTTCGGGGCCGGAACTGTCAAACACGCGGTTGATGATGTTGCCGAGGGTGCGCGGGCGGTTCGTCTTTGAACGCGAGCGAGACTTGGAAGAGCGCATCTTGATCCTTGAAGCAGATAATCCGGTCTGACATGCGCCTGATCTTTTCAGGATCGTCTGCCCCGCGAGGCATAGCAGCAATGGCCGGGTTTGCGAAGGTTCGGCACCGAATGCGCCGCGTCCCGCGTGGCATTGAATAATCACAGGGGGGGGGCCGTGACAAGGAAAATCTTGCACAAATGCAGCCGGTGCGACCTATGGGCTGTCACAACCGTCGAGATCACCCGGCATTTGAGCGGCAACCACCCGGTCACGGCCATCCATATCTTGCAGAATGCGCGTTTCCTGCAACCCCTGCGCCACCAGCAACGCTGCAACGGCGGCGCCCTGAGTCGGCCCGATTTCCAGCAGTATCCGGCCACCTGACAGCAGATGCGCCGGGGCCCCCAACGCAATCGCACGGTAGGCGTTCAACCCGTCACCGCCCGGTGTCAGCGCCAGATGCGGCTCGTGCAGCAAGACATCCGGCGCAAGCCCGGCCATTTCAGACGCGGCGATATAGGGCGGATTGGAAGTGATCAGATCAAAGCGCCCGACGATGGCGGTGAACCAATCCGACCGGACCAGCCGGGCGCGGGTGGCAAGGTTCAGGCTGTCCGCATTCGTCTGCGCCACCGCCAGGGCAGCGGCAGAAATATCGCTGCCGACGCCAAGGGCCATCGGCATATCGGCCAGGCAAGACAACAAGACACAGCCGGTGCCGGTGCCCAGATCCAGCATACTGCGAAAGGGCTGCGACAGGGCTTCGGCCACCAGCAGCTCGGTTTCGGGGCGCGGATCCAGGGTGTCGGGCGTGACCTTGAAGCGGTGGGTCCAGAACAGCCGGTGTCCGATGATCTGCGCGACCGGCTGATGGGTCGCGCGTGCGGTCAGGGCGGCGTCAAAACGCGCCTGCGCTGCATCCGGCAGGGTGTCGGGCAGATGCAGCGTCAAGCGGTCCGCGGCCACCCCAAGGGCATGGGCCAACAGGGTGCGGGCGTCGACGCCCGCCCCGGCAATGCCTGCTGCAGTCAGCCGGGCGATGCCGGCGCGCAGGGCATGGGCCGCCGTCATCCCTCCATCTCGGCCAGTTTGTTGGCCTGGTCATGTGCGACCAGCGCATCCACCACTTCGGACAGATCGCCCTGCATCACCTGAGCCAGAGAATAGAGCGTCAGGTTGATGCGATGATCAGTCATACGGCCTTGCGGGAAATTATAGGTGCGGATGCGTTCCGAACGATCCCCCGATCCGACCTGGCTTTTGCGTTCCGCCGCGCGGGCATCATCGACGCGGGCGCGTTCGAGTTCGAAAAGCCGCGCGCGCAGCACCTGCATCGCGATTTCCTTGTTGCGGTGCTGCGATTTCTGCGCCGAGGTCACGATCATGCCGGTGGGCAAATGGGTGATGCGCACCGCCGAGTCGGTGGTGTTGACGTGCTGGCCGCCCGCGCCTGACGCGCGCATGGTGTCGATGCGCAAATCGGATGCCGGGATCACCAGATCGACCTCTTCGGCCTCGGGCAACACCGCAACTGTGGCGGCAGAGGTGTGAACCCTGCCCTGCGCTTCGGTTTCCGGCACCCGCTGCACCCGGTGCACTCCGGATTCGAATTTCAACTTGGCGAACACACCCTCACCCTTGATATGCACCGAGACGTCCTTGATGCCGCCGAGTTCGCTGTCTTGCTGTTCCAGCACCTCAAAGCTCCAGCCCATCCTGTCGGCATAGCGTTGATACATGCGCAACAAATCTGCGGCGAAAAGACCGGCTTCATCGCCGCCGGTGCCGGGGCGGATTTCCAGAATGGCGGGGCGGGCGTCCGCGGCATCGCGGGGCAGCAGGGCAATTTGCAGCCGCGATTCCATCTCGGGGATGCGGGCCTTCAGGATCGGCAGTTCATCTTCGGCCAATGCGCGCATCTCGGGGTCGGCCAGCATGATCTCGGCCTCGGCCAGATCATCGAGCGCGCGGCGGTAGGCGGCAATTTCATCCGCGACCGGTTTCAGATCGGAATATTCGCGCGACAGATCCGCGATTTCGGCAGGGGAGGCGCCTGCGTTCAGCCGGGCTTCGAGAAACTCGAAACGCTGGGTGATCTGGGCAAGTTTTTCCAAGGGGACCATGCGGGGGGTTTGAAGAATTGCGCGCGGTTGGTCAAGGGGCAGGCGACCGGGGCGCTGCCCCGGACCCCGGGATATTTGTCCAGAGAGGATGCGGTCAGAGTTTGCCCAGCCAATCGCGCAACCGTGCGGCATTGACGCCGTAATCATCAGAGCCAAAGCGTTGGCGGGCCACAAGATAGAGCATGCTGCCCTGACTTGGGCCGAAAGGTGTCGGTGTCGCGTTGCGTTCAAGCACTTCGGCGGTGGTGTAATCGGGAAACCCCCAGACCGCGCTGCGGGTTTCCCAGGTGATCAGACCGGCCTCAGGCGAACCCGCAAAGCGGCGGGTGCGCGGGGTGGCCAGCGCTATGGCATCCAGACGCGCCAGCACATCGGCGGGGGCTGCAGGGTCAAAGAACGCCGCCGCATAGGCACCACCCGGCATCGGTTGCACCGCATCGGTCGGGCCGGGTGGAGAAAGCGTCCGATTGCGCCAGCCGGCACCGTCGGGGACCACCGCGGCAGGGCGCTGATGCCAGATGGCGGCCTGCGTCGGGGCCAGCCGGACGTAGGCCATCAGCCCCGCAAGCAAGAGCCCGAACACCGTCAACAGGCCAGCGATTTTGATCATCGCTGGGTTTTGGCCCAATGGTACAGACAGATCAGCTCATACCCCACATGCGCGCCCGCAATCGCGGTGGCACCGCTGGTGTCATAGGGCGGTGAAACCTCAACGATATCGCCGCCGACCATGTTGATCCCCGCGAGGTCACGCAGGATCGCCGCCGCCTGCCAGGACTGCAACCCGCCCCAGACCGGGGTGCCGGTGCCGGGGGCCACCGACGGGTCCAGCGTGTCAATGTCAAAGGTCAGATAGGTCTGATGATCGCCGACGATGGCACGGGTCCGCTCCACCACCGCCGCCACGCCGTTTTCATGCAGCCAACGCGCGTCGATGACATTGAAGCCCAGATAATCCGCCGTCGTGGTGCGGATGCCGATCTGCACCGATCGCCTGGGGTCGACAAAGCCCTGCTTGACCGCCTTGTACATCATGGTGCCATGGTCGATCCGCCCCATGTCATCATCGGGCCAGAGATCGGAATGTGCGTCGAAATGGATCACCGACAGCGGGCCAAACTTTTCGGCATAGGCGCGCAGAATTGGCAGAGTGATGAAATGATCGCCGCCCAGAGTGATCGTCCCTGCCCCTGCGTTCAGGATCTTGCGGATGTGAGCGGTCAGGGTGTCGGGGAAATCCTGCGTCTTGGCATAGTCAAACGCGCAATCGCCGTAGTCGATGATGTTGAGGTCTTCCAGCGGGTTGGTTGGCCAACCGTAAGGCGGATCATAGGGCTGCAAACTCGACGCCTCGCGGATCGCGCGCGGGCCAAAGCGGGCGCCGGCACGGTGTGTCACCGCCTGGTCAAAAGCCACCCCGGTGATCGCCAGATCCACCCCGGTCAGATCTTTGCTGTAGCAGCGGCGCAAGAAAGACGTCGCGCCCGAGAACGCGTTCTCAAAGGCATAGCCGCGCTGCGTGGTGCGGGTGAAGGCGGTGTCGATTTCGGTTTTGGCGTCTTCGAGGGCCATGGCTGTCTCTCTTCTGCGCGCGCTATCGTTAAGGCCGGAGACGCCGCTGATCCGGTAGGCAGCATGTAGGGCGGGAATACCCCGCCGCAACCTTCACCCGATCCGGTAGCCTTCGCGCACCAGATCATCCGTCACCCGCCGGATCGCAGACTCCAGCGTTTCGGCCACGAAATCAATCTGGGCTTCGGTGATGATCAACGGCGGCGACATCACGTTCAGATGCCCGATCGGGCGCACGATCAGGCCCATGCTTTCGCACAGGTTCGAAATGCGCTTGGACTCGTTGGCCCCATCCGGCAACAGCGCCTTTGTGGTCTTGTCCGCGACATTCTCGACGCAAAGCATCAGCTTGCGCCCCCGCACATCGCCCACCAAAGGCAAATCGGCCAAGGGCCGCATCCGGTCTTCAAAATAGCCTCCGACCTCGGTGGCATGGGCCAACAGCCGCTCATTCTCGATG
This sequence comes from Paracoccaceae bacterium, assembly GCA_031428215.1. GTDB lineage: Bacteria > Pseudomonadota > Alphaproteobacteria > Rhodobacterales > Rhodobacteraceae > Cypionkella. The sequence goes on from JANPOY010000013.1 coordinate 31,174, forward strand.
ATTTCAATGTTCTTCAACGCTGCAGCACAAGCCACCGGATGCCCCGCATAGGTGAGACCAGAGGTGAACCAGCGCTGCCCGCCCTGCGCCATCACCTCCCAGAGCCGGTCCGAAAAGATCAGCGCGCCCAAAGGCAGATAGCCCGAGGTCAATCCCTTGGCCGTGCAGATCATGTCGGGCTGCACCCCGAATTCTGACAGGCTGGCAAACCAATGCCCAATGCGTCCCCAGGCGGTGACCACCTCATCCGCGATGAACAGGATGTCGTGGCGCTGGCAAACCTGCCACATCCGCAACAGATAGCCTTGCGGCGGAATGATGATCCCACCCGAAGCCTGAATCGGTTCGGCAATGAAGCCGCCGATGCGGTCAGCGCCGACGCGGGCGATCAGCGCCTCAAACTCGGCAATCAGATCATCGCAGAACTGCGTCTCGGTTTGGCCCTCGGGGCGGCGGTAGGGGTTGGGGCAGGACAGATGATGAATGCCTTCGGTCTTGTAGCGGAATTCCTCCACCCGGTCACCGTTGCGCTTGCCGACCGACTGGGTGAGGTAGGTCGAGCCGTGGTACGAGTTTTCCCGCGCCACGATGTCGGACTTGTCGGGGTTGCCGCGCGCGTGGTGATAATAGCTGACCATCCGCACCGCCGTATCCACCGCCGTCGATCCGCCGGTGGTGAAATGCACCCGGTTCAGATCACCGGGCGCCAGTGACGCGATCTTCGCCGCCAACCGTGCCGCAGGACCATTGGTCATGTCGACGAAGTAATTCGAAAAGGCCAGGGTTTCCGCCTGAAGCGCAATCGCCTGCGCCATCTCGGGCCGCCCCAACCCGATGTTGGTACACCACAGCCCGCCCACCGCGTCCAGATAGCGCCGCCCCTGATCGTCCCACAGATCACAGCCTTTGCCCCGCGTGATCACCAAAGCGCCCTTTTCCCCGAACGGGCCAAAGTTGGTCCAGGGATGCAGCGCGTGGTCATGATCCATTTGCCACAGGTTTTCGTTGGGCAGGGTGCGGGTGGTCACCACAGTCGGGGCGGACATTTTGAATCTCCAGTCAATAGCCTGAAACGCAAGATACCGTGCCACCCGAAAAACGCCAGCGATATTTTGATCAAAAAATTTCCACAGACACACCGCCTGCGCAAGGAGCGACAACTGCCTCAAACTCCTGACAATTTGTCTAAAATTTGCGTTTCATCTGTCTGAAAATATCCCACGGGGGTGCGGGGGTGTGAAACCCCCCCCAGCCTACAGGCCACAAACCGCCGCTTCAGAACAGCTTTTGCCTGGCCTTCGAGATCGTGAAGCCATGCCCCGCCGGATTGGTGCAGGTCATGCCCGACGTTTCCGAACTGCACGTGACCCCACCCAGAGAGATCGCCTTGCCATAACTCAGTTCCAGCCCGTTGGTGTCGGCCACGGTGTCGCTGACACAGGCCACATACCCTTTGCGCGACCTGGCATCGACGGCAAAGCTGCTGCCCCAGTCAAACGCGCAATCGGGTGGGGCGGTGCGATGGCTGGGCGTCAAGTCCTGCATATCGCAGCGCACCCCGGCGTCATCGCCGGTGAAGATCGCGCATTGGATATTGTCCGAAGGCGAATGGAAATTGATGGCATCCTGTGCGCAAGCCGGGCTGGCGCACAGGGCGAAGGCGAGGGTCAGGTGGCGCATCGGGGTGTCCTTTTGCCGAATGCCTGCCGCAGGCGCCGTCGTCGCTTCAATTTTCTTCGAAGAAAATTGCAAAATCCTTTGAAGGATTTTGAAGGTCACGCCAAAGGTTGCGCCCGTTCCACCAGCCGGGCAAAGAAACTGGCCCCGATCGGCGTGGCGTCATCGTTGAAATCATAGGCCGCGTGGTGCAGCCCCGCGCCGGGTCCGATGCCCATGAACAGATAGGCGCCGGGACGGGACTCCAGCATATAGGAGAAATCTTCAGAGCCCATCTCGCGGTTGGTGTTGCCCTCCACGGCGGCGGTACCGACGATTTCGCTGGCAACGGCGGTGGCGAACGCTGCCTGTTCGGGGTGGTTGACGGTGGGCGGATAGCCCCAGTCATAGTCCACCCGCGCCTGCACGCCGTAGGCCCGCGCGTGACCGTCCACAATCTCATGGAAGCGCTTTTTCAGCAGCGCCCGCACCTCGGGTTTGAAACAGCGGATGGTGGCACAGAACATTGCCTCTTCGGGGATGATGTTGGAGGCAGTGCCGGTGTGAATTTGCGTGACCGAAATCACCGCCTCGTCCAGCGCATAGACGTTGCGCGGGATGATGGTTTGCACCGCCGCCACCATGCCCACCACCGCCACGACCGGATCAACGCATTCATGCGGGTTGGCACCATGGCCGCCTTTGCCGGTGATATAGACAAAGGCCGTGTCGACGCTTGCCATCAGCGCGCCGGGATTGGTCAGGAAATGGCCCAGCGGAATGTTCGGCGCATTGTGAATGCCGTAGACTTGGCTGATGTCAAAGCGGTCCATCACGCCCTCTTTCACCATGACCATGCCGCCCGCGCCTTCCTCTTCCGCCGGTTGGAAAAGCAACGCCACCCGCCCGGCAAAGCGGCGGGTCTCGGCCAGATATTTCGCGGCCCCCAGAAGCATCGTCACATGGCCGTCATGCCCGCAGGCGTGCATCTTGCCCGGACTGGTCGAGGCATAAGCCGCCCCGGTGATCTCAACGATCGGCAGCGCGTCCATGTCGGCACGCAAGCCGATGGTCGGGCCGCCCCGTTTGGCGTCATAATCCTTCCCGTTGATGATCGCCACGATGCCAGTTTTCGCGATGCCGGGGTGAATTTCATCCACCTGCATCTCTTGCAGCCGTTCCACGATATAGGCCGCCGTGCTGTGGCAGTCGAATGACAGCTCTGGATAAGCGTGCAAATGGTGGCGCCAGCCCTTCATTTCCTCGGCATAAGCGGCGATACGGTTGAGGACGGGCATAAAGGTCTCCTGACTGATGGCCTTTGATCAAATCTTATCTGGAAGGGATCGGCAATGCCCCTGCCCCATTCTGACGACGCTTTGGGTCAACTTGTGCGTGATCCCAATGGCGGCATGCCGCGGTTGCTGGAGATCATGCGGCGGCTGCGCGATCCGATCTCGGGCTGTCCTTGGGACATCGCGCAAAGCTTTGCCAGCATTGTGCCCTACACGATTGAAGAGGCGCATGAGGTGGCCGATGCCATCGAACGCAGCGCTTGGGGCGAGTTGCCCGGCGAGTTGGGTGATTTGTTGCTGCAGGTGGTGTTTCACGCCCAAATCGCTGCGGATCAGGGGCTTTTCGGTTTTGACGCTGTGGTGCGTTCGATTTCCGACAAGATGCTGGCGCGGCATCCGCATGTGTTCGGCGACGAATCCCGTGACAAATCGGCAGAACAGCAAACTTTGGATTGGGAACGGATCAAGGCTGCCGAGCGCGGTCCCGCCCGGGTTCTGGACGGTGTGGCGCTGGGTCTGCCTGCCCTGACCCGCGCGGTGAAGCTGCAAAAACGCGCAGCACGGGTCGGGTTTGACTGGCCCTCCACCGACGAGGTCGTGGCCAAGATTGCCGAAGAGGCCGCCGAACTGGTCGAGGCGCGCAATACCCTGACCCAAGCCGAAGTCACGGAAGAATTTGGCGATCTGTTGTTCGTGATGGCCAATCTGGCGCGGCATCTGGACGTGGACCCCGAGGCCGCCCTGCGCGCCGCCAGCAGCAAGTTCAGCCGCCGCTTTGCCCGGATCGAGGATTGGCTGGCCGAGGCGGGCAAGACCCCGGATCAATCCGATCTGGCCGAAATGGACGCGCTGTGGAACCGGGCCAAGGCGGAAGAGAAGCAAAAGCGCATCAAGTCATGACCGGCTTGTTGCATTTGGTGACGGCACGCAGGGGCTGCAGAAAGTTGTAAAGTCTTTTTGTCGGGTATTGACCAAAGTAAAAGACTCATGTTTAAGGGCGGCATAATATCCGACAAAAGGACTAAAGAAATGTCGCGCCTCTCCCTCGCTGCCCTTGCCCTCTGCTCAACCGCCCTGCCCGTCCTCGCCGAAGAGGTGAACATCTATTCTCACCGCCAGCCCGAACTGATCCAGCCGCTGCTGGATGCCTTCACCGCTGAAACCGGCATCGCGGTGAATGTGGCCTTTGTTGACAAAGGTATGGCCGAGCGTCTGGTGGCCGAAGGTGATCGCTCGCCTGCCGATCTGGTGCTGACCGTCGATGTGGCGCGGCTGATCCAGATTGTCGAGGCTGGGGTGACCCAACCCGTGGAATCCGCCGTTTTGACCGCCAATATCCCCGCGGAATTCCGCGATGCCGGCAACCAGTGGTTCGGCCTGACCAACCGCGCCCGCATCATCTATGCCAGCAAAGAGCGTGTGGCACCGGGCGAAGTCACCACCTATGAAGATCTGGCAGATCCGAAATGGAAGGGCCGCATTTGCACCCGGTCGGGCACGCATGATTACAACGTGGCGCTGACAGCGGCGGTGCTGGCCCATCACGACGCCGCCTACACCAAGACTTGGCTTGAGGGCGTGAAAGCCAATCTCGCGCGCAAACCCGACGGCGGCGACCGCGATCAGGTCAAGGCGATCTGGGCCGGGGAATGCGATATCGCGGTGGGCAACACCTATTACATGGGGCAAATGCTGGCCGATCCGGAACAGATCGCCTGGGCCAACGCGGTGAACATCGCCTTCCCGACGTTTGAGGCCGGTGGCACCCATATGAACGTCTCGGGCGTTGCGATGACCAAATCGGCCCCGAACCATGATGCCGCGCTCAAGCTTATGGAATGGTTGTCATCGGATGCCGCACAGGCGATCTATGCCAGCACCAACCACGAGTTCCCGGTCAAACCGGGTGTGCCCGCGTCTGACCTGGTGCAAAGCTGGGGTGTGTTTACCCCCGACAGCATCGGCCTGACGGACGTGGCCAAGCTGCGTCCGGATGCACTGAAGCTGATCGAAGAGGTCAATTTCGACGGCTGATCCCGCGCGGCGGTTCACGGCAAAGGGCGGTCCTGCGGGGCTGCCCTTTTTTTTATGGGCCACCGTCTTTGACCGGATGGACAAATCCAGCTGCATCGCGTTCTTGAGCGTGTTGCGTTCCATCGGGTTCAGCCGGTTCTACGCAACACGCAACAGTCACCGGCCCATCTGGTCTTGAGTTTCTTTCAATCTGAATCAGATTGAAAGAAACCCGCTCTAGTGTGCCAAAGGAGCCACCGCATGACCCACAGCCCGCGCAAGATCATCATTGATACCGACCCCGGACAGGACGATGCCTTGGCCATCCTGCTGGCGCTGGCCAGCCCCGAGGATGTGCAGGTTTTGGGCCTTACGGCGGTTGCGGGCAATGCGCCGTTATCCCTGACGCAGGTGAACACCCGCAAGATCTGTGAACTGGCGGGTCGGCCGGGGGTGAAGGTTTTTGCCGGGGCCGACCGGCCGCTGATCCGCAAACTGGTCACCGGCGAACATGTGCATGGCAAGACCGGGCTGGATGGCCCCGATCTGCCAGATCCGGTGATGCCGTTGCAGGCCCAGCACGGCGTGGATTTCATCATCGAAACCCTGCGTCGGGAACCGGCCCACACCGTAACCCTGTGCCCGCTTGGACCGTTGACCAATATCGCGATGGCGTTCCAGAAAGCCCCCGACATCGTGGACCGGGTGCAACAGATCGTGCTGATGGGTGGCGGCTGTTTTGAGGGCGGCAACATCACGCCCGCCGCCGAATTCAACATCTTCGTCGATCCCGAGGCGGCCGATCTGGTGTTTCGCGCCGGGGTTCCGCTGGTGGTGATGCCTTTGGACGTCACCCACAAGGCCCTGACCACCCGCGCCCGGATAGAGGCGTTCCGCGGGCTGAATTCCGAAGTGGGACGGGTTTGCGCCGAGTGGGCCGATTTCTTCGAACGCTTTGACATGAAAAAATACGGATCAGAAGGCGCCCCGCTGCACGATCCTTGCGTGATCGCCTATCTGATCCGGCCAGAGCTGTTCAAAGGCCGCCACATCAACGTGCAGATCGAGGTGCAGTCAGAACTGACACTGGGCATGACCGTGGCCGACTGGTGGGGCGTCACCGACCGTCCGGCCAATTCACTGTTCATGGGCGCAATCGACGCGGACGGATTCTTTGCCTTGCTGACCGAAAGGCTGGGGCGGCTTTGAATGGCGTTTCTTCATTCTGATTCAGAGGGAAAGAAACCCAAGTCCAGACAGGCCGGTGACTGTTGCGCGCCGCGTTCAACAGGCTGAACGCAACCCGCTTTGATTGACATTGGTTCAAATATCCCCGCCGGAGGCTTCTGCCCCCACAACAAGAGCCTCAGGCGGCAGTATTCAGGACTAACACTATCCGAGCGCATACCCCGCGCCGCGCACGGTGCGCAGCGGGTCGTCTCCGCCAAACTGGGTCAGTGCCTTGCGCAGGCGGCCAATGTGGACATCCACCGTGCGGGTATCGACGTAGATGTCACGGCCCCAAACCCGGTCGAGCAGGGTTTCGCGAGAAAACACCCGCCCCGGTTTTTCCAGAAAGGTCGACAGCAGACGAAACTCGGTCGGCCCCAGTTTCAACACCTTGTCACTGCGGTAGACGCGGTGGGTTTCACTGTCCAACCGGATATCGCCCCAATGCAACACCAGACCCGCCGTGGCAGGCCGCACGCGGCGCAATTGCGCGCGCAGGCGGGCCATCAACTCGACCACCGAATAGGGCTTGATCACATAATCATCTGCCCCGGTCTCAAGGCCGCGCACCTTGTCGACCTCTTCGGACCGGGCCGACAGCATGATGATCGGAATGCCCCGCGTTTCGGGCCGCAGTTTCAGGCGACGACAGACCTCAATCCCAGACACATGTGGCATCATCCAGTCCAGCAAGATCAGATCGGGCGGCGACTCCTCGATCAGCAGCAGTGCGTCTTCGCCATTGTCAGCGGTCTGCACATCAAAGCCTTCGGCCTCAAGGTTGTAGGACAACACCTCGCGCTGGGCTGGTTCATCCTCGACCAGCAAGATGGTGGGCCGGGGCAAACCCATCAGTTTTGCCCACTGGCCACGGCTTCAACCTTGGGCCGGGCGTCACCGGGCAACGCCCCCGTGGTCAGGTAGATCACCTGTTCGGCGATGCTGGTGGCGTGATCGCCGACCCGCTCGATGTTCTTGGCGATGAAATGCAGATGCATGCAGGCCGAGATGTTGCGCGCATCCTCCATCATGAAGGTCAGGAATTCGCGGAACAGAGCGTTGTACATCTGATCGACCTCGTGGTCGCGCAGCCGCACTTCGGCCGCCAATCCGGCATCGCGTGCCACGAACGAATCCAGCGCGTCCTTGAGCAGCAATCCGACCTGCCGCGCCATCCGGCGGATCGACCCGGCCGCCCCCGGGATCTGCGCCATGGTGCCCAGCACAATCGCACGTTTCGACAGGTTCTTGGCATAATCGCCGCAGCGTTCCAGACTGGAGGCGATCTTCATCACCGTCAGCACGGTGCGCAAATCGGTTGCAATCGGTGCGCGCAGCGCAATCAGGCGGGCGCATTCGGCATTGACCGCGTCTTCCAGCGCATCAATCGCCTGGTCGCCGCGCCGCACCTGTTCGGCCAGCGCCTCGTCCTGGGTTTCCAGAGCACGGGCGGCGTCGGACAGGGCCACTTCAACCAGCCCGCCCATTTTCATGATCATGGCCTGAACCGACTCGAGGTCGCGGTCAAAGGCTCGGGCGATGTGGGGATCGTTCAGCATGGCAGCCTCCGTTAGCCGATCCGGCCGGAAATGTAGGATTCCGTGCGCGGGTCGATGGGATTGGTGAAAATCTGGCCGGTCTCGCCCAGTTCGACGAGGTAGCCCAGATGGAAAAATGCGGTGCGCTGCGACACGCGGGCGGCTTGCTGCATCGAGTGGGTAACGATGACCACCGAGAACTGGCTGCGCAGCTCGTCGATCAGCTCTTCGACCTGTGCCGTGGCGATCGGGTCCAGCGCGGAACACGGCTCGTCCATCAGCAACACTTCTGGCGAGGTGGCGATGGCACGGGCGATGCACAGACGTTGCTGCTGGCCACCCGAAAGCCCGGTGCCGGGGGTCAGCAGACGATCCTTGACCTCGTTCCACAGCGCGGCCTTGCGCAGGGAAGTCTCGACGATCTCGTCAAGTTCCGCCTTGTTGCGGGTCAGACCGTGGATTTTCGGACCATAAGCCACGTTGTCATAGATCGACTTCGGAAACGGGTTCGGCTTTTGGAACACCATGCCGATGCGGGCGCGCAGTTGCACCGGATCAACGCGGGCGTCATTGATATCTTCGCCTTCCAGCGTGATCTTGCCCTCTACCCGGCAGCCGGCGATGGTGTCGTTCATCCGGTTCAGACAGCGCAGAAAGGTCGACTTGCCGCAACCGGACGGGCCGATAAAGGCTGTCACGGTCTTGTCCAGAATATCGACATCGACATCTTTCAGCGCATGGTTGGTGCCGTAGTACACCTGCACCTTTCGTGCCTCGATCTTGGTCGTTTGGGTATCCACGACACGCTCCATATTCAAATCTTTCATCTTGTCCCCCGCTTACCAGCGCCGTTCAAATTTGCGACGCAGCAGAATGGCCACGGCGTTCATGGCGATCAGAAACACCAACAGCACGATGATGGCCCCTGAAGCGCGCTCGACAAAGCCCGGATCGCCGCGCTGGGTCCAATTGTAGATCTGCACCGGCAGTGCCGAGGCCGGATCATAAAGCCCGTCCAGCGGCACGCCTGGAAAATCGCGCACAAAGGCCACCATCCCGACCAAAAGCAGCGGTGCGGTTTCCCCCAGGGCCTGCGCCAACCCGATGATGGTGCCGGTCAGGATACCGGGCATCGCCAGCGGCAGCACGTGGTGAAACACCGTCTGCAATTTTGACGCGCCCACTCCCAGTGCCGCATCGCGGATCGACGGCGGCACCGCCTTGAGCGCGGCACGGGTCGGGATGATGATGCGCGGCAGGCTCATCAGGGTCAGCACAAGGCCGCCAACGATGGGGGCAGACTGTGGCAGCCCCATGATGTTGATGAAGATGGCCAGACCCAGGATGCCGTAGACGATCGACGGCACGGCGGCCAGATTGGCGATGTTCACCTCGATCAGATCGGTCCAGCGGTTCTTCGGCGCGAATTCTTCCAGATAGATCGACGCGGCGACCCCGATCGGCAAGGCCAGCAGCAGCACGACCACCATCATGTACAGGGATCCGATGATGGCCACACCCAGACCCGCCGCTTCGGGACGCTTGTCCGACGCATCGGGCATGGACAGAAAGCCCGCGTTGAAGCCGATCGACAGCACCCCCGCATCCTTCAGGCTATCGGCCAGAACCAACTGCGCGGGCGAGGTGTTCTTGTCATTGGCCGCCGAGTCCATCGTCACCCGGCCCTTGAAATAGCCATCCACCCGGCCGGACGCCAATGCCTCGAACACAATGGTCTGGCCCAGCAGCGCCGGATCTGCCAGCACCAAGTCGCGCAGCGTCGCCGAAGATTCCTCGGAAATCAGATTGCCGATGTCCTTGGGTTGCATCGGGCCGATGTCGATGCCTTTGGCCGCTGCTTCGGCCTCCAGGGAAGATGCCAGCAGTTTGCCATAGGCCACCGTCGTCACCTTGGACATTTCCGCCGGATCGCGGTTGCCCGCCTTGTCCAGCACCGCCGCATCCAGCGTCACCGGAAAGGTCAGAAAACTTTGGCGAAACGCCGGCAATCCGTTGCCGAAGATCGAAATCAGCAGCCACACCAGCGCCAGCAGCGCCAGCACGATGGCGACAAATCCATAGGCGCGAAAACGGCTTTCGGCGGCGTTGCGGGCCTTGGTGCGCGGGTCTTGTGCGAACAGCGAGGCGCGCAGGGCAGGCGTTTGGGCGGTCATTCGTATTGCTCCCGGTATTTGCGCACAATGATCAGGGCGATAATGTTAAGGCACAGCGTCAGCGCAAACAGCGTCAGGCCAAGGGCAAAGGCGACGAGGGTTTCAGGGCTGGCAAATTCGGTGTCGCCGGTCAATTGACTGACGATTTTCACTGTGACCGTGGTCATCGCCTCGAAAGGGTTCAGCGACAGTTTGGCCGCAGCCCCGGCCCCCATCACCACGATCATGGTCTCACCGATCGCCCGGCTTGCGGCAAGCAGCACGGCACCGACGATGCCCGGCAGTGCGGCGGGCAAAACCACCTGCCGCACGGTTTCCGAAGGTGTGGCACCAAGGCCCAGTGACCCATCCCTCAGGGACTGTGGCACCGCATTGATGATGTCATCCGACAAAGAGGACACAAACGGGATCACCATGATGCCCATGACCAGACCGGCCGTCATCACCGAGGACGAACTGTCCCCAAAGCCCATCGGCTCGGCAAAATAATCGCGCAGCAAGGGGCCGACGGTGACAAGGGCGAATAGGCCGTAAACGATGGTTGGGATGCCGGCCAAAATCTCAATCGCCGGTTTCACCCAGGACCGCGTGGCCCGTGAAGCATATTCGGCCAGATAGATCGCCGACATCAGCCCGATCGGCACCGCCACCAGCAGGGCGATGGCCGAGACATAAAGCGTGCCCCAGATCAGCGGCCAGATGCCAAGGGACGAACCACCACCGAATTTCGGGTTCCACGTGGTCGAAAAGAAGAAATCCTGCCACGGATAAAGTTGGAAGAAGTGAATGCTTTCAAACAGCAAGGACCCCACGATCCCGGCGGTGGTCAGCACGGCGATCAAAGACGATCCGATCAGCAGCAGCATGGTGAATTGTTCGGTCGCGTTGCGCGCCCGGAAGTCGGCATTGATCCGGCTCAACCCAAGGGCCAGACCCGCCAGAGCCAGACCCAGCGCCGCGATGGTCATCAGCGTGTTCGACCAAGCGCCCAATTCCAGAGCGGCCACAGAAGCCGCCAATGTCGAAGGCGTGGGCTCGGTTTCCAGAACCACACCCGCATCATTCAAAGCGGTTTTCAGAATGGCGGTGTTGGCCAGCAGGGGTTTGACATCCACGCCTTGCGCCGACAGCGTCGACAGACCCGCAGCGACCCGGCGCACGTCCGCCATCACCAATGTCGCGGAACTGCCTTGCGGAATTTCCGACGCGACAATCAGCGACAGCGCGCGGTTTTCAATCACCATCGGCTGCACCAGCACCCAGATCTTGATCAGCAAGAACGCAGGCACCGCCGTCAGCAAGGCCGTGAACATACCATAAAAGCCTGGCAGCGAATGCAGCTTGCGGATATCGCCGTCCACCGTCGCAACCGCCCGACGGCGACCAATCACATAGCCCGTCGCGGCAAGGCCAAGAAGAATCAAGGAAAGCAGGCCAATACTCATGTCAGCGCCTTAGGGCAAAAGGGAAGGCCAAAGATTGGGGGCGCGGATGATCCGCGCCCCCATCTGATTGTTATTCCAGCGGACCCATCGGGGTTTCCGCAGCCACAGCAGCCTGAGTCGCAGCCAGTTCCGGATCGGGAACCAGACCGTAGTCGGCCAGCGCGCCATCCGGGCCAGCCATGTCATCAGACACGAAGAACTCGATGTATTCCTTCAGGCCGGGGATCACGCCGATGTGGGCCTTCTTGACGTAGAAGTACAACGGACGCGACACCGGGTATTCGCCTTTCGAGATCGTCTCGACCGTCGGCACGATGCCGTTGACGGTGGCGACTTTCAGCTTGTCGGTGTTGTTCTCATAGAAGGACAGACCGAACACGCCGATCGCCATCTTGTTGGCGTCGATGCGCGACAGCGTCTCGGTGTAGTCGCCGTCGATGTCAACCGACACGCCATCGGTGCGCAACGCCATGCACTTTTCCGAAGCTTCTTTCTTCTTGGCATCGTCATCCGCGCCGGTCGAAGCGGCAACGTAGATGTCATAGGCGCCTGCGTCCTTGCAGCCCTTTTCGATCACGTTCAGGTCGAACACTTCACGGGTGCCGTGCTTGGTGCCGGGCACGAAAGCCATGATGTCTTGCGCCGGAAGAGCCGGGTTCACATCAGCCCAGGTCTTGGCGGTGTTGGCGGCAGCTGCGCCGTCCTTGACGGTTTCGGCCGCCAAAGCGCCCCAGACGTCAGCCGGGGTCAGAGCGAAGTCAGCACCAGCGATGTCGGAAGCGAACACGATGCCATCATAGCCGATGCGCACTTCCATGATCTCGTTGACGCCGTTGGTGACGCACAGATCCACGTCCGACTGCTTGATGCGCGAGGACGAGTTGGCAATGTCGATGGTGGTTTCGCCGTCGCCTTCGCACAGTTTCTTGCGGCCAGCACCCGAACCGCCGCCTTCGACAACCGGGGTCGCGAAGTCAGAGTTTTCACCAAATGCCTCGGCCACGATGGTGGCATAAGGCAACACGGTGGACGAACCGGCGATTTGCAGCTGATCACGCGCCGAAGCGGTGAAGGTGGTCGCGGCCAGAATGGCCACGGTCGAGGTGGTGAGTTTCATCAGAGACATAAGGCTCTCCTGTAAATCTTATGAGGGCAACCCGGTTGGTCAACCCTTCGTCGCCCCGTTTAGGCGGCCTTGCCTGCAGTTTTGCGACATTTTTGTAACGTATTTATGACGGAACGCCGAAGGATGGCGTTTGGGCGGCGGCGGCTTGCGATATCTTGCGTTCATCCGCCTATGTCACGCCACCGAGCCTAAAACGGGTGGCAACCATACTGCACGACGGGGCAACTCCCTTGGCCAAAGCCAACACCCGTCGGTTGAAGCCGCGTTTTTTGGGGCAATCCTCTGGCGATTTCGCGCACACAACACCCCGAATCGCGGTCGATCAGGTCCGATCCACCGGAAGAATCACTTCGAATCGGCTGCCTTTGCCCTTTTTGCTCTCAATCACCAACCGGCCGCGGTGGCGGTTGACGATGTGCTTGACGATGGCCAGCCCCAATCCGGTGCCACCCTTCTCACGCGAACGGTGGCCATCAACGCGGTAAAAGCGTTCGGTCAGGCGGGGCAGATGGATCTCGTCGATGCCCTCGCCATGATCCTGCACCATAAGCCGCAATTGGGGACCGCGCGGGCCTTGCTCGGCATGCAGTTGCACCAGCACCTCGGCCCCCGGCGGGCTGCCGTATTTCACGGCGTTTTCGATCAGATTGGTCAGAACCTGTGTCATCTGATCCCGATCAGCGCGAACCGGTTGCGGTGATTGCACGCCTTGCAGCCGGATCGTCACCCGCCCCGCCTCGGCCATCGGCTTCAGGGTGGCTGCAACCGACCGCACCAGACCGGCGATATCGGTGCTGTCTGACGGGCGAATGCGTTCCTCGGCCTCGACCCGGCTCAGATGCAGCAAATCGGCCACCAGCCGGTTCATCCGCCCGGCCTCGGCCGCCATGATGCCCAAAAACCGATCCCGCGCCACCGGATCGTTGCGCGCGGCGCCCTGCAGCGTCTCGATAAAGCCCAGCAAGGCCGTCAGCGGCGTGCGCAGTTCATGGCTGACATTGGCCACAAAATCGCGCCGCATCTGGTCCATCTGTTCCAGCGCCGACAAATCCTGAAACGCGCACAGCACGCCCGCCTCCAATGGCGTCACGACCACCTCATGCACGCGGTCTTGCGCGGGGCCGGGCAGCACTTGGCGCACACGGCCGGCGCGGCCATCGCTCAACGCCGCCCCGATCGCCGCCAAAAGATCCGGCTGTCGCAGGGTCAGACCATGATGCCGACCCAAAGCGGACTCACCCAGCAATGCCAAAGCTGCGGGGTTTGCGGCCACGATCCGGGAGTCGCGGTCGATCATCAAAGCCGGCAACGGAATGCCCGCTAGGACCGCACTGATTTGCTGCATCTGTTCCATCCTGCCGATCATCGGGTGCTTGCAGACCAAGCCTATCTGCCAGCGCGCGCTGTGGCCAGATATAGCTTGAAGCCTAAAACACTTGCGCCTATCCTAAAAGATAAGCGTAACAGTAATATTCACCTTGTGATTGTATGGATGATCCGCTTGGGCCAAGGAAGGTCGCCGCATGGCCATAGCCGAAACACACCCATTCCTGCCGTCTGAAACCACCCGGATGCTGGTTGTCGGATTGGCGCAAGCCAGCCGCTGCAGCGCCGAGGGCGCCCAAGCCTATGTGGCACTGGCGGAGTTGGATGCTGCAAGCCTTGCGCGCGCGGCCCCGGACCTGATCTTGTGCGCGCTATTCGCAGCCGATCTGGCGGCCGGCGACGCGTTCGCGCTGGTGGAGCGCCTGCAAAACCTGCGCTACCGGGGACAGATCCTTGTGATCTGCCCGCCGATGCCAAACCCCGGGATGATAGAGCGCGAATTGCAGGCCTTGGGGCCGGGTTCACGGTTGACCTTGATTTCACGCGCGCAGCCCGCCTGCCCCTGACCCGTCTGCCCCTGACCCGTCTGCCCCTGAGACGTGCCGCCGACGACCGGTTTCAGCCGGTTGCCCTTGAATCCGACTCGGCTTGCCAGATATCCGCCTCAGGCTTGCGGATTGTCGCGCCGATAAATCCAGTCATGATCGGGGTCATTCTGAAAGCGCCAGTTGCGGCGTGGGCCGGCCATGACGTTCAGATAATACATCTCATAGCCGTAAGGCACCCCGCAGGGATGATGCCCCTTTGGCACCAGCGTCACATCATGGTTCTTCACCGTCATGGTTTCGTCCAGTGACCCGTCCTCGGTGTAAACCCGCTGGATGCCATAGCCCTGGGCTGGATTGAGCCGCATGTAATAGCTTTCCTCCAGATAGGTCATCCGGGGAAAGTCGTCTTCGTCATGGCGGTGGCTGGGGTAAGATGACCAATTGCCCTGCGGCGTGAAGACTTCGGTGACCAGCAGAGAATCGGCGACGTCCAGACCCTCCATCGCGATGTTGTTGATGAACCGGGTGTTCGCGCCGGTGCCGCGCTGGGTCAGCGTGATGCCTTCCGGCCCCAACCGCGCCGCCGGATGCCCCGATTTCCCCGGCGCCGCACAAACCGCCAAAGTGCAGGCGGTGGTGGCGGTCGCGGTCCAGTCGCTGGCGTTCGGCACATAAAGGCAATGCGGCGGGGTCTTCTCAAACACATCCATCCGGTCGCCGAGGATGCCCCAATCCTGCTCGGCGGCGGTGATTTGCGCCTTGCCTTCGACCAGCACCAGAATGACCTCACGGTCGCCGGTCACTTCGGCCACAGTCTCCCCCGCCTCCAACCGATAGAGCCCAAAGCCGACATAGCCCCAACCCGCACTTTCGGGGGTGATGTCATGCACCTTGCCCGTGGTCCCATTCGGTTTGCGCAATAGATCGGCCATTTCATCTGTCCTCAAATATCCCGGGGGGTCCGGGGGGCTGCTCCCCGGCAATGGCCGCAAGACCAATCAATCCCCCGCGAAAACCGGCTTTTCCTTGGCGACGAACGCCCGATATGCGCGCTCAAAATCCTT
>JANPOY010000014.1:0-1525 GCA_031428215.1 Paracoccaceae bacterium
TCATAGCATTCATAAGGTTGGCTGCGGCGCAGATCCCACGCAAGGCCAGACCCGCGCACCATCACGCCGGAATAGCCCCATTTCAGAATATCGTCCTCGGTCACGACGCCGATATCGGCGTTACGCTGTTTGAAGATACGATTTTCTGTCAATAGCCCGTCGATGTCGTCAAGAACTGGCGCGAATTCCGATGCCCACTGATCGATGTCTTCCAGCAAGGCAGGCGTCAGATCCTGATGCACGCCACCGGGGCGGAAATAGGCCGCGTGCAGACGTGCCCCGCACGCGCGCTCATAAAACACCATCAGCTTTTCGCGCTCTTCAAACCCCCACAGCGGCGGCGTCAGCGCGCCCACGTCCATGGCTTGGGTCGTCACGTTCAGCAAATGGTTCAACACCCGGCCGATTTCGCAAAACAGCACGCGGATCAGGCTGGCCCGGCGTGGCACAATCGTGCCAGTCAGCTTTTCAATCGCCAGACACCAGGCATGTTCCTGGTTCATCGGAGCCACATAATCCAGCCGGTCGAAGTATGGCAGGTTTTGCAGATAGGTCCGGCTTTCCATCAGCTTTTCAGTGCCACGGTGCAGCAGGCCGATATGCGGATCGCAGCGTTCCACAATCTCGCCGTCCAGCTCCAGCACCAGCCGCAAAACCCCATGCGCCGCAGGATGTTGCGGGCCGAAGTTGATGTTGAAGTTGCGGATCTTCTGCTCGCCCGTCACGGCGTCATCAAACTTGCCGTCCATCATGGTTGAACCTTCATGCGAGTGCCTCGTTCCGGTTGCGCAGCCACGCGTCCGGCAAGACCGGAAACAGGGCTGTCACAGCATCATATTGTGGGCGCAGCAGGCGCTGCACGGCGATACGCTGATGCGCGTCCATCGCCAGCGGCGTGCCTTCATGCACCCGGCGGTCAAGATCGGGGCTGTGCGATGCAATGCCAAGAAAGTCACACAGACGCGCCACACCCGGGACGGTCATCAAGTCTTCCATGAACATCACCAGCAGCCGGGCGGCGGGCACTGCAGCCATCAGTTTGGGCAAAGCCGCACGGTAATCGCCCCGGCGCAGCAGGTCATGCCCGCCCTCGCCTGTCGCGATCACTTCCCCAAGCAAGTCCCGCGCCGTAGTCGTAAAATCACCTTTGCGGCTGCGCGCGGCCATCATGCGGACGTGGCTCCACAGCCGGGCCACCGGATCACGCATCAGGTACACAAAACGGGAATTGACGGTCAGCGCCAGCATGCGTTGCAAGGTTGTCTCGGGCATCATCGCATAGGACGGCGTCACATCGCCGACCAGACGGCCATCGGCGCCCGCCGTCAAATAGTCCAGATAGGCCGCATCACTGCGGACTTGCAATACGGCCAGCCAGTCCTTGGTATCTAGCAGGCGCACGCGCAAATGGTCGGCCTTGGCGACCGGGGCGACGGCAATCTGTGCGGTCAATTCCTTGACATGCCCAGCAAGGCGCGCAATTTGCCGCGCTTGTGCCGGGGCTTCTGCGAAGTCGAAGTAGTGC
>JANPOY010000015.1:0-2447 GCA_031428215.1 Paracoccaceae bacterium
CAACTTGCCGCTGGCGGGTCGCCAGTTTTCCGGCTGCGTGGTGATCGCATCCAGCATCAGCGCCGCATCGGCAACCGAGGCGGCAATCGGCCCGGTGTGATCCAGCGCGGGCGAGAGCGGGAAGGCCCCGGCGCGCGCGACGCGTTCATAGCTGGGTTTCAGACCGACACAGCCGCAATAGGCCGAGGGGCTGCGGATCGACCCGCCGGTATCGGTGCCAAGCGCCATTCGCACGAGGCCCCCTGCCACCGCCGAGGCCGAGCCAGAGGACGACCCCCCGGTGATATGGGCGCGGTTCCACGGGTTGCGGGCAGGCGGATCGGGCAGGGCCAGATCGGGGCCGACCATGGCAAATTCATAGGTGGCGACTTTGCCCAGCACGACCGCACCCTGCGCCCGCAACAGGGCGACGGCGGGGGCGTCGGTATCAGCAATCCGCCCCGCAAGCACAGCCGAGCCGCTGGTGGCGGGCAGACCGGCAACGTCAATCAAATCCTTGACCAGAAACGGGATTCCGCAGAGCGGCCCGCCCAGACCCGCCGCCAGTAGGGCATCGGCGCGGTCGGCTTCAGCCAAGGCCTGCGGGTTCAGATGGGTGACGGCGTGCAGGTGTGGATTGCGCGCAGCACAGCGGGCCAGCGCAGCCTCGGTCAGCGCGCGGGCGGTGAAGGTGCCTGCGCGCAGGGCGGCTGCGGCGTCGTGCAGGGGCAGGTCGATGGCTTCGGTCATGGCTGGGTTGTTAACCATTTCCCAACGCGGGCGATCTCGGCCCGCAGGTGCTGCGCCCCGGCCCATGCGGCGGCAAAGGCTTTGTCATCCAGCGTCAGGCCCAAGGCGGCCAATCTGGCGCGGAAGGTGGCTTCGGTCATTGCGCAATTCCGATCCGGCGGGTGGAACTGCGGATCACCAATTCGCCCGGTAGCACCACGCGGGTAACCTTTGGCTGATCGGCGGCGATCCATGTCATCAGCATATCCACGGTTTCCCGCACCATCAAATCGACGCGCTGACGGTAAGTGGTCAGGTTATAGGCGGGCCAGGCGGCGGGGGGGACATCGTCGAAGCCGACCACCGAGACATCTTCGGGCACCCGCAGGCCCAGTTCAAACCGCAGCACATCCATCACCGCGAAGGCCATGTGATCATTGGCGACGAACACCGCATCGGGGCGGCGCTGGGTGGCAAACAGGGTGCGCGCGGCCATCTGTGCGGTGCGATAGTCGAAATTGCCATCGGCGCGCGCGAACAGATCTTGTCCCGCATCGGCGAGGCCTGCGCGAAAGCCTGCCTCGCGGTCGGCTTGGGTCGAGGCACCAGCAAAGCCCGCGATATAGGCGATGCGGCTGTGGCCGGTGGCGCAAAGGTAATCGGCCAAAGCCTTGCCGCCCGCGAAATTGTCGGAGGTGACCGAGGAGAGGTTTTTATCTTCGTGCGCGCGGTTGAACAAAACCACCGGGATGCCGGTTTCCTGACAGCGCGCGGCCAGATCGGACGACATTGAAACCGAGGCCATCACGATGCCATCCACCTGATAATCCAAGATTTCCCGGATCACCTGATCGACATTAACGCTGGTTTGCGGGGCGAGAAAGATCAGCACATGATAGCCGACTTTTTGCAGTTCTGTGGAGAGGCGTTCGACCATCTCGGGGTAGAAGTAGTTTTCCAGATAGGCCACGACCAGCCCGATGATCCGGCTTTTGCCGGATTTCAGCGACCGCGCCAGCACGTTGGGGCGGTAGCCCAGTTGCAAAGCGGCGGCACGCACCTTTTCGGCGGTTTTCTGGCTGACTGACGAGCCGGGCGTGAACACCCGGCTGACCGCCGATTGGCTGACACCGGCAAGTGCTGCCACTTCCAGCGATGTCACTTTTTCATTGGCCACCAGAACACTCCCCCTGCTTTGGCGCAGTTTGCGTCAAAGCGGCTGGCGGGGGCAAGCCTGTCATCCCGCGATCCGCGCGCCGGTGCTGGCGTCGAACAGATGCACGACGGACAACGGCACGCGGATTTGCAGCGGGCTGCCGATTTCGATGCGGAAATCCTTGGGCGCACGCACGGACACCAGTGCCGGGCCGATGCGGACCGAGACCAGCGTGGCATCGCCCAGCAGTTCCATCGCGTAAACCGGGGCGGCGATGTTGCCGCCTTCGGTCACGACGGTTGCATCCTCGGCGCGGAAGCCCAAAGTGGCGGGGCCGTTTCCGGCAAGACCTGCCACCTGCATGCCATCGGCGCGGAAGGTGCCGTCTGTGATCTGCCCTGCGATCAGGTTCATCGCAGGCGAACCGATGAAGCTGGCGACAAAGGTGTTGGCGGGGCGGTCGTAGATTTCGGTGGGCGTGCCGACTTGCTGCACCTCACCCTTGTTCATCACCACCACGCGGTCGGCCAAGGTCATCGCCTCAATCTGATCGTGGGTGACGTAGATCGTGGTGGTTTTCAGC
>JANPOY010000016.1:0-2447 GCA_031428215.1 Paracoccaceae bacterium
CAACTTGCCGCTGGCGGGTCGCCAGTTTTCCGGCTGCGTGGTGATCGCATCCAGCATCAGCGCCGCATCGGCAACCGAGGCGGCAATCGGCCCGGTGTGATCCAGCGCGGGCGAGAGCGGGAAGGCCCCGGCGCGCGCGACACGCTCGTAGCTGGGTTTCAGCCCGACGCAGCCGCAATAGGCCGAAGGGCTGCGGATCGAGCCACCCGTGTCGGTGCCAAGCGCCATCCGCACCAGACCACCCGCCACCGCCGACGCCGAGCCAGAGGACGAGCCGCCAGTGATATGCGCGCGATTCCACGGGTTGCGGGCGGGCGGATCGGGCAGGGTCAGATCGGGGCCGACCATGGCAAATTCGTAGGTGGCAACCTTGCCCAGCACCACAGCACCCTGTGCCCGTAACAAGGCGACAGCGGGGGCGTCGGTATCGGCAATCCGCCCCGCCAGCACGGCTGAGCCGCTGGTGGCGAGGAGACCGGCGACGTCGATCAAATCCTTGACCAGAAATGGTATCCCGCAGAGTGGCTCGCCCAGACCTGCTGCCAGTAGGGCATCGGCGCGGTCGGCTTCAGCCAAGGCCTGTGGGTTCAGATGGGTAACGGCATGCAGGTGCGGATTGCGCGCAGCACAGCGCGCCAAGGCGGCTTCGGTCAGCGCGCGGGCGGTGAGGGTGCCTGCGCGCAGCGCGGCTGCGGCGTCGTGCAGGGGCAGGTCGATGGGTTCGGTCATGGCTGGGTTGTTAACCATTTCTCAACGCGGGCGATCTCGGCCCGCAGGTGCTGCGCCCCGGCCCATGCCGCAGCAAAGGCTTTGTCATCCAGCGTCAGGCCCAAGGCGGCCAATCTGGCGCGGAAGGTGGCTTCGGTCATTGCGCAATCCCGATCCGGCGGGTGGAGCTGCGGATCACCAATTCGCCCGGTAGCACCACGCGGGTAACCTTTGGCTGATCGGCGGCGATCCATGTCATCAGCATATCCACGGTTTCCCGCACCATCAAATCCACGCGCTGCCGGTAAGTGGTCAGGTTATAGGCGGGCCAAGCCGCGGGGGGCACATCGTCGAAGCCTACGACCGAGACATCATCGGGCACCCGCAGGCCCAGTTCAAACCGCAGCACATCCATCACCGCGAAGGCCATGTGATCGTTGGCGACGAACACTGCATCGGGGCGGCGCTGGGTGGCAAACAGGGTGCGCGCGGCCATTTGCGCGGTGCGATAGTCGAAATTGCCATCGGCGCGCGCGAATAGATCTTGCCCGGCATCGGCGAGGCCGGCACGAAAGCCCGCCTCGCGGTCGGCTTGCGTGGAAGCCCCGGCAAAGCCCGCGATATAGGCGATGCGGCTGTGGCCGGTGGCGCAGAGGTAATCGGCCAAAGCCTTGCCACCCGCAAAATTGTCGGAGGTGACAGAGGAGAGGTTCTTGTCTTCATGCGCGCGGTTGAACAAAACCACCGGGATGCCGGTTTCCTGACAGCGTGCGGCCAGATCAGAGGACATCGAAACCGAGGCCATCACAATGCCATCGACCTGATAATCCAGAATTTCGCGGATCACCTGATCGACATTGACGCTGGTTTGCGGGGCCAGAAAGATCAGCACATGGTAGCCGACCTTTTGCAATTCGGTGGACAGGCGTTCGACCATCTCAGGGTAGAAG
Organism: Paracoccaceae bacterium; assembly: GCA_031428215.1. GTDB lineage: Bacteria > Pseudomonadota > Alphaproteobacteria > Rhodobacterales > Rhodobacteraceae > Cypionkella. The sequence continues at coordinate 1,659 of JANPOY010000016.1, forward strand.
TAGTTTTCCAGATAGGCCACGACCAGCCCGATGATGCGGCTTTTGCCGGATTTGAGCGAGCGCGCCAGCACGTTGGGGCGGTAGCCCAGTTGCAGGGCTGCCGCGCGCACCTTTTCGGCGGTTTTCTGGCTGACCGACGAGCCGGGCGTGAATACCCGGCTGACCGCCGATTGGCTGACACCGGCAAGTGCGGCCACCTCAAGCGATGTCACTTTTTCATTGGCCACCAGAACACTCCCCCTGCTTTGGCGCAGTTTGCGTCGAAGCGGCTGGCGGGGGCAAGCCTGTCATCCTGCGATCCGCGCGCCGGTGGTGGCGTCGAACAGATGCACGACCGAGAGCGGCACGCGTATTTGCAGCGGGCTGCCGATTTCGATGCGGAAATCCTTGGGCGCGCGCACCGACACCAGTGCCGGGCCGATGCGGACTGACACCAGCGTGGCATCGCCCAGCAGTTCCATCGCGTAAACCGGGGCGGCGATATTGCCGCCTTCGGTCACGACGGTTGCATCCTCGGCGCGGAAGCCAAGGGTGGCGGGGCCGTTTCCGGCAAGACCTGCCACCTGCATGCCATCGGCGCGGAAGGTGCCGTCTGTGATTTGCCCTGCGATCAGGTTCATCGCCGGAGAGCCGATGAAGCTGGCAACGAAGGTGTTGGCGGGGCGGTCGTAGATTTCGGTGGGCGTGCCGACTTGCTGCACCTCACCCTTGTTCATCACCACCACGCGGTCGGCCAAGGTCATCGCCTCAATCTGATCGTGGGTGACGTAGATCGTGGTGGTTTTCAGC
>JANPOY010000017.1:0-2874 GCA_031428215.1 Paracoccaceae bacterium
GTCCTGATCGACGCGGCGGGCGCGCTGGTCTTGCACAGCGTGCCGCTGTGGAATGACAAGCGCGCCACCAAGGTTGCCGCAGACCTTAACGCCGGCCCCATCGCCTCGGTAAACCCGGCGACAAGCGCCTGGCCGGGGGTCAAGCTGCACTGGCTGGCGCAGACCGACCCTGCCACGCTGGCTCGCGCCGTGCTGCTGCTGATGCCCAAGGATTACCTCAACTTCCGCCTGACCGGCGAAGCCGCGATGGACTGGAGCGAGGCTGGCTCCAGCTTTCTGTCCGATCCGGCGCAGCGCACATGGTCCGCGCAGGCGGCCCGCAACCTTGGCCTCGATCCGGGCATCCTGCCACCGCTTTTGCCCTCCACAGCTCGCCTTGGCACCGTCACGCGTGACGCGGCCGCAGCCACGGGCCTGCCGCAGGGTGTGCCGGTTCTGGCCGGTGCGGGCGATTTTCCGGCGGCCATTCTGGGGTCGGGCGTGACCGAACCCGGTCAAGTGTCCGACATCACCGGCACTTCGTTTCTGTTGACCCGGCTGGTTCCCGAACCGCTGCGCCACCCGTCGGTGATGAATGTCGCCATGGCCAGCAGCGGCTGGGGTGCCTTTGCCGTGGTTGACGCGGCGGGCGATGCGGTCCGTTGGGCCTCACGCGCGCTGGACCGTGAACAACGCAGCTTTGATGCGCTGTCGCAGGCGGCGGCAACGGTTCCGGCGGGCTGCGAGGGGCTGGTGTTTCTGCCCTATCTGACCGGCGAACGTCTGGGGCAAGGCGAGGCATCCCGTGCCGCCTTTGTTGGCCTGACCGCGCGCCACAGCGCGGCCCATCTGCACCGCGCGGTGATGGAGGGCGTGGTGCTGGCAATGCGCGATGCGTTTTCGCCCATCGCCGCAGCCACCGGCGCACCGGATCGGATCATCTCGGCGGCGGGCGGGGCACGGTCGGATCTGTGGTTGCAGATCAAGGCCGATGTGCTGAACGCGGTGATCGTGCCAACCGAATATCCCGAGTCCGGCATCATCGGCTGTGCCTGCATTGGTTTTGCCGGGCTTGGCCTGTTCGACTCCGCATCAGAGGCCGCCCGTACGTTGGTGCGCTACCGCGAGCCGATCCTGCCCGACCCCGACCGACGCGCGCGCTATGACGGTAAATTCGCTGCGTTCCGCGACATCCGCCGCATCATGGCACCCATCAATGACATCACAGGACACCTGACATGACCCGGATCAAAGCTGTCCTTTGGGACATGGACGGAACTCTGGTTGACAGCGAACCCCTCGCCGTGGAGGCTCTGCACCGTGCCATGACCGAAGCCGGGCTAGAGGTGCCGCCAGATCTGCACGACCGCGTGGTCGGGCGCGCGGCTGATGACCTGTATCGCTGGTTCGTTGCCGATTTCGGCCTGCAAATGGACCCGGTCGCATGGGAACGCCGCAAGCATCATCACTATTTCCTCACCGCCGCCAAGCTGCGTGGCTTTCCAGAGGCCATCGCTTGCTGGCACCGGCTGGACCTTGCGGGGGTGGCGCAGGCCGTGGTGTCAAACAGTGATCGCGCCATCGTGGATGTGAACCTGCGCGCTGTGGGGCTGGCCCGGCCCGGCCTGATCACCGTCGCCCGCAATGATCTGCGCCGGGGCAAACCCGACCCTGAAGGCTATCTCCGCGCTGCCTGGCTGCTGGAGGCAGGGATCGCTGACTGTCTGGTGATCGAAGACAGCAGCAGCGGTGCTGCGGCGGGCCTTGCCAGCGGCATCCGCACCCTATTCGTCCCCCACACGACGATGAGCGCTCCCGCCGGGGTCACGCAACTTGCCGACATGGCAGAACTTGACGCGCTGATTGCGGGGGCCTGAGGGGGATCAGGCGAAACATCCGCCCAAAAACCGCATGCTTGCGGCCACAGCCACCGCCCAGCAGTTTGGAACAAATGGGCCGTCAAAACCGGAACTCTCCCGATCGTTGAAGCTCAGAGCATCACGACCCGGTTGCCCGGATTTGGCCCCTGCTTTAGGCGAGCAAGCGCCGCGGGAAGTTCGTCAAACCCGGCCACCTCAATCAGTTGCACATCAAAGACACCCGAAACGATGTCCGCCGCCATCGCCTGCCCTGCAGCCACCAGACGCCCCCATTGCCGGTCACAAGCATGGGCATGCATCGCGTTCAGCCCCACCTCATGCAGCGAAATCGTCGTGGTGAAGGCGGGCAGTGGCGCCGCTTCCTGCCGGTCCTGAATACAGACCAGATGCCCGTTCGCACCCAGCAGTGGTGCAAGCGTTGTGGCATGCGCCCCGCTGACCATATCGAACACGGCATCCAGCGGGTTCTGGCCGAACGCATCGCGCCAGCCGTCTTGCCGGTAATCGGTGACAGTCGCCGCCCCCAACCCGCGCAACCGCGCCGCCTCACCAGCCGAGCCGACAGCATGGATAACCCAACCCCTGCGCCGCGCCAGTTGCAAGATCGCGCCACCAACTGCCCCCGAAGCGCCCGTCACCATCACTTCGGCCCCCGGCCAGAGGTTGACCTTTTCCACAGCCTGCCACGCCGTCAGCCCCGGACAGGGGATCGCCGCCGCCGCCGGAAAGGGCAATGCGGCGGGCAGCGGAATCGCAGCACGCGCCGGGATCACGGTATATTCGGCAAAGGAACCGGGCCGCGTCAGGTCGTTATGATAGGCCACCCGCGCGCCCTCGGCCAGATGGGTCACCCCTTCGCCAAGCCCTGCCACTTCGCCCGCGCCATCGACGCCGGGGATATGCGGCCAGTCCCACGCCGGATGCCCCCAAGCGATGAACTTCCAGTCCACCGGGTTCAGCCCGATGGCACGGTTACGCACCAGAACCTCGCCCTTGCCGGGGCGTGGCACCGGCA
>JANPOY010000018.1:0-2853 GCA_031428215.1 Paracoccaceae bacterium
TGAGGTGCCCCTAGATTTGTAGACGTTTTGCTTGGTAATTTTGGAGCCAAGGAGAGACGCAGATGGGCAAGCAGGATCGGTTTACGGACGAGTTCAAGCAGGAGGCTGTGGCGCAGGTTGTTGAGCGCGGGCACCCGGTCAGTGAGGTGGCTGAGCGGCTGGGGATCAGCACCAAGTAGCTGTACACATGGAAGGCGCTGTTTACAATCACCGTAAGGCGCAAGCTGCACGACGATTTGCGCGATCAAGGCGCGACGTGCTCGGAAAACCGTGTGGCGCGGTTGGCCGGATTGGCAGGGCTTGCAGCACAGATCGGCTACAAACGCCGCCCGGGGCGATATGGCGGCAAACCAGCGGTGGTCGCCCTGAACACGCTGGACCGGCAGTTTGAGGTGGCGTCCCCTGACACAGTCTGGGTGACAGATATCACCTACACCAAGACCCATGAGGGCTGGCTGTACTTGGCCGTCGTCATCGACCTGTTTTCGCGGCGCGTCGTTGGGTGGTCCCCTCTCGGCCGATTGCTTTACAATCGCCTGCCGGGCAATGGATGCAGTCCCGGATGACAACTGATCTCGCTTTGCAGGCCCTGCGGATGGCTGTCTGGCGGCGCAAGCCAAAGTACCGCGTGATGATCCATCCCCCTTGTCTTATGATTTGTGATGTCCCCGTGAGATAATGGGGCTCGTGCGCAGCCGATCTTCGCGGTGCATCGGCGGGGCGGATCGCAGCCCTCTTGGTCGCTTTGGGCCGTCCGTGCGTAAGATCGCTCCGCCATTTCTTTCAACCTGAACGGAGACTTGGGCGCGAGGCCCGTATGACAAGAACAGGTAATGGGAAATCGATGCAGGATACGGTTGGGATAGATGTTTCACAGGCAACTCTGGATGCATACTGGCTGTCAGGGCGACAGCATCAGGTCTTCAGCACCGATCAGCCGGTTCCTGTGGCGGCGTAACCGAGGCGGGAATCCACCTGGAAAACGCCCGGAACCTGTTCAAAAAGACCGAACCACCTCTCAACCGCCCCGGCGGCGTGCAGCGCGGATCATCGGCCCCGCGCCCACCGGCGTCTGGGCGGGCCGTGCAACCCAGATCGCCGCCTGGCAGGACGGGGCGTGGGTCTTCTATGCGCCGAAGGATGGATGGCTCTCCTGGAAAGAGACGACGCTGACCCCCGATGCGCGCCGCGCTGGGGGAAGGGTCACATGGATCAATTCTCAGTGGAAACTATCCGCTTACCCGGCTCACTTCTGCGTGAAAATCAACACCTAGCTGTGGAACCTCAACACGTTGTCCATGGGTTGACCCAGGCGACTGATTGGTGGCTGTGAGTTTAGGCTGCCGTGCGGGCGATGCCAATTGTACATGTGGGTCCATTCCGGCAGGTGGGTTTTGCGCTGCTCTGACGTGGAGTAAGCGCGGGCATAGGCCCATTCCCTGAGCGCGGTCTGGATGAATCGTTCGGCTTTGCCGTTGGTTTTGGGCGTGTAAGGTTTGGTTCTGATGTGTTTGAGGCCGAGCGCTTTGCAGGCTGCGGCGAAGCTCTTGGCTTTGTAGCACGAGCCATTGTCCGTCATCACACGTGCAACGCTGATGCCGAGCCTTTTGTAATAGGCGACTGCGGATTGCAGGGCCGCGATGGCGCTCACCGCCTTTTCGTCAGGGAAGATGCCGGTGACTGCAATGCGCGAGGCGTCGTCGATGCAGATATGCACATATTCCCAGCCCACCCCGCGCGCGTTGCTCTGGCCGGTGCGGTCGCCAGTGATACGGTGGCCAACCCGTTCAAAACGGCCAAGTTTCTTGATGTCGAGGTGGATCAGCCCGCCCGGCTCCTTGTAGTCATAGCGGATGATCGGCTCTGCGGGGATCAAATCGCGCAGCCGCGACAACCCGGCGCGGCGCAGAACCCGGCTGACCGTGGCGGGTGAAACTCCGGTCTGTTGTGCAATGTGACGCCCGCAGAGGCGCTGGCGGTGGGGCGCTGGCGGTGGGGCGTGATGATGCGTCCCGCCAGCGCCTCTGCGGTCTGGGTCGGGATCATCTTTGGCCGCGACGAGCGGTCCCGCATGCCCTCGCGGCCCTCCGCCCTGAAACGGGCAGTCCAGCGCGCCACGATCTTGGCCGACACACCAAAGACCCGCGCCGCTTCGGCTCTGGAAAACTGACCGGCGATGACCGAAACCGCCATCTCCTCTCGACGGATGGGCGTGAGACGGGCATTCTTGTGGATGTTCATTCGGGGCGCTCCTGAAGGCTTGAAGTGTGGTAACTCCAGTCTCCCCGATCCGCCCCGAATGGACAACCTGATGAAAGCTCACAGCTAGCCCTGCAACAGCACGACCAGATCGGCTTGAAACGCCAGTCACTGTTTTGCCGCCCACAACAACCCGCGCCGGATGAGTTCGCGGGCGGGGCCGTGGTTGATCACATCGGCCTGATGGCCCAACGCATTATAGTAAACCCGGCCTTGGCCCCAGAGTTTAGAGAACACCACGGGCATCGCCACTGGACCATTCGGGGCATGCGGCCCTTCCACCACCGGGAAATCGCAAACGGCATGGACGCGCACGGCGGGGTCGATGTGCAGGTAATATTGCTCGGTTGCGACGTCAAAATCGGCGATCCCCGACACCAGCGGATCGTCCGACACCATCCGCACCCGGTAATTCACCCCGTCATTGCCCGGATGCGCCACCCATTGCGCCCCAGTCATGAACTGCCAGAGCACGTCCGCGCGGAAAGCATCGCACATCCCGCCATGACAGCCCGCCAGCCCGACGCCAGACGCCACCGCATCCGCCACATTCTGCGACTGGTGTTTTTCGATGGTGCTCATGGTCCAGACCGG
>JANPOY010000019.1:0-2958 GCA_031428215.1 Paracoccaceae bacterium
TCAGCATATCGAGAACGCCGTGCGAGGACTTTTGCAAACGAAGGGGTTTTCAGGGTTGCCGCAACTCTTCGAGCGACCGGCAGAAACACTGCGCTGGTACCTCTGGCATGGCAAAGTCATGACGGCCGCGACAATCCTCAAGGTTCTCGAGATCGACTGCAATCGTTTGTCGGCAGAAACCAAAGACCTACGAGAAGCGGCCAGACGTGTTAAAGCGCGGTGCCAAGAGCTCTATTCCTACCTTTCCAACAACTTCGACGCGCTGGTAAATTATGGCCACCGATATCGAAACGGACTCGCAGTCTCGTCATCCCGCGCAGAAGGTTGCGTCGATGACATCGGGAACACTCGCATGGGTAAACGGCGGCGCATGCGATGGTCTCCGCGCGGGGCGCATCGCGTCGCTGTCACAAGGGCCGCAGTCCTGGACGGCAGGCTGACCGTTTCAAAGATAGCCGCTTGACCACCAAGTTTTGCCCACTCCCAGTATTTCTGGAATCGCGTCCCCGCAACCAATACTAATAGTTACTGTCAATTTCAGGCTGCTCGCGCAGTGCAGGGTGGGATGATTGCCCGCGACAGTGCGAAACAGTGTTCAAATCCTGTCCCCGCAACCAAAAATACAAATATATCAAATAGATATAACCCGACATAAACAGTCTGGTTTTTGCTTGTCCAAAACACCTCAACGCCACCTCAACGTTTGACGAGTCCCCCTGAAAAGCGGGGCTTTTGGCGTTTGGGGACAGCCCCAAGGCACGCGACAATCGGTTATGGCCGCCCGCTGCGCAATTTTGAGGCTGCGCAGGCGACCATAATCTCATCGAACACTTTGTTCCGAACGTGCTAAGGGCCAGAATACATCAGCACCAAGCCGCTGGAATGGGCCGAGAAACAACGGGTTACTATCCAGCATATCCAACCCGGCCAACCCCAGCAGAACGCCTATATCGAGCGCTACAACCGCACCGTCAGGCACGAATGGCTGGACCAATATATCATCGAAACTATCGAAGAGGCCCAAGACTTCGCCACACAATGGCTATGGACTTACAACAACGACCGCCCGAACATGGGCATCGGCGGCATCACACCTGCCCAGAAACTGAAAATGGCCGCATGAGTTCTACGACCGCACCCCGTTAGAAATGGGGGGATTACCCCAAGGACCACCTGCACAGATTTTTGATTCGCCACAGGACACACGCACCGAAAGTTTTCTGCGCCGCGTCAGATGATCGGGACCGGGGGACCATGAGGGCTCAGCGTTGGTAACGCTGAAGTTGGGCGCGCCGATGGTGAATGCAACCTCGGTCGCGGCGATGTTACCGGTCACTTGCGAAGTCGAGGCGCTGCTGCAGTTGGGAACGAAACGGCTGGGCGATGCTAGCTTCTGCTTTACCTCTGTTCTGCGAACAACCGACCCAAGGCCTCGATTTCCACGGGCCTCACCTCATGGCCCCCTTCATGCAAAACGGCCGTCACCTCCGCACTCTGGATGCGGAAATAGTCGACAAGTGCTGTGGTTAGTTTGAGGGGGCAGATCGGATCTTTCCGCCCGCCCGTGACCAGAACTGGTCGGCCTGCGAGGTTCAAATTGTCAGCCGGGTGCCATAGGATCAGCGGATGGAGCAGCGCTACCCGGTTGAACAGATGGGCATGTTCGAACGTCATGGCGGCGAGGATGTTGGCCCCGTTGGAGTAACCCACCGCATAGGCGTCCCTGCCCGGATGCTGTGCGCGCGTCTCTGATACGAAAGCGGCCATCGCGGCGGTCCGGCGAGCGAGGTCCGGCATGTCATAGACACCCTCGCTCGTGCGCCGGAAGAATCGATTTGCCCCACCTTCGGAGACATCGCCACGCGGAGCCACCAGACCGGCATCTGGGAGGATATCCCGGACTTGTCCGGCAAGCTGGGTTTCGTCGCCGCCGGTGCCGTGAAAGGCGAAGACCAGAGGTGCGCTGCCGACGGGGGGTGAGACAAGGGCGTGGTAGGGTGCGGGCATGGTCGAGCCTTCCGGTGCGAAGTGATGGGCGTGAAGATCAGTTGCGGATCGGGTCGAGGTGTTTTTCCAGTTGGGCGCGCAGGCTTTCGTGCTGGGTCGGCAGCTTCAATGCCTCGCCCAAATGGTCGGCAGGTTCATCCCGGTCAAAGCCGGGCTCGTTGGTCGCCACCTCGAACAGAACACCGCCCGGCGAGCGGAAATAGATCGCCCAGAAGTAGTCGCGGTCGATGACCGGGGTGACCTGATAGCCGGTGTCCAGCAGCGACTGGCGGACCAGCAACTGTGCCGCGCGGTCGGGCACCGAGAAGGCGATATGGTGGACGGACCCAGCCCCCTGACCGGCGCGTGGCATCGCGGGTTGGACGTCGAGGTCGATGAAATCCGCGCCGTTGCCGGTCTTCGCACGGTAGCGGGTCAGGCTGCCCTCGGTCGCAATCTCTTCGTAACCCATGAAGGTCAGCAGCTCTCCGGTGGCAGCACCTTCGCGCAGGCGCAGCGTGGCACTGTGAAAGCCGCGGACGGCCTCGTCGGTGCCGACCCCGGCCCCGGTCCAGCCGCTGCGAACGTCATCCTCAACTTCTGCCAGCGCGAAAACATCCCCATCGGGCGCATCAAACTTCAGCCAGGCTTCGCCGAAACGGGACCCTTCCACCAGTTCGCTGACGCCCTTGCTTGCAAGGCGATCTTTCCAATAGCCCAGCACACCCTTGCCCACCGAAAAGACGGTCTCTGAAACCTCTCCGGTGCCACGACGCCCGGGGGCCGCATTGCGAAACGGGAAGTAGGTCATCACGCTGCCCGGGCTGCCCGCGCCATGACGAACCACTATGTTTACGAGCCCGAGTTCTGCAATCCTGCTGCGGGATGGGAGAAAGGCCAGGTCGAGAAGAACGTCCGGGACTCCCGTCATCAGATGCTGCAATGCATGCCGGACTTCCGAGATCTGGCCGC
>JANPOY010000020.1:0-3859 GCA_031428215.1 Paracoccaceae bacterium
TGGGCGCCGGAAGTTCCTGTCCAACTGCCGATGCTGATGGCTGGTTATTTCTCGCGCAAACTGGCCCGGATCAGCATGAAAATGTTCGGCCTGATCGAAAACCGGTCTGACCGGATCGTGGACAACATCTTGGATCGAACGTTGGGCCCCAAGAAGGGCGGTGAGGAATGAGCGGCCTGAAGCGCATCATCATGCACTGGACGGCCGGGCCGCATAGTGCGACCGACCTCGATCGCGAACATTACCACTTCATTGTCGAAGGTGACGGCAATGTCGTGCATGGCAAGCTGCGGCCCGAGGACAATATCAACACCTCTGACGGGAAGTATGCGGCACACACGCTGTCCCTCAACACAGGGTCAATCGGTGTTTCCGTGGCGGCAATGGCTGGGGCGAAGGAAACACCGTTCTCTTGGGGCAGCGCGCCGATCACCGAAGCGCAAGTCCATCGGCTGTGCGCTCTGGTGAGGACGCTTTGCGCTAAGTACGGAATCCCGGTCACACGCGAGACGGTTCTGTCGCATGCAGAGGTCCAGCCCACCCTGCGCGTGAAACAGCGCGGCAAGTGGGATATTGCCTGCCTGCCGGGCGACAAGGTGATCCGTGACCCGGTGCGAGTGGGGGATATTCTGCGCGCGAAGATCTTGGGTGCGGCATGATCCCGGCCCCGATCTTGGACTGGCGGCTGGCTCTGCTGCTGCAACGAATCGGCATTGGTGTGAAAGGAAATCACCATGGCTAAACTGTCACCATACCTGCGCAGCTTAGAGGGCGGCTTGGTTCTGTTCCTCTGTCCCGGCTGCAAGACCGGCCACCAGGTGCGGGTCGATCCAGCCTTTGGTTCTGCATGGGGGTATAACGGCAACCCCGATGCGCCCACGTTCACACCGTCGATCCTGTGTCGCAGTCACGAGACCGAGAAAGACGAAAACGGTCGCTGGACAGGTGAATGGGTGCGCGGGCCGGATGGCAAGCCGATCCCGAGCGTTTGCCATTCCTTTGTAACCGACGGTCAGATCCAGTTCCTGTCGGACTGCACGCACGCGCTGGCAGGCCAGACAGTGCCACTGCCGGAAATGCCGTGATGAACCCGTGGCCAATCCTCGCCGCCCTGCTGCTGGCCCTTGGCGCGGGCGCAGGAGGCTATCTCAAGGGCGGCGCTGACAATGAGGCCAGACACACAGCGGCGGCGCTGGAGCAGGCATCCAGGGTCGCCTCAGCCACCGCAGACCTCGCCGCCGACGAACAACTGCGCCGCCTCGCCGGGCAGGCCATGGAGGATCAAGCCAATGCGGACCCTGTTGCTGTGCCTATGTGCCTCTCTGTTGATCGGGTGCGCAGGATCAACCTCCGTTAAGCCTGCCGTCACCCTGTGTGCAGATCCGGTCGATCTGCCAGACCGCGGGCTGTCAGATCGGGACGTGGAAATCTTCTGGGGCCGGGACCGTGAGGCGTTGCGCGATTGCGGCGGGCGTCTGCTGGCGGTGATCGACCGCTAACCTCCGCTTCCATCAACTAACCCGGCCCCTCGCAGCAATGCGGGGGGCTTTTTCGTTTGTGCAGAACGAATCTGAAACACCCTTCGGGACTTTCTTCGGGACTGATAGACCGCATGCGTCCAAATATGGCCTCTGTTGTCCAAAAGTTCTGGTATCAGGCAAAAGCTATCATGCTTCCTGCATGCAAAAATTCTTTATAAAGCAGAATGTTACATGGAAAGGGATGGAGCGGGTGAGGGGAATCGAACCCCCGTATTCAGCTTGGGAAGCCACGAGCGGTTTTGCAATATCAATGGCTTAGGCGCGGCTTCGGGATTTTGTTCGGGACTGGGGTTTGCCAAGTGGACTGAAAGCATCCATGGCATCGCGCAGATCTTCGTCAAGGACGTGTGCATAGCGAGTGGTGGTTTCTATGGTGCTGTGGCCCAATAGCCGCGACACCAGTTTGAGATTTCCGGTCTGCCGCAAGAGTCGGGTGGCAAAGGTGTGGCGCAGATCGTGGAAGCGGAAGTCTGGTATCTCGGCGGCCTCAAGGGCGGCCCGCCAATCCTCGTCCAGGCCGCCGCCATTGGGGGCAATCCGCATGCGCACCTTGGTCTGCTCATTTACATAGGTCACGACGAACCGCCGATGTGCAGGCAGATCAGATTTTGGTAGCGCCGTCAGGAACGCGCGCATTTCGGCGTTAATCGGGAAAAACATCGTCTCTCCACCCTTTAGGCGGAATCGGATGCGTTGGGTGTCAAAATCAATGTCTGACCAGAGCAGGCCGCAGATCGTGGCTTTTCGCGCGCCGGTCATCAAAGCGAACTTCACCAGCGGGTGCATGTCGGCCCGCAGGTGCTTGAACAGATCGGCTTGCTCGGCCACGGTCAATTCCCGCACGCGTTCTGTTGGCTCTTTGGTTTCGGCAGATTTCACGTCGATCTTTGCAATGATGGCTCCGTAGGTCTTTTCCATGTGGCGCAGCGCCCGGCCCAAGTATTGCAGTTGCCTGTTGACGGTTCCGTTGGCGACCTCTGCCCGGCGTACCGACACGAAACGCTGCACGTCAGATTGGGCGATAGCAGCAAGGGCTGTTGCCGGGTCCAGCACGGCAAGAATGGCTTTGCCTTGGCTCCACGATGTCCTGGCGCTTGATTGGTGCTGCGACACGTCAACGTAGTAGGTGCCGATGGCCTGTGAGAGTGTGAAGCCTGTCTGCGGATCGGGCTTGCTGGATGCGGCTGCTACGCGGGCCTGCGCCTCTACCGCCTTGGCTTGCTCGTAATCGTCCGTCCCGCAAGAGCCATGAAATCGACAACCCCTGATTTGGAAGTCGTAGTGCCAGAAGCGCGTGTTCTTGGGGCGGAACGGCATTCGGTGTTGATCCTTGCGGTCGCAAACTCTTCGATGTCATCGTGACGATAGCGCACGATTCTGCTGGAAATCAGGACGCACCGTAAGCCCGCCGCGCGCAGTCTGCCAAGGGTCTTTGTGCTGACCTGTAGAAGATCGGCGGCCTCGGCTGGTGTCAGCAGTTGCTGGGCCATCAATCATCCTCCCCGTGGGTGATCCCATTCGCCAGATCGTCAAGCACGTCTGACAGGGCGCTTTGGACGGCGGCGATGATTTCGCCACGCATCTGTGCCGCACGTCGCGCTTTGGTGGCGCTGGGGTGTTCCAGCACCGGCACCGCTCCATCGGCAATGGCGACTTGCAGTTCCAGTTCGTCCCACACCGCATCGCAAGCCGCACCGTGGGTATCGACGCCTTCTTTCCATGACCGTTTCCACAGCGTATTGTCGTCGCGTGCCTTGAGTGCCGCACGGGCGAGGGCCAGAAGGTGAAGGTGATCTGGGGATAGGGCGGTCATGACTGCACCTGTGGCGGCGGCAGAAGCCCTTGCCCGCCCGATCCGGCCAGCACCTCCGCAACCCGCCGCCCATCGGCGGCATGGATATGAGGCAGGAACGCAGTGTCGGCATCCATCAGGCCGCAGATCATCATCGCCGTCTGGGCCTTGATCCAGTCGGCCAGCACCGCCCATACCGCGATTTCAGCCTGCGCACGGGCTTTGCGTTTATGGTCTGCCTGTGCCGTCCGGGGGCCGCATGGATTTGCTTTGAGCCATGCGGCTGCATAGGCCCCGACCGATACCGGCACCGTGATCTGGCGGCCGTGCAGCCGGAATTGGCAGATCACCATGTCAGCATCATCGTCCACCATGAACCCGACCGCACTTGCGCCAACGTCGCGCAGCAGTTGGCGGATCTCTTTCTCGCGGCCAGCCCCAGCTTTTGATGAGGAATATGGAAGGTCGGTCATGGCATTGATCCTTGCAGCGTTTCGATGGTGGCGATCCGCACACAGCGCCGCCA
>JANPOY010000021.1:0-2478 GCA_031428215.1 Paracoccaceae bacterium
AACCGTTCCCGATCTTGAGATGTGGCGGCTTGCCTGTGGTGATATCACTCTGGCCGATGGCGGCATTTTCTCGGACACGCATCTATTTGACGGTCAGCCTAGGGCTTTGACCGGCAGCTGCTACCTCATTCGCCATGGCAAGGACTATATGCTATGGGATGCCGGCCTGCCCAAGACGCTGGTCGGCGCACCTACCTCCGATCATGGGGTCTCGCTTTCCCTCGAGCGCTCAGTTGTTGACCAAATCGCCCAACTCGGGATCGATCCAAAGGCGGTCACCAAAGTCGCCGTTAGCCATTACCACTTCGATCATACGGGTCAGCTTCCAGATTTTCCCAGTGCGACTTTATTGGTCAGCGAAAAGGATTGGCAGGTTATCTCAAGCAAGCAAGAGAATGTACCTTACCTCACCCGGTCGCTATTCGCTCCATGGCTGGGTCCAAAGGCGGGTAAAGTAAAAACAATCGCCAAGGACGAAGATGTATTTGGCGATGGTTCAGTCCTCATCAAAGCGACACCTGGGCATACTCCAGGTCATACCGCCCTGCTGGTGCGCCTTCCCAAGACAGGCGACGTACTATTGACCGGCGATCTCTACCATTTCGAAGCCCAGGCCAATAAGCACAGCGTGCCGCAATATAACTACAATCGCGAGCAAACTCTGTCATCGATGGCCCGGTTCGATGACACTGCCAAAGCTCTCAATGCGCGGGTCGTGATCCAGCACGACCCACTTCACATTGGTCGCCTGCCCGCATTTCCCAGTTCGGCAAAGTAGGCTACGAAGGACGCGGGCGAGGTTATACAACGGCCTCGCCGCTCCTCTTATCCAGGCCTTGAAGTTCTGTGCGAGCGTCGCGCCAACGATCCCGGTCTGCTAATCCGGCGGAGTCGACGACTTTTCAACCTTCACGACCGTCGGGCTGCCATCATAGCGGGCTTTCACTGCAACACAGCCGGTGAACGTACGACCAATATCATCGGCGACAATGCGGCGGAACCCAATTGCGGCCGTCAGTTTTGTGGCGCTGAAATTGGATGTCGCTAAATGCGTGAGCGTCGGTATAGATTTTTGCTATCCGGCTTCTTCTAATAGCTGCCGATTACTGATCATAGGGGATCAATCCGCACTAACAACGCCTCAACGTGCACCTGCGCGCCTGTCTCAGCATTCAAATACGCTACCACGCCGTCAAACGGCGCGGTAAGGCTGTGCTCCATCTTCATGGCCTCAAGTGTCACGAGCTTCTGCCCTTTGGTAACCTTATCACCGACTGCGACCTCAACCGCGATAATGCGGCCCGGCATTGGGGAGATTATATTGCCGTCTCCTGCCAAAACGCCGCCCGAGCCGCGCATTTCTGTTAACGTGTAGCGGCGCGCGAAGCCATGTGCGAAAGCGAGCACTTCAAGCGCCGGTTCGGCGCTATCCACGTTGGCAAGGGTCACGAAGTGCGTCTTGCCACCATCGTCGGTCAGCCTTGCCTCGGGCCGTAGGGGACCGTTGAGGCGAAATCCGAAAGCGGCGCTAAACGGTCCGCCACCAGGACTTGCGCAAAGCCGCGCTGCCGCTTCGGCCAATTCCTGCATGTTGGATTCGGGCGGCGTGATCAACGCATCTACTTCTCGCGCGATTAAACCAGTATCGACGTCGCCGTTGCGAAATTGTTCTTCGAGGCACAAACGAGCGAGAAACCCGGCATTGGTTCGGACGGGCCAGACCTCAATATCTGTTGTCGCTTCCCAAAGCTCCTCGATTGCCGCGAGGCGTGATTTTTCGTGTACGACCAGTTTTGCGATCATTGGATCGTAAAATGGCGATACCGCGCCGCCCTCTTCGACTCCCGTTTCTACACGGACGTAGTCTGGCAGTGACAGATGCTCTAAAGATCCTGTTGACGGCAAAAACCCTTTCGCCGGGTCTTCGGCATACAACCGAGCTTCCATCGCCCAGCCGTTAATGCTCAGTTCGTCCTGCCGCTTCGGTAACGCCTCCCCACTCGCCACCCTTAACTGCCATTCGACAAGATCGACGCCGGTGATTTCCTCGGTCACCGGATGTTCGACCTGCAGCCGCGTGTTCATTTCCATGAACCATATCCGGTCGGCGCGCAGGCCTTCGGAGGCATCGGCGATGAACTCGATTGTGCCTGCGCCGACATAGTCGACCGCCTTGGCCGCCTTCAGGGCCGCCGCGCAGAGTTGTTCACGGGTTGCTTCGTCCATGCCCGGCGCGGGGGCTTCCTCGATCACCTTTTGGTGGCGGCGCTGGAGCGAGCAGTCGCGTTCGAACAGATGGACGATATTGCCGTGGGTGTCGCCGAACACCTGCACCTCGATATGGCGCGGGCGCTGAATGTATTTCTCGATCAGGACGTGCGCGTTGCCGAATGACGCGGTGGCCTCGCGCTGGCAAGAGGTCAGCGCGTCGGCGAAGTCGCCCGCGTCCTCGACCTTGCGCATCCCCTTCCCGCCGCC
>JANPOY010000022.1:0-18214 GCA_031428215.1 Paracoccaceae bacterium
CTGCCCCATCCTACTCCGCGCCGCCCCGGACATGATCCGGGGCCACAACCCAAAAAGCAGAGGCCCCGGATCAAGTCCGGGGCGGCACGGGAAAATCTAATGCACCCGGCCCGCCCACGGGGCGGGCGTTCTTCGGGGCAAAGGTCCACCGGACCTTTGCTTTTCCCGCATCACCCCAGTGTCCGCACCTGCGGCGCACGCCAGTTCTCCGCCGGCTCCACCATCAATTCGGTCAACGCCCAGACCAAAGCATCCACCCGGTCCGGACTGCCCTTGCCCAGATAGCCCTGCGCCGTCATCTTGCACATCTGCTCTTCCAGCGCGCCCAGATGCCGCAGATGCGCCACCCGCCCCTGCTCATACAGCGCCGCCACCGGTTCCGCCCGCACCGCCTTGTTCTTGGTCGCCCGCACCGACCGCATCGGCACCAAAGCATCAATGCCCCGCACCACCGAGGCCACCATATCGCCGCCCTGATTGACCTCGACCACCAGCCGGTCGGCCTTGTGCCGCTGCATCGCCGCAATCGCCGCCCGCGCCCATTGATCCGGGGACGCCCCCACCACCGAGGCATCCTCCAACACCACCGCCCGCCAGTTCTGCGGCGGCCCTTCCGTCACCGCCCCCACCACCACAATGCCGCATTCATCCGATTTGCCATGCCCCGTCACCGGCGGGTCCACCGCCACCACAATGCGCGACAGTGCCGGGGCCAAGGACAACCGCCCCGCCTCCAGCATCGCCGTGGTCCACAGAGCCCCCTGCACATCCTCGACCAGCAATCCCTCAAGCTCCTGCATCCCGGTCCGCGTCCCAGCATAGCGGGTCTTGACCTCGGCCAGAAACGACGCCGCCAGATAGGCCCGGTTGGCATCTGTCGGGGCATGGGTGATCACGGTAGAGGGGTTCTTCAGGATCGCCTTCAACACCGCCACATTCTGCGGCGTCGTCGTTACCACCTGCCGAGGGTTCTCCCCCAGCCGCAAAGCGAACTGCAACTGCTCCCAGGCCTCCTCTGCCTTCGGCCATTTCGCCAGCTCATCCACCCAGGCCGCGTCAAACTGCGGCCCGCGCAAACTGGCCGGATCAAAGGCCGAAAACACCTGCGCCACCGCACCATTCGGCCAGACCAACCGCCGCCGCGTAGACTCCCATTGCGGCCGACGATCGGGGGGGGAACAGGCCAAAATTCCGCTCTCGCCGAAAATCATCACCTCGCGCACCTGATCCACCGTCTCCCCCACCAAGGCCACCCGGCGCGAGTGCCCCGCATCCAGCGGCCCGGCCCCCTCCACCTCGGCGCGCACCCATTCCGACCCGGCACGGGTTTTGCCCGCCCCGCGCCCGCCCATGATCACCCAGGTTTTCCACGCGCCCTCGGGCGGCAACTGATGCGCCAGCGCCCAGAATTCGAACATCCACGGCAGCGCCGCCAAGGCGTTGTCGCTCAGCCCCCCCAGAAACGCGTCAACATCCGCTGGCGTCGCGGAGGCGAGCCAGTCTGCGCCCGACCTCATCTCGCGCCGCGTCAAGGTCGAGTGTGCCAGACCCGATGCTGCCTGCAACTTGCTTACTGACTTTGTCAAAACGTCCCCTTTCATCCATAACCATCTGAAATGCCGCCCTCAGATCCCGCACGACCTGCACGGTCGCCTTGATCTGATCGAACTTGCCCTCGCGGATCGCCTGCAGCACCCGCGCCAGTTCCTGCGCCGTTTCATGGTAAAGTTGCTCTGTTGCCGCCAGCAGATCGACTGGCGGCGCTTCTCCGGTGGAGAAATGTATGGTCATATCCTGCTTGATCCGCCTCTCATGCCCCCCGCACGAGCCAAATGAAAAAAGCGGCTGCGGGGTTGCCCCCGAGCCGCTTGCCCATTTCTTCTAGCATGCCAAACCGCTACCCTAAGGCGCACGCAAAGTCAAGTTTAATCGCCATGGTTGCATCACGCGGGCGGCCAGGCCCCCTTGGCCAGCAAATCGCGCACCTGGGCCGGGGTGTAGACCCGCTCCAACATCAACCGCTCATTCAGATAGGCACGCACCGCCTGCAGCGCCACGCCGGTTGGCGTCTCCGCCGCCGCACTGGCCTGCGTGGTCAGGTAGGGCAGGTTGAACCCGCGCCGATCCACCGCCCCCACATTGGCGCCGCGCTCGATCAAGCCCACCACCAAGGGCCAGTTGTCGACCAAAGCGGCCGCAAGGATCGGGGTCGCCCCGTGATAGCCCTGCGCCTCAATATCGGCCCCGGCGTTCAACAGCGCAAACACCACCGCTTCCTGCTCTTGCTTGATCCGCCAAAAGATGATGGGCAGCCCGTCAGGACCGATTTCTTGAATGTCCGGCTTTGTTTCTGCGCCCGCCATCTTCTGTTTTCCTATTCCACATCCCGCCACCAGAAGCCCGGCAACCAAGGCCCGTCGCCGTATCATATGCAACCGGCCTTCACCATTTCCTGCTCTGCCTTGCCGGCCTCTTGGTCAATTGCCTTCAAGACTTCATCCATGCCATGTTTGCGCACTCCTTCAACGGCCTTCTTGACCCCCAAAGCCCCCAGAATGGCCGAAATCGGCCCGGCCACAGCACCGACAACCGCAGCCACAGCGGCTGCGGCCATATCCTTGGCTTGAGTGGCCGCCGTATCAGGTGCAGAGGGCAAAGCCTTGCGTTGCCCGACCGCCTCTGACAGCGGCAAGCTGTCCTGAATATCGCTCAGAATGTCACCCTCAACATAATAGGCATCGACCACCGCGTCCTTCAGATCCTTGCCACGCCGCTCAAGCGTCTTGGCCTTCACACCTGCCGCGTTGAAGGTGGTGGCAGTCGATTTGGCCGCCGCCGCCGCCGCCGAGGCCATGGCGCCGCCCAGGGAATGCCCGACATAATGCACGGCACCCGGTGCCATTTCACTCGCGGTGCGGGCAATTTCCATCGCCTGGTTGTAATAGGCGCTTTCCATGCCCAAACCCTGCGCGATATTGGCCCCCCAGTCTTCCAGACTGCTCGGCGTGGTGCCCTTGAACGCCACGACATAGCTTTCGGCCCTGGTCACCGGATCGGTTTCCACAAACACCTTGCAACCGAAATCGCTGTCCTTGATTTTGGTCATGTCATGCACGCCATCATGCAAACCCAGCTTTTGCAGATCGGCAGTGGACGCCTCGCGCACACCCTCCGGCAAACCGCCTGGCGCATCGGAATAGGTCTTGCCCGCCATCAGCGCCCGCGCCTTGGCTTTCCTGATCTTGTCCCGCGCAATCTGCAGCTTGCCGCACAGCAAGTTCAGAACGCCCGGCACGATCACCGTCGGACCGGCGAACCCCGCCATCCCGATCAGCACCGTCGGACAGCACGGCGGCAAAATCACCCCGCCTTTCACCGTCGGATCACCCATCCGCGCCGCAGGCAGCTTGCCGATCAACACCGTCGGCGATCCCATCAGGATTGCATCCACCGGCACCGGTATCGGGGCAACACAGGTGCAAAGATCGGTCATCCGCGCCGCAATCAACCCCCCGATAAAGACATTGATCGCGGCAGGCGGGATGATCGGCAACGGCGCCCCCATGCACATCGGGCAGGTGTGCATGTCCGTGATACGTGCGGCTGGCAATCCGACCATGGCAAAGCCTTTTTCTGTTCAATGCGCCAAAGCTACGCCCCGCTGCGCTCTGCTGTCAACAAATGGCGTCAGCCTGACCGATCACGCCCAAAGGCACAGTCGTCCGACAGCCGCCACCAGCCCTTAAGATTCATCTCAAATTTGCGCTTCATCTTGGCGCAAATATCCCGCTGGGCTGCGGGGGCGCGCGGCCCCCGTCTGTTGGTCCGTCAACGTCCGCCGTCAGTCGCCCTGAACCCCTGTCGCGCCCTCGGTCAAACCCTGCTGCGCCTCGATCTCCCGCCATTTGGCAACGTTTTCATTGTGCTGCGCCAAAGTCTCGGCAAAGGCATGCCCACCCGAACCATCCGCCACAAAGAAAATGAACGGCGTGGTGTCGGGGTTCAAGGCCGCCTCGATGCTTAGACGGCCGGGGTTGGCGATCGGAGTCGGTGGCAGCCCGTCGATCACATAGGTGTTCCAGGGCGTCTCGCGCCGCAGCTCACTTTGACGCAATCCACGTCCCAGCAGGCCTTCGCCCTTGGTCAAACCGTAAATGACGGTCGGATCAGTCTGAAGTTTCATGCCTTCGCGCAACCGGTTGATAAAGACGCTTGCCACCTGCTTGCGCTCTTGCGGTATCCCGGTTTCCTTCTCGACGATCGACGCCATGATCAAGGCCTCCTGCGGCGTATCATAGGGCAAGCCCTCGGCGCGATCATCCCACAACTCGGCCAAGGTCGCCGCTTGCCGTTCGGTCATTGCCTTGATCAGATCGGCCCGCGCGGATCCCCGGTCGACCTCATAGCTGTCGGGCGACAGCGAGCCTTCAGGCGGCACCGCATCTATCGTGCCCTCCAGAAAATCGGCCCGCTTCAGGGCGTCGATCACTTGCCAGCTGGTCACGCCTTCGGCCAGAGTCACCCGCCAGCGCAGATCGCTGGCCTCGGCCACATCCAGATACTGCACCGGCACCGCATCGACTGCCGGATCAAATTTCACAACTTCCACATAGCGGCTGGTGGCCGGATCCAATTCACGCAACACCACCTCCGCCGATGCCACGCTGATGCGGAAATTCACTTCGCGCCCGCAGGTCGACTGGCCTCCCTCGGTCAAAGCCGCCAGCACTTGCTCCATTGACGCCTTCGGGGTCAACAAATAGCTGCCGAATTTCAGCGCGCCCGCCTTGG
The DNA here is from genome assembly GCA_031428215.1 of Paracoccaceae bacterium. GTDB lineage: Bacteria > Pseudomonadota > Alphaproteobacteria > Rhodobacterales > Rhodobacteraceae > Cypionkella. Next base: position 4,792 of record JANPOY010000022.1, read on the forward strand.
CAGAATAGTTCGCACCCATGCGGAAAATCCGCGCGTCAGACACCGCCCCTTCGCTTTGCAAGCCGCGACTGACCTGACCCAGTGACGCACCTTTTTCAACCTCAAAGCAGATCGCCTCAGCCAAGGGCCCCGGCCCGGTGTAGGCCTGCCGCCCCCAAGCCAGCAGACCCGACGCCACCACCAGCAAAACGATGAACAACGTCAGCGCGTTAGAGGCCACAGACCGCCACATCAGCCGCGCACCTTGCCCAGCACCAGGCTCGCATTGGTGCCGCCAAAGCCGAAGGAATTCGACAGCGCGATATCAATCCTGCGCTTCACCGCCTTGTTCGGGGCGAGGTCCAGCTTGGGCGTCACCGCCGGATTGTCCAGATTGATCGTCGGCGGGGCAATCTGATCACGGATCGCCAGCACGCAGAAAATCGCCTCAACCGCGCCCGCAGCCCCCAGCAAATGCCCGATGGATGATTTTGTCGAGGACATGGTGGCATGCGCCGCCGCATCGCCCAGCAACCGCTCCACCGCGCCCAATTCAATGGTGTCAGCCATGGTCGAAGTGCCATGCGCGTTGATGTAATCCACCTGCGCCGGTTCAATCCCCGCCCGCTTCAACGCCGCCTGCATGGAACGGAACCCGCCCTCGCCATCCTCGCTTGGCGCGGTGATGTGATGCGCATCGCCCGACATGCCATAGCCCAGCACTTCGGCGTAAATCTTCGCGCCGCGCGCCACGGCGTGTTCGTATTCTTCCAGCACCACCACGCCCGCACCCTCGCCCATCACGAACCCGTCGCGGTCGGCATCATAGGGACGGCTGGCCTTGGTCGGATCATCGGCGCGCTTGGTCGACAGCGCCTTGCACGCGTTAAAGCCCGCAATGCCAATCTCGGAAATCGGCGCCTCGGCCCCGCCCGCAATCATCACATCGGCGTCGCCCCACATGATCAACCGCGCCGCATCGCCAATCGCATGCGCGCCGGTCGAACAGGCCGTCACCACCGCATGGTTCGGCCCCTTGAAGCCAAAGCGGATCGACACCTGCCCCGAGATCAAATTGATCAGACTGCCGGGAATGAAGAACGGCGACACCCGCTTTGGCCCCTTTTCCTTGATCAGCACAGCGGTTTCGGCAATCGAGGTCAGCCCGCCAATGCCCGAACCGATCATCACGCCGGTGCGCAGCTTGCCCTCGGCATCGGCATTGTCCCAGCCGGCGTCACGCACCGCCTGCACCGCCGCCGCCATTCCGTACAGGATGAAATCATCGACCTTGCGGCGGTCTTTCGGCTCCATCCACTCATCCGGGTTGAAGGTGCCGCCGCTGCCATCGCCCCGCGGAATTTCGCAGGCGTATTGCGTCACGACGTTCGATGCGTCGAACCTTGTGATCGGCCCTGCGCCCGATTGCCCGTCCAACAGCCGCGTCCAGGTTTCCTCAACCCCGCACGCCAGCGGTGTGACCATACCCAGACCCGTGATGACAACCCGACGCATATATAGCCCCCCGAAAACGCTTTTCCGCGTGATACACGGCCCCTGCCCTGCGCGCAACAACCGCGCCTTGTCTTGCGGCAACACCTTGCCCAATTTCCAGCGCCGCCGCGCAAATTCATCAATTCTTCTTGACCTTGCCGCAAGATCGCCCATATCGAGAATGAACGTTCATTCTCATCCAATCCAAAGCCCCCATGACCGACATCGCCGCCCAAATCCCTGACCCACGCAGCGCCGAGCTTTTGGCCGCCGTCCGCACGGCCTTTGCTGAGAAAGGCTTTGATGGGGCGTCGATGCAAGATCTCGCCCGCGCGGCAGGCATCAGCGTTGGCAATTTCTACCGCTATTTCCCCTCCAAGGCCGCCATCGTCGAGCAGTTGATCGCCTATGACCTGCACCAGATGGAACAAGAATTCGCCACCGCGCTGAACGCAGCCGATCCGCTTGCGGCCCTGCGCCATCAGGCCCGCGTGCATATGGAACAGCACCAATCGTGCAACGACGGGCAGCTTTGGGCCGAAATCACTGCCGCCGCCCTGCGCAAGCCCGAAATCGGGCTGGCCTGCCTGCATATGGAAACCACCATTGCGTCCTATCTGACGCAAGTGTTCGCCGCCGTCACTGGCCTGCCCCTGCCCGAAGTGCGCACCCGCTTCACCGCCCATGCCACCTTTATCGTGCTGCTGGTGAAATCCGGCGCGATGATGGCCCCGCAAGAAAATCAGGCCCGCGCCGATCTGAACGCGCTGATCCTGCGTACAATTGACCAAACGCTGGACGATGTTGCCAGCGCCCGCCTGAAAGGCTGACCATGCGCTTTGCTTACACCCTTGCCCTGCTGGCCTTTGCGTCGCCCGTGATGGCGCAGGAAACCCCGGCCGAACCTGCGGCCCCCACCCTGCCCGCCATCACGGTTTCCGCCGTGGAAACCCGGACCCTGCGCGATGTGGTGATAGCCTCGGGCCTTGTCGCCCCGGTGGAAACCGTGCAGGTCGCCCCGCTGATCGAGGGTCAACCGATCGAGGCTTTGTTGGCCGATGTCGGCGACACCGTGCAAGCAGGGCAAGTGCTTGCGCGCCTCTCCTCCAGCACTCTGGAACTGCAAAAGGCGCAACTCGACGCCTCATATGCCGCCGCCCGCGCCATGATCGCGCAGGCCGAGGCGCAGCAGCTGGAAGCCATCAGTTCCGCCGCCGAAGCTCAACGGGTGGCCGACCGCACCGCGGCCCTGCGCAAGCAAGGCTCGGCCTCACAGGCCGCAGCCGACCAGTCCGCCGCCGCCGCCACCTCTGCCAATGCCCGCGCCGCTGTGGCAGCCCAGTCTCTGGAATCCGCCCGCGCCCAGCAAACATTGGTACAGGCGCAGCTCGACAATCTGGCCCTGCAACTGTCGCGCACCGAGGTCAAAGCCCCGGTTGCCGGGGAAATCACCGCGCGCAACGCACAATTGGGGGCCATCGCTTCGGCGCAGGGACAACCGATGTTCACCCTGATCCGGGACGGGGCGCTGGAACTGCGCGCTGACCTTGCGGAAGCCGATCTTGTCCGCGTCAAGGCCGGTCAAGCCGCCAGTCTGACCCAGGTGGGCGGCACCGCAGCGCTGAAAGGGACCGTCCGGCTGGTCGAACCCACCATCGACGCCGTCACCCGGCTTGGCCGCGCCCGCATCACCATCGCCGATGTCACAACCGTCCGTGCCGGCATGTTTGTCGAGGCAGCCATTCTGGTCGTCGAACGCCAAACCCTTGCCGTCCCGGTCACCGCCGTCGGCACCTTTGAAGGCGGCACCACCGTGATGAAAGTCAACGGCGCCACCGTCACCCGCGTGCCCGTTACCACTGGCATCCGTGATGGCGGCTGGGTCGAAATCACCCAAGGCATCAAGGCGGGGGATGTGCTGGTCACCAAAGCCGGGTCTTTCGTGCGCGACGGCGACCAGATCAATCCCATTTCCGCCTCAACCAATTGACAGGTGCGACCATGAACTTCTCAGCTTGGGCGATCCGCAACCCGATTGGGCCGATCCTGGCCTTCGTCATTCTGATGGTGCTGGGCTATCAGTCCTTCAACAGCCTGCCGATCACCCGGTTCCCCAATATTGACGTGCCATTGGTCGCGGTCACCGTGGCGCAACCCGGCGCTGCCCCGGCAGAACTGGAAAGTCAGGTCACCAAGCTGATCGAAGACGCCGCTTCGGGGATCACCGGGGCCAAGAACATCACCTCGACAGTCTCGGATGGCGTGTCGACCACGGTGGTCGAATTCCGCATGGAAATCCCGACCGACAAGGCAGTGCAAGACACCAAGGACACCATCGACCGCATCCGGGGCAACCTGCCCGGATCCATCGAAGCCCCCATCGTCACAAAGATCGAGATTGAGGGTCAGGCGATCATGACCTTCGCCGTGTCGGCCCCGGACATGACGATGGAAGAACTGTCCTGGTTTGTTGACGACATGGTCAAACGCGCGCTGCAGGGGCGTCCCGGCGTCGGCAAGATCGACCGCTTTGGCGGCGCAGACCGTGAAATCCGGGTCGAGTTGGATCCGGTCAAACTTGACAGCTATGGCATCACGGCCTCGGCGGTGAACGCACAACTGCGCGCCACCAACACCAACCTTGGCGCGGGCCGGTCCGAAATCGGTGCGGGCGAACAGGCCATTCGCACCCTGGGCGACGCCGCCACCGTGGCGAAACTCGAGTCCAGCACCATCGCCCTGCCCTCGGGTCGCCATGTCCGCCTGTCTGATCTGGGCACGATTATCGACACTTACGAGGAACTGCGCTCTTTCTCGCGCCTGAACGGTGAACAGGTGGTGACCTTTGCCGTGTTCCGCTCCAAAGGCGCGTCAGAGGTTTCAGTGGCCGAAACCGTCAACGCAGCCCTTGACACCATCCGCGCAGAGCATCCGACCGTTGGCATCAAAGTCGTCGATGAAACGGTGTTCTACACCTATGGCAACTACGAATCCGCCCTTCACACCCTGCTCGAAGGCGCGCTCCTGGCGGTGCTGGTGGTGCTGGCCTTCCTGCGCAACTGGCGTGCCACTCTGATCACTGCCGTGGCTTTGCCGCTGTCCGCCGTGCCCACCTTCTGGGTGATGGACCTCTTGGGCTTTTCGCTCAACCTGGTGTCCTTCCTGGCGGTCACCCTTGCCACTGGCATCCTGGTCGATGACGCGATTGTCGAGATTGAAAACATCGCCCGCCACATCCGCATGGGCAAAACCCCCTACCGCGCCGCGATCGAGGCCGCCGATGAGATCGGCCTCGCTGTCATCGCCACCACTTTCACCATCATCGCCGTGTTTGTGCCGGTGTCCTTCATGGGTGGCATTCCGGGCCAGTATTTCCGCCAGTTCGGCCTGACCGTCGCCATCGCCGTGATGTTTTCGCTGCTGGTCGCCCGCCTGATCACGCCGATGATGGCCGCTTATCTGATGACCGCCAAGGACGCCAACGCGGGCCACCACGAGGGCGACGGTCCGGTGATGCGCTGGTATCTCGGCCTGATCCGGTTTTCCACACATGCCAAATTGCAGTGGCGCAACCGCGTCATGCGCCGCATGCTGGCGTGGCTGCCACGCAAAGTGCCAACTCCCGTCTTGTCCATCACTGGCACCCGTCTGGAAACGGCCCTGCCCAACCTTGCGCTTGGCCCGGTGGCATTGCTGTTGATGCTGATCAGCCTGCCATTGATGATTATATCACTTGTTATCAATCAAGTGCTGGCCTTTGTTCATGCGCCCTTGCGCCGCATAAACGCCTATTACGTCACCTTGCTGGCTGCGCTGGCGGCTCTGGCCGTGTCCATTTATTTCATGCTGCAGGTTCCCGGCAGCTTCTTGCCGCCCGAAGATGTCAGCCGCATCTCGATCTCTGTCGAGTTGCCACCCGGCTCCACCCTGGAAGAAACCAACCGCACCACCCAGACGATGGTCGACAAGATCAAGGACATCGACGGCATCCACAACATCTTCGTCCTTGGCGGCTCTTCGCCGACCGGCGATCTGGACATCCGGCGTGCCTCGATCACCGTGGCGCTGGATCGGCTGGACCACAGCCTGCTGCTCAAGCTGTCTGAACTTGGCAACCGCATTCCGCTCGTCTCCATGCTAGTGCCAAAGATTGAAAACCATGGCCGCACCACGCCCCAAAACATGATCGAGGCCGAAATTTTCGACCGTCTCGCCGATGTGCCGGACGTGCGCGCCTTCAAACTGAACGACCGGGGTGAGCGGGACCTGTCCTTTTCGGTGCTGGCCGCAAACGAGGCCGATCTGAACACCGCCGTCGCCCGTCTCGAAGAGGCGCTGTCCGGCGATCCCTTGTTGGCCAATGTCGCCACCAAAGGCGCCTTGCCCCGCCCCGAAATACAGATCACTCCGCGCAGCGAAGAGGCGGCACGCCTGGGCGTGACCACCGCGCAGATCGCCGAAACCCTGCGGGTGGCCACCATCGGCGACGTCGATGCGGCGCTGGCGAAAATCTCGCTCGACAACCGCCAGATCCCGGTGCGCGTGCGCCTGAACAGTGACAGCCGCCAGGATCTGACCCGGATCGCGGCCTTGCGGGTGCCCACCAACACAGGCGCCTCGGTGCCACTGTCGGCGGTGGCCGATATCGCCATCAGTCAGGGTCCGGCCACGGTCGAGCGTCTGAACCGCGAACGCCGCGCCACCATCGGTGCCAACCTGCCGGTCGGCGTCGCCCTTGGCACCGCCACCGCCCGCTTCAACGAAATCGCGGCAGGGGTGGACATGCCCGGCACTGCACGTCTGGAAACCGCAGGCGACGCCGAAGTGCAGGCCGAACTGTTCTCCAGTTTTGGCAAAGCCATGGTCATGGGCCTGATGCTGGTGCTGACCGTGCTGATCCTGCTGTTCAAATCGGTGATCCAGCCCTTCACCATCCTGTTCTCGCTGCCCCTTGCCATTGGCGGCGTTGCGGCAGCCCTGATCCTGACCAACGCGGCGCTGTCGATGCCGGTGCTGATCGGCATTCTGATGCTGATGGGCATCGTGACGAAAAACGCCATCCTGCTGATCGACTTCGCGATCGAAATGCGCGTCCGTGGCATGGACCGTCTGGTCGCGGTGATCGAGGCGGGCCACAAACGCGCGCAACCCATTGTGATGACCTCAATCGCGATGTCTGCGGGCATGTTGCCCTCGGCCTTGGGCGTGGGCGAAGGCGGTGCCTTCCGCGCGCCGATGGCGACGGCGGTGATCGGTGGCATCATCGTGTCCACCGTGCTCAGCCTTGTGGTGGTGCCGTCGTTCTATCTGATCATGGATGACCTTTCGCACCTGCTGTCCCGGCTTTTTGCCCAGGTCATCGGCCCGAAAGAGATTGAACCCGAAGAGCCGCTGCCGCATGTCCTGGCCGCACGGATCACCGATCTGGAAAACGCCTTGCAACACCAATTGGCCCAGCAATCCCCCCTGCGCAAACCGGGTCTCGCCGCCGAATAGCCAACACGAAGGGCCGCAACCCAAGCGCCCCTTTTCCTCATAACCCCTTACAATTTATCTAAAATTTGGCTTCATCTTGGCAAAAATACTCTGCGGCTAAGCCATTGGTTTCGCCAGTGGTTCAAGAAACCAATGGCTTGGGGGGCGCAACGCCCCCGCCAACCTCAATGCAGCAAACCTACCGCCCCCGCTGCGGCACCCCCGGCAACACACAGAGCATCTCGTAGAGCAAATTCGCCCCGATCAACGCGGTGTTGCCCGACGGATCATAGGGCGGCGACACCTCCACCAGATCCCCCCCCACGATGTTCAACCCCGCACAGCCCCGCACGATCTCCAGCCCCTGCCAGATCGTCAACCCGCCCGGCTCCACCGTCCCCGTCCCGGGTGCAAAGGCGGGGTCCAGACTGTCAATGTCATAAGACAGATACACCGGTGCATCGCCGATCACCTCGCGCACCCGCGCCATCAGCGGTTTCAACGACTGGTGCCAGCACTCTTCAGCTTGTACAACCGTCCAACCCTGCCGCCGCCCCCAGTCGAAATCATCCGGGCTGTATCCTGTCCCGCGCAGACCGATCTGGAACACCCGGTCGTTGATCAGACAGCCATCCTCCCAGGCCCGCCGGAACGGACAGCCATGCGCGACCTTTTCGCCAAACATGGTGTCATTCACATCGGCATGGGCATCGACATGGATCAAGGCCACCGGACCGTGCTTCTTCTTCATCGCCCGCAAGATCGGCCAGGTCAGGGTGTGATCACCGCCCAGCGTCAGCGGCACCGCCCCCTGCGCCAAAACCCCATCGTAAAAGTCAGTGATGATGTCCACGGTCTTTTTCAGATCAAAGGTGTTGATCGGCACATCGCCGATATCAGCGACCTGCAAATGCTCAAACGGTGCCGCCCCTGTCGCCATGTTGAAGGGCCGCAACATCCGCGATTCGTCGCGGATCTGCCGCGGTCCCATCCGGGTGCCCGACCGGTTCGAGGTGCCATGATCCATCGGAATGCCGATGAACGCCACATCCAACCCCGCCGCCCCCACCTGCGTTGGCAACCGCATCATCGTCGCAGGCCCGCCAAACCGCGCCATGTCATTGCCGCCCAAAGGCTGATTGAACTTGGCCATGTTTGCCCCCCTTGATTTTCATCAAAGCCTAGCGAATTTCAAGGCTGATGCCAGCCCCGGAACAGCCGCAGGCTTGACCTCCTAAAACTTATCTAAAATTTTTTATCTGTCTCTAAATATCCCACGGGGGAAGCGGCCCTTCGCCGCGCGGGGGTGTGAAACCCCCGCCCTGCCCAAGGCAGCCGACCGTTCCCAACGAAATAGGCACCCCAAACGAAAAAGGCACCCCAAAGGGTGCCTGATCGCGCAAACCTGTCAAAAGGTTCAGGCGGCCGAAGAGATGAACTTCACCGCATCGCCGAATGTCTGGATGGTTTCTGCGGCGTCATCGGGAATTTCGATCCCGAACTCTTCCTCAAACGCCATAACCAGCTCAACGGTGTCCAGGCTGTCAGCGCCAAGATCGTCGATGAACGACGCGGTCTCGGTCACTTTTTCAGCTTCGACGCCCAGATGCTCGACGACGATCTTCTTCACGCGGTCAGCGATGTCGCTCATGTCAGTTCCTCATATCGTTGCGGGGGTTAACCCGGTCTTGTTTCAGCCCGACAAAGGGCGCTCGGCCTTCCTTGCACAAGGCAAGGCACCATGGCGATCACCACCGCAGTGTCTTCAGTCGCGCCTATAGCAAGGGCGCATCCGCTTGGCAAACGCTTTCAAAGCGCATTGGCGCCAGCGCCCCTTAAATCATCGCCATGCCGCCGTTGACATGCAACGTCGCCCCGGTGACATAGCCCGCCTCGGGACTGGCCAGATAGAGACAAGCCGCGGCAATCTCTTGCGCCTCGCCCATCCGCCCTGCGGGAACCGCCGTCAGGATCTGCGCCTTTTGCGCCTCGTTCAACTTGTCGGTCATCGCGGTGGTGATGAATCCCGGTGCCACACCGGTCACCGTGATGCCCCGGCTGGCCACCTCTGCCGCCAGTGATTTCGACAGCCCCACCATCCCCGCCTTCGATGCCGCATAATTGGCCTGCCCCGCGTTGCCCGTGGTGCCCACCACCGACGAGATGTTCACAATCCGCCCCCAGCGCGCCTTCATCATGCCGCGCACCACGCCCCGGCACAGCCGGAAGGTCGAGGTCAGGTTGACGTCCAGCACCGATTGCCATTCGTCGTCGCTCATCCGCATGAACAGGTTGTCCTTGGTGATGCCCGCGTTGTTCACCAGAATGTCCACCGCCCCCATCGCCGCAATCGCGGCCTTCGGCAAGGCCTCGACACTGGCGGCATCCGACAGATTGCAGGGCAGCACAAAGGCGCGGCTGCCCAGGTCCGCCGCCAGCGTCTCCAAAGGCTCCACCCGCGTGCCAGACAGCGCCACATTGGCCCCCGCGCCATGCAGGGCGCGCGCAATCGCCGCCCCGATGCCACCCGAAGCGCCGGTGATCAGCGCTGATTTTCCTGTCAGATCGAACATGTCCTGTCCTTTGTCCTGATGATCCACATGCTTGCCGAGCTTTAGCCAACCATCCGCGCAACCGCGCCTAGCCTTTGGCCGCCGCCACATCGTCTGGCGTGCCAATCGCCCGCGTCACAGCGCCCGATGCCGTGCGCTTGATCATGCCTGACAGCGCCTTGCCCGCACCGATCTCCCAGAACTCTGTCACCCCCGCGCCCTCCATCCACAGCACGGATTCGCGCCACCGCACCGAGCCTGTCACCTGGGCCACCAACAGCGCCCGGATGCGGTCGGGTTCGGTCACCGCCTCGGCCCGCACATTCACCACCACAGGCAGTTTCGGCGCGTTGATCACCACGCCCGCCAAAGCCTCGGCCATCACCGCCGCTGCGGGCTGCATCAGCGCGCAATGAAACGGCGCAGACACCGGCAACAGCAGCGCCCGCTTGGCCCCTTTGGCCTTGGCAATCTCCCGCGCCCGCTCCACAGCACCGCGATGGCCAGACACCACCACCTGTGCGGGGTCATTGTCATTGGCGGCCTGACACACTTCGCCCTGCGCCGCCTCGGCCGCCACTTCGGTGGCCGCCGCAAAGTCCAGACCCAACAGCGCGGCCATCGCGCCCACACCCACCGGCACGGCCTCTTGCATCGCCTGACCGCGGATGCGCAACAGCCGCGCGGTGTCGGACAGATCCAACGCCCCCACCGCACACAGCGCCGAATATTCGCCCAGGGAATGCCCGGCGACGAATGACACATGGTCCAGCCCCAGCCCCTCGGACTGCAGCGCCATCAGCGCCGCCATCGAGGTTGCCATCAGGGCGGGCTGCGCGTTCCTGGTCAGGGTCAGATCTTCGATCGAGCCCTCCCAGATCAGCTGCGACAATCTTTCATCCAAGGCATCATCGACCTCATCAAACACGGCACGGGCCGCTGGATAGGCCTCGGCCAAAGCCCGCCCCATTCCAATGGTTTGCGCCCCTTGGCCCGGAAAAACGAATGCGCGGCTCATCTTGCCCTCCTGATGTCTGGCCTCTGGCATAGCTTGCCCGGGCGCGCAGCACAACGGTTGCGCACAAGCGCTGTGCAGGAATGGGCCAAGCCCTGATGCGCCCAAGCCTGTAAGGTGTTGGTCTGTTTATCTGTTCCTTCCCCAAACCGGAGCCTGTTATGCCCGCCACCAACACCGCCACGCAGTTTGGCAGCGTCACCCGTACGCTGCATTGGCTGACGGCCCTGCTGATCCTGTCTGCCATCCCGCTGGGCCTGATTGCCAATCAACTGCCGGCGACGGCCGAGTCGATCGGGCTCAAAGCCCAGCTGTTCTCACTTCACAAAACCATCGGCATCGCTGCTTTCGCGGTGGCGCTGGCGCGCATCCTTTGGGCCTTGGGTCAGGCACATCCGGTGCCTTTGCACCCCGACCGCCGGGTCGAAATCACCCTGGCCGCAGCGGTGCATTGGATGCTTTACATATCGCTGGTGGCAGTGCCGCTCAGCGGCTGGATCCATCACGCCGCGCTTTCGGGCTTTGCGCCGATACTTTGGCCTCTGGGGCAAGGCCTGCCGATGGTGCCGAAATCGGAAATTGTCGCGGCGGTGTTTGGCACAACGCATTGGGTGTTCACCAAATTGTTGGTGGCCTCGCTTTTGTTGCATGTGGCGGGTGCGGTGAAACATCACCTGATCGACCGCGACGCCACGCTGGGCCGGATGACACGCGGTGTCTCGGCGCCGCAAAGTCCCCGCGCCGTGCCGCGCAGCCGCGCGCCCCTGCTGGCGGCACTGGCGATTTACATGGCGGGGGCGGGACTGGCCTATGCGCTGCTGCCCACCGCCGCACCGCAAACGGTCGCCACCGCCCCCGCCGCTGTTCCGGCCACGACCGCTGGCAACTGGCAGGTGACGACGGGCAGCCTGACCTTCAAGGTGCAGCAGATGGGGGCCGCCGTTGAAGGCAACTTCGCCAACTGGACCGCCGAGATCAGCTTTGATGAGACGGCCATGGACGGCAAACATGGTCAGGTCAAGGTGACCATCGACCTTGCATCGCTGACCCTCGGGTCTGTCACCGATCAGGCCAAAGGCCCCGAGTTCTTTGATGTGACCACGCATCCCACAGCCACCTTCACCGCCGATATTCTGCCCGCCAGCACCGGATATCAGGCCATGGGCTCGCTGAACCTGCACGGACAGGACAAGGCGCTGTCCCTGCCCTTCACGCTGCAGATCAATGGCAACACGGCCACGATGCAGGGCGCAGCGGCATTGGACCGTCGCGATTTCGGCATCGGCGGCACCTATGCCGACGAGGCGACCGTCGGCTTTGCTGTCAGTGTCGATGTGGCCCTGACCGCCACCCGCAAGTGACATAGCCGCCGGGCCAAAATCCCGGCGACCTTTGCGGCTGTGCAACCAACTGGCACCCCGTAGATTAAACCACTGCACTGCCACACAAAAGGCCGCCGGGAACACTCCCGGCGGCCTTTGCTTTGGTGTAAACTGGTGACCGGGGCTTACTCGGCGGCTTTGCCAGCCTCAACCGAGATGTTCAGCAGCACTTCATCGCTGACGAAGGGCGCGAACTGGCCCAGATTGTACTCGCTACGCACCAAAGTCGTGGTGGCGCTGAACCCGGCCCAAGCCTGCTTGAGCATCGGATGCTCGCCCACCTGATTCATCACGGCATCCAGAACCACGGATTTGGTGACGCCGTTCAACGTCAGATCGCCGGTGATCTTGGCGGTCTTTTCGCCGGTCACTTCAATCGCGGTGGACACGAAGGACACCATCTCGTCGTCGGCCGCGTCGAAGAAGTCCTTGCTCATGAAATGGTCAAAACGTTCCTGCCAGCCGGTCAGCATGGTTTTCACCGGAAACGACACCGTCACCGAAGACGCAGCCGGGTTGGCCTGATCAAACAGGATCTCACCGTTGAATCCCGAAAACATGCCGGTGGTGGTCGAAAAGCCCAAATGCTGATAGGTGAACACGATCTGGCTGTGGCTGGGGTCCAGCGTGTATTTTTCGGCTTCGGCAAAGGCGGGGGCTGCGGCAAGGGCCGCGATCATGGCAAAAGGGACAAAACGGGACATCAAAAACTCCGACAGTTCAGGTTACGCCGGATCAGCCCGGCCCGCCCCCTCCTTGCCGCAACTGCAGCGCTGCGCTCAATTCATCGCCTTCAAACAACTTCTGCGCGCCACCGCACAGTCACAACGGCGTCACCCCACCGCCCTTGCATCACCGTGAAATCCCGGTATAAGGCCGCATCTTTCCGCAATTCCACGTAACGGCGCAGGCTCTCGTGGACGGGCCGCGGAAAGTGTTTGCCCGTCCTATGAAATGCGCCACACCAGATCGGAGTTTACATGCCGCTATATGAGCATGTCATGATCGCGCGTCAGGATCTTTCCTCTGCGCAGGCTGAAAGCCTTATCGAACATTTCTCCACAGTCATCGCGGACAACGGCGGCAAGATCGTTGAACACGAATACTGGGGCGTCAAGACGATGGCCTACAAGATCAACAAAAACCGCAAAGGCCACTATGCCCTGATGAAATCGGATGCGCCTTCGGCCGCCGTTCAGGAAATGGAACGCCTGATGCGTTTGCATGACGACGTGATGCGCATTCTGACCATCAAGGTCGATGCCCATGTCGAGGGCCCCTCGGTCCAGATGCAAAAGCGCGACGAGCGTGAGCGTGGCGACCGTGGCGACCGTCCCGAAGGTGGCTTCGGTGGTGAACGTCGTGAGCGTCCTTCGTTCGGCGGTGACCGTCCCGACCGCGGTGGTGACCGTGGCGAGCGTCCGTCGTTCGGCGGCCCGCGTCGTTGATCCCCAGCCTCAGGAAAGGAGCCTAAACCATGGCGAACAAACCGTTTTTCCGCCGCCGCAAGGTCTGCCCGTTCTCGG
>JANPOY010000023.1:0-3720 GCA_031428215.1 Paracoccaceae bacterium
GCCTTGCGCGCCAGCGTGGCAGCCAATCCGCCATGGCGGTGAAATCGGCAAACAGCGGGCGCAGAACCCCCGTATCGCCGTCCACCGCCGTTGCCAGCCGCCGGAAGGTCAGCGTCCAATCGGCCCCCTGCCCGACCATCGCGGCCAGCAGATCATCGGCCAAAGCGCCGTCGCCTTCCTGTGTGCCCGCCAGCCCCAGCTTGGCGCGCATCAAATCCAACCAGGCTGCACGATAGCGTGCAGCGATCCCGTCCAGCAGCGTATCGGCCAGATCAACCGCGCGGTCAGCGTCGGGGTCCAGCAATTGCAACAGCGCCTCGGCCAGCCGGGCGATGTTCCAGCCCATGATCAGCGGCTGGTTCGCGTAAGCGTAGCGCCCGCTGTGATCGATGGAGGAATAGACCGTGCCCGGGGCATAGCCCTCCATAAAGGCGCAGGGGCCGTAATCGATCGTCTCGCCCGAGATGGCCATGTTGTCGGTGTTCATCACACCATGAATGAACCCCACGCCCATCCACAGCGCAATCAGCCGGGTCTGCCGGTCGATCACCGCATCCAGAAACGCGGCGACCGGGTTGGCCGCCTGCGCCAGCGCCGGATCGTGCCGCGCAATGGTGTAGTCGGTGAGCGCGCGCAACGTATCCGCCTCGCCACGCGCGGCAAAGAACTGAAACGTGCCGACGCGGATATGGCTTGCCGCCACCCGTGCCACGACGGCACCGGGCAGCAGGCTGTCGCGCCGCACATCATCGCCGGTCATCACAACGGCCAGCGCGCGGGTGGTCGGGATGCCCATGGCATGCATCGCTTCGCCCATCAGATATTCGCGCAGCATCGGGCCAACGGCGGCCTTGCCATCACCCCCGCGCGAAAACGGCGTGCGGCCCGACCCTTTCAGTTGAATATCCCACCGCCGGCCCGCGCCATCCAGCACTTCGCCCAACAGATGCGCCCGCCCGTCGCCCAGTTGCGGTGAAAATCCGCCAAACTGATGCCCGGCATAGGCCATCGCAATCGGATCGGCCCCCGGCGGAATCACCTGGCCCGAAAACCACTCCGCCGCGTGGTCCTGCACGGCGCGTGCGTCCATCCCGAGTGCGGTCGCCAGATCATGGTTGAACACCAACAGATGCGGGTCGGGGGCACGGTCAGGTGCTGCGCGCAGATAGGTGCCGGGCAGCATGCGGGCATAGCTGTTGTCAAAACGAAGGGTGAGGGTAGCCTCGTCCATGATCACTCCGGGTGGTTTGGGTGTTCACGATGTGCATTTTCTCAAATGGTCGGGGCGAGAAGATTCGAACTTCCGACCTACGGTACCCAAAACCGTCGCGCTACCAGGCTGCGCTACGCCCCGACTGCGGCTGTCTTATCCGGGTCGGCTGCGATTGAAAAGGCGCTATTTGCACCTTTGTTCAATCGTTTGACGTGATGCTTGTGCGGGCACCCGTTCATTCGGCGCTGCAGGGCCAGACGGCGGCATCTTGCGCAATCGCCGGGTGGCGCAACTCGGCCCCCGCCGCAATACCCATGCGGGCCGCCAGACCACCATTGATTTCCAGCACAAACTGCACATCCGCGCCGCCATCAATGGGCGTCACGTCCTTCGGTGTGGCCTTGCTATGCACGCGCGTCACCACGCCCTGCGCATTCAGAAAAATCATGTCGAGCGGGATAAGGGTGTCTTTCATCCAGAACTGCGCGCGGCGCGGGGTCGGATAGACAAACAGCATACCGCGCGACGTGGCCATCTTGTCACGAAACATCAGGCCCTTGGCGCGTTCCGCGTCACTATCTGCCACTTCAACAGAAAACCGGGCGCGCAGGCCTTCGCCGCGCAGTTCGACCTGATCAATGCTGCACGCCGCCTGCCCCAGCACCGGGAGCAGGCACAGCGCCGCCGCTAACCAGGTTGCCGTGACGCTGCTTCCCATGACACCACCTGAACCGCCATCCGGCCGCGCTTGCCGTCAATGATGCGCAGGCAGATGGCCTCACCCGCTTGCAGATCGGCAAAGCCCGAAAGACGCAGCACCTCGACATGGATAAACACGTCTTCAGCGCGTCCGAACACGTTGGCAAAGCCAAAGCCCTTGGATTTATCGAACCATTTCACCCGGGCGGGTTCAAGCGGACGCGCCATGATTTCGTCATGCGAAACCGGCAACTCATCCTCGCCCATCGGAAAGGCGGACCCTTCGGGCGGTTCAATCGAAAGCACTTCGACAGCTTGAACACCACGTTGGGTCATCTGCACTTTGACAGTGATCCCTGCACCATCCGCAATCGAGT
This sequence comes from Paracoccaceae bacterium, assembly GCA_031428215.1. Lineage (GTDB taxonomy): Bacteria > Pseudomonadota > Alphaproteobacteria > Rhodobacterales > Rhodobacteraceae > Cypionkella. The sequence continues at coordinate 2,290 of JANPOY010000023.1, forward strand.
TCTGGCCGTAGTTTCGCAGTACATTCGCATGCAACAAGACGTCCGCACCGCCGCTTTCAGCGACGATGAAACCAAAACCTTTTGCCGGATCGAACCACTTCACGCGACCGTGCAATGTTTGCACAATCATATCTTCGTCAGTCATTTTGAGAGCCGTTTCCCCAGATAAAGCCCATAACCTCAGTCATGACGTTAATACGTACGATCTTTCAAGTGGCAAACGTGACTGTAAAACCACATCGCCAATGCCCGATGCTGAAATTCATCAGACAGGCAGGCCAATATCAAGGATTACGTCGTGTAACTGTCCACGGATCGGCAACAGTTTCGCGTTGCCAGCGAAACCGGTCATGCAGGCGGAATGCGCCGTCGGCCCAAAATTCGATCTCGACAGGGTCGATGCGGATACCGCCCCAGAACGGCGGACGGGGCGGATTTGGCCCTTTTGACAGCGTGATCCTCGCCACTTCGCCCAGCAATGCCTCGCGCGATGACAGGGGTTCTGACTGGCGCGACGCCCAGGCCCCCAGCCGCGATTTCAGGCTGCGGCTGGCATAGTAGGCATCGGCCTGCGGGCCTTCCTCGCGCGATGTCATGCCACGCATACGGATTTGGCGGCGCAGCGATTTCCAGTGCAGCACGAAGGCCGCCTTGCCGCTCGCCGCAATTTCGCGCCCTTTGCTGCTGTCATAATTCGTATAAAAGACAAAGGCCGCAGGCTCGATGTCTTTCAACAGCACCATCCGCACATTGGGCATGCCGTGGTCATCGACGGTGGCAAGCGCAATGGCGTTCGGATCATTCGGCTCTTGCGCCTCGGCCTCGCGCAGCCACGCTTGGGCAATGGCAAACGGGTCATCACCCGCAAAAATGTCGCTTCTTTCCATGGCTGCCATCCTGTTCCCCCGCAGGGCCTTGCGCCCTTGATGCAAGCGGTTGGATCGCCTACACGTCATTGTCAGAACCAGAAAATGGGCGAGGGGCAAGGAATGTCAACCGGACTTATGCACGGAAAACGCGGGCTGATCATGGGGCTTGCGAATGACAAGTCTATCGCATGGGGCATCGCACAGCAGCTTGCAGCGCAGGGCGCGCAGATGGCGTTTTCCTATCAGGGCGAAGCGCTGAAAAAGCGGGTTGAACCGCTGGCTGCATCGATCGGGATGAAAGAGTTCATCGAATGCGACGTGTCAGACGAGGCATCGATCGATGCGCTGTTCGTGCATCTGCAACAGTTGTGGGGCAAGATCGACTTTCTGGTCCACGCTATCGGCTTTTCAGACAAGAATGAATTGCGTGGCCGCTATGTGGAAACCTCGCGCAAAAACTTTCTGATGACGATGGATATCTCGGTCTATTCGTTCACCGCCGTCTGCCAGCGCGCGTGCGCCATGATGAACCAAGGCGGCTCTTTGCTGACCCTCACCTACT
>JANPOY010000024.1:0-2411 GCA_031428215.1 Paracoccaceae bacterium
CGTACCGGAGTTCTGTGACCAGGTCGTCCTGTTGAACCGCACCGTGCTCGCCAGCGGCCCCACCGCCGACGTCTTCACGGAGCAGAACCTGACCACGGCCTTCGGCGGCGTCCTCCGGCAGTTCCACTTCGAGCACAGCACGGTGGAGGAACACGACGGGCGCGCCGTGCGGCTGTTGACGGACGACGAAAGGCCGTTGGTTTTCGGCAAAGACGGGCATCTGGAGTATAAAGACCGCGCCGGGCGCGAAGAGCTTGTCAAACAACGGGCAGATGAGCAACGCACTGAGGAGAGGAAATCATGACTGTCCCCTCACCATCCTACGTTTGTAGAGAATCGGTGACCGCAGAGCGGTCAAGGACGTTAGCCGTGGACTTTAGTCCACGGAATTCCGAACGAAAGACCCCGTGTCGCAGAGCGACACCGGACTCCGCAATTCCAAGCTCCCTCGGCAATAATCGCTCAGCCCAACAAATATTTCTCGTCCAACGGAAGCCCGTGGACTTCCACGAAACGCCGGTATTCCTGCTCAAAACTGAAATTCCGGTGATGCTCCCGCTGGTGGCTGATGTAATGAACCGTGTCCCTGATTTGGGAATGGCCGATGGAAAAACCGCCATACCCATCCTGCCACGAAAACGCCTTCATCGCCGGCCATTTGGTCGAAATCCATTTCGAAGATTCACCTTTGATCCGCTTTACAAGATCGCACAGCAGCACCGTCGCGGGCATGCCCACCAGCAAGTGGATGTGGTCCTCCACGCCTCCAATCATGAGCGCCTTAACCCCGTGCGCCCGGCAAATACCGCCGAGATAAGCCCACATCTCGGATTCGATTTCCGGGGTGATCCAGCGCTCCCGGTGTTTGGTCGAGAAGACGACGTGGAAGTGCAGGGAAAGGTAGTTATTAGCCATGGGGCGGCGACGGTTCAGAGGTGGGAACGCGCTCGGACGTTAATCCGGTGTCGCTCTGCGACACAAGCTTTTGCACGTCCCTGCCGTGGACTGAAGTCCACGGCTACCGTCCTTGACCGCTCTGCGGTCTTTTGGCTGTCCCATGCACATTGACCGCTGACCACTCTTCCCTGACTTCCCCCAATGCTGGAAACTCTCCTCACTCCCCTCCACTACGAGTACATGCTGCGCGCCATCTGGGTGAGCGCGCTGGTCGGCGGCGTGTGTGGGTTTCTCTCGTCCTTCATCACCCTGAAGGGCTGGTCCCTCATGGGGGATGCGTTGTCCCACGCGGTGGTGCCGGGGGTGGCGCTGGCGCATCTGCTGAAGCTGCCCTTTGCTCTCGGGGCCTTTGTGGCGGGCTTGCTGGCGTCGGGAGCGATGGCGTTGATCAAGGCGAAGAGCCGGATCCGGGAGGATGCCAGCATCGGGATTGTCTTCACTTCGTTTTTTGCCCTGGGATTGTTATTGATTTCGCTGAATCCCGCCGGCGTGGACCGGAAGACGATCATTTTCGGGAATCTTCTCGGCATCCCAGACAAGGAAGTATGGCAACTGGTGATCATCAGTGGAGTGACCCTGCTGGTGGTGGGGCTCAAATGGCGGGATCTGATGTTGTTCTGTTTTGATCCAAATCAGGCCCGGACCATTGGCCTGCGCACCGGCCTGCTGCATCTGACCCTGCTTACGCTGCTGTCCGCCACAGCGGTGGCGGCGTTGCAGACAGTGGGAGCTATCCTGGTGGTTGCGATGCTGATCACCCCCGGCGCGACCGCGTATCTGCTCACCGACCGCTTTGGTGTCATGTTATGGCTTTCCGCCGGACTGGGAGTCGTCACCTCGGTTACGGGAGCGTATGCCAGTTACTTTTTCAACGGCGCCACCGGTGGTTGCATCGTCACCCTGCAAACCCTTATTTTCCTGGGGGCGTTCCTTTTCGCACCCAAACACGGCCTGCTCTCCGCCCGCCGCCGGGCGCGGGCCAATTTGGAGGCCACCGCCGCATCATGAATTTTTTCGACCCGCTCCAGTTCGAATTCATGCGCCACGCCCTGCTCACCGGCTCGGTGGTGGCTGCCTTGTGTGCGGTGCTCTCGTGTTTTGTGGTGCTGAAAGGCTGGTCGCTGATGGGGGATGCCATTTCCCATGCGGTGCTGCCGGGAATCGTGCTGGCTTATCTGGCCGGATGGCCGCTGGCGGTGGGCGCCTTTTTGTCGGGGCTGCTCTGCTCCGCCGCGACCGGTTACATCAAACAAAACAGCCGCATCAAGGAGGACACGGTCCTGGGGGTGGTGTTCACGGGATTGTTCGCCTTCGGCCTGGTCCTGCATAGCCGCACCGAATCGGAACTGCACCTTGATCACATTCTGTTCGGCCATCTCCTTGGTATAACCGATTCCGTCGCCCGACAGGTTTACGGCGTGGGAACGTTTGTGGTTGGGGTGGTGCTGGTCCTG
>JANPOY010000025.1:0-7457 GCA_031428215.1 Paracoccaceae bacterium
TCACGGTGCCTTCCACGAGGATTGCACGGTCTCGATCGGCAGAAGGCTGGTTGATCTGCTTGACCCTGAATGGCTGCGCATCGGCGGCTACTGGTATCCGCGCGGCGGCATCCCGATTGACGTGTTCTACCAGACCGGGCCAGTGCCGCCAACCGTCTGGGTGCCGGATCAGGGCGTGCCGACCTATCGCGGCCGCGGATGAAATGCTGCGGCCACCGGTCAGCGCACCTAGGGCGTGTTGACTTTCAGTGCGAGTTGATAAGAGTTGCTGCGGCAGAGATCATCGCCTTGAACGACGCGTCAGTCTTGTATGCTCGCATTGAGATCCGCTTGAACTCTTTGAGTTTGCAGAAGAAGTTTTCTATAAGGTGACGGCTTTTGTAGAGGTCAGGGTCGATTGGCAAGGCAACGGCGCGCCGCGGATGCTGAGATATGCAGATCAAGGCCCCCCGTTCGTTCGCGTCCGCAAGGAACCAATTGCTGTCGAAGGCCTTGTCGGCGGGCAATGCACCGAAGCTGATCTCCTTGATCAGCGGTGTGGCGGCGAAGGTGTCAAAGCGATGGCCGGGCTTGAGCACGAAGCGCATGAGGTTACCCAAGGCATCTGTCAGCGCCAGTCTCATGGTCGTCCAGCCGCCCTTGGACTTGCCTATCGCCTGACTTTGAGTCCCCCTTTCGAGCCCTGCCCATGCCGGTGGACTTTGACGACAGTTCCGCCAATCATCGCCAGCTCTGTGTCGGGATCTGCAGACAAGGCATTGAATATGCGTTCAAATACCCCAGTCGCGAAACCTGCGGTAGACGAAGGTCCACTTGCCGAATTCACCGGGAATGTCGCGCCACTGTGCCCCAGTTCGCGTTCGGGCAATCTCTCGGACCAGTGGCGTTCATGCCCTCACTCCAGAACACGGCATCGAGAAACGGGCGGGCGTCACCACCCGTCCGACCAGGATCAGACAGTGCGATTCAATCTTCGCCCATTGGCGATCCGTGATGACATAGCGATCAATCGGCATCCAAACCTCGCCTTCGGGAAGTTTGAATCAGAAATCGGCCACGTTGTGAGTCTTGAATCTCAACAACCCCTAGAGTGGCGTGTGTCGCCCGTTGAGTTTGGCAACGCGAACTCTGCATACCAACGATTCTGATGTTGCCCTGCCAAAGGCTCTGCAATCACCTGCGGTATCAGGTTGCGTCCACGGTTGTTGCAGCTGTTACTGAGCAGACAAACGCTGATTTGTGCGCCTTGCGCGCGCCACTATACAAAGCCGGAGGGCTGGACCAGTATCAGGTTGGGTCAGATTATTCCGAATGCCGGAGGTGACTGACCTGGGGCCGACATGGACATGATGCGACGATCCCCCTTGATCCTGATCGCTCTTTGCCTTGCAGGCGCGCTTGCGATGTTCATTGCCGTCTCGCGCACGGCCACTGGACTATACATGGCAGAGGGTCGCGCGCGCGCGGCGGCTTCGCTTGGCCTGACCATACAGGCGTTGGACGGGCATTTGCGGCGGTTTGAAACGGTGCCCGATTTGCTTTCGGATCAGGAACGCGTGTTGCGGCTGGTGCAGAACCCGACGGATGCGGCGCGGGTGCAAGCGATGAACGCGTGGCTTCAGGCACGCAATGCGGCACTGGAATCATCGGACATTTACATCATGACGCCGGATGGCGTTACGATCGCGGCCTCCAATCACCACCGCGAAGACAGTTTCATCGGCCAGAGTTTCACCTATCGCCCCTATTTCACAGCGGCATTGGCGGGGCAGAAGGGGCGGTTTTATGCCATTGGCACGACCTCGGGCGTGCGCGGCTATTACTTCGCTGCGCCGATCCGCGATGATCAGAACGTGACGGTGGGCGTCATAGCCGCAAAAATCGGGCTGGACGTGATCGAAGCGGAATGGCGGGCACAGGATGTGGCAATCGTGGTGACCGACCCCGAGGGGATCGTGTTTTTATCCACGGACCCAACCCTGTTGTATCAAGGCTTGCTGCCGCTGACGCCGGACAGGTTGGCGCGGACGACGGCGTCGCGGCGCTATGCGAATGTCCCGGTGACGGAAATGGCGGCAAAGCGGGCCGGCGGGTTGCTGACGATTGCCGGGCGCGAATATTTGACGGCGCAAAAACTGATGCCGCGCGCGGGGTGGACGGTGCATGTCTGGCTGGACACAGCCTATTTGCGCGGGCAGGCGCGGTTTGCGGCGCTGGCGTTTTTGGGGGCAGTGTTGGCGGTGCTGCTGCTGATTTGGCAACGCAAAGCCCAGTTGACAGAGCGCTTGTTGCTGCAGGAACAGGCGAAGGCGGAATTGGAATTGCGGGTGGCAGTGCGCACGGCGGATCTGGCACAGGCGAATGCGCTGATCGAGACCGAGATTGCCGAACGGCGGCTGACGGAACAGGAATTGCGCCGCACCCAAGGCGATCTGGTGCAGGCCGGCAAGCTGGCAGCACTGGGGCAGATGTCGGCGGCGCTGAGCCACGAGATCAACCAACCGTTGGCAGCGGCGCGAAATTATGCGGATTCGGCAGCGATCTTGATCGACCGCGGGGATGGTGTCCGAGCGAAAGAAAATGTGGCGCAAATCCTGTCGCTGATTGACCGGATGGCCGCGATCGCGCGGCATCTGCGCCATGTGGCGCGCAAACCGGATGTGCCGTTGCAAAACATCGTGTTGCGAGACGCGGTGACCGAAGCCTTGGCCATTTTGGCACCGCGACAGTTGCTGGTGACGGTCGATATGCCAGACGATCTGCCAACAGTGCGCGGTGGACCGGTTCGGTTGCAGCAGGTCTTGGTGAACCTGTTGTCAAATGCGGCGGATGCAATGGCGGACTGTGCCGACCGGCGGATTGAGGTGACAGGCCGACAGCAGGGCGGTCGGGTCTTGCTGACCGTGCGCGACCATGGACCGGGGGTGCCGTCGGCCATTGCGGACCGGATTTTCGACCCGTTTTTCACGACGAAAAGCGTCGGTTCGGGGCTGGGGTTGGGGCTGTCGATTTCCTTCAACATCATGAAGGATTTCGGGGGTGATTTGCGGGTGGCCAATGATCCGGCTGGCGGAGCCGTGTTCACGCTGAACCTGCAAGCCAGCGGCACACGGCAGGAGGCCGCAGAATGACACCAACCCGGGTATTGCTGGTGGATGATGATGCGCAGATGCGTGCGTCAACCGTGCAGGCACTGGAACTTGCCGGGCTTGCGGTGACTGGATTCACGTCGGCAGAAGAAGTGCTGGATCATGCGGGGCCGGGTCTGAACGGCGTGGTGGTCAGTGATATCCGCATGCCCGGGATGGATGGCATGACCCTGTTGCAGCGGCTGCGGGATATGGACCCAGACCTGCCGGTCATTCTGATCACCGGCCACGCCGAGGTTCAGCTTGCGGTCGAAGCGATGCGGCGCGGGGCCTATGATTTCATTGAAAAGCCGTTTGTGGCGCAGTCCCTGATTGCGGTGTTGCGCCGGGCCATGGACCACCGGGGCCTGGTTCTGGACAACCGGCGCTTGCGGGCCGCCGCAGGGCAACGCGATGACATGGAAGCGCGGCTGCCCGGACGTTCGGCGGCGATGATCGACCTGCGTTACCGCTTGCGTGCGATTGGTGCGTCTGAGGCGGATGTATTGATTGTGGGGCCGACGGGGGCGGGCAAAGAGGTTGTGGCACATGCGATGCACGATCTGTCACCGCGCAGTGCCAAACCGTTCGTGGCCGTGAACTGCGCCGCCCTGCCAGCGGCGCTGATTGAGTCAGAGCTGTTCGGCCACGAGGCCGGGGCCTTTGCCGGGGCAATGCGGGCGCGGTTCGGGCGGTTTGAACATGCGCGGGGGGGCACGATTCTGCTGGATGAAGTGGGTCAGATGCCTCTAGATGTGCAAGCCAAACTGTTGCGCGTGCTGCAGGACCGGTTCATCACGCGGCTGGGGTCCAACGATCCGATCCCCCTCGACGTGCGGTTCATTGCGACGTCAAAGACGGATCTGGCGGCGGAAGTGGCGAAAGGTGCATTCCGCGAAGACCTGTATTGGCGCCTCAACGTGGCAATCTTGCGTGTACCACCCCTGTCGGCGCGGCGTGAGGATATCCCGCTGTTGTTCCTGCAACTGGTCAGAGAGGCGGCCGCGCGTCATTCCGCACCCGACCGCACGCCCGAGCCAGAGATGCTGGCAGACCTGGCAGGGCGCGACTGGCCAGGCAACGTGCGCGAATTGCGCAACATGGCGGACAGGTTTGTGCTGGGCTTGGACTGGATGCCGGGCAGTTCCGGGCCAGAGGTGCCACGGCTGGCGGACCGGGTGGCAGGATTTGAACGATCTGTCATTGCAGGCGCGATTGCAGCGCATCGCGGGCGTTTGCGGCGGGTCTATGAATCGCTCGGGGTGTCGCGCAAGACGCTGTACGAAAAAATGCAGAAACACGGGTTGGACCGGCGACTGGTCGAGGACAGTGACGACTGAGCGTCAGTCGGGTGGATTTCCACCCATGCCCAAACCCCGATGTTCCGACATCCACCCATTGCTGCATCGCAGCGTTACATTTCTGTAATCTTTGCCACTCAGCCCTGTTGCGCCACAGTCCCAAAGCGCCCTTCCTCCGCTCAACCGCGGCGCCGATCAGGTGCGCGGCCCATATCGCCACGTTTTGGGAGGAACCAATGGCCCTGTCCGTCAAACTCGCAGCCTTTGCTGCGGCAACCGCCCTCACGGCAACTGCCGCCTTTGGGCAAACCTATCCTGACCGGTCGATCACAATGGTCGTGCCGTTCTCTGCTGGTGGCCCCACCGATACGGTCGGTCGCCTTGTGGCTGAAAAGATGTCTGCCGACCTTGGCCAGCAGATCATCGTCGAAAACGTCGGCGGTGCCGGTGGCACACTGGGTGCGGGTCAGGTGGCCGGTGCCGAAGCCGATGGCTATACCATTCTGCTGCATCATATCGGCATGGCGACATCCGCCACCCTGTACCGCAACCTTGCCTACAAACCAACGGAAGCATTTGAATATGTTGGTCTTGTGACCGAAGTTCCGATGACGCTGGTTGCGCGCAAGGATTTTGAGCCGACCGACATGGCGTCGTTCATCGCCTATGTCAAGGAAAACGCCGAAACGATCACCATGGCGAATGCGGGCATTGGCGCGGCCTCGCACCTGTGCGGCATGCTGTTCATGCAGGCGGTAGAGGCGCCCATCGTGACGGTGCCCTACAAAGGCACAGGCCCTGCCATGACCGAACTTCTGGGCGGGCAAATCGACATCATGTGCGACCAGTCGACCAACACGACCGAACAGATCAAGGGCGGCACGATCAAGGCCTTCGCGGTGACGACACCGGCGCGTCTGGATATCTTCCCTGATCTGCCGACCGTGGCCGAAGCGGGCCTGCCGGGCATGGAAGTGTCCATCTGGCATGGCATCTATGCCCCCAAAGGCACCCCCGCCGAAGCAACAGAGCGTCTGTCTGCCGCGCTGCAAAAGGCGCTGGCCGATCCCGAAATCGCAACGGCGCTGGCCGAACTGGGCACGACCCCATCGCCGGCCGCCGACGCGACACCCGCCGCCTTGAAGGCCAAACTGGAAAGCGAAATCGCCCGCTGGAAGCCAGTGATCGAAACGGCCGGTGTCTACGCAGACTGAGCTTTGCGGCCCCGGTCCATGACCGGGGCCGTTGTTTCATGCCGGGAGGGGCAATGATGGCTGCGATCAACAAGGCGGATTTCACCGCCGGGCTTTTGTTCATTTTCTTTGGTGCGGTGTTCGGCCTGCAATGTCTGGGGCTGGAAATGGGCAGTACATTGCGCATGGGGCCAGGATACTTTCCTGCCGTCCTGTCCGTGGTGCTGTTGGGGCTTGGCGCGGCGATTGTGGTCTCTGCCTTCGGGTCTGTCGGCGAGGATGTTGGCAATTATGCCTGGCGCGGGATGGTTTTCATCCTGGCAGCTCCGGTGTTCTTTGGCCTGACGGTCCGGGGTCTTGGCTTTGTGCCGTCCATTTTTGTGACCACGCTGATAGCGGCTTTGGCCGGACTGAAGCTGAAACCGCTCTATGCGTTGGGTCTGGCGGTTGGCGTGACGATTTTCTGCACCTTGGTATTCAGCGTGGCATTGGGTCTGCCGTTCCGGCGGTTTGGCCCCTGGCTGCCATTGTAGGAGGCGATCATGGAACTGCTGTCAAATCTGAGCCTTGGTTTTGCCACCGCTGCAAGCCCGGAAAATCTGCTGTTTTGCCTGATCGGTGTCATCCTTGGCACTTTGATCGGTGTGCTGCCCGGTATCGGGGCGACCGCCACCATCGCCATGCTTCTGCCCATCACCTTCCAACTGGAACCGGTCTCGTCGCTGATCATGCTCGCCGGTATCTATTATGGCGCGCAGTATGGCGGCTCGACCACGGCCATTCTGATCAACATGCCGGGTGAAAGTTCGTCTGCCGTGACCGCCATCGACGGGTATCAGATGGCGCGGCAAGGCAAGGCAGGCACGGCTTTGGCTGTGGCGGCGTTGGGGTCGTTCTTTGCGGGCACCGTGGCCACATTGCTGGTGGCGGTGTTTGCGCCACCGCTGACGGTCGTCGCGCTCAAGTTCGGCGCGGCGGAGTATTTCAGCCTGATGTTGCTGGGTCTTGTGTCCGCCATCGCCCTGGCGCACGGATCAATCCTGAAGGCGCTGGCGATGGTGGTGCTGGGCCTGCTGCTGGGCGTGGTGGGCACCGATATCTACACGGGCACACCGCGGTTTACCTTTGGCATCACCGCCTATGCGGACGGGCTGAACTTTGTGGCCCTTGCGGTCGGCGTGTTCGGTATTGCCGAGATCCTGCGCAATCTGGAGGGCGAGCAGGATCGCACGGTTCTGGGCACCAAACTGGGCGCGCTTTGGCCGTCGCGCGAGGATCTGAAGGCGATGGTGGCACCGATGGTGCGGGGCACCATGCTGGGGTCGGCGCTGGGCATTCTGCCGGGTGGGGGCGCGGTCCTGGCGGCGTTTGCGTCCTATACCGTCGAAAAGCGTATCTCAAAAACGCCGGAGCAGTTCGGCAAAGGCGCAATCGCAGGCGTCGCGGGGCCAGAGAGCGCGAACAACGCCGGCGCCCAAACCAGCTTCATTCCATTGCTGACGCTGGGCATTCCCGCCAATCCGGTCATGGCGTTGATGGTGGGGGCGATGATCATCCAGGGCATCGTACCGGGGCCGAATGTCGCGACCGATCAGCCCGCGTTGTTCTGGGGCATCATTGCCAGCATGTGGATTGGCAACCTGATGCTGATCGTCTTGAACCTGCCGCTGATCGGGCTTTGGGTCAAGCTGCTGAAAGTGCCCTACCACGTCCTGTTTCCCATCATCATGGCTTTCTGCTCTATCGGCGTTTATTCCGTTAATTCAAAAGTGTATGACCTCTATGCCGTCGCAGGGTTCGGTCTGCTCGGCTATATAATGCTGAAACTTAGCTGC
>JANPOY010000026.1:0-22644 GCA_031428215.1 Paracoccaceae bacterium
GAAATGGTGATGCCGGGCGACAACCTGAAGTTCAACGTGACCCTGATCGCCCCGATCGCGATGGAAGAGAAACTGCGCTTCGCCATCCGCGAAGGCGGCCGCACCGTCGGCGCAGGCGTCGTGTCGAAAATCCTGGCGTAAGGGTGGTGGGTGCAATCACGCACCCTACGGAATGAGGTTACCGCGCAGGGGCAGCCCTGCGCGGTATTTTATTTTGGCGCGACCAACCGGGCCACCAGCCGCCGGGCAATCGGGGCGACGACCAGAACGACCGGAAACGCCACCGCCCAGGACACCACCCAATTGCCTGCCCATGCCGCGCCAAAGCCATTGCCCAGGCCCAGCGCGCGAAAGGTGGACAGGCCGGAGACAATGAACGACATCAGGCCAGACAGAATAAACCCGAACAGGATCGGGGCAAAGCGGGCGGGGAACATGGGCGGCTTCCTTTTGTTGGGCCAAGGCTGGATAGCGCCACTCGGCCCTGCGGCCAAGCGAAAACCGCGCGGCGGCGGGTTCAGAAACAACTACTCTAAAGGCCGGTTTCGGCCTATGATTTGCGGGCAAAGTCGTTGAATTTTGGTGCCTGTTTCCCGTATTTCACTCAAAATCAGGGGATTACACCCATGGCCTATAATGCAGGTGATGCCGTAGCCTTTGCGCAACGTCAGATGGGGCGCTACAAGGATGGTGAGTGTTGGACGTTGATCGAAGATAGCGTCGTTGCCAAGGGCGGCAAATCTTCCATCGGACAGACGCCCAATTTCGGCAAGGATGTGTCCTATGTCTGGGGCAAAGCGGTGAATGCGCAGGCGTTGCAGCCCGGCGATGTGCTGCAATTCATGCGCTATGTCTGGCGCAAGACCACGCGCATCGACGTCAACGGTCCGGCAGGCACCAGTTTCAGCGAAGACTATTGGGACGAAGGGCGCGGATTGCCGCATCACACGGCGATGGTGGTGCGGGTGGTGTCGGCCGGGATTGTCGAAGTGGTGGAACAGAATATTCCGCCCACAACCGGCCCGGTGCAAACCGTTGAGCTGGTGTTGATCGCACCGCCGGCCAGCACGGTGGTCACGCAGGAAAAGGGCGCTGGCGGTGTTACGGTGACCACCACCAAAGTGACCCATCTGGTGTCGGGTCAGGTGATTTGTTACCGGCCCATTGACGCCTGATCCGGCCGCTTTGGGTCAGCCCTTGCGCATCTGCCAGGCCACCCGGATGCCCGGATTGGCGCGGATCTTGTCGGCCATCGCAGCAAAGCGCCGGGATGGCAGCATCGGCGCGTAGCTGTGTTGTGCCAGACCGACAGCCGCAATCAGGGCGTCGTCGTCAAGTCCGGTGGTTTTGGCGCCGTGCAGGGCCTTGGCCGTGACCGGCGCGGTACACAAGAACACCACGCAATCGCGGGCCACCAGAGCCAGCGGGACGAAGCACGCAGCCAAAGCCTGCATCTGCACGGCAAGCCACGGCTGGCTGGCATGCAGAAAATCCTGCTGGATCACCAGCGAACGCCCCGGCACCAAAGCCGGAAAGAACTGCGCCGCGATCTGATCGGCCAGGATCGGTGTCTTTCCGGCATCCACCGCCAACACTTCCACCGCTCCGCCAGACCAGGTTTGCGTGGCTATATCGCCCGGATGCAGGGTCAGATGATCCTGCCAGGGCGCCAGAAGTCGGCGCACCAAGGGCAATATGTCGTCCTGATCGGTCAAGGCCACGCCACCGGGCGACAGGTGGCGCTGACGTGCGGCGGCATTGGCGGTGAAGCGGTCATAGGCGTGCAGGTGATGCGGCTTGCCACCCGATTGCAGACCCTGCAGCAGCCGTGCGGCCGATCCGCCCGCAAACGCGCCCAAATCGACGGTGGCGCCAAATCCGGCGGCAGTCTGTCCGATCCAGTGATAAAGCTGGCTTTCCTCGGCACACAACATCGACGGCACCGCCAACGACGGCCCCATCTCGGCCTGTGTGACGGCCAACCAAGGCCGTTGGGCAAAGCGCCTTCTGATCTCGTCTGGTGTCATGCGTGTCCCCGATGCACAGCAACTTTAGCCCGGCCTGCAGCTTTACCGCAACCACGCGCAAAAGCCCCTTGATTTCCCCGCCGCCCTGCCTTAACCCCGCGACAGGCTTAGGAGTTTAGCTCAGTTGGTAGAGCATCGGTCTCCAAAACCGAGGGTCGTGGGTTCGAGTCCCCCAACTCCTGCCAAGCCTTTTCAACAGCTTAGACCATGTTCCGGGTGGAACGGTTTCGGTCTGTTGCGAACGTTTGTTCCGGACCTGTCTGTCACCTTGTTCAAAAGTGCCAATCACCGCGCCCAAGGCGACGGAATTGCGGGCTGAATGACACCGGACGCCGCAGACAACGGTTGGATCAGCGCGATCTCTGGGCGGCGTCCTGATGAGAACAAATCGCTGAGGTAAGTTTCCCTCCCGCGCGCTCGCCCGTTCAGTCCAACCCCACCGCCTGCAGTGCGACCACAGCGCCCTTTGCTGCGGCAGCGTCGGCGGGGTCGTGGGTGACCATCAGCGTCGGAATGGCACGGGTCTTGACCAGCGCAAACACAAAGCGCCGGATGTCATCGCGCAACGCGGCGTCAAGTCTTGAGAACGGCTCGTCCAGCAGCAGCGCCAATGGCTCGGCCAGCAGGGTGCGCATCAGGGCGGCGCGCGCGCGTTGCCCGCCCGACAGCGTTGCCGGGTCGCGGTCTTGCAGGCCCGCCAGCCCGGCCTGTTCCAGTGCCACAGTGACGGCCTCGGCCCGCGCCTGACGTCCGCGCAGCGCGGCGGGCAGACCAAAGGCCAGATTGTCGCCCACCGACAGATGTGGAAATAACAGCGCGTCTTGAAACATCAGGCCGATCCGCCGTGCCTCGGCGGGCAGATGTGTCACATCGCGGCCCATCAGATGCACTGCACCCGTCAGATGAAACCCCTGCGCCAGATGCCCGCCGATGGCGTCCAGCAGGGTGGATTTGCCCACCCCCGATGGCCCCATCACCGTCACGACGCCGCCCGCCGGGATGTGCAGACTGAGCGGCGCAAACAGGCTGCCGCTGCGGCTGAGGATCGACAGGGCGTGCAGATCAAGGCTCATGCGGGGGCGGCTCCGGTCAGATCACGACGGTTGCGGTGCAGGGCGGCAGGGACCGCGAAGGCCAGCAGATAGGCGGCAAAGGGCAGGGCGGCTTGCAGGCTGGCATAGACCCCGGTGACCCGGCGGTCAGAGCCGGACGACAGGGTGACGGATTCGGTGGTCAGGGTGGCGATGCGGCCAGCGCCCATGAACAGGGTCGGCAGATACTGCGCCACGGAGACAGCCACACCAATCGCCGCCGCGGTCAGGATCGGGCGCAGCAGGACCGGCAGTTTCACCAGCAAAAGCCGCCGCCATGGCCCCGCCCCGAGTGCCGCCGCCACCCGGCCCAGTCGCGGGTCAAGCGCCCGCCAGGGGTCCGACAAAGCTATCATGACATAGGGGAACACAAACAGCACCTGCGCCCAGATCACCGCCGCATGGCCGCCCGAAACGCCCAGCCGCAAGAAGCCGACATTCAGCCCATAGAGAAAACCGATCTGCGGGACCAGCAGCGGCAGATAGATCAGCGCTTGCGCCCATTTGGCGCGGGGCAACTGGCCGCGATCTTCCCCCTCCAGCCACAGGATGGCCAGCAGCAGTGACATCGCAGTGGTCACCGCGGCCAGGATGATCGTGTGGCGCAACGCGGCCAGCCAGTCCGCGTTGTGCCCAGCCCATGCCGCCAGTGACCAGCTTTCGGGCAAAAGCTGCGGAAACGCCCAGCGCCACGCCACCGACCAGACCAGCAGGGCGGTTAGCGCCAGGGCCGCCAGCGCCATCAGGCCCATCGCCGCCACGTTGGCCATACGCAGCCCCGGCCCGGCCCACGTTCCGCGCCCGCCGCGCCGCAGCCACCACAGGCCACAGGTGCGGATGGCCCGCTCGGCCAGCCAGAACAGCGCTATTCCCGCCAGCACCGCCACCGCTTGTGCCAGCGCCCCGGCAGAGGCAGGCAGGATCATCGCGGGGTCAGGATCGGTGAACCAGCGCGATACCGCCACGGCCAGTGTCGGCGGGTTTGACGGGCCAAGGATGATCGCCATATCCACCACCGACAGCGCATAGGCCAGCGCCACCCAGACCGGCAACCGGATCAGCGGCCAGACCTGTGGCATAATGATCTTGATCCAAAGGGTGCCGCGCCGATAGCCCAGTGCCCGCCCCGCCGCCATCTGCCGCGCCACCGGAATCTGGCTTTGGGCCGACAGGATCACCAGCGCCAGAAATGGCACCTCTTTGACCATCAGACCCAGCATCAGCGCCAGCGCCCAACCGTCATTCACCGTCGCCAGATCGGGCGGAGCGTGCCAGCCCATCACCGCGGCCACCCCGCGCGCGATCCAGCCCGAAGGCGCCAGCACAAAGGCCAGCCCCACCGCCATCGCCGCATGCGGTGTGGCCAGAAACGGTGTCAACAACTGCGCGCTACGACCCGGCCGCATCCGTCCCTGAAAGACGGCGCAAAGCCCTGTGGCGAGGATCAGTGACAGCACCGTCGCGCCCAGCCCGCTGATCAGGCTCAGGCGCAGACTGGTGGCAAAACCCGGCAGCGCCGCCAACTGCCGCCACGGGTCCAGCGACAGGCTGTGATGCCGCAGTGCGGGCAACAGGCCAAAGGCGGCGCACCCGGTTTGCAGCAGGCCAAAGGCAATGGGCGCAATCAGGCCAAGCCCGACTGCGCCCAACACCAGACCTCGCAACAGGCGGCCATCCTGCGTCATCCGGCTTGGGTCACTTGGTGTACCGCTGCGCCCAGGCTTCGGTCAGCTTGGTCATCCAGCTGGCATGTGGTTCCAGCAAGGTCGGCCCCAGATCCGCCACGGTGGGCAAGGCGGCTGCGCTGGGCAGAGCCGCAAAAGCCGACTGCGCCGCCGCGTCCAGCTTGGCCGGGTCCAGCACCGAAAAGCTGCCCAGAACGTCGATGTTCTGCATATGCGCCTGTGTCGCCGGATCCAGCAGGAAGTTCGCCACCACTTCGGCCCCTGCTGCATGGGCCGCATTGTAGGGAATGGCGACAAAGCTGATATTGCCGATGCTGCCGCCTTTGGGCACGAACACCCGCGCGGTTTCGGGCAACAACCCCTGCGCAATCGCAGCGGCAGTCGAGGCCGGATCGAAAGACATCGCGATATCCACCTCGCCGTCGTTCAGCAATTGTTGCTGCACGGACTGGTTCTCGGGGAAGGTCGCCCCCTGCCGCCACAGGTTCGGCCGCAGCGCGTCGTACCATGCCCACAAGGGGGCTGCGGCGGTGGCAAAGGCCGCCTCTGTCACCGGAACCTGCAGGGCGGCTGGCTCGGGGGCCAATTCGATCAGCGCCTGTTTCAGAAAGGTCGCGCCCATGAAATTCGACGGGTCAGGATGGGTCATCCGCCCCGGATGCGCCGCCGCCCAGTCGACAAAACCCGCCATGCTGTCAGGCACCACAGCGACACGGGCTGAATCATACGTGAAGACGAATTTCGCAAGCCGCCACGGGCTTTCCATCCCGTCGACCGGGGTGGTGAAATCGACTGATGCCGGCGAGGCCGGCCCCAGGTCCAGATATTTGGCATTGGGCAGGCTGGCCACGAACGGCCCATGCAGCAGCCCCTGTTCCTTCATCGCGAGAAAATTCGGCCCGTTGATCCAGATCATGTCAACGCTGCCGCCCTGATCCTGCCCGGCGGCCTTTTCCGACAGCACACGGGTCACAGCCTCGGCAGTGTCGGTCAGTTTGACCTGCTGAATCTTGACGCCGTAGGCGGCTTCGGTCTGGGTGCTGACCCAGGTGATGAAGGCATTGGTGCGCTCATCTCCGCCCCAGGCGTTCCAATACACCGTCTGGCCGCGCGCGGCGTCCAGTGTTTGCTGCCAATCGGCAAAGGCAGGGCTGGCAAGCGACAGCAGCAGCGGGACAAGCAGCGGAAGTTTCATAGGCGCTCCGATCGGTTGGCGAAAACGTGGTTTGTCCAAGGGACGGCCCGCTGCCGGTTGTGTTACACCCGTGGCCGGGGGTTTTGGGTTGCTCCGAACGCCCGCCACCCCTGATGCCAGCGTGTCACAGTGGTCAAGATGCAGGCGGCGGCATAGACATAGGCGAGAAGCGGAAAGGCAGCCGGATAAAGGCACATTGCCACAAAAACGGCAATGGTTTCAAAGCCCTCTGTCAACCCGCCCAAATAGTGAATGCCTTTGGCGGGATAGTGTCCGGCGGTCAGCCCGCGTTTGGCCGCGATGCTGGCGAAGGCCAGAAACGACGACCCGGTGCCGACAAAGGCCGCGATCAACACCGCTGCAGGCAAGGCATTGGTGACCGGATCGGCCAGCGCAAAACCAAGCGGAAACAACGCGTAGAACACGAAATCAAGCGCGATGTCCAAAAACGCGCCGCGGTCGGTGGGCGCTGTGGCGCGGGCGATGGCCCCGTCCAACCCATCTGCAACACGGTTGATGGCCAGCAGCGCCAGGGCCAGCCCAAAAGCCCCGAAGGCCAGTGCCGGAACCGCCAACACGCCGAAGGCAAAGCCCAGCAGCGACATCTGATCCGCCCCGACCCCGCGTGCGGCCAGCCACCGCGCGGGCGGTGCCAGCACATAGTGCTGAGCGGGCAAAAGCGCGGCGTCGATCATCCGCGCCTCCAGGCGTGAAAGCGCGCGGCAATAGTCAGCAGGCGCGGGTTCACATGGGCGCGGCGCCATTCACCTGCCGCATATTTGTTGGCCTCGGCCAGCGTCGGGTAGATGTGGATGGTGCCAAGGATCTTGCCCAGACCCAAACCATGCTTCATGGCCAGCACGAATTCGGCAATCAGATCCCCGGCATGCGCCCCCACCAGCGTGACCCCCAGGATCCGGTCTTTCCCCGGCACTGTCAGCACTTTAACAAAGCCATGTGCGGTGCCATCTGCAATGGCACGGTCCAGATCGTCGATGCCATAGCGCGTCACCTCAAACGGGATGTTCTGCGCCACCGCCTCGGCCTCTGACAGGCCGACACGGGCGACTTCGGGGTCGGTGAAGGTGGCCCAAGGGATCACGCGGTAATCCGCCTTAAATCGTTTGAACACACCAAATAGCGCATTCACCGTCGCAAACCATGCCTGATGGCTGGCGGTATGGGTGAATTGATAGGGGCCCGCCACATCGCCTGCGGCCAGAATGTTGGGATAGAGGGTTTCCAGATAGGCGTTGGTTTCCACCACACGGTTTACCGGTATGCCCAATTCCTCCAACCCGAACCCCTGCAGACGCGGGCTGCGACCGACGGCGGCGATCAGCGTGTCAAATTCCAGCCGCAAAATTTCGCCCGCGTGGTCGACCTCCAGCCACTTGATCCCATCGGTGATCCCACAACGCAGCGCCTTGTGCCCGCACAGCACCCGTACGCCGTCACGTTCCAGGGACGCCTGCACCAGCGCCGACACCTCGACATCTTCGCGCAGCATCAGACGCGGGGCCATTTCCACCTGGGTCACCTGCGACCCTAGCCGCGCGAACGCCTGCGCAAGCTCGGTGCCGATCGGACCACCGCCCAGCACCACCAGCCGTTTCGGGGCCTCGGTCTGGTCGCGCAACGCGTCCCACAGGGTATCTGATGTCAGACAGCCCACCTTATCCAGCCCCGGCAGCGGCGGCACAAAGGGCGCGGCCCCGGTGGCGATGATGATTGACCGCGTGGTCAGCCGCTGGGTGCCGCCCCCTGCCAAGGCAATCTCGACCGTCCACGGATCAATCAGCTTGGCATGGCCCTGCAGCACTTCGACCCCCAGCTCGGTGTAGCGTTCCACACTGTCATGCGGGGCAATGGTGGCGATCACGCCATGCACCCGCGCCATCACGCTGGCGAAGGAAAACGTCGGCGCGGTGGCCTCAAGCCCATACTCTCCCGCATGGCGCATCTGATGCGCCAGCTTGGCCGACCGGATCAGGGCCTTGGACGGCACGCAGCCATAGTTCAGGCAATCACCGCCCATCTTGTGTGCCTCGATCAGAGTCACCTTGGCCTTGGCGGCGGCGGCGATGTAGGACGACACCAACCCCGCCGCGCCGCCGCCGATGACGATCAGATTGCGGTCAAATTTGGCAGGCCGGGTCCACCGCGCGTAGACCTTGCGGTTTTTCAGCACGGCCAGCACCTTGCGGGCGATCCATGGAAACAGCCCCAACAGCGCGAAGGACGCCAGCAACCCCGGCGAGGCGATGCCCGACAGGCTGTCCAACTGCGCCAACTGCGTGCCCGCGTTCACATAGATCGCAGTGGCGGCCAACATGCCGACCTGGCTGACCAGATAAAACGTCAGCGCCCGGATCGGCGTCAGACCCATCAGCAGGTTGACGGCAAAAAACGGCACCACCGGGATCAGGCGCAGCGTGAACAGATAAAATGCGCCATCGCGGGCCAACCCGGCTTCGATGGCGGCAACTCGTGCGCCCAGCCGCGATCGCACCCAATCGCGCAGAAAATAACGTGCCGCCAGAAACGCCAGCGTCGCCCCGATGGTCGAGGCAAAAGACACGATCAGTAGCCCCCACCACAAGCCGAACAGCGCGCCCGCCGCCAAGGTCATCCACACCGCAAAGGGCAGTGACAGCGCGGTGACGGTGACATAGACCAGCATGAACAGCAGCGCGAAGGCGATGGCGCGGTCGGCCCGCCATGCCTCAAGCGCGGCCAGCCTGTCGCGCAACGTGTCCAGCGTCAGGGTCTGATCCTTGCTGATCCACAGCAATCCCACAATGACCGCCGCAAGTGCGGCCAGAAGAACGGGCTTTTTCATCGCATGACCACGCTGCCGGTGTGGCGCGCGTCTGTGGGTGGTGGGGTCATCGGCCCGCTCCGTGTTTTGGGTTTCCGTATGAAAGAGCTCTGATCCCCACATCTGTGACATAGGTCCGTCGATTGCGACGTAAAGAAAGATCGTGCAGGGGGCAGGGCCTGCCTCCCGGATCGGCAGGACAGTCTTGCGCGGCCCGCGCAGAATCCCACAGGCAAATGCCTCCCGGTCATAGCGCGACTGCGACGGGCGCAGACATGGCCGGAGCTGATGCCTTTGGCCTGCGCGGTGTGCCCGATGCCAACCGCCACAAGCAAGGTAACAAGCACGCACGACGGCAACTGCAGGTCTGTCAGGCTTGACACATCCACTAAACTGATCTTCCCCTGCGCCCGTCGCACAAACGCGCTGGCCCCTCCAAAGAGGTGCCAAAGCCTTGCCTCATCTCCTGCGCCCGCGATCATCGGGTCATGGGCGTGAACAGACATCGGGTAACTCCGTTTCAAATGCGCGAAGGCAAAAACACCTTTACCGATATGACACGCCAAAGCTGTGGCCGAAACGCCCCTCACGCACAGGTGACCGACCGTGACGAACGGGACCCGCAGTGCCGCGTTCCGAGGTGGCCTTTACAGCAGGGCGATCAGATGGTTGTCCCACGCGGTTTGCGACCGGGCCAGCGGGGTCAGTGCCATGGGCGCGCAGCCCCAGATCCCGCCTTGGCCATCGGTCGCCATCAGACCAGACGGCAACGCCGCCAGCCCGGAAATATCGGGGCGGCGATGGGTGGCAACCGGTGTGCCCGCCGCGTCAAACAACATCACAGCCCCGGCGGGCGCCGATGTCAGCCCGATCAGGTCGCCCGCCTGGCTGCTGGCGATGGACCCTGCATAGCCTTTCATCGTCCAGGCCTCATCAGGGGCTGGCGGGCACAGGCGCGGCGACGCGCCGGGGGTCCACAGCCCCAGTTGCGGCACCGGCTGTGCCGGATCGCCCTCCCACTGCATCGCGAAGGCCACGGTGTCGCCCAGCAGCGCCAGATGGCGGATGGAGTTTTGCCGCAATTCGGGGTCCAGTTCGACCTGATCCAGCACCAAACCAGCCGCCGACAGCAGGGTCAGATTGGGCCGCATGTCGGGCAGGTTCAGTTTGGTGCGGTCGCCGGAGTCGGTCTGGATGCCGCCATTCGCCACCACCAACCGCCCATCGGCCAGCCGCCGCAAATCATGTGGTCCGATGCCGCCACTGTCCCATTCCCCGATGCGGCGAAAATCGCTGGCGTCCCAAACCCCGATGCGCCCGGCAGAGCCTTCGGCCACCACTTCGGATGTCAGCAACAGCCCTCCATCCGCCGAAAAACAGCCGTGACCGCTGAACTGGCGGTCAGAAGGCGGGGTCAGTTGGTGGCGCACAAGTCCGGTCAGACAATCAATCACCACCGCAAAGCTGCCGGGGCGGCGCGCAAATGCCACCGCAAGCGCCAAAGTCGGATGCGCCGCCGCCGCATGGCCGCGTCCGGGCAGAGCGATCTGAAACAGGCTGTCGCCCGCCGCCGTCAGCCCATGCAACACAAAGCCGTCGCCGCGCTTGCCGACGGCCAGACAGGCCGGATTGCCCACATCGGCCCAGCCCACGCGGGGCATGCTGGCGCAGGCCATACCGGCCAGAAAGGCGCGGCGCGTTGTCATTCAATCCCCATCCGCTGCATTGAAGCCGATGCCCACGTCCAACTCTGGCCCCAGTTCCATCAAAGCCACATCGCGCAGCGCCGTGATGGCCTGATGCAGTATTTCCACCCGCAACCGGCCCTGCGGGTCGGCCACCTCGGCGAAAACCGGGTCAGTCAGCCCATCAGCCATTGCGGTGGCGTGATCAAAGGCAGCCATGGTTTGCGGGGCGTCCGGGGTCAGCGTGGCCACCATGTCCCGCAGGTTGCGCAGTGCCAGCCGCAGATTGATCAGGCTGCGCCCCGAGGCAATGGCTTCGGCCCGCTCTGGCCGGGGTTTGCCAAAACTGCCCAGTGGGCGGCCAAGGCGCTGGTCACGCATGAACTCCAGCGCGCCGATGATCTGGGTGAACAGCACTTGCCGCGCTTCGGGGCGGGTCAGGTAGCTGGTGTTGGAAGGCGCGCCCGCTGTCAGCAAAAGGTCGGCATAGTCGTCGACCCAAGCCTTGTGAACCCGCTGCGCCATCTGCGCCAGATCGGTGGCGGTGGCGCGGATCAGCGGGCAGGGATCGGCGGGCAGGGCATTGGTCGGATACAGCAACCGCTCCAGCCCCGACAGCCCGCGCGCTGCCACCGACTGCGCGGCGAAGGCCTCGGGGGCAAGCGCTGCAGGATCGCCCAGAAGCAAAGCGCGCTGGGCCTTGGCCCCCGATCCCTTGGGGTCCGGCCAATACTGAATGGCCAGCAGGATGCCGTCCTCTTGCACCGGGCCAAACTGCAGATGCTGCACCCCGATCCAGGCATCAAAGGCCACATGGAACGCTGGGCGCAACGCTGCGGGATCGCAGCTTTGCGCCGCCGCTTGCGCCAGATCACCCGCCGCCTGCGCAAACCGCGCATAGCCGGGCAGGATGTGCTGCTGCACCGTTTCCGGAAAATCGGCCCAGACCGGTGTGGCGCAGCACAGCGCAAGTGCGAGGGTTTTCAACATGTCACAGGCTTTCCAGAAAGGTGATGATCGCCTCGCGGTCCGCAGTTGGCAGGGCCACCACCGCATCGCGCTGGGCCTGTGCCTCGCCACCGTGCCACAGGATTGCCTCCAGCAAACTGCGCGCGCGGCCATCGTGCAGATAGTCGCTGTGCCCCGAAACCTGCGGCGCAAGGCCAATGCCCCACAGTGGCGGCGTTTTCCATTCCTGCCCTGTCGCGCGGCCTTCGGGGCGGTTGTCGGCCAGACCCGGCCCCATGTCATGCAACAACAGGTCGGAGTAGGGCCAGATCAGCTGAAAACTTTGCTCAGGCTGGTCTTGTAGGCGGGCGGTCACATGTTTGGGGCTGTGGCAGCCGGTGCAATTCAGCACATAAAACAGCTCTTTGCCGCGCAACACCACCGGATCGGCCATGGCGCGACGGGCCGGAACGGCGAGATTGCGGGCGTAGAACGTCACCAGATCAAGGCTTTGGGTGTCCACCTCCAACCCGTCACGGATGCCCTTTTGCGCGCCGTTGGGGGCGGTGCGACACGGGGTCTGGGCGACGGCGCAGTCACCCCAGGGATCTGGATGCAGCGGTGTTGACAGCCCCATGTCGCCTGCAAACGCCGCTGCCGACTGATCGCGCACCGTCGCAGCCCCGGCCTTGAGCCCGAACCGGCCCAATGCGGGCTGACCCAGCTCAAGGCTGGGCACGATGCTGGCGCGGCCCGAGATGCCATCGCCGTCCACATCGGCCGCATCCTCGCGGGCCAAAAGATCAGCGGCGGGAATCGCCTCAAGCAGGCCAAGCCCGATCATCTGCGGTGCGAGGCGTGGCGACAGCATTGTGTCCGGGTGCAGCGCCCCATAGGCGGGGTCGGCAACGGCATAGCGGGGCGCGCGCAGCGACACCACAAGACCATCGGCCAAAGTGACCGGGATGTTGCGGTATGCGACCGTCATGCGGCCCTCGGCGGCTTGCCCCTGCACGGCAAAGTTCTGCAATTGGCTGCCATAGTTTGGCTCTGGTTGTGTGGCCAGCCAGTCCTGAATGTCGCCCGGAACCGCACCGCCGGGCACGGACAGGCGCAAAAACAACGAGACCGGCTTTTCATCCGCCACAGGCACATGGCCGCGCCCGTCTTTCAGATGGCAATCCTGACAGGCGCGGGCGTTGAACAGCGGCCCCAGACCATCCGAAGCCAGGGTGGACGACGGCGCAGGCACCCAGGTTTTGCTGAACAAGGCACTGCCCAGATTGAAATCCATCTGGCGTTCAAACGGCATGTTGCCCGAAAATTGCGAAAACGCATCGGTTGTCGGCCGCACCCGCACCGTGGCGGCCCCGGCGGGTTTGTCCTCGAACGCCTCGGGCTGCCGGAAATCCGTGGTCGGGGCTGTGACAGCGGCAATCCGGGCAGCTTCGGCCTTGGTGCGCGGCAGCATGGCCAGCGGGCTGTGATCCAGCGATTGCGCAAGACAGGGCATGGTCAGCAGCGGCAGCATCAGAATGGCTTTCAGCATCGCATTGATGTCCTTGCTGTGCGGTGACTGTCAGGCAAGGTCCGGACTGCGGCCCGGGTTTACCGCAGCCGCAGCCCGGACCTTGTCGGTATCACTGAAACACAGCCGTCGGGTTGTCCAGACTGTCCGAGCCCTCAAACGCGGCGGCGGTCAGGCCAAGCACCAGCATCGCGCGCTGCACTGAGGCGGTCTGCGTGACCAAGGCGTTCACCCCGTCCATGATCAACGCCTCGCCCGCGACATTGCCAGCGGCCAGCATCTGATCGGTGGCCATCCCGGCCTCGGCGGCCACCTTGATGGCCCCCAGAGCGGCGACAGAGGCGGCCAGTTCGGCCTGCAACTGCGCATCCACGGCAGGATCAGCCGCAGCCACCAGATCCGACAACGACGGCCCCGTCACCACACTGCCATCGGTGCGGGTGTATGCGCCCAGATAGACGTTCTGAATGCCGAGGCCATCGTAGTAATGGCTGTTGTGGGTGTTGTCGGAAAAGCAGTCATGCTCTTCTTCGGGGTCGTTCAGCATCAGGCCAAGCCGCATGCGCTGTCCGGCCAGTTCGCCATAAGACAGGCTGCCCATGCCGATCAACATCGCGGTCAGAGCGGCCTTCGGATCCGCCTCGATCTGGTTGCGCGCCGCGCCGCCTTCGGTCCAGTTTGCAGCCATTTCGGTCAGATCGGTGACCAAAAGGTTGGTCGCCGCGCCCAGATAGGCCGCGCGCCGGTCGCAATTGCCACCGGTACAGGCTTCACCTTGCACATAATCGGTGAAGGGGCGATTGCCCGCGCCCGGCCCGGTGCCGTTCAGATCCTGCCCCCACAGCAGGAATTCCACCGCATGATAACCAGAGGCCACGTTCGCCTCGATTCCGCCCGCCTCTTGCAAGGTGCCTGCGATCAGCTCAGGGGTGATCCGGGTTGCATCCACCTCGGCCCCCGACAGGGTGAATTTTGGCGTGGCGATGACGTTCAGTGCGGAAAGTTCATTCTCTTCATTCTGGCCATAGCCTGCGTCAACATAGTCGATCAGACCCTCATCCAGCGGCCAGGCATTCACCCGGCCTTCCCAGTCATCGACGATGGCATTGCCAAAGCGGTAGACCTCGGTTTGCTGATAGGATGGCCGGGCCGCGATCCACGCGGCACGGGCGGTCTGCAATGTGGCTTCGGACGGGGCCGCGATCAGCGCATCCACCGCGACTTGCAGCGCCTGCGCGGTGGTCAGGCTGTCGCCATAGGCAGCGGCGGCGATGTCGGCATAGGTCTTGGCAACCTCATCCGGGGTGGCTGCATGGGCTGGCAACGCCAGCGCGGCAGAGGTCAACAGGGCAAGAAAGCAAACACGCATGGATCGTCCTTTGGAAAGCTTGGCTGAAGTGGGGTGTGGCAGGGCTAGTGTCGGGGCTGTTGTTGGCGTGGGCTGGCGGCGCGCGCGCTTTGCAGTTGCCGCGCCACGGAATGGATGTGCAAGCCCAAAGGCTCGGCGGTTTGAATGGCTTCATAGGCAATCGCGGCGGGCAACATGGTCAGCGCAAAGGCCATGGCATCTTCATGATCGCCCGCCGCCGCCGCCGCCACCATATGGGCAAACGCACTTTCATCGCCGCCAAAACAGCTGCAGCGCAAATCGTGCCGCATGAAGGGGCGGCGGCCGTGGCTGACCATCAGGGTGACCAGATGCGCCAGGGCATTCACCGCCGCCGTGCCGCGATCATCGCCCAACATGCAGGCAAAATCCGTGACCACTGCGCTGCGCCCGGCTTCGCCGTCACACCATTGCCGCAAGAGCAACACCGCACTTTGCTCCAGCACAGGCAATTCGGCAATCATGCCAATCGGGGCCGCCCCACGCGGTGCAGCGTGCAAGGGCGAACGGGGCAGGGGGAACCATTGCATGCTCATTTTGTCAGGATCAACTTTCCCGACTTGGTGATGCGCAGCGTGTAGATATGGCCATCCAGCGCGATCTGCGCCGTCAAATTGCCTTTGGTCAGTGCACGGGCATCATGCGTGGGAATGGCCGGGGTCGGCGGGGCGAGGCCCGGCGTTAGTGGCAGGGCGAAAATGGCGGGATGATCTGTGCGCATGCGTTCCTCGGCAATCGGGGCTGATCAGCAGCAGGACCGGGCTTCCCGGGCGACGGGTGGCTGGGTGGTGCGTAATATCTGAGTTATTTTGTCACCTTTGTAAATCCGATTCTTTTGCTCAACATTCAAGTCACCCATTTTGCGCCAGATCGCGCGCCACCTGAACCCGAAATATCGGCACATTTGCGCCGCATGCTTGGTAAAGTCGACACGATGCCCCATATTCCACCCAACCAATGGAGCCCGCCATGACCTACGCAAAATCCGCCGACCGCATCGCCGCCCTGACGCCCGAGCAATTCCGGGTGACACAAAAGAACGGCACCGAACGCCCCGGTTCGGGGGCCTATCTGCACAATGACAAACCCGGCATTTATGTCGATATCGTCTCGGGCGAGCCGCTGTTTGCCTCCAGCGACAAGTTCGACAGTCATTGCGGCTGGCCCAGTTTCACAAAGCCGATCGAACCCGCGCATGTGGCCGAACTGCGCGACAGCAGTTTGGGGATGGTGCGGGTCGAAGTGCGCTCTACCCATGGCGACAGCCACCTTGGCCATGTCTTTCCCGATGGCCCGCGCGATCGTGGCGGCCTGCGCTATTGCATCAACTCGGCGTCACTGCGTTTTGTGCACCGTGACGATATGGTCGCAGAAGGCTATGGCGACTATGTGGATCAGGTGCAGACCCGCTAGGCCGCTTGAATTCCACCCCGGATGCGCGTATCCCGCGCCAGTGATCACAGCATAGAAACGCGCGGAACCCGAATATGGCCAGCAAGACCTCTCCCGTCCAGTTCCTCCAGCAGGTGCGCGCCGAAGTCGCCAAGGTGGTCTGGCCGACGCGCCGCGAAGTCATTCTGACGACCATCATGGTGTTCATCATGGCCGCGCTGACCGCGACTTTTTTCAGCCTCGTCGACATGGTGATCCGCTATGGCCTGACGCTGATCGTGACCGGCTTCTGATCCTGCCGCGGCGGCAAGCGTCGGAATTCCCTTGAATTTTGACGCGCGGGGCGGTATCTCGCGCCAAACCCAAGGGACAAAGGCGCGCAGCGATTCGGTTGCGCGCTGTTTTTTGTTCCGGGCATGGCGGGATAACCGCCTGTAATAACAAAACATTCGGCGCAGAGGCGGCCGGGCAGACAAGGTGGAAGTGGCATGGCCAAGCGTTGGTATTCGGTAAGCGTTCTCTCGAATTTCGAGAAGAAAGTTGCCGAGCAGATCAGAACGGCCGTCCTCGAAGCCAATCTTGGCGATGAGATTGACGAAGTGTTGGTGCCGACCGAAGACGTGATCGAAGTGCGGCGCGGAAAGAAAGTGACGTCGGAACGTCGTTTCATGCCGGGCTATGTTCTGGTCCGGATGGAAATGAGCAGCCGGGGCTATCACCTCATCTCTTCCATTAATCGTGTGACAGGTTTTCTCGGTCCGCAGGGCAAACCGATGCCGATGCGTGACGCCGAGGTCAATCTGATCATGAACCGTGTCGAAGAAGGTCTGGAAGCCCCGCGCAACCTGATCCGCTTTGAAGTCGGCGAAAAGGTCAAAGTCACCGACGGCCCGTTTGAAGGCTTCGATGGCATGGTCGAAGACGTGGATGAGGCGCACAGCCGCCTCAAGGTTTCTGTCTCGATCTTCGGGCGCGCAACGCCTGTTGAGCTGGAATTCACGCAGGTGTCGAAAAACATCTGAGTGCATCGCGTGGGAGGCGAGCGTCCTGACCAGATCAGGAGCCGCGAACCGAACCACTAAACCGCGCCATACCGGCGCTGTGATAAAAGGAGAGGCCAGATGGCCAAGAAGATTATCGGCAGCCTGAAGCTGCAAGTGAAAGCGGGTCAAGCCAACCCATCCCCGCCGGTTGGTCCGGCGCTGGGTCAGCGCGGCTTGAACATCATGGCTTTCGTGAAGGAATTCAACGCCAAGACCGCTGACAGCGAGCCGGGTACGCCCACGCCCGTGATCATCACCTACTATCAGGACAAGTCTTTCAGCCTGGAATTCAAAACGGCTCCGGCCGCGTTCCAGCTGAAAAAGGCCGCGGGCCTGCCGCCCGTGGGCAAGCGCAACCGTGCCAAGGGCTCGATCAAGCCGGGTCACACCGTGGCCGGTTCGGTCACTGTCGCCCAGATCCGCGCGATTGCCGAGAACAAGATGAAAGACCTGAATGCGAATTCGGTTGAGGCCGCGATGCAGGTGATCATGGGTTCTGCGAAATCCTGCGGCATCGAAGTGAAAGGGTAAATCATGGCCAAGCTTGGAAAACGGACTGCGGTTGCGCAGAAGGCCTTTGATGGCAAAGCCCTGATCACGGTCGAAGACGCTGTGGCGCTGATCAAAGGCGCTGCTTCGGCGAAATTCGACGAAACGCTGGAAATTGCGCTGAACCTGGGTGTAGACCCGCGCCACGCTGACCAGATGGTGCGCGGCGTTGTGCAGTTGCCGAACGGCACTGGCAAAGTTGTGCGCGTGGCGGTGTTCGCCCGTGGCGCCAAGGCTGATGAGGCCAAGGCCGCCGGTGCCGACATCGTTGGCGCCGAAGATCTGATGGAAACCATCCAGCAGGGCAAGATCGAATTCGACCGTTGCATTGCAACGCCGGACATGATGCCGCTGGTGGGTCGTCTGGGCAAGATCCTGGGCCCGCGCAACCTGATGCCGAACCCCAAAGTCGGCACCGTGACGATGGACGTGAAAACGGCCGTTGAAGCAGCCAAGGGCGGCGAAGTGCAGTTCAAGGTCGAGAAAGCCGGCGTGATCCACGCTGGTATCGGTAAAGTCAGCTTCTCGGATGCGAAACTGGCCGAGAATGTGCGCGCATTTGTGGATGCGGTCAGCCGCGCCAAGCCCTCGGGTGCCAAAGGCGCTTATCTGAAAAAGGTTTCGCTGGCCTCGACCATGGGTCCGGGCGTGTCGGTGGAACTGGCGTCCGCGACCGGCAACTGATCGGCAACCGGGGGCAACCCCGACTGACGCAGGGCGGGGTTTGCCCCCGCCCGCAACGAAATTCCTGATGCTTCGGCAAAAGGATGATGGGGCAACCGGGTGCAAACCCATAGGCCCATCCTGTCCGAGAGGGCCGGTGGCGCGCAAACGCCTTAATATCCTGCCTGAGATGGGGAACGAGATGATGTCGCAGCCCGCGATTTTGGCTCGGGAACCGTAGCAAGGACCCGACGGCTTGCCGCTAGGCAGGCTTAACAGAGCCGGGGGGAAACCCCCAACCTTGGAGTGAAACTGTGGATAGAGCCCAGAAAGAGAAAGTGGTCGATGAACTCGGCCAGATCTTCGCAAGCTCTGGCGTTGTAGTGGTCGCCCACTACGCGGGTATGACGGTTGCACAGATGCAGGACCTGCGCGCGAAAATGCGTGTCGTGGGTGGGTCCGTTCGCGTTGCCAAGAACAAGCTCGCCAAGATCGCCCTGGCCGGGAACCCATCTGTCAAGATGGGCGACCTGCTGAAGGGCATGACCGTGCTTGCCTATACCGAAGATCCTGTCGCTGCGGCGAAGGTCTGCGAAGCATATGCCAAGGGGAACGACAAGTTCGCCATCCTCGGCGGTGCTATGGGTGACACGATTCTGGATACCGCTGGTGTCAAAGCTGTGGCTGCCATGCCGTCGCGTGAAGAGCTTATCGCTCAGATCGTTTCGTGCATCGGTGCGCCCGGATCTGCCATCGCCGGTGCCATTGGCGCGCCTGCTTCGAACATCGCGAGCATCCTGTCGACCATCGAAGAAAAAGCTGCGGCTTGATCTTCTGCTCGTGTGGGGTCTGACCCCACCTCGTTGGAACCATCTTAATTGAACGGAATGAAAAAATGGCTGATCTGAACAAACTCGCAGAAGACATCGTTGGTCTGACCCTGCTGCAGGCTCAGGAACTGAAAACCATCCTGAAAGACAAGTACGGCATCGAGCCCGCTGCTGGCGGCGCTGTCATGATGGCTGCTGGCCCGGCTGCAGCTGCAGCTCCGGCTGAAGAGCAGACCGAATTCGACGTCGTGCTGACCGAAGCTGGTCCGAACAAGATCAACGTGATCAAAGAAGTTCGCACCATCACCGGTCTGGGCCTGAAAGAAGCCAAAGACCTCGTTGAGGCCGGCGGCAAGGTCAAGGAAGGCGCTACCAAAGCAGACGCCGAGACCATGAAGAAGAAACTCGAAGAGGCTGGCGCCAAGGTCGAGTTGAAGTAATCTTGTTCCGGGGTTCGCCCCGGGTGTGATTTTCTGGCTGGGTCCGAAGCATTTCGGGCCCAGCCTAATCTGTGTTTATGGCCTGTTGTGTGGCCAAACGCGTCTTGGAACCGGCTTTTGCGGAAGCCCATTCCAAGGCGCGGTTCAGGTTCGGGAGCCACCCTAAGGGACGGGTGGCATGAATAGAACCTAAACCCCCTATCGCCAAGCGGCGCGCTTTCCGTGGCCCGACGGAATGCACGCCGGCGAAAAAAGATGAAAGGTTACGACGAACATGGCGCAAGCTTACGTTGGCCAAAAGCGGATCCGCCGGTATTTCGGCAAAATTCGTGAAGTGCTGGAAATGCCGAACCTGATCGAGGTTCAAAAGTCCTCTTATGACCTGTTCCTGCGGTCGGGTGACGGCGACAAGCCGCATGACGGCGAGGGCATTCAGGGGACGTTCCAGTCGGTTTTCCCGATCAAGGATTTCAACGAAACCGCCGTGCTTGAATTCGTCAAGTACGAGCTGGAAAAGCCGAAATATGACGTGGACGAATGCCAGTCCCGTGACATGACCTATGCGGCACCCCTCAAGGTGACGCTGCGCCTGATCGTGTTTGATGTCGATGAAACCACCGGGGCCCGGTCGGTCAAGGACATCAAAGAGCAAGACGTGTACATGGGCGACATGCCCTTGATGACGCACAACGGCACCTTCGTTGTGAACGGCACCGAGCGTGTGATTGTGTCGCAGATGCACCGTAGCCCGGGCGTGTTCTTTGACCACGACAAGGGCAAGACCCACTCCTCGGGCAAGCTGTTGTTTGCCTGCCGGATCATTCCCTACCGCGGGTCGTGGCTCGATTTCGAATTCGACGCCAAGGACATCGTGTTCGCGCGCATCGACCGTCGCCGCAAGCTGCCGGTGACAACGCTGCTGTATGCGTTGGGCATGGATCAGGAAGGCATCATGGATGCCTATTACCAGACCGTCACCTTCAGCCATCTGAAGAACAAGGGCTGGGTGTCCAAATTCTTCCCCGAGCGTGTGCGTGGCACCCGTCCGACCTATGACATCGTCGATGCCGCCACCGGTGAGGTGATCTGCAAGGCGGGCGACAAGATGACCCCGCGCATGGCGAATGATCTGATCAAGGCCGGCAAAGTCACCGAACTGCTGCTGCCGTTCGATCACATCGTCGGCCGCTATGTGGCCAAAGACATCATCAACGAAGAAACCGGCGAGATCTGGGTCGAAGCCGGCGACGAATTGACGATGGAATATGACCGTGACGGCGGCGTCAAAGGTGGCACGCTCAAGCTGTTGCTCGATCAGGGCGTCACCGACATTCCGGTGCTGGACATCGACAACGTCAACGTCGGTCCCTACATGCGCAACACGCTGGCCGCCGACAAGAACATGGGCCGCGACACCGCGCTGATGGACATCTACCGCGTCATGCGTCCGGGTGAACCGCCGACGGTTGAAGCAGCTTCGCAGCTGTTCGACACCCTGTTCTTTGACTCTGAGCGGTATGACCTGTCCGCCGTGGGCCGGGTGAAAATGAACATGCGTCTGGATCTGGGTCGCCCGGACACCCAGCGCACGCTGGACCGCGCCGATATCGTCTCTTGCATCAAAGCTTTGACTGAGTTGCGCGATGGCAAGGGTGAGATTGACGACATCGACCACCTTGGCAACCGTCGTGTGCGCTCGGTCGGCGAATTGATGGAAAACCAGTACCGCGTTGGCCTGCTGCGCATGGAGCGCGCGATCAAGGAACGCATGTCTTCGGTCGAAATCGACACGATCATGCCGCAAGACCTGATCAACGCCAAACCGGCGGCGGCGGCGGTGCGTGAATTCTTCGGCAGCTCGCAGCTGTCGCAGTTCATGGACCAGACCAACCCGCTGTCGGAAGTCACCCACAAGCGCCGCTTGTCGGCCTTGGGGCCAGGCGGTTTGACCCGCGAACGCGCCGGATTTGAAGTGCGCGACGTGCACCCGACCCATTATGGCCGGATGTGCCCGATTGAAACGCCCGAAGGTCAGAACATCGGCCTGATCAACTCGCTGGCCACCTTTGCCCGCGTGAACAAGTACGGCTTCATCGAGACCCCGTACCGCAAGGTGATCGACAACAAGGTGACCGACGAGGTTATCTATATGTCGGCCACCGAGGAAATGCGTCACACGGTGGCGCAAGCGAACGCCGCGCAGGATGCCGAAGGCCGCTTTACGGATGATCTGATTTCCTCGCGCAAAGCGGGCGAATTCATGCTGAACCCGCCAGAGGCCATCGACCTGATCGACGTGTCGCCCAAGCAATTGGTTTCGGTAGCCGCTTCTTTGATCCCGTTCCTTGAAAACGACGACGCCAACCGCGCCCTGATGGGCTCGAACATGCAGCGTCAGGCGGTTCCGTTGCTGCAAGCCGATGCGCCGTTCGTGGGCACCGGGATTGAAGCGGTTGTGGCCCGTGACTCTGGCGCGGCCATCATGGCCCGCCGTGCCGGTGTGATTGATCAGGTGGACGCCACCCGTATCGTGGTGCGCGCCACCGAAATGCTGGAACCCGGAGAGCCGGGCGTCGACATCTACCGTCTGCGCAAGTTCAAGCGTTCAAACCAGTCGTCCTGCATCAACCAGCGTCCGCTGGTGAAGGTGGGCGACACCGTTCTGCGCGGCGAAGTGGTGGCCGACGGCCCCTGCACCGACTTTGGCGAACTGGCCCTTGGCCGGAACATCATCGTCGCCTTCATGCCGTGGAATGGCTACAACTACGAAGACTCGATCCTGATTTCGGAACGCATTCTGTCGGATGACGTGTTCACCTCGATCCACATCGAAGAATACGAAGTCGCGGCCCGCGATACGAAACTGGGGCCAGAGGAAATCACCCGCGACATCCCGAACGTCGGCGAAGAAGCGCTGCGCAACCTTGATGAGGCTGGCATCGTGTATATCGGCGCCGAAGTGATGCCGGGCGACATTCTGGTTGGCAAGATCACCCCCAAGGGTGAATCACCGATGACGCCGGAAGAAAAACTGCTGCGCGCGATCTTTGGTGAAAAGGCATCTGACGTCCGCGACACCTCGCTGCGCCTGCCGCCGGGGGCGTTTGGTACCATCGTCGAAGTGCGGGTGTTCAACCGTCACGGCGTCGACAAGGACGAACGCGCCCTGCAGATCGAGCGTGAAGAGGTTGAGCGTCTGGCACGTGACCGTGACGATGAGTTGGCGATTTTGGAACGGAACATCTATTCCCGCCTGAAAACGCTGGTCATGGGCAAGGTTGCTGTCAAAGGGCCGAAGGGCACCAAGTCGGGTGCCAAGATCGACGAAGACCTGCTGGGCACGCTGTCGCGCGGCCAGTG
>JANPOY010000027.1:0-7411 GCA_031428215.1 Paracoccaceae bacterium
GAGGATTTCGGGGCGTCGATCCCGGACTACGTCACTGCGGAATTCGTCCGTCAGGAAATCGCCGCCGGGCGCGCGATCATCCCGGCCAACATCAACCATCCCGAACTGGAACCGATGATCATCGGCCGCAACTTCGCGGTCAAGATCAACGCTAACATGGGCACCAGTGCCGTGACCTCGTCGATGGCCGAGGAAGTGGACAAGATGGTGTGGTCGATCCGCTGGGGTGCCGATACGGTGATGGACCTGTCGACCGGGCGCAACATCCACAACACCCGCGAATGGATATTGCGCAACGCCCCGGTGCCGATCGGCACGGTGCCGCTGTATCAGGCGCTGGAAAAGGTCGATGGCATCGCCGAAAACCTGACATGGGAGATTTACCGCGACACCCTGATCGAGCAGGCTGAACAGGGGGTGGATTACTTCACCATCCATGCCGGTGTGCGGCTACACTATATCCCGCTAACGGTAAACCGGGTGACGGGCATCGTTTCGCGCGGCGGCTCGATCATGGCGAAATGGTGCCTGCATCACCACCGCGAAAGCTTTCTCTACACCCATTTCGATGAAATCTGTGACATTATGCGGGCCTATGACGTGTCGTTCAGCCTTGGCGACGGCCTGCGCCCCGGCTCCATCGCAGATGCCAATGACGCGGCGCAGTTTGCCGAGCTGGAGACGCTGGGCGAGCTGACGAAAATCGCCTGGGCCAAGGACTGTCAAGTGATGATCGAAGGGCCGGGTCATGTGGCGATGCACAAGATCAAGGCCAATATGGACAAGCAACTGGCCACCTGTGGCGAGGCGCCGTTCTACACGCTTGGGCCGCTGACCACCGATATCGCGCCGGGATATGACCATATCACCAGCGCCATCGGGGCGGCGATGATCGGTTGGTTCGGCACCGCGATGCTGTGCTATGTGACGCCCAAGGAACATCTGGGCCTGCCCGACCGCGCCGATGTGAAGGTGGGCGTGATC
Source organism: Paracoccaceae bacterium (assembly GCA_031428215.1). Taxonomy (GTDB): domain Bacteria; phylum Pseudomonadota; class Alphaproteobacteria; order Rhodobacterales; family Rhodobacteraceae; genus Cypionkella. The sequence continues at coordinate 985 of JANPOY010000027.1, forward strand.
ACCTACAAGATCGCCGCCCATGCCGCCGATCTGGCCAAGGGCCTGCCGGGGGCGCAGGCGCGTGATGATGCGCTGTCGCGTGCGCGGTTCGAGTTTCGCTGGGAAGATCAGTTCAACCTGTCGCTTGACCCCGAAACCGCGCGCAGCATGCATGACGAAACCCTGCCGAAAGAGGCGCACAAGACCGCGCATTTCTGTTCGATGTGCGGGCCGAAATTCTGCTCGATGCGGATCAGCCATGATATCCGCGCCGAGGCGCAGAAGGACGGCATGGCGGCGATGGCGGCCAAGTTCCGCGAGAAGGGCGAGGTTTATCTGCCTGCCGCAGAGGTCGCGGAATGATCACCATTCTTGGGGCGGGGGTCGCGGGGCTGTGCGCCGCGACCGTGTTGGCCGAACGCGGTCTGTCCGTGCAGGTGGTGGACAGCGGCCCGGAGGGTGCGGGCGCAAGCTGGCGGGCGGGGGGGATGCTGGCCCCCTTTGTCGAGGGCGAAAGTGCCCCGCCCGAGGTGGCGCGGCTGGGAGCCGTTGCCGCCGACTGGTGGGCCGCACGGGTGCCCGGCGTCGTGCGGCATGGCACGCTGGTCGTGGCCCCGGCCCGCGACCGGGCAGAACTCGACCGGTTCGCCGCCCGTACAATCGGCCACGCGCGCATCGGTCCCGACCAGATTGCAGAGCTTGAACCCGCTCTGGCGGGGCGCTTTGCCAGCGCGCTTTACTATGCTGACGAGGCGCATCTTGACCCGCGCCAGGCCTTGCGGGCGTTGGTGGATGGTTTGTGCCATCGCGGGGTGGCCATCCGGTATGACACGCATCTTGCGCCCGATCAGGCCGATATCGACTGCCGGGGCATCGCGGCGCGTGACGGCTTGCCCGGCTTGCGCGCCGTGCGGGGCGAAATGCTGCTGCTGCATTGCCCGGAGGTGGCGCTGTCGCGTCCGATCCGACTGCTGCATCCGCGCTTTCCGGTCTATGTCGTGCCGCGCGAAGGCGGGCAGTTCATGGTCGGTGCGACGATGCTGGAAAGCGATGACCCCGGCCCGATCACCCTGCGCAGCGCCAGTGAGCTGATGTCGGCAGTCTTCGCCCTGCATCCTAGCTTTGCCGAGGCGGCGATTGTCGAGATGGGCAGCGGCCTGCGCCCCGCCTTTGACGATAATGTGCCGCGCCTGACACAGGCGGGCGGGCGCTGGCATGTGAATGGCCTGTATCGCCACGGCTTTCTAACCGCCCCGGCGCTGGCCGGGCAACTGGCCGATATCCTCACCCAGTCACGACAGGAGCCCGCCCTTGCGCATTGATCTGAACGGCATCCCGGCCGAAGTCGCCGCCGCAAATCTGGCCGATGCGTTGATGGCGCTTGGCTTTGGCGGCGCGGCGCTGGCCACCGCGCTGAACGGCGGTTTCATCCCCGCCTCGGCCCGTGCCACGACCACGCTGCATGATGGCGACCGGGTCGAGGTTCTGGCCCCGATGCAAGGGGGCTGAGATGCGGCTTTATGATGTAGAAATATCGTCGCGCCTGCTGCTCGGAACGGCGCAATACCCCTCACCTCTGGTACTGACCGATGCCATTGCGGCCTCTGGCTGCGGGGTGATCACGGTATCCCTGCGCCGGGAAACCGCAAATGGCGGCGGCGCAAACGGCTTTTGGCCGCTCTTGCAGGCCACCGGCGCGCGCATTCTGCCAAACACCGCCGGTTGCCATTCGGCGCAAGAGGCGATCACCACGGCGCAGATGGCGCGCGAGGTGTTCGGCACCAACTGGATCAAGCTGGAGGTGATCGGCAACGCCGACACGCTGCAACCTGACCCCTTTGCGCTGGTCGAGGCGGCTCGAATACTTTGCGCCGATGGGTTTGCGGTGTTTCCCTACACTACCGAAGACTTGATCGTGGCCGAACGCCTGCTCGATGCGGGCTGCCGGGTGCTGATGCCATGGGGCGCGCCCATCGGGTCTGGCCGGGGGCTGCGCCACGTGGATGCGCTGACCGCGATGCGGGGGCATTTCCCCAGCGTGCCGTTGATCATTGATGCCGGGATCGGCGCGCCCAGTCAGGCAGCGCAGGCAATGGAAATGGGGTTTGATGCGGTTCTACTGAACACCGCCGTTGCCAAGGCGGGCGACCCTGTGGCCATGGCGCGCGCCTTCGGGCAGGCGGTTGCGGCGGGGCGGCTGGCGTTTGAGGCGGGGCTGATGCCGCCGCGGGATATGGCGGTGCCATCGACCCCGGTTCTTGGTATGGCCAATCTGGGGCTGGGAGGGCTGCGATGATCCTGCCCCGATTTTACCCGGTGCTGCCCGATGTCGCGATGATTGCCCGGCTGGTGCCTATGGGCGTGCGGCTGGTGCAGTTGCGGTTCAAGGGCGACAAGACGCAGGTTCCCGCGGAAATCGCGGCGGCGCTGGCCATCTGTGCCCGGCACGGCGCGCAACTGGTGGTCAATGATCACTGGCAGGCGGCGCTGGATCAGCGCGCGGACTTCATCCATCTGGGGCAAGAGGATCTTGACAGCGCCGACACCGCCGCCATTGCCCGCGCCGGGGTGCTGCTGGGGGTGTCGACCCATGATCGCGCGGAACTGGACCGGGCCCTTGCCCTGAACCCCACCTATATCGCGCTGGGTCCGGTCTGGCCGACGCTGCTGAAACAGATGCCATGGCGGCCGCAGGGGTTGGAAAAGCTGACGCGCTGGAAATCGCGGATCGGGGATATTCCGCTGGTGGCCATCGGCGGCCTTACCCTGCCGCGCCTGGCCGAAGCGTTTGCCGCCGGGGCTGATGTGGCGGCGGTGGTTACCGATCTGGTGACAGCCCCCGACCCCGAGGCGCAGACGCGCCTATGGGTTCAGGCCGCCGGGGGTGCCACATGACCCGCTATGCCCGCCAGATGCAGGTGCCGGGCATCGGGGTGGATGGGCAGGCGCGGCTGGCGGCGGCGCAGGTGCTGATCGTCGGGGCCGGGGGTCTGGGCTGCACGGTGATCCCGGCGCTTGCAGCGGCGGGGGTCGGGTGGCTGACCGTGATCGACCCTGATCGGGTGGAACTGACCAACCTCCACCGCCAGACGCTGTACACCGTTGCCGACATCGGCCAGCCCAAGGCGATTGCCGCTGCGGCCCGTGCGCGCGCGCTGAACCCCGACGGTCAGACGACCGCGATTGTTGACCGGCTCGATCCGGCCAATGCCCCCGGTCTGATTGCCGCCGCCCATCTGGTCGTGGACGCCGCCGACAGCTTTGCGGTGACCTATACCCTGTCCGATCTGTGCCTTCCGGCGGGCAGGCCGCTGATTTCGGCCTCGGTCATCGGGCGGGCGGGCTATGCGGGCGGGTTCTGCGCGGCGGCCCCCAGCTATCGCGCCGTGTTCCCTAACCTGCCCGCGCAGGCCGCCAGTTGTGCCAGTGCCGGGGTGATGGGACCAGCCGTGGCGATGCTTGGGGCGTTGCAGGCGCAGATGGCGCTTTCGGTGCTGATCGGGCTGGAGCCGTCGCCTTTGGGCCGGATCGTCACGCTGGACATGGCAAGTTGGCGTTTTGGCGGGTTTGGATTTGATGGGGCCGCCGAGGCATCCGGTTTCGGCTTTGTCGCCGCCACACAGATCGGCAGCGAAGATACAGTGATCGACCTGCGCCCGGCTGGCACGGTGCGCACCCTGCCCGGCGCGCAAGTGGTGGCACCGGGCGATCTGGCCGATTGGCCGATCCCAATGGGCCGGGTCGTGCTGTGCTGCTCTACCGGCCTGCGGGCGTGGCGCGGCGCGCAGGTTCTGCGGGGGCGCGGGGCCACGGCTTTGGCCTTGCTGGCGGACGGGCAATGAGCGTGCTGATCATCGCGGGCCTGGACAGTTCCACCGGCGCTGGCCTTGCGCGTGACCTCGCGGTGATGGCCGATCACGGGATCGCGGCGTGGGTGGCGGCCACGGCGGTGACGGCACAGGATGAAGCGGGCGGCTGCATCGTGCATCCCGTGCCCGCAGCCATGGTGGCCGCCCAGATCCGTGCCGCTGGCCCGCTGCGCGCTGCCAAACTGGGGATGCTGGCCAACGCCGACATTGTCGAGGCGATTACGGCAGCCCTGCCCAACGTGCCCTTCGTGCTGGACCCGGTTCTGGCCACCAGTGCCGGAGTGCCGCTGCTGGATGCCGCCGGACGCGCCGCGATGATCGCCCGGCTGGTCCCGCGTGCGGCCCTGATCACCCCCAACCTGCCCGAAGCGGCTATTCTGACCGGCCTTGCGCCAGATGCCGGACTGGACAGCATCGCAGCCGCCTTTTTCGCCCTGCGCGCGAAAGCGGTCCTGCTGAAGGGCGGCCATGCCGAAGGTCCTGAATCAGTCGATTGGCTGCTGCGCCCCGGCGGCGACCCCCTGCGGCTCGCCGCATTGCGCAAACCCGGCACCCGGCGCGGCACGGGCTGCACGCTGGCCAGCGCCATCGCCGCCTATCTGGCAAGGGGGGGCGATCTGGCCTCGGCTTGCGCAGAGGCAAAACACTATCTGAGCGGCTGGTGGTGATCCGAAACGCGCCTTGCCGCTTTCGGCTTCACATGCTGACATCGCCGCAGTATAGGCCTGCATTCAGAATACCGGTCGCAGCCTACCCGGTCAAAACAAGGACACCGCATGAAAACTATCGTCATCTGCTCCGGCGGACTGGACTCTGTTTCATTGGCCCACAAGGTCGCCGCCGAGCATGCGTTGCTGGGCCTGTTATCGTTTGATTACGGCCAGCGTCACCGCAAGGAAGTCACTTTTGCGGCGGCCTGCGCCGAACGGTTGCAGGTGCCGCATCAGACCATTGACATCTGCGATATCGGCCGCAGCCTGTCCGGCTCGGCGCTGACCGATGATCTGGCGGTGCCGGACGGGCATTATGCCGAAGAAACCATGCGCATCACTGTGGTGCCGAACCGCAACGCCATCATGCTGGCCATTGCCTTTGGCGTGGCTGCCGCCCGGGGCGCCGATGCCGTCGCCACCGCCGTGCATGGCGGTGATCATTTCATCTATCCCGATTGCCGTCCCGGCTTTATCGACGCCTTCCAGACCATGCAGCGCCATGCCCTTGAGGGGTATGCCAACATCGCGCTTTACGCCCCCTATGTGAACCTGCCGAAATCGGCCATTGTCACCGATGGGGCGCTGCACGGCACGCCCTTTGCGCAAACATGGTCTTGCTACAAGGGTGGTGATTTGCATTGCGGGCGTTGCGGCACCTGTGTCGAACGGCGCGAGGCCTTTGATCTGGCGGGGGTTAACGATCCTACGGCCTATGCCGATGCCGATTTCTGGCGCGAAGCGGTCAAGCGAGGGGCGGTTTGATGTTCCGCATCACTAAGGAATTCCACTTTTCCGCCTCGCATCAGCTGTGCCAACTGCCTGCCGATCACCAATGCGCCCGGTTGCATGGGCATAATTACATCGTGGTGGTGGAGCTGGCGGCGGTCAAGCTGAACGCCTTTGGCTTCGTGCGCGATTATCATGATCTGGCCCCGCTGAAGCGCTACATCGACGACAATTTTGACCATCGCCACCTCAATGAGGTGCTGGGCCATGACGCCGTCACCTCGGAAGTTCTGGCACAGCATTTCTATGACTGGTGCAAGGCACTTTTGCCCGAAACCGTGGCGGTGCGGGTCAGCGAGACGCCCAAGACATGGGCGGAATACCGGCCATGACCGATGACAGCAGCGTCATCCGCATCTCCGAGATTTTCGGGCCGACCATTCAGGGCGAAGGCGCATTGATCGGCCAGCCCACCGTGTTCGTGCGCACTGGGGGCTGCGATTACCGCTGCGTCTGGTGCGACAGCCTGCATGCCGTGGACAGCCGCTTTCGTGCTGATTGGCGGGCGATGACCACCGCTGAGGTGCTGGCCAAGGTGCGCGCGCTATCGGGGGATGCGCCGCTGATGGTGTCGCTGTCGGGGGGAAATCCGGCCATTCAGCCCTTGGGACCGCTGATCCGGCAGGGGCAGGCAGAGGGTTTCCGCTTTGCGCTGGAAACCCAAGGCTCGGTCAGCCGCGACTGGTTTGCCGATCTGGATGTCTTGGTGCTGAGCCCCAAACCACCCTCCAGTGCAATGACGACCGACTGGGCGGCACTGTCGGCCTGTGTGGAGGCCGCCGTCGCAGGGCCGCAAATCGTGTTGAAATTCGTGGTGTTCGATGCGGCGGATTATGCCTATGCCCGTGATGCCGCAGCACGGTTTCCGGGCCTGCCGGTCTATCTGCAACCGGGCAATCACACCCCGCCGGGGCCTCAGGATGACGACGCCTTTATCGACACCGACGGTATTCTGCAGCGCATGGGCTGGCTCGTGGACCTGGTGATGGCCGACCGCTGGTTTGCAGCCCATGTGCTGCCGCAACTGCACATTCTGCTGTGGGGCAACAAACGCGGGGTCTGACCGCGATGGAGATCGAC
>JANPOY010000028.1:0-2357 GCA_031428215.1 Paracoccaceae bacterium
ATGGCCCGGATCAGCTCTTCCGCCGTTTCCTGATACAATGTTTCTGTTGCCGCCGTCAGATCGACCGGCGTGTGATTCCCGTTGGGAAAAAAGAATGACATTCCCCTAAGTCCAGCTCCCTTCCAATGCGTGATCCCAAAAGAAAACGGCCCAAGGGTTGCCCCCGGACCGTTGCCGACTATTCTTTCATCATGCCCAAATCTCTACTTTGGGGCGTTCGCAAAGTCAAGCCTAAACTTGAACTATATCAATGGCTTAGAGAGCGCTGACTTCAGGTTTTGTTAACCACCTTCGCCAGCATCCACCGCCGTGCCCTGCTTCGCCTCGATGGCGCGCCACTTGGCGACATTGGCGTTATGGTCCTCCAGCGTGACGGCAAAGGCATGGCCGCCGGTGCCATCTGCCACAAAGAACACGAACTCCGACCGCTCGGGGTTCAGCGCCGCCTCGATGCTCAACCGGCCTGGATTGGCTATCGGAGTCGGCGGCAAGCCGTCGATGACATAGGTGTTATAGGGTGTCTCGCGCCGCAATTCGGATTGCCGAAGACCCCGGCCCAACACGCCTTCGCCCTTGGTGATGCCATAGATCACTGTGGGGTCGGTCTGCAATTTCATCCCTTGCGCGATGCGGTTCAAAAACACCGAAGCCACCAGACGCCGCTCCTCTGGCACCCCGGTTTCCTTTTCCACGATAGAGGCCATGATCAGCGCCTCTTCTGGGGTCTTGTAGGGCAGACCCTCGGCACGCGTCATCCAAAGTTCCGCCAGCGTGGCCGCTTGCCGCTTGGCCATTTCCGCCACCAGATCGGCACGCGAATACCCCGGCTCGACCTCATAGCTGTCGGGGGCCAGTGAGCCTTCGGCCGGAACAACCTCAACCGTGCCTTCCATAAAGTCGGCGCGTTTCAGCGCCTCGATCACAGTCCAGCTGGTCACCCCTTCGGCCAGCGTCACCCGCCAGCGCAGGTCGGGCGCATCCTTGGCGTCCAGATATTCTTTAGGGGCGGCGTCGATCGCTGGGTCAAATTTCACCACCTCGACATAACGGCTGGTCGCCGGGTCCAGCTCTCGCAGGATCACGTCCAACCCATTGACGCCAATACGAAAATTGACTTCGCGCCCGCAGGTCGATTGCCCGGTGGCGGTCAGTTCGGCCAGAACCTGCTCCATCGTCGCTTTGGGTTCCAGCAGATAGGATCCGAATTTCAGCCCCTTGGCACGGCCGGAATAATCCGCCCCGATGCGAAACACTCGCGGATCGCTGACCGCGCCCTGTTCGGCCAGCGCCTGCGACACGGTGCTTAGGGATGCCCCCTTGGTCACCTCAAAACAGATCGCCTCGGTCAGAGGCCCCGGCGCGGTAAAGGTCTGCCGACCCCAAGCCAAAAGCCCCGCCGCCACGATCAAAAGCACAATGAACAGCGTCAACGAGTTAGATGCCACCGCGCGCCACATCAGCCCGCCACCTTGCCAAGAACCAGACTGGCATTGGTGCCGCCAAAGCCACACGAATTGGACAGCGCCACGTCGATCTTGCGGCGCACCGCCTTGTTCGGCGCCAGATCCAGTTTGGGCGCCACTGCCGGATTGTCCAGATTGATCGTCGGCGGCGCAATCTGATCGCGCAGCGCCAGCACGCAGAAAATCGCCTCGACCGCGCCGGCAGCTCCCAGAAGATGCCCGATGCTCGACTTGGTGGAACTCATCGTCGCACCTGCCGCCGCATCGCCCATCAAGCGTTCCACCGCGCCCAGTTCGATGGTGTCCGCCATGGTGCTGGTGCCATGCGCGTTGATATAATCGATGTCGCCGGGTTGCAGCCCTGCCCGCTTCAGCGCCATCTGCATGCTGCGGAACCCGCCGTCGCCATCTTCGGCAGGGGCGGTGATGTGATAAGCATCGCCCGACAAGCCATAGCCCAGAACCTCGGCGTAAATCTTGGCGCCCCGAGCCTTGGCGTGTTCGTATTCTTCCAGCACCACCACGCCCGCGCCTTCGCCCATCACGAACCCGTCGCGTTCGGCGTCATAGGGGCGGCTGGCCTTGGTCGGATCGTCCGCGCGCTTGGTGGACAGCGCCTTGCAGGCGTTGAACCCGGCGATCCCAATCTCGCAGATCGGCGCTTCGGCCCCGCCCGCCACCATCACATCCGCATCATCCCACATAATCAGTCGCGCCGCATCACCAATGGCATGCGCACCTGTCGAACAGGCCGTCACCACTGCATGGTTCGGCCCCTTGAATCCGAACCGGATCGACACCTGACCCGAGATCAGGTTGATCAACGCGCCCGGAATAAAGAAGGGCGACACGCGCTTTGGCCCGCGCTCCTTGATCAGGACAGCCGTCTCGGCA
>JANPOY010000029.1:0-2203 GCA_031428215.1 Paracoccaceae bacterium
CCCTGTGGTGAAGGCGATCAGGTTCGCGCCGCTGGCAATCTGCCCGGTGACTGAGGCCGGATCGTAGCCGGGACTGTCCATATAGTTAAAGCCGGGCGTGGTGATTGGCTGGGCATATTCATAAAATCCCATCATGGGGGCTGTGCCGCCCTTGGCGACGGCACCCAGTGATTTCTCCAGAATGGTCGTCAGCCCGCCACGCTTGTTGCCGGGCGAAGGATTGTTATCCATCTCGCCGCCGTTACGGGCGGTGTAGCTTTCCCACCACTGGATACGCGCGATCATCGCTTCGGCAATCGCGGGGGTTGAGGCGCGGCGGGTCAGAAGGTGTTCGGCCCCGTAAATCTCGGGAGTTTCCGACAAGATCGTGGTGCCGCCATGTTGCACTAGAAGGTCCGAGGCCGCCCCCAATGCCGGGTTGGCGGTGATCCCCGAATAGCCATCCGAGCCGCCGCACTGAAGCCCCACAACGATATGCTTCAACGGGGCAGGCTGCCGCGTCACCTTGTTGGCGATCAAGGACATCTCGCGCAGTTCGCGCAACGCGGCCGCGATGGTGCGCCGGGTGCCACCCTCTTGCTGGATGGTCATGTAGCGGAAGTTGTTGTCGGTCCGCAGCCGCCCCGCTCCGACCAAAGCAGGCACCTGCATCGCCTCGCAGCCCAGACCGATCAGCAGGATGCCGCCAAAGTTCGCGTGCTGGGCATAACCTTGCAAAGTGCGGAACAGCAGCTGATAGCCTTCCCCCTTCATGTCCATCGCACAGCCGGTGCCGTGCACGATCGGCACGACTCCATCAATATTTTCAAGGCTTTGAAACCACGGATCGCGCTCGGCGGCTTCGGCCACCAGCTTGGCCACAGTGGCCGAGCAGTTCACCGTGGTCAGCACGCCAAGGTAATTGCGCGTCCCCACCTTGCCGTCAGCGCGATGATAGCCGTCAAAGGTTCGGGTCAGATCCAGCACTGGCAGCGGCGTATTGGCCTGTGACATTGCATAATCCTGAGTGTGCGCTCCCATCCCGAGATTGTGCGTATGCACATGCGCGCCCGCGGCAATCGGCTCCAGCGCTTGCCCGATGATCTGGCCATAGCGCAGCAGCTTGTCATTTGCGGCAAAATCCGCCAGCGCGAATTTATGCCCCCGTTTGACCTGGGTGGTCAGGGTCAGCCCGTGGTCGGGCAAATGGGTGCCTTGCTCCAGGTCTTGCAGCGCAATCGCTACAGAGTCGTTCGGGTGCAAGCGAATGGTTAGAGCAGTCACGGCAGTCTCCTCTTGGGTTGCCGAAAGCTAACATGTCAGCAGAGCCGGGGCAAAGCCCGCCCCGGCGGAATCCCGCAGCAAATTTGCCAGTTCCCGCGCTTGACAACTGTGCATCAGGCTCGCCTTCTGCGTTGTGGAAATCAGGAGGAAACGCGATGCATCCGGCATTGGAAAAGGGCAATGTGGCTGTGATCACCGGGGCTGCTTCGGGTATTGGACTGGCGACTGCCAAATATCTGGCAAGCAAAGGCCTGCGGGTCTGTCTGGCCGATCGTGACGCAGACGGTCTGGCCGCTGCGCAGGTGCAGATTATCGCCTCCGGTGCGGCCCAAGCCGATGTGATCACCCAAGAAACCGATGTCGGCGACCCGGCCGCCCTGCGCGTCTTGGCCGACAGCACCTATGCCACCTTTGGCGCGGTGCATGTGCTGATCAACAACGCCGGCATGCAACCCGGCAGCAGCATTTTCGACGCCGAGGCGAACTGGGACCGCATCATTGCCGTCAACATGTTTGGCGTGATCCGGGGCGCGCAAATCTTCGCCCCTCGCATGATCGCGGGCGGAAAGGCCGGTCTGATCATCAACACTGGTTCAAAGCAGGGCATCACCACGCCCCCCGGCGATCCTGCCTATAATATTTCAAAGGCCGGGGTGAAGGTGTTCACCGAGGCGCTGCAACATGCGCTGCGCAACACCCCGGATTGCAAAGTGGACGCGCGGCTTTTCATCCCCGGCTATGTCCACACGCCGCTGACCGCGCATGGCCGCGCCGAAAAACCGGCAGGGGCATGGACCCCACAACAAACCGTCGAATTCCTGTTCGCCTCGGTCGAACGTGGTGATTTCTACATCCTTTGCCCGGACAACGAGGTGGATCGGCGCACCGACGAAAAGCGTATTCGATGGGCCGCAGGCGATATTGCCGACAACCGCCCGCC
>JANPOY010000030.1:0-1699 GCA_031428215.1 Paracoccaceae bacterium
TCTGATCGCCGATTGGCCGCTGGACTATGTCGATGATCGCCAGTCGCGCTTCGTCAACGAACGCAACCACGCGAATATCCAGAAGGACGGCACCTATTCGGTGGTGCCGCGGATGTGGGGCGGGGTGACCACGCCGGACGAATTGCGGGCGATCGCCGATGCTGCCGACAAGTACAACGTGCCGATGGTCAAGGTGACCGGCGGCCAGCGGATCGATCTTCTGGGTGTGCGCAAAGAGGATTTGCCCGCCATGTGGGCCGATCTCAACGATGCGGGCATGGTATCGGGACACGCCTATTCCAAGGGTCTACGCACCGTGAAGACCTGTGTTGGCACCGAATTCTGCCGCTTTGGCACGCAGGATTCCACGGGTCTGGGCATCAAGCTGGAAAAGCTGCTCTGGGGGTCGTGGACGCCTGCCAAGGTGAAACTCGGCGTGTCAGGCTGCCCGCGCAACTGTGCGGAATCCACCTGCAAGGATGTGGGCGTGGTCTGTGTGGACAGCGGCTATGAGATCTCCGTGGCCGGTGCTGCGGGCATGGACGTCAAGGAAACCGAGTTCCTGTTCAAAGCCACGACCGAGGCCGAAACGATGGAGGTTATCGCCGCCTTCGTGCAGCTTTACCGCGAAAACAGCCGCTATCTGCACAGGATTTACAAATGGGTGGCCAAGGTTGGTCTTGAATGGTGCAAAACCCAGATCGCCGATCCGGCCATTCGCCGCGGCCTTTATGACCGCTTCATGCTCAGCCAGACGGTCTATCAGAAAGACCCATGGGCGGAACTCGCCACACCCGCCGCGCGCCCGCAATGGCAGCCGCTGGCCGACCTTACACTGGAGGCCGCAGAATGATGATCGATGTCGGTTCACTGGACGACATTCCCCGTCAGGGCGCGCGGGTGGTGAAAACGGCCGCTGGTTGCGTGGCGCTGTTTCGCACCGCCGATGATCAGGTTTTCGCGATGGAAGACCGCTGCCCCCACAAGGGCGGCCCGCTGTCCGAAGGCATCGTGCACGGCACCCAGGTGACCTGCCCGCTGCACAACTGGGTATTCGATCTGAACACCGGGGTGGCGCAAGGCGCTGATGTAGGGGCGGTGAAAACCTATGCCAGCCGCGTGGAAGGCGGGCGGATCTGGCTGGATGCGGGCGTATTGGCACGCCGGTCTGCGGCATGAAGGACCACGGCACCCTGACAGTGCCGGGTGTGCGCCAAATCCCGCGCGATGCTGCCGCCATTCGCACCACCTGCCCCTATTGCGGGGTTGGCTGCGGCGTGCTGGCGACCCCCGATGGCGCGGGCGGCCTTACCATCAAGGGCGATCCTGATCACCCTGCCAACAAGGGGCGCCTCTGTTCCAAAGGCACCGCTTTGGGCGAGACTTTGGGGCTGGATGGCAGGCTTCTGGCACCACGTGTGTTCGGCCAGACCGTTGGCTGGTCAGATGCTTTGGGGCTGGTGGCCAAGCGGTTTTCATCGGTGATCGCCGAACACGGGCCGGATGCCGTGGCGTTCTATGTGTCGGGCCAGTTGTTGACCGAAGATTACTATGTGGCCAACAAGCTGATGAAGGGCTTCATCGGTTCCGCCAATATTGACACGAATTCAAGGCTTTGTATGGCCTCATCCGTTGCAGGGCACCGCCGTGCCTTCGGATCTGATACCGTGCCGGGCCTGTATGACGATCTGGAACTGGC
>JANPOY010000031.1:0-3599 GCA_031428215.1 Paracoccaceae bacterium
TCAACAAGGTTTCCCGTGGTGAAGAGAACATCTTTCTATGGTGCTTCTTCCTCGCAATCGTCCAGCTTGCGATGGATGACGACGGAAGCGGGCCATACAAGTGGGTCAAGTACGTCTACATTGACGATCCGATCTCGTCACTTGATGAGCACAACGCGATTACGGTCGCGAACCACTTGGCCCAACTACTCAAAAAGGAAGACAGCCGACTGAAGACGGTTGTCTCGACGCATCACACTCTGTTTTTTAACGTGCTTTGCAACGAACTTAGCCGGGCCAAGCGGTACTTTCTGGGCCGTGACAAGAAACCGGGTGGCTACATTATCCGCGAGACCGGCAATACGCCCTTTTTCCATCATGTGGCGACCCTAGCGGCCCTATACGAGGCCGAGCAAAGCGACAGGCTGTTCACGCACCATTTCAATATGCTGCGTTCGATCCTAGAAAAAACCGCGAGCTTTCATGGGTACGAGAATTTTTCTGCCTGCATCAAACAGGATGCAAACGATGAGGACGGCGTCCTGCATACGCGCCTCATCAACATTCTAAGCCACGGAAACTATTCCCTTTATGAGCCGCAGGAGATGCTGGAGGAGAATAAGAACTACTTCCGCAGGATTCTCCACGAATTCATCAACCGCTATCCGTTTAACCCTGCATTATTTCCTGCTGCACCCATCTCAGTCCCTGCACTCGCACCCGAAGAAGTTCCCACGCCATGAATGACCAAGCCCAAAAAAAACTCGGCGCGACTCTTTGGAACATCGCCGACCAGCTGCGCGGCGCGATGAACGCGGACGATTTCCGCGATTACATGCTGTCCTTTCTCTTTTTGCGCTACCTTTCCGAAAATTATGAAACGGCGGCGAAGAGAGAGCTGGGGACGGATTACCCCAGCGAAATGGACGTTGCTTCAGAGATTGCGCGAATAGCAGCCCAAAAGGCCGCAGACACGGCTGCAAGAGATGCGAGACCACGGCAGAAACCGCATGACCCTGATGCTGCGCTTATCGCTGCGCAAGACTCGGAACAGCCCCCCATCGCAACCGCCCTTCAGCTTTGGTATCTCCGAAATCCAGAAGACATTGCTGAATTCGAAAAACAGATGCGCCGCAAAGTGCATTACGTCATCCAGCCGGTGCACCTCTGGAACAGCATCGCCAACCTGGCTCGCACCCAGAATCGGGAACTGCTCAACACTCTGCAGGTGGGTTTCAAATACATCGAAACGGAGTCATTTCAGAGCACGTTCAACGGTTTGTTCTCCGAGATCAATCTCGGCTCAGACAAACTCGGCCGGAAATATGAAGACCGTAACGCGAAGCTTTGCTTGATCATTGCGGAAATTGCCAAAGGGCTGGCCGAGTTTTCGACTGACATCGATGCCCTCGGCGATGCATACGAGTACTTAATCGGCCAGTTTGCCGCCGGTTCCGGCAAGAAGGCGGGCGAGTTCTATACTCCGCAGCAGATTTCCGACATCCTGTCTGCCATCGTGACCCTCGACAGCCAAGAGCCTGCCACCGGCAAGAAAGAACGCCTTGCCAGCGTTCTGGACTTCGCCTGTGGCTCCGGTTCCCTTTTGCTAAATGTGCGCAACCGCATGGGCCAGCACGGCATCGGCAAGATTTGCGGGCAGGAATCGAACATCACCACTTACAACCTTGCCCGGATGAACATGCTGTTGCACCGGGTCAAGGACACAGAGTTCGAAATCTACCACGGCGACACCCTGGCGAATGACTGGGACATCTTACGCGAGTTAAACCCCGCCAAGAAACCCGCTTTTGACGCCGTCGTCGCCAATCCGCCTTTCAGCTATCGCTGGGAGCCAAGCGACGCGATGGGCGACGACGTGCGGTTCAAGAACTACGGGCTGGCGCCGAAGTCCGCCGCCGATTTCGCCTTCCTGCTGCATGGATTTCATTTTCTCAAAGATGATGGCGTGATGGCCATCATCCTTCCACACGGCGTGCTGTTCCGAGGCGGTGCCGAAGAGCGCATTCGCACCAAGCTGCTCAAAGACGGTCATATTGACACTGTCATCGGCCTGCCAGCAAACCTGTTCTACTCCACCGGCATCCCAGTCTGCATCCTCGTGCTCAAGAAATGCAAGAAGCCCGACGATGTCTTGTTTATCAACGCGGCTGGGCCCGAGCATTTCGATAAAGGCAAGCGCCAGAACCAACTCTCAGACACGCATATCGCCAAGATCATCGACACTTACCAATTCCGGAAGGAAGAAGACCGTTACTCCAAGCGAATCAGCATGGAGCGCATTGCCGAGGAAGGCTACAACCTCAATATCTCCCGCTACATCAGCACAGCCGTGGGCGAAGAAGAGATAGAACTTGCGGCCACGCAGAGGGAGCTGGTCGAAATCGAAAGGCAGATCCGAGAATCAACTTCTAAGCACAACGCTTTCTTGAAGGAACTAGGGCTACCGCCATTGCCTGGGGCTGAATGAACTTCACCTATCCAAGATTTGCGCCGCCCTGAGCGCTCAGCAGGCCCAAATTCTGCGCATTTCCGCGATAGCCTCCTTCGGTTGGCTAGCAGCAAACGAATGGAAAGGGCAATGGCGACTGCGGGCAGGAACACCCCCCGTGGCATGGTTCCTCCCCGGCCCTATTTGTATGCGGGGGGGCGCAGCGCGGCATTTCGCTAGCGACAGGCACTTTCACCGGGGAATCCAGGCGGAAGCCACCTGCCGCACTATTTTAGAAAAAGAGGCTCATTATCAAAGGCTTGCGGAATCACGACTTTGGCGCGCTGGATTCTTTTGCGGAATCCAGGGAATCCAGTTTGTGGAAGCCACCACGCCGGAAGCCAGCCAGCGGAAGCCATCCTTTTCGATCCGTGAGAAGCTGCAAAAGTCTCGCCTGAGCAATCCCCGTCCCCGTCCTCGCGTCACCAGTTCAGAATGGCCGCGACTTCGCCGCGCAGGAAGGTTGTGCCATCGGACGGGGCGAAAGCACGGGACAGGCGGGCATGGGTCTGGCCTTGGGCGTTGTCGATCCGCCAGCGGTTGCCTTCGCAGATCAGGTTAACCGGAAGGCCGGGGTGCGCGGATGCGATTGCAGCATGCGACGGATCACCCTGCCTCAGACGCCCCGCAAAGGACAGGTCCAGCAGCTTTGGATCCGGCGGCACACAGCGAAGGCGAGCGCGCGGCAGGGCGTCGATTTCGGCAATGATGCGGCGTTGAAGGACTGCATTACCCTGCTGGACAAAAGCATGGGGGCCGTCGGTCAACACAGTCAGTGTAGAACGCGCCCGGGTCATGGCGACAGAGAACAGGCGCGCGGGGCATCCTCATCCTCACCGCGCGGTGGGCAGTCAGCAGGAGGAGCCCGCGCTAATCGCCCCGCACCTCCCGCGCCTGTTCGCCGAAACATTGCACAAGTTCGGGCACCGGGGCGGCCTTCTCAACCAGCTCGCGCGACAAGGTGCCGATGCCTTCGCCTAACAGGTCGGTCCAGCGGCTCTGCGGTAGGGCATTCAGGATGGCGACCAGATCGGGGATCGTCAGCAGTCGCGTCCGATCCGCCAGCAAAGCACGGATAAAGGCCTGCATCTCTCGCAGGCGCCAAAGGCTC
>JANPOY010000032.1:0-1723 GCA_031428215.1 Paracoccaceae bacterium
CCGCGCATCCGACGGCGTCAGCAACCCACCGATCCACGGCCCCACCGTGCCGGTCAGCCGCGCCTGCATCTGTTTCCGACCAAGCATCTGCGTGTCCAGCCCGTGGCCCTGCGCCCCGGCCAGCCATTCGGCATAGCCCGACAGTTCGGCTTCGGTTCGCGCCAGATAGATCACACCCTCTTGCCGGAACCCCAGCCCTGCGCCGAATTCCCGCGCCAGCGCCTTCCAGATCGACAGGCTTTCCACCATGATCGGCAGTTCAGCAAAGTCGCGGCCCTGCTGGCGGATCCAGCCCCAGTTGCGGCTGGATTGTTCGCCCGCGATCCGGCCCTTCTCGCACAAGACCACCGTCAGCCCACGCTCGGCCAGATGCCAGGCCGTCATCACCCCGATGACTCCGCCCCCCAGAACGACCACATCGCAAGCCGTTGGCAAAGCGCCCAAAAACCGCGCGGGCTGATCGGCCGATATCGGAAACGGTGCCATGTGGTGCCTGTTCTGGGTCTGCTTTGGCTCAAGCCTGCTGGCCCGCCCGCACAGTGTCAAGCCGCTACCGCCTGCGTGAAAAGTAAAGCGCGATCACCAGACCCATCACCCCCGGCACCAGCGACAGGAACAAGACGGCAAAGCGCGATTGCTCATAGGTCCAGGGCAGCGTTTCGGGCTTGTTGACGAAATCGGCAACCGCGATGCCGGTGGTGACAAAGGAAAGCGCCGTGAACAACAACGCCACGATCGACACCACCCGCGAAAACCGCTCGGCCGAGTCCTGCACTGATGCAGAGATGGCCAGTTGCAGGTTGGCGAAATCTTTCTCGGATTCGATCGATTGCTCGGCCACGGCGTAATAATCATTCAGATCCTTGCCGATGATGCGAAACACCGGGTCAACCGACTGGGTGGCGCGGTGGGCCAGCGAAAGACGGTTGCGATGCTCCACCACATATTTCAACAGATCCGACAGCCTGTTGCCTTTGCCCATGGTCAGATAGCGCGAGATTGCGCCGGAAATCGTGGCGGCATTGCTGCGGCCCCGGTCAAGGATCAGGCGTTTGTCCATGGCGATTGTGGCCACGTCGATCATGTCGGTCATCACCCCGACCGCCGGCAGATCGCCCCACACCGCCCAGGCAAAGCGCCCGCTGTGCAAGGTCAGTCTCTGAAACGCAAAGACCACCGGCACCGCAGAGATCAGCCCGCGCAGATCGCCGCGTTGCAAAGCCCCTTCTCCGGGTTGCGGCGGCGCTTCGGCGTGGTCGTACCAGTAATGCGCGCCGTGCCACGAATCCCAGCCAATGCTCTTGTCATATTCAACCAACGCCTCGGACGCCGAGTAAAGCGGCGGCTGGTCCAGCGGGAAATGCCCCACATCCACGACCATGCCCCCGGCCTGCAACGCCGCAAAGATCGCGCGGTAGATCGGGGCCTCTGGCACCGTCAATTCGATGATGCGCGCGTTGAACACCGAAAACTGCGGCTGACCCAAAAGCGGAAACTGCGGCCCAAGTCTGTAGTGGTGATAGATCCGCATCACCCCGGTTTCCATAAGCCGCGCCTCGACATACACCAGTTCGGCATCAAACTCGGCCAAAGCGGCCTGGTTGCGGGCAAGGGCGGCAAGGTCTTGCGCCTGCAGCGTCACCGAGATGCAGGCGTTCGGCCCGTCGATCCAGTCATTTGCCACAACCCTTGCACGCAGTTGCAGGCCCTGGCCGCCAAGTTC
>JANPOY010000033.1:0-2328 GCA_031428215.1 Paracoccaceae bacterium
TTGAAATCATCGCGACCGAACACAGCCACGCCGCCGCCGAAACCGCCTGCCGCTTGGTGCGCTGCGGAAACGTCAGCGCCATCATGAAGGGCAGTTTGCACACGGACGAGCTGCTGCAAGCCGCTCTCCACCCCGACACAAGCCTGCGCACGGACAGGCGGATGAGCCATGTCTTCATCTTTGATGTGCCGACCTATCCGCGCCCTCTTTTCATCAGCGATGCGGCAATCAACGTGGCACCGGATTTGGCCACCAAGTTGGACATCGTTCAGAACGCCATAGATTGCGCGCTGGCCTTGGGCACCATCGTGCCCCGCGTGGCCGTATTGGCCGCGACAGAAACCGTCAATCCCGACATGGTCGCCACCATCCATGCGGCCGCTTTGGCCAAGATGGCGGAACGCGGCCAGATCGTCGGGGGGTTGGTGGATGGGCCGCTGGCATACGACAACGCTATATCGAAAATCGCGGCTGACATGAAGGCCATCGTGTCTCAGGTCGCGGGTGTTGCCGACATCCTGATTGTTCCCAATATCGAGGCCGGCAACATGATTGCCAAACAGCTTACCTATCTTGCCGATGCCCAGTCCGCAGGCATCGTGATGGGCGCGCAGGTGCCGATCATCTTGACCAGCCGCGCGGATGGCCGCCAGTCGCGCCTTGCATCTTGTGCCGCAGCCGTGCTCGTGGCGCGGCACGTGCGGTCAAAGGCACGGTGTTGATGGGCTTGCCATGTGCACGCCCCCGCTGGCGCTATGCGCCAGCCAGATCAACAAGACCCACCGCAGGGACGCCAAAATAGTCTCCCCCCGAAGCACAGATACGAATGATCTGACCAAGGACAGGACACGCTGATGCAAGAGGTGGACCTTTTCTCGCGACTTGCCGTCGCGCTGGCTATCGGCCTGATGGTTGGTATCGAACGTGGCTGGCAGGCGCGCGAGGTTGAGGATCACGGGCGGGCCGCGGGTCTGCGAACCTTTGGGCTTTCGGGCCTGATGGGAGGCATCTGCGGTGTCTTGTCCAGCCAGCTTGGCACCCAAATAGTCGGCACCGCGTTTGTTGCATTCAGCGCGGCTTTTGGTGCGTTCAGCTGGCTGGAGGCCAGGACGCACCGCACCGCAAGCGCGACGAACCTGATCGCGGGCATGCTGACGTTCCTGTTGGGCGCGCTGGCCACTGTCGGTAACGTCACGGTCGCTATCGCGGCAGCCGTCGCCATGACAGTGCTTTTGGCCCTGCGCAGTCAATTGCACAGCTGGCTTGCCGCAATCACCTGGGAGGAAATCCGGGCCGGCCTTGTGCTGATGGTGATGTCGTTCCTGCTGCTGCCGCTCCTGCCAGACCGGCCGATTGACCCTTGGGCGGCCGTCAATCTGCATGAGGTCTGGCTGCTTGCCATCATGGTGTCGCTGATCTCTTTCACGGGCTATGTCGCTGTGCGCATCTTTGGCGACAGGCTTGGTATCCTTGTGACGGCCGCCGCCGGGGGGCTTGCGTCATCAACCGCAACCACGCTGACTTTTGCTCGGCTGGGGCGGGAACAGCCGGCGTCGGTCAATCTGCTTGTTGGGGGTATCTTGATCAGCGGTGCGGTGATGGCGTTGCGTGTCGGCGCGATTGCCTTTGCGCTGAACGCAGCCCTGTTGCGCCCGCTGATTGGGCCTCTTGGTGTGGGGGCTGCGGTGCTTGGGGTGTTTGCGGCGCTGTTTGTCGCGGGCGGAGGCGCCAAACCCGCGGATCAGCCGCGCCCCGGTTTGACAATCGCCAATCCGCTGGTGGTTGGAACGTCGCTTCGTATTGCGGCCTATATCGTTGTGGTGATGTTGGCTGCTGAACTTGTCCGGCGTGCGTGGGGGAACGCGGGCGTGCTGGTGGTGGCCGCCTTGTCGGGCGCGGCCGATGTGGATGCTGTCACGCTGTCGATGGCGCGCATGGATACCACCACGTCGCTTGCGGCCCAGGCGATCTGCATCGCCGTGGCTGTCAACACCCTGTCAAAGGCGACCATGGCCGCATGGATCGGTGGGTCGGCGATAGGTCTGCGAGTCGGGCTGGCAAGCGCCGCCTCTTTGGCAGCAGCGGTCGGGGCCTATTTCTGGTTCGCGGCTGCATGAGGAAGTGGGCAAAACATGGGGGTCATGCGGCGCGTTTTCTGTTTGTGACGGTCAGCCGACCGTCGAAGGCAGCGGCCCTTGTGACGGCAACCCGGTGAGCTTTCTTTGGCGACCACCTCATCCTTCAGCGCTTTCCCATGCGGGCATCGGCAATGTTATCGACCGTTCCCTCGGCTCGAGATGACGAAACTGGCAGCCCGTTACGATAGCG
>JANPOY010000034.1:0-26753 GCA_031428215.1 Paracoccaceae bacterium
ACATCCTTGAGACAACGCCAGCCCCTTCCATGCAGGGCTTGTAGACGTGCGATGTTTGCCACCGCGACCTCGTTGACACAGGCGCGCAACACTTTCTAAAAGCACCTGAGTGAGAAACCCCAAAAACTGTCCGCCCAATGAACCGCATGGCGCTCATCACAGCGTATGGAAAGGCCTAAAGATCATACATGATGTTGATCCGGGCCACATATTTGCTGGTGCCTTGCCCCAGCCTTGCCCCGGCGTGCAGCACGGACGCGCGGTTTTGCCCATGGCGGAAAAACAGCGCCCGGCCCGTGCGCGGCGTGATGCTGGCCCCCGCCTCGCCCTTGTCATAAAGAACGGTTTCACCACCCATGATGCCATCCTCGGCCCCGTTCAGGTACAGCAGCATGGTCAACATGGAATGCGTGCCGTCCCATTGCACCATCCTGCTACCATCCGCTGACAGACCAAACCCTGGCCAGTCGCCGTCTGTGTGCAGATTGAATTCATCACCCATATCATAGCGATACATGTTGATCCGATGGCTAAGGCGCTGCGACAAGGGGTGCCCGTCCAGCATGGCCGGCAAAAGCGGTGCGATCCGGCGGTGCAGTTCGGCCATGGCGATCGCAGGCGCAATCCAATGCACCGTCTTGTTGCGGCGCATACCCGGCGGGGTCTGGATCCCGGGTGCCGCATCGCCGTAGCCCAGACTTTCCGTCAGGGCGATGAATCGGGCAGCTTCGGTGCGGGTGATCACGTCCTCCATCACAAAGGCCAGCTTTTCACCCAAAGGCACCGGCTCCAACCGCGTTTCTGGCGCCGCGCGCGGGTCAAGCAGGTCAGGGGCATCACAGGCCCAGATCGGCGTGCCTTCTTCGAAACCGCCTTCGGGAAGGGTGCCGGTCAGGCGGGCAACAACGCGAGAATCGAGTGCGAGGTGGGTCATGGCAGCCTCAATGCAGGGTTCTCGGGATTGTTAAACCGACAGTCTGAGATTGACAATAATCGGCAAGAGTCAGGTTTGGGCAAAACGGTTGCCATGCGTTTGCCGACGACAATCCAGGCTCATTACCAGTACATGACGATGGCGGCGAGAGCGTATGCCGAGAGGAACAGGATCGGGGATCGGTCACGGCCACATGCGCGCAAGGCCGCGTCTTCCATCAGGTCAGGATCGATGCTCAGGTTTAACTGCATGTTGTCGGATCGCCTGCCGTCGTTGTGGCATCAAGCATGTGGCGCAGAAGCCTGCGCAGCGTCGTCAGACCCAGTAACTTGCCCGCCGCCGGATCGAAACGGGCAAGATGGATTGGCGCATCGTACGAAAACCGCGTGGGCGGCATGCGTCCGATGTCCGCAGCTTGAGGCAGCCAGCGGCCAATACTTATCGCACCTTCGGGGAGACGAGATCGCAGCCGCGCAATTTGGAGATGACGGCGGCATTGAGCAGCACAAGGTCAACCTTGTTATCCACCAGCCCAAGCCGAAGCCGGATGCATCAGGCACACTTGGGCCCCCAAAAGCCGCTTCTGTCCGACAATGCGGCCTTTGTTCCACGCAAGTCGACACGGACCGACGATTGAAAGGGTTTGACTGGGCACCGCAAATCATCCTGTCCACCAGCCCGCCCAATCTCCGCCCAGACCGGCAGCGAACGCATGGCACATTTCTTGTCACAACAAGGTGCGTCGGGCGGAAAGTAGCCTGCGCGTTCTGTTTACCACGCCGACAAAAACAGGCCGTTCAGCCCTTCGTTGTTGCATCTGCAACAAAAGACCTTCCCGCAGCGATGGCGTAAAAGCGGGTGTAATTTCGGGAAGCGATGTCTTTGATCATACGACAGGATTGAAAACCATCAGCTTCCTGCTTTCGCCCTTGATGCGGGGCCTTACTTTGGCCCTGCGCGCGGGAGGGTTTGATGCAATACCGAAAGTTTGGCCGAACCGGCTGGCAGATCAGCGAGATCGCCTTTGGCGCTTGGCAATTGGGCGGCGATTGGGGGGCGGTGGATGATGATGCCTCGATCCGCACCTTGCACCATGCCTTTGATCGCGGCGTCAATCTGGTCGATACGGCCTATATCTATGGCAACGGCCATTCCGAACAGGTGATCGGGCGGGCCTTGCGGCAATGGTCGGGGCACAAGATCTATGTGGCCACCAAGGCGCAGCCGGTGGAATGGCCTGCGCCTGATGACGAAACGCCCCAGATGCGGGGGCGCTACCCGGCGTGGTATCTGCGCCGCATGGTGGATGATGCGCTCCGACGGTTGCAGGTGGACCGGATTGATCTGTTCCAGTTGCATTCGTGGATAGCCGCGGGGCTTTATGAATTGGATTGGTTGGAGACTCTGAACGCCTTGCGGATTGAGGGCAAGATTGATCAGATCGGTGTTTCGATCCGCGATTACCGCCCCGCCGATGGCGTTGATCTGGCGCGGCTGGGATTGGTGGCCAGTCAGCAGGTGGTGCTGAATCTGTTTGAACAGCGTCCGGCAGGGGATTTGTTCAAGGCTGGGGCGGGCACCCAAGGATTCATCGCACGGGTGCCCTTGGATTCAGGCGCGCTTGTCGGGCATTGGGATGAAAATACCTATGCAGGCTTTGCGCAAGGCTCTGTTCCCGCGCAGCTTTTCCGAGGGGATCGTTTTGCGGAAACCTTGGTGCGCGTCCAGGCACTGAAGGCGCTTTGCGCGCCCTATTATCCGACACTGGCCGAGGCCGCGATGCGCTATGTTTTGTCATGCCCCGAATTGTCCTGCGTCATTCCGGGCATGTTGAACCCGGAACAGGTGGATATGAATGTGATCTACAGCGATGGCGCGGCTTTTCCGGCAGAGTTGAAGGCGGCGTTGGCGGCGCATGTCTGGCCCCGTAACTTTTATCAATGATTTCTGTCAGTAGGATGCCCATGACAAAGCAATTGGAACTGCAGCGCCCCGGCCAGATTGCCGCCGAGATGGCACGCTGCCCAAGGGTCTGGTTGCCGCTGGGCACGATTGAGTATCACAGCCACCACTTGCCGGTGGGCCTGGACGGGTTGCAGGCGCATGGGCTGTGTCTGGACGCCGCCAAGATCGCGGGCGGGCTGGTCTATCCGCCGCTTTGGTGGGGCACGGGCGGTGGGCATGGGGATTATCCGTGGACGGTGATGATGCCTGATGAGGCGGAAATAACCGCCCTGCTGCTGCAGACGCTAAAGCGGTTCCAGGCCTTTGGCGTGCGGCAAGCCATTCTGTTCACAGGGCATTTCGCCGATGAACAGCTGGCGATGATTGCCGGGCTGGCCAGCGGGTGGAATGCGCAAAACGGCCAACTGACGGCGCTGGCCCTGAGCGTGAACGGCAACACGGAAGCCCCCTTGCCACCCGATCACGCCGGACGGTTTGAAACCACGCTCCTTGCGGCGTTTCATCCGCAAACTGTGGATATGGCGCTGTTGCCGCCTGCGAATCCGGGCGAGGCGGGTGAAGATCCGTTCGGCCCACAGCGCCACGGCCCGGCTCACAGCCTGCACGGAATTTTTGGGGCCGATCCCCGTGCGTTCAGATCAGAAGAGGCACAGGCCTTGCGCCGATCCATGGCCATTTGGCTGGCCGAACAGGCAGGGCCATTGCCATCCACCCCAGCCTAATCCGGCGCTTTGTCGGGCAGGTTTTCCGGTCCGTAGAGGACAATGGGCACCGTGGACGTATAAGGCGGGGCCACCTGCACGGCACCCGCAAAAGCGAAATGGTTCAGCAGCACGTCGATGGCGAATTGTGCCTGCAATTCAGGGCTTTGGTCGATGGTCAACGTCATCAGCCCGGCCCGCAGTGACGCCCATGTGAACGCCGTCAGTTCATGTCCGATGAACACCGGAGGATGCCGCAACAGCCCCGCGCGGATCGCCCCAACCACGCCGCGATTGGCGGCACCGACGTTGTAGATGGCCACGGTGTCAGGGTGGGCGCGAAAGGCATCTTTCAGCCGCGCCTCGGACCGCACGGCGTCATCGCCACCCTCGACAATCTGCACCACCGCAAAGCCCTGCGCATGTTCCGCCAGATTGTCCGTCAGCCCGCGCACCCGGTCTGCGTGGGATTGAAAGCCCAGATGGTTGCACAGCACGATCACCGGGCCGGGCCGCGCCATCCGCGACAGGAAGTACCCCGCCGAACGCCCGGCCTTGCTGTGATCGGTGCCCGCATAGGCCAGCCGGGCCGATCCGGGCAGGTCGGAAATCATCGTGACCACCGGCTTGCCGCGCGCGCCAAGTTCGGCGATGGCGTCGCGGATCAGGGCATGGTCCTGCGCATAGACCACCGCCGCATCGCAGGGGCTGCGCAGCAAGGCTTCGGCGATGGTGGTGGGATTTTCATCCTCCAGCGTGGTGCGGTGGATCGACACCGAGTGATCCATGCGGTCGGACAGGCGGCGAAATTCGATCCCCATGCGCCGGATCAGCGGCAGTTCCGGGCGGGCGAGAATCACATTGATTCGCACCATGCGGTGATGGCTGACCGGCAGCAGCCGCTTCAGCCCAAGATCGCGCGCCGCCTGCAAAACCTGCTGGCGCACATCGTCCGAAACATTGCCGCGTTCGTTGATCACGCGGTCTACGGTGGCGCTGCCGACCCCGGCAAGACGGGCGACGTCATGTAAAGTGATCCGTGGGGTGCGCGTGGTTTTTGTCATGATTCCAGCGGTGTAGCGGGTAACCATCAGCGCGCCAATTGCGGGCTGATGGTTTTCAATCAACTATCCGATGCGACAATTTGTCAAGCGGTTCTAGAACAGCGCATCCCGACACGGCGCAAAGCCAGCGGGCAGGACGCACCAATCGGCGGGGGGATGGGATGGACGATCTGAAATTTGGCAAGCGCAACAAGCGCGGAGATTACGCGCCCAGCACGCCTTTGCAGGTGGCTCCGATCATCGTCTGGCCGCCCAAACCGCTGCAATTGCTGCGCTGGTTGCCCAATTACATCCTGCCGTGGAACGCGCTGTTCATGGGTTTTGCGGCGGTCATCTGGTTCTATCTGACCCCGTCGAAAGTGACGTTGCAAACGCTGGACTGGACGTGGATCGGCTTCATTCTGGTCCGCAACGCGGTGCTGGTCTTCGCCTTTTACGGCGCGATGGAGATGCGGCTTTACGTCACCCGCGCGCAGGGCAACCGATTCAAGTTCAACGGTCTGTTCCCGGCCGACAAGAAATCCGATGTGTTCATGCTTGGCAGCCAGAACATCGACAACATGATCCGCAGCTTTGGCACCGGCGTGCCGATCTGGACCGCCTATGAGGTGGGGATGCTCTACGCCTGGGCGCATGGCTTTGGCCCTTGGACGACGTTTGAGGAACACCCCTGGGCGCTGATTGCGATGTTTGCCATCATCCCGCTGTTCCACGAGGCGCATTTCTTCTGCATCCACCGGCTGATCCACACGCCGTTTCTGTACAAATACGTCCACTCGGTTCACCACAATTCGATCAACCCCAGCCCGTGGTCGTCGCTGTCGATGCACCCTGTCGAACACTTGCTGTACTGGTCCGACATCCTGATCCATCTGGTGCTGCCGTCGCATCCCCTGCTGATGCTGTATCACCTGCAAGTCACCGGAACTGGCGCGGTTGTGGGCCATATCGGGTTTGACAAGATCGAGGCCGGAGAGGCCGCCATCGGCACCCACGCCTATTCCCACTACCTGCACCACAAGTTTTTCGAGGTGAACTATTCCGACGGAATGGTGCCCTTCGATCAGTGGTTCGGCACTTGGCACGACGGCAGTGCCGAAGGCGAGGCCCGGATGGAGGCCCGCTTCAAGCTGACCCGCGAAAAGGCCAATGCCAAGACCAAAGGCCAATAGCGCCCGCAAACCAAAGGCGCTGCGAGAGGAGGAGTTTCGCAGCACCCGTACGATCCCAAACCAAAATCCGCCTGAACTGGCGGCAACTCGGAGGAGATAAGCTATGACATTCCCGAAACTTTCCCTGAAATCCGTGCTGATGGCATCGGTTCTGGCCCTGACCGCAACGGCGGCACTGGCCGAAGGCGTCAGCATCGCCGTGGTGGGCGGCAAGGCGGACGATCCGTTCTTTGCCAAGGTAAAGAAAGGCATTGATGACGCCACGATGGTGGTCGAGGCCCATGGCGGCACCGTCAACTATCTGATGTTGCAGAACTATGACAACATCGGCGGCGACGCGGCCAATCTGGTGCGCACCGCAATTTCCCAAGGGGCGACAGTCATCGCCGTGCCGAACTGGGTGCCGGATACGCAGGATGAGGCGATTAAGGCCGCGATGGACGCGGGCATTCCGGTCATGCTGTACAACTCGGGCGGCGCTGCCAAGGCGAAAGAGCTGGGCGCGATCAACTACATCGGCAATGAAGAATATCCGGCAGGTCTGGCGGCGGGCGCCTATTTCGGCAGCCACGGCTTCAAGAACGTGATCTGCGTCAACACCGTTCCGGGCGCGCAGAATCTGGAAGACCGCTGCAAGGGCGTGTCGGATGGCATCACTGCCGAAGGCGGCGTGTCCACCCAACTGCCGCTGCCTGCTTCGTCCTTTGGCGACCCGACCGCCGTGGCCGAGGCCATCAAGGCGACGCTGATGAAAGATGCCAGCATCAATGGTGTGATCACCATTTCGGCGGGCGATGCCAATGCGGCGGCCATCGGGATTGATCAGGCGGGCGGCACTGGCAAAATTCAACTGGCGTCCTTCGATATGGATGGCGCCGGACTGGATCGGATCAAAGCCAGCACTCAACTGTTCGCGGTGGATCAACAGCCGTGGCTGCAGGGTTTCCTCGCCGTGTCGATGTCGGATGCCTACGCCAGCTTTGGCACCGCCATCGCCACCGCGCCGGTGCTGACCGGTCCGGGCATTGTCGATGCCGCCAACGTTGACGCCACCATCGCGGGTGCTGCGGCTGGCTTCCGCTAAGCCCTGACCCGCCGTCCGGCCCCGTTGGCTCCCTGGCGGGGCCGGACACATGACAAGCCACGGTCCAGCGACCTGCCAAGACCGGCCTTCGGATCTGTATCGACGGGATTCCCATCATGACCACCCCATTTTCCATCGGCACATTGTTGCGTCGCCCCGAGACGGGTTCCTTTCTTGGCCTCGCCGCCGTCTTTGCGTTTTTCACCGTTTTCGGCGGCACCAGTTTTGCATCGTTCAGCGGCGCTGCCTCATGGCTGAACGTCGCGGCGGCATTGGGGATCATCGCCATACCCATCGGCCTGCTGATGATCGCCGGCGAGTTGGACATTTCCATCGGTTCGCTGGTGCCTGCCGGATCCATGACGGTGGCGATCATCTCGGGCTATTTTCAATTGCCCATCGTGGTGGGCATTGGCGCGGCGCTTGCCTTGGGGGCTCTTGTCGGCCTGATCAACGGCTTGTTGGTGGTGCGCACCGCCGTGCCCAGCTTTATCGTTACTCTTGGTACGCTGTTTGCCGTGGCTGGCCTGACCTTGGGCCTGTCAGTGCTGGTCACCGGCACCACATCGGTGCCGCTGAAGGCCGGGCCCGAGGCAAAATGGCTGCTCGGTCGCTTCATCGGGGGCGTCTATCAGGTGACGATCCTGTGGTGGATTGGCGCGGCGCTGGTCTGGGGCTTTGTTTTGCACTTCACCCGCTTTGGCAACTGGATCTTCGCCATGGGCGGCGACAAGGTGTCGGCCCGCAATGCCGGTATCCCGACCGACCGCATGACGATCCTGCTGTTCATGTGCAGCGGGGCCAGCGCCACCTTTGTCGGCGTCAGTCAGGCCATCCTCTACAATTCGGCGCAAGTATCGGCGGGGCAGTCCTATATCTTCAACTCGATCATTTCGGTGGTGGTGGGTGGCGTGCTGTTGACGGGCGGTTATGGGTCTGTGGTCGGGATCATCCTTGGCACGCTGACCTTTGCCGTCGTCAGTCAGGGCATCTATTACACCCCGTTTGACGCCAACTGGGCCAGCCTGATCATTGGCGTGTTGCTGCTGCTGGCGGTGCTGATGAACAACACCTTCCGCAAGATGGCGCTGTCTTATGCGCCGAAAAAGAAAGGGACAAAGTGATGGACGCGCCAATCCTGAGCCTGCGTGGCGTCAACAAATCCTTTGGCCCCATCGACGTTCTGCACGACATAAATCTGACGCTGCGTGCGGGCGAAGTGCTGTGCCTGTTGGGCGACAACGGTGCCGGCAAATCCACCGTGATCCGGCTGCTATCCGGCGTGCATCAACCCAGCTCTGGCGCGATTGAAATGGACGGCAAGCCTGTGAAATTCGCCAGCCCCCGCGACGCCGCCGATCATGGCATCGCCACGGTACATCAGTTCGGCGGCACCTTCCCACTGATGTCGATCGGCCGGTCGTTCTTTGTCGGCGTGGAGCCTACCAAAGGCTGGGGTCCGTTCAAAATCTACGACCGCAAAAAGGCCAATGCCATCGCCGTGGAGGCCGTGCAGCGTCTTGGCATCACCCGTATCACCGACGGCGACCGTCTGGTCGGTGGTTTGTCGGGGGGCGAACGGCAATCACTGGCCATTGCCCGCGCCGTGCATTTTGGCGCGCGGGTGCTGATCCTTGATGAACCGACTGCCGCTTTGGGGGTCAAGCAAGCCACCCACGTCCTGCGCATCGTGAACGAGGCGAAACGGCGCGGTTTGGCGGTGATTTTCATCACCCATCAGGTCATGCACGCCATGGCCGTGGGCGATCACTTTGCTGTCTTGATCCGTGGGGCCATCGCCGCAGATTTCCGCAAGGGCGAGAAATCCCGCGAGGAAATTACCGACCTGATGGCAGGCGGTGCGTCGATGGCAGCGCTTGAGGCGGAAATCGAAGGATAATTGGCCACCAACAACGCACTTCCCCCACAGCGGGGCTGAGACGGAACGCCCCGCTGTCATCTTCTCCGGCACCTAAAGCTGGCCCGGGCCGGGGATATCCTCGGCCCGGACTCGTCAGTCACGTTGCATCGACCGCTGCCGTCTCGCGGCTGATTGAATGTCGCAACGGCTGCTTTGTCCCGCATCGCCGCCATTGCCCTGTGCGGATCGCTGCTGCAAGCCTGTCCTCCTTGGTGGCAGGCGGCGTGCCGAACCTCAGGCCCAGCGCATCGGTGCGCGCCTTGTCGGCGGCGATCTCGATCAGGCCAGCCCCACGGCCGCGTCGATCTGCCCATTGGGGCGCACCGGAATACCAAGGGGCCACCAGCTGCGAGATGCTGCCCTTGGTCAAGCCGACCCGCGCGGCGTAGGCAGTCTTGCTTTCGGAGGTGTCGAGTTTAGTCAATTTCGCCCCCAGACGCCGGAGGGGCCAAGCGCCGTGCTCCCCCGCATGCAAATCCGCCCAAAAGGAACCAACGCTTTTCCGATCATCCCGATTGACAGTGTGCGCAGCATCCAGCCGCGCCGCGCGGCTGGATGGCTTTGGCGATCCGTTCCAACGGTTCGGATGTTATGTCGATGCTTGGAATCCCGGATTTTCCCAACGGTTTGCGGCAATTCCGTGCGACACGACCCCGACGCTGCGGTATGAAAATACATCTAAATGGCGGAAATGGCGTGGTTATTCGTGTTGGATCCGCGACACTCTTGATCTGAAGGCCGCAGGTTCAAATCCTGCCCCCAAATCCAAATCTTCTCGTGATAACAGTTACTGGTGCAGCGTCCCTCCGGGCGCATTATGCAGTCCGCATTCAACATCAACCCCACATCAACCTTCGAAGAGGCCTCTCCGAAAAGCGGGGGCTTTTGCGTTTGGGGCGGCAGGCGCTGGCTATGCGACGATCTCCAAATATGTGGTGCCGCCACCTTCGCCCTGCGGCAGGAGACTGGTACCGCCGCGATCAGTCATACTTGAGCCAACTGACGGGTTCGACGCCGGGCGTGCTTGCCGATCCCGATGCCCGCATCTATCAATCCACGTCTCTTGCGCTTCGGACAGGGAATGAATGGCGGGCAGGTCAAGCGGATCACCGATAATCGATGGAGGAAAGCAATTGCTGAAAACTCACTTTGAGCCATCCGCCGAGATCGGGTTGCAGATCCAGAGTGGGGATCATGTTGCGCGGCTGAAATGGCATCGGTTGCGGCGAAGCCTTCGTGATCCGCTGTTTTCGCTGGATGTGTTGCAAGAGGGGTTTCGGATCGGGGCCACGATGGAGTTGGATCTCCGGGTGCGCCGGGACGGTGGCTTTGTCGTATTGCACGACCCTGATCTGCGTGGCGAGACAACAGGTTCCGGCCGGATTTCAGACTTGTCGCGCCACGATCTTGCAAAGGCAAGTTTCAAAGGCGACGGCAGGCCCCTGCTTTGTTCCGAGGAACTTGCCGATTTGCTGACCGGCGCGCATCCCGATGCGCTGTTGCAGTTCGACATGAAGGACGATTTCGACACAATCGGTGCGAACGGCATCGCACACCTTGCGTCGCGGTTCAGGTCCAAGGCGCAGTCCTTGATCATCAGCGGTGACTGTCTGCGCCTGATCGGCGAGATTGCAGAACACCTGCCCGAAATGCGTCGGGGAATCGACCCGACTGACCGGCTGGTGCGCTCATTCAAGTCGGGCGGCGCGAGGCGCGTCGAGGCCGATCTGCTGGCCGAAGTTCGCGGTGCGACCGAACCGGATACGATCTACCTCGCTTGGCAGCTTCTGTTGAAGATGCTCGAGGAGGGGCTTGATCTTGTCGCCCTGTGTCACGCCGAGGGCAGGCTGGTTGATGCCTGGACGTTCACGCCGAACGATGTGGCGAGCGGCCTGACGGAACCGGAGGCCGCGCAATTTCGCGCGCTTGTTGCGATGAAGCCGGATCAGATCACCACTGATGAAGCGGATGCCTTGGCCCGCGTGTGGCGTGACGACCTCTCGCGCCGATAGGTAACGTCAGCGCCTAGCCCGAATTGCGTTCGTGCAGCCGCACAGGCGTCACGATTGTGCGCGTGTCCAGTGTGGGCTCCGCAATGCGGCTTGTCAGCAAATCAATCGCTTGCTCGGCCTGGACATCGCAAGGCTGCGCGATCGTCGTCAGCGCGTAGGCGTCCCAGCTTGCCTGAGGGATGTTGTCGTGGCCAATCACCGGAATTCCGCGAAGCGCCGCAAGGGCCGGATCGACCTTCAAGCGGTCAAGGACACCGCAGGCGAGATAGTCATTCGCGCAAAAAAGCCCGTCGGGGTCAACGTCTGCCAGCTTTTGTGCGGCCGAGAAGCCAGCGGAATAGTTGTTGACCGCGACCTCGATCAGGCTGGCCGATATCCCTCGTTCGCTTGCAAGTCGCAGAAAGGCCTCGCTCCGCTGCCGGGCCGAGAATGACACTTCCGTTCCGGCGATCATCACCAGCCTGCGCGCGCCGCGCCCGACAAGCCGTTCGAAGGCGATCTTGCCTGCCTCGGCGTCATCCGACACCACGCGATCGACAAAGGGAATCGCGTCCCCCTTGTTGATCAGGACGATCGGCACCTGCTGACGGGCGCAGTCCTGACAAAGCGAAGAGGACGGCGCGTCGGATGTGACCAGCACCCCGGATACCGCGTAGTTCAGGACCTGTTCGATCACCTCTGAAACATCGGACGCCCGCGTTGTCGGCAAGAGGATCGGCCGAAAGTTTCGTTTGAGCAATTCGTGCGACAAGGCTTCGATCTGCATGGCGCGAAATGGGTTGTCGAATGCGGCGGCCACCACACCCACCAGGTCGGAGCGGTTGCCGTTCAGGCTGCGCGCCAGATAATTGACACGGTAACCCAGCCGCTCGGCAGCTTCCTCGACCTTGGCCCGGGTCTTTTGCGAAATACTTGCGTCGGCGGTGAAGGCCCGCGAAACGGCTGCGCGCGAGACACCGGCAAGCCGCGCGACATCAAAGGACGTGACACGCCGGTAGCCTGCAGGGTCATCTGTCATTTTCAGCCAACCTGACAGAGTTGTCCCGCATCAGGTCGGGCAGATCGGTGCAGATGCCCAGAACAGGCAGGGCCCGAAGGCTGGTCAGAATGGCAGGGCGTTCTTCATGCCACAGAACCACTTCGCGGCCGACGGAAAAGGCGCGATCAAGCAGGTCTGCTGTTACCAGGTCTTGCGGCGCAGGACCGGCCCGCTCCCAGCACAGATGCAGAATGTCAGCACCGGACTTATCGCCAAGCCTGTGCGGATCATGGCCAACCCTGACCAGAACCGATAACGGATAGTCACACCCCGCATCGCGCAACTCTTTCACTTGCGCGGTGTCGAATGACCCCAGACAAGCGAACAACTGCTTTTGCGCACGCAAGTGGCGCCAACACAGCACCCCGGTGCCCGGCGCCTTCAGTTCGATGTACAGCCCACAGCCCGTATCAGACGCAAGCGCGGCCACCTCGGCAAAGGTAGGCACGTCGACGCCCGGCAAGTCTGCGAGTGCTGCGGCCGTCATCTGCGAAATATGCAGATCCACACCGAAGACGCGCTGCAGATGGTCATCATGACTGACAACGACCACGCCGTCGCTGGTCAGCTGAGTGTCAAGTTCCCACATTTCGGCCCCAAGGTCAGCCGCATGCCGGAACGCGTCCAAAGTGTTTTCGGTCCGGTGGCCACTGGCCCCGCGGTGACCAATGCAAAGCGGCAGCGTCTTGCCGTTCAGCGGCCAGCCGAACCTGCGCGCGAAAGGCCTGAAGTCGCGTGTCGTCATAGCCGCGTCCCGTCCTCGGCAAACACCATGATCTTGTCGCGGTGGGCGGCCCATGTCACGGCGTCCCCCACCGCCACATCGGCGCGCACCGGCTGGATCGACCGCAACAGGCTGCCGTCGGCCAGCCGCACATCGTAAAGGTTCTCGCGGCCTTGGGTTTCGACAAAGACCACCGACCCCGGGAAAGCAAGGTCGCCCGCCGGCCCGTAGTTTTCGGGCCGCAAGCCGACGGTCAGCGCCGCACCCTCGGGCAGTCGCCCCGCCAGATGCGGCATCGGCAGCGTCAGGTCGGCCCCGTCCAGTACGATGGCACCGCCCTTCATCCGCCCCGGCAAGAAGGCCATCGGCGGATTGCCAAGGAAGCCCGCAACGAAGGCGGTGGCGGGTGCATGATACATCTCGGTCGGTGTTGCGATCTGGATGATCCGGCCCTTGTCCATGATAGCGATGCGGTCGCACATGCTCATCGCTTCGACCTGATCGTGGGTCACGAGGATGGCGGTGATCCCGGTTTCAAGTTGCAAACGCCGGATTTCCGAGCGCATTTCAAGGCGCAGCTTGGCGTCAAGGTTGGCGAGGGGTTCGTCCAGCAACAAAACGTCGGGCTTGCGCACCAGTGCCCGCGCGAGCGCCACCCGCTGCTGCTGTCCGCCCGACAATTCGGCGGGACGGCGGGCCATCAGCGCCTCGATATGCACCAGTTCGGCGATGGCTGCGACCTGACGGTTGACCGCAGCCGCCGCGACGCCACGCACCTTCAACGGAAAGCCGATGTTCTGCGCCACCGTCATGTGGGGATAAAGCGCATAGGATTGGAACACGACACCGACGTTGCGCTGTTGGCTGGGGGTGTTCGACACGTCACGGTCGCCAAACAGGATCCGCCCGCCGGTCACGCGGTGGATGCCACAGATCGCGAACAAGGTCGTCGATTTGCCGCAACCCGACGGGCCCAGAAGTGCCAGCATTTCGCCGTCGCCCACCTCCAGCGTCATGTCCTCGATCACCTTGGTCGAACCGAAGCTCTTGCTGAACTGGTCAAGTAGTATGCGCATCAGCCTTTGCCCCCGCCGCCGTAGACATTCATCAGGTGTTTCTGGAAGAACAGAAACAGGATCAGGACCGGCAGGATGTAGAACACGCCGACCGATTTGAACAAGGCGAGATCGAAGTTGTTGTCATCCGCGATCAGCCCCGCAAGATACACAGACAGCACCTGCACATCGCCGCCCGGGGCCAGCACCTGCGGCAGGATGTATTCGCTCCACCCCGAAAGGAACGCAAACAGGCCCAAGGCCATCAGAGCGGGTTTCACCTGCGGCAGGACCAGACTGCGGAACACGGTAAAACGGGATGCGCCATCGGTGATGCCCGCCATCTCGATCTCCCACGGCACGGTGTCGTAGAAGCCTTTCATCAGCCAGATTCCCAAGGGCAGGTCGAGCGCGGCCTTCACCAGGATCACACCCGCCAGTGAGTTATAAAGGCCGACCATTTGAAGCACGATAAAGATGGCAATAATCAGCGTGACGGAGGGAAAGGCATGCAGCACCATGACCCCCGCCAGAAAGAACCCCCGGCCCGGCACGTTCAGCCGCGACAACACATAGCCGGCGGTGGACGACACGACCAACACGATGGTCGTGGTGCAGGTGGCAAAGATCAGCGTGTTCAGCGCGACCGGCCAGATGCTTGGCTTGCCCGGCCGGGCTTGCCAGAGGAAATCCCAGTGGCGGAAGGTGATGCTCGACGGGATCAGCGACCCAGCCTCGCTGTCGGTGATCGTGTCGATGAACAGGTAAAGATACATCAGCACCAGTGGGGCCGACACGATCGACAGAGCCAGCACCACGGGCCAGCTTTTGAAGTTCGACGAGGGGGAGGATTCGGCCATCGTCAATCCTCGATCAGTGGTTTGGCGATCAGCGCGTTGTAGTTGAACACCCGCAGATAGATCAGCGCCAGGATCACCCCGATCACCACCAGCACCAGCGCCATCGCTGTGCCGTAACCGTATTGCAGGTTGCCCGAATAGCTGGACAGCGCGGTATGATAGGCCGCCAGCGACCACACCTCTGTCGCGCCACCCGGGCCGCCATCGGTGGCAAGCAGGATCAGATCGAACGACGCCAGCAATGACAAGGTCTGGTAGCAGGTCACGAACAGGATCGGCCAGCGCATCTGCGGCAGGATGATGTAGCGGATCTGCTGCCAGCGGTTCGCGCCGTCCACCTCGCTGGCCTGAAACTGCCGGACCGGGATCGCGCGCAGGGCTGAAGAGAACACCAGCATCCCCATGGATGCCCCGACAAAGCCGTTGATCAGGATCACGAATGTCCAGGCATTTGCGCTGCTGTCCAGAAGCCAGTTTTTCGGCGCGACGCCGAACTGGCCGAGGAACATGGAAATGAACCCGGTATCCCACGCCAGCCATTTCCACATCAGCACATAGATCACCGGCGGTGTGATACGCGGCAACAGCCAGATCGAGCGGAAAATCCCTGCGGGAGCATCGGGCAGATAATGCGTCGCGATGGCCAGAAGCATGGCGTAGGTCGTGTTGAACAGCACCAGCACGATGCTGACGTAGAACGCCGTGTTCAGCATGATGCGCAGCATGTCGGGCGAGTTGGCCATCCGGAGGAAGTTTTCGGTGGTCCAGGACCATCCCGTGAAGGTCGCTTCGGCTATCGCGGCTTTCTGTTCGGCATTCAGGTCGAGGCCGAGCGTATCCACAGCCGCGAACAACGCGGTTTCGCTTTCGAACCGCGTGTTGACCAGCGACCGGTTCAGCAGTGCGGAAATGGCTTTCACTTCGCTGGTCGGCAGTCTGGTGGCAAGGCCGCGCAGCATCCGTTCCGCCTCGCGCCGCGCGTCAAAGGCCGTCCCTAGGTGCTTGGCGCGCAACTCATCAATCACCGGCTTGGCAACGCCTTCTGCGGCCAGAACTGCCAAAACCGTTTCATCAACCACATAGCGCGTCGTGGACAGTTCTTCGGCGATTTCGGGCAGGGCGGTCTGCAGTTTCTGGATGGACGACGGCGCGATCTGATAGGCGCCGCCGGAAATGCCGGTGGCCGTGCTCATATTGGTAAAGGAAAACACCGCCGTCAAAACCACGGGAAGCAAGAAGAACACCACCACCATCACCATGGCGGGTGCAATCAGGATAAGGCCCAGCAATCGAGACGACGTCATGACGGTCTTTCGCGGACAGACTGGCAGGGTGACAGCCTGAAAAAATGGTGCGGGCCGGTGACATGATCTGCCACCGGCCCGGCGTTACGTTTGATCAGCGGATGATGATCGCATCACCCAGCGTGGTTTTCAGGTCGGCTTCGGCATCGGCAATCGCCGCATCTACCGTCTTGGCACCGGTCCACACGCCTTCAAGGTTTTTCCACATCACGTCCCAATATGCCCCGAAGTTGGAGTTGTTGGGCATCGCGTTGGCGTAGGGCAGCAAGGCGGTCGTTGCCTCCGACGCCCAACGGTCAGATGCGTAAAGATCAATGTCGGACTGCGACGCCGAGATGGCAAGGTGGGCCGATTTGATCGCATGCAGCGTGTTGATGCGTGGTTCAGAGGCGATCTCGACCAGTTGCGCGGCGATCTGCGTGGTCTCTGCGTCCTTGCCCGAGGTCAGCAAATAGACCAGCGGGTGGGTCAGCGTGTTGGCCTTGCCACCTTCCCCGGCCGGAACCAGCGAGAAGGCGACCGTGTCAAAGAAGTTGGTGAGCCCTTCCTTGCCGGTCAGACGCGCGTAGTGCCAGGTGCCGCCGTGCCAGATGCCGGCCTTGCCGGACGCCACTTCGGCCCACCATTGATCGCCCGGCATGCCGATGTGGTTCTTCTTGGTGACGCCGGTTGCAACCGCATCGGCGAAGAACTGATAGAACCGCGCCATCGCTGCCTTGTCGAACACCAGCTTGCCGTCTTCTTCCATCACGCCGCCGAAGCTGGTGTAGAACTGCCAGAAATCGGGACCGTTCGAGAAGCGCGGATAGAAGCCGTAGCCGGGCTCGACAACGCCCGCATCCTGCATCTTCTTGGCGTCCTCCAGCACGTTGGCCAGCGTGTAGCCACCATCCTGGATCAGCTTCGGCAAGGCCGCGATCTGCTCGTCGGTGTAGCCGATCGCCTTCATGTGCGGCTTCCAGAAGAAGAACGGCCGCGACTCCGCGTCCTGCGGAATGCCGTAGACCACGTCGCCATAGGACGAGATCTCGATCAGGTTCGGGTAGATGTCGTTCAACGGCCAGGCATCGAGGTTCACATAGTCTTCGATCGGAACGATCAGCCCGGACTGCGACCAGGGCGCGATATCCTCATGGCCCGACACGATGATGTTCGGAGCCTTGCCTGCCTCGGCCGCAAGCGTCAGCGCCTGCTTGAAGTCGTCCCAAGCGGCATAAGGCGTCTTTTCGACGGTGATGTTCAGTTCTTCACCGCGAATGGCGGCTTCCTGCTCCAGCAGGTTGGCAGCGATTTCGATTGCGTCCATCCGGTAGGTGTCAGCCGGGCCTGTGCCGCCTGCCCACACGCTGACGGTCAGATCTCTCGCCGTCGCAACGGTTGCGGACGCAATGACAAGCGCGCTGACGGCCGTGGCGCGCAAGAGTTTGGAATGGGTCATCTGAGGCTCCTCCTGTGGATTCGTGCGTTGACGGAATGTCGCAGCGGCCTTTGCAGGTATTCACACCGGGTCAAGCTGACCTGTGCGCTATCTACGCCCCCTCCCTAAGGAAGCGCTGATTCAGTTTTGTGACAAACAGTGTACACGTGTGCAAATTCTTGCCAAGCCTCTTTACACGGACATGTTCGATGCTTCATCTGTGAAGAGGGTTTTGGCTGGGCAGCCGCAGTGTCACTTCAGTCCGAGCAAGAAAATCCGCCCATTGTCGCCGTCACGTCCCATGCGGAGCGCATGGTGTCGCCAGTCTGAAAGTCACGCGATGTCCGACCAAGTTCTTGCTCGCCACAAGGTTGCCGAACAGATCGCGGCCGAAGCGGCCGCATTGGCTCTGGCGTTCTTTAACCGACGCGATGAATTGGTCGCAGAAACGAAGGCCAGCCCACAGGACGTGGTGTCACGGGCCGACCGGGAGGTCGAGGACCACATCCGTGACCGGATCTCCAAACTGTTCCCCGACGATGGTTTGCTGGGGGAGGAGCACGGTCTGGCAACTGGCACATCGGGTTTCACCTGGGTCATAGATCCGATTGACGGCACCAGCCCCTTCCTGGCTGGGTTGCCACATTGGTGTGTTGCCATTGCGATCATCAAGGATGGTGAGACCGTTGCGGCCGTCACGCATGTGCCCATGGCCGAAGAGGTCTTTTCCGCACGCAGGAATGCCGGCGCCTGGCTGAACGGGAGGGAGCTGTTGCTGGATGGTCAATCGACGATGGAAAATTCGCTGACGGGAATAGGTGCCAGCCATCGCTCCAGCCCCCGACATGTGGCAGGCGTGATCAAAGGTGTTCTGGAGGCCGGGGGCGCCTTTTATCGCAACGGGTCGGGGGCCATCATGCTGGCTTCCGTTGCTGCCGCGCGCCTTGGTGCTTACTACGAACCTCACATGAACAGTTGGGATTGCCTCGGCGGCCTTCTGATGGTTCGCGAAGCTGGCGGGCAAACGATGCCCTTTGCGTCGCAGGTCGGCCTGTCGTCTGGCGGTCCTGTTCTGGCCGCCGCCCCTTCAGTCTGGACAAAGATGACACAAATCATATCACTGGCTGCGGATTAGCCGGGTCTTTCAGACGAAAGCCGCTTGAAGGTGTCACCCTCTTTGACGGGGTACTTGTTTGGGCAAGCGCTCGCGCGAGAATGTGCATCAGGGTCGCGGATACGGCGCGCTTTACTGCCCCATCTTGTTACTGCCCCATCTGCTCGACGACCGACCAGACCACAGACCCGTTGGTCAACAGCGCAGAACTTGCCGACTCCACGTCGGATGCCCGCCGCACTGACCACCTGCGCTGATGCGCAGCAGCCGGGCGACATTGCCGCCCGACTTTGTCTTCAGGTTATCGTCATAGAATCTGTCGATGCTCGGGAACCCACGCGAAAGCGCCATCCTTCGCCGACCCCTGGGAACGGAAGATGCGTGGCTGCGACGGTGATCCGATCTGTCGCGACCATGTCGAAGATCGCTTTGCGAGTCGCTGCCGCCTGCGCGCCGCCCGCATCACACGCAATACCGGCGTCGGGGTGCGCGAACTGAACAGCCGCGATGGCAGCAGTGTCACCCTTAATCAGCAGCTGGTCTGTTCCGCTGGCGACACGAACCGCCGTGTGACCCGGGGTGTGTCCAAACGCCTCAACGGTGCTGCGCCCACCAAGATCAACAGCGCCAGCAAACGGGCTAAGCCGCGCGCCAGTGCAAAGAAAGGCATCGTTAGTGAGGTTTTTCAAATTCAAACCATCGGGGATTGGCGCAGCTTGACCGGCTTGCCGTTTGAAGCCGCCATGGCGTGGATGATGCGCTCGATCTGGTACCCCGACGCAAAGTCAGGCTCACAAGGGACACTCTCAGCCACGGCCTGGATAAGATCTCTGGCCTCGATGACTTTTTGCTCGTTGAAACCAAAGTTGTGGCCCGGCGCCGGGCAGAAAGCAGCGAAATCGGGCTGATCTGGTCCGGTCAGATGCCTTACGAAGCCGGCTTCACCAGCCCTGTGCACCCAAAGCTCGTTCATGTTTTCTTGATCGAAAACCAATGTTCCGCGGGTGCCGTGCACTTCCCATTGCAAGCGGCACTTGCGGCCCCGAGCCACGCGCGATGTGGCAAAAGATCCCTGCGCGCCACTGTCAAACCGGATCAGGGCGAGTGCGGAATCCTCGTTCTCTACAGGTTTTGGACCATCGGGTGAAGAGCGAGTGGGCACGGCGATATGGGTGAGCGCCGTTACCTCGGCTACCGGACCCATCAACGCGATCATCTGGCTGACAAGATGGCAACCCAGATCGCCCAACGCGCCCAATCCTCCGCCAACAAGCGTGTGACGCCAGGACCAGGGCAAATCGGGATCGGAGGCGTAGTCTTCGTCATAGACTCCGCGGAAGGCAGTGGGTGTGCCAATATGCCCTTCGGCGACCAAACGCTGGGCCGCCTGAAACGCAGGCGACCGCAGGTAGTTGTAGCCCAGAATCGTTACCTGTGTCGGATGGGCGGCTGCCAGCTCTGACATGGCGCGCGCATCTTCCAAGGTCAGGGCCATGGGCTTTTCCAGCCAGACATGCTTGCCAGCACGCAGAGCGGCCTCAGCCATCTCGCGATGCGTGCCGTTGGGTGTGGTGATCGACACCACATCCACGACAGGATCAACCACAGCGCCCTGCCACCGATCGGTAAAGCGCGCGAAACCAAACTGCGCCGCAAAACTCTGCGCCTTTTCGATGGGCACATCGCACAGATACTCAAGGCGGGGATGCGGCAGATCGAACACGGCACCGACAGAGCGCCAGGCGAGAGCATGGCATTTGCCCATGAAACCCGTGCCGATCAAGGCAATCCCGAGTGGTTTGGCGGAGTTTTGCTGGGCCATGCTGCCTTACCTTACGAATTGGATGGAATGCTGTTGGCGAAATCATGTCAGCAGGAAAAGGCAGTTTTGAACGCTTCCAGAGCGGCCTCTTCATTGCCCTTTGCAAAGGCCTCCATTCCAATTGGGCCTGCATAGTTCATATCCTTCAGGGCCTTGGCGATGTAGGCATAGTTGATTTCTCCCGTCCCGGGCTCGCAACGGCCCGGGTTGTCAGCGACCTGAATCTCGCCGATCCAGGGCAGACACTTTTCGCACCAGCGGATCAGATCACCCTCGCCGATTTGCGTGTGGTAAAGGTCAAGATTAATGCGCAATTGCGGTCGGTTTACCGAGGAGACCAGCGCAAGCACGTCTGCGGTAGAGCCAAATGGACAGCCGGGGTGATCAAGCAGGTTAAGGTTTTCCAACGTGAAAACAACGCCTTCCGCCTCGGCCATGTCACAGATGCGGTCCAGTGTATCGCGGGCCTTGAGCCACATCGCGCC
Source organism: Paracoccaceae bacterium (assembly GCA_031428215.1). Lineage (GTDB taxonomy): Bacteria > Pseudomonadota > Alphaproteobacteria > Rhodobacterales > Rhodobacteraceae > Cypionkella. The sequence continues at coordinate 20,674 of JANPOY010000034.1, forward strand.
CGTCACAACCTCATGTTTCCAGATCGGAACCCCGCCATCGCCAAGAGCAGTGCCGTGCAGGTTCAACCGATGCACGCCAAGGCGTTTGCCGACCTGTGCCGTCTCGTATGCCGATTTCAACAGCATATCGGCCCCTGCGTCGTCGGCAAGGCGGCCTTCAAGATAGCCGTTCATGATGGTGAAGGTGGCCCCTGTGGCCTCCAGCTTGGCCAAGTCATGTGCGGGCCAATTCCATAGGCCTACCCCGAAGCCCATCTCTTTCAGGCGACTGGCGCGCCAGTCGATGGAATGGTCACGCCAAAGCATTTCGGCGCATGCGGCAAGGGGGAAAGGCATGTCAGGCTCCTGTGAATGGGGTGGCGTGGCCCGAGGAGAACGGGCCACGCCTTGGTGTGCCGGGCGTTTAGGGAAACGGCCCGGCGGGAGAGTGGTTCAGACGGTTCCGCCCAGCGTGCCTTCCAACTGGGCAAGTTCCTGACCGCCCGCCATCAGGTCTTGCAACTGCTCGGCAGTGATCTCGCCACGGGTGGCGGTGCCAAGGGTCTTGCCACGGTTCAGCACGGTAAAGCGGTCGCCGACGGCCATCGCGTGCCGCACATTGTGGCTGATGAACACCACCCCCACGCCCGCTTTGCGCACCTTGTCGATGGTGGCCAGAACGTTTGAGGTTTGCCGCACGCCCAAAGCGGAGGTCGGTTCATCAAGGATCAGCACTTTGGCCCCGAAATGCACGGCGCGGGCAATCGCCACCGTCTGACGCTCGCCGCCCGACAGGGTGCCCACGGCTTGATCGGCCCCACGCAGGTTGATGCCCATCTTCTTCATTTCGGCCAGTGTCACCCGGTTGGCATGCTCAACATCAAAGCGGCGGAACGGCCCCCAGCCCTTGACGGGTTCGCGGCCCATAAAGAAGTTGCGCGCCACCGACATCAGCGGAATCATTGCAAGGTCTTGGAACACCGTGGCAATCCCGGCCTCCATCGCGTCACGCGTGGTGGCAAAACTCATCGGTTTGCCCTCGAAAGTAATCGTGCCCCGGGTGGGTTGATGCACGCCCGACATGGTTTTGATGAAGGTCGATTTGCCTGCGCCATTGTCGCCCAAAAGGCAGTGACATTCGCCTGCGCGCACGTCGAATGAGACACCGTTCAGTGCAATCACATTGCCGAAGTGCTTTTCGATATTGTCGAGTCTGATGATTGCTTCTGACATCACCGTTCTCCCGTCACACGTTTGCGGATGGCGTTGTTGAAGATCACGGCCAAAAGCAGCATCCCGCCCAGAAACACCTGGAACCAATCCTGATCAAAGCCGGTGTAGGTCAGGCCGATCACCACCATGCCGAAGATGATGGAGCCGAAAAATGCACCGATGGCCGACCCATAGCCGCCGGTCAAAAGGCACCCGCCGATCACTGCGGCGATGATCGCCTCGAATTCCTTCTGAAAGCCGCGGCGGGCATCGGTGGATCCTGCGTCGATCACCTGCATGATGGCCAAAAGCGCGGCACAGGCGGCAGTGACCATGAAGAGGGTGATTTTGACGCGCCGCACTGGCACGCCAGAATTTGCGGCAGCATTGGCGTCGCCTCCGGCAGCGAAGATCCAGTTACCGGCAGGGGTGCGCAGCAAGATCCATGTGGCGACGGCCGCAAGACCAAGGAACCACAGGATTTCCACCGGAACGCCGGGAACAGAAGGATCGCCGTTCGCGAATGTTTCAATATAGCCCCGGGCAGCAGCCCAAGCGAACAGCCCGCCAAAGGCATCGCCTGCAAACAGGGGTGTCAGCATATCGCCCGCCACCGCCTCGCGCACACCGCGCAATTGAGTTGACCCGTCGGTCAGCCATTTCAGCCCGACCAGCGACAGACCGCGCAGCATGAACAGGCCCGCCAGCGTCACGATAAACGACGGCAACCCGGTGCGCAGCACCACCAGCCCGTTGGCCATCCCAATCAGTGCGGCAAAGGCCAGCGTCAGCGGGATCGCCAGTATCAGCGGCAAGTCGGCGTTGACCACCAAAGCGCCAAAAATCATCCCCGCGAAAGCCACCATGGACCCGATAGACAGATCAAATTCACCGCCGATCATCAGCATCGCGGCGGCAATCGCCAGAATGCCCAGCTGTGCGGCAGGCGACAGAAAGTTCAGGATACCCGACAGGGTGAACATAGACCCATCAGCGGTGATCATGAAAAACAGCGTGACCAGCACGACACCGGCAACTGCGCCCAGTTCTGGCCGCTTCATCAGCCGGGATAACAGTGGCTCGGTCTTTATGCGCTCGTCGGCAGCGATGCTGCCCGGATCGGTTGACATGATATTCCCCCCAAAGGTGACAGGAGCGGGGCGAACCCCGCTCCTAAAGATTCAGCGGATGCCTTTGGCAGACAGTTCAACCACTTGCGCGGCCTTATCGGCAGTGATCAGGTTTGGACCGGAGGCCACATTGCCGCCCGGCATCAGACCGTAGTCGGCGTGAAGCGCCAGGAAGTCGACGGCCAGATAGCCTTGCAGGAACTGCTGTTGATCAATCGCAAAGGCGGCGTCGCCTGCAGCCACCGATTCAAGGAAGCTGGCGGACAGATCGAACGAGGCCACTTTGATTGCGCCCTGGCCTTTGCCCAGTGCCACAACGGCAGCAACAGCGGGTTCACCGGCGGTGCCAGCACCCAAAGCCAGAACGGTGTCGATCGACGGATCGGCCTGCAAGGCAGCGGTCACTTTGGCCTGAATTTCAGCCGGGTCATTCGAAGTCGGCAGAACGGTCACGTCGCCAAAACCAGCGGTGAAACCGGCGCAGCGCAGATCAAGGCCGACGTTGCCAACTTCCTGGTTGACGCAGATGCCCTTCTTGCCGCCCATTTCCTTCAGCTTTTCACCAGCGATGCGGCCGGTCACTTCTTCGTCCTGACCGATGTGCAACAGGGCTCCCAACCCCTTGGACACGTTAGAACCCGAATTGATCGAGATCACCGGAATGCCCGCCGCAACAGCGCGCTCGATCGATGGCCCAAGCGCGTCGGCGTCGGGGATCGACACCACGATGCCGTCGGGCTTTTGGTTGACGGCGGCGTCGATCAGCTGGCTCATCGCCACCATGTCAAACGTCTCGGGCGAACGGTAATCGACGGTGGCACCGGTGTGCTTGGCCGCCATTTCGACGCCATTCTTGACCACCGACCAGAACGGGTCGTTGGCTTGGCCGTGCGCCACAACGATAATGTCGGCCGCAAAAACCGGGGCCGCAACGGTCAGCGCGGTGGCTGTCATCAGGCCAGCAATAAGTTTCTTCATGGTTCTTCCTCCCTGGAAGGTTAAGGTCAGACGGCTTCTTCACAGCCGCCTGTCGGACCGGCAAAGCCGGATTTCGTCGCGGCACTTGGGTCAGGCCCCCAGCATCGCCTGTGTAATCGCAACGGTTTCGCCAGTTTGCGCCGACAGTGTCGCGGCTTCGGCCAAGGCCAAGGCGTTGATGCCATCCTGCAGGCTGACGGGCAGCGCGCTGTCGCCCAAAACCGACCTGACGAAGGCATCCCATTCGATGCCGTAGGCGCGCATATAACGCTCAAGGAAAAAGAACTCGGGCTTGGCGCTGGTGATGCCCGCCGTTGTGGCCTTGGACACGGTGTTTTCAATCATGTTACCGGCGGAAAGCAGGCCCTCAGACCCCAGCAATTCCAACCGCTGGTCATAGCCATAAACCGCGCGACGGCTGTTCTTGATCACCGCAATCCGGCCATCGGCGAAATGCAACGTCACGACGGCGGTATCCACATCACCCGCAGCCCCAATGGCCGGATCAACGATCGAGCTGCCAACAGCGGTCACTTTGACCGGAACCGCGCCCATCACCCACATTGCCATGTCGAAATCATGGATCATCATGTCGCGGAACAAACCACCCGACACTTTGATGTATGACACTGGCGGCGGTGAGGGGTCGAACGAGGTGACAGACAAAAGTTCTGTCTTCCCAATCTCACCCCGGTCGGCAGCGGCCTTCAGCGCGGCAAAATTCGGGTCAAACCGGCGGTTGAAACCAATCATGATCGGCTTGCCCCGACCCGCAGCGACGCGCTGACAGCGGATCGCGCGTTCAAGGCTCAGGTCCACCGGCTTTTCGCACAGCACCGCTTTGCCCGCAGCCGTGGCCGCTTCGATCAGGTCGGAATGCGTATCAGTCGAGGTGGCAATCAGCACGGCGTCAATAGTGGGATCGTTCAGGATGGCCTCAGTCGTGGTTGCCTTTGCACCATAGATCGCCGCCAGCTTTTCCGATGAAGCTGCGTTCACATCCGACACCGCGACCAACTGGCTTTGCGCATGCCCAGCGATGTTTGTCGCATGGACATGACCTATCCGCCCTGCTCCCAGCAGGCCAACTTTCAACATGACGATCCTCCCGCGAATCTTCTGATTCTTCTCTTGATGGAACGAACATTCCATTTACTGCACCCGCGTGCAAGAAAATTATGCACGCGGGTGCAAAAACAGCTCGGCACGGCTTTTCCAAATCGCCGAACTCCGTTACGATGGGCTCAATGGATGATCTGGAACCACAAATCGAACCGCAATCGGTGACCGCCGATGATGTCGCGGCGCGTGCTGGCGTGTCGCGCTGGACGGTGGCGCGTGCGTTCAAGAAAGACGGGGCGATTTCTGTAAAAAGCCGCAAGCGGGTGATGGAGGCGGTCGAAGAGCTGGGCTATGTCCCCGATCTTTTGGCGGCAAGTCTGGGGTCGGATCGCTCGAACCTTGTGGCCCTGTTGGTCGATGATTTTGACAATCCACATAAATTGGTGATGTTGGAACGGCTGACCCGTATCCTGCGCGCGGCGGGGTGCGGCACGCTCTTGGTGAACATGTTGGGCGAAGAAGATGCCCCCGACGCGTTGCTGTTGGCCAGCCAGCGTCGGGTGGATGCCGCTGTGCTGATCGGCACCCAATTCAACGACAGCATCCGCCAAACTGCCCTTGGCGCGCGACGGGTGAAAAAGCTGATCATTTTCGCCCGTGCCAGCGCCAGCCCCGACACGATTTCCATTGGCTGTGATGATGTCGATGCCATGGGCGAAATCACCCGCCATATCGTTGCAAAAGGCTACAAGCGCCCGATGTTTCTGGCGGGGCCAGATACAGAATCCACCCGTCTGATGCGCAAGGAAGCCTTTCTGCGGCTTTGGGCCGAGGCCAAGGTCGGCCCTACCCCCGATGTCGTGCATCTGCCGCGCTATGCGCAAACCGATGGCTACAACGGCCTGCTGGCCTATCTGAAAACCAAAGGCACCGCTTTGCCCGATGTGGTGGTCTGCGAAAACGACGTTTTGGCCTTGGGGGCCATTGATGCCATTCGCCATGGGCTCGGCCTTCGCGTGCCGCAAGACATTGCCGTCACCGGGTTCGACGACATTCCAATCGCCGCCTCGCCCGCCTATGATCTGACCACCTATCGCCAGCCCATCACCCAAATGGCCCATGCTCTGGTGAAGGTACTTGATGGCATCAGCCGCGAAGATCTGATCTTTCCCGGCCAGTTCATCGCAAGAAACTCCGGCTAAGTGGCCCTTTTCTGACCGAAGTATAAAGGTGCACATTGGGTGACGTTTACCGCAATCGGCGCCTTTCTGAATCCAGGCCAATTTCCGGACTGGCAGCGAAGCCCACTCAGGCGGAGCCATCCAACCCCCGCAAGGTTTGACAACACGGCAACGCCGCTTTATCCCCCAGCATGCGCTGCATTCTTATCTGCTTTCGCAGATGTGCCCGATTGACCTGCCACTGGTCTTTCATGCAGCCACGCCCGGAGCCCGGTGGTCATTTTCGCCTGTTGGCGCGGGTTGAGCAATCGCCCGGCGCGCGGAACTTTCATCGCGTGCAGCGGGACGGGCGATTGCGGTGGTCAGGCGCAAGGCGAAGCCTGCAGGGGTTTGGTAGGCATCGACATTTCCAAGCACTGCCATGAGGTGCTGATTGCCGCCCCCGGCAAGACACGCCGTCGGCGCCTGACGATCACCAACGGCACCGGTGACTTCATGCGTCTGATTGCGATCTTGCGCGAATTCGGCATGCCAGTCC
>JANPOY010000035.1:0-20700 GCA_031428215.1 Paracoccaceae bacterium
CGGAAAGTCTGGGCTACCGCGATGCGGCACCGGGTATCCAGACCCCCCCGGGCATGCGCCGGAACAAGACGGTGCACTGGATTGCGCCTGCCACCACCATGGCGGAACTTCACCGCCGGATCGCACCGCTATTGCCGGCGATGCTGGACGGGCGCCGCTTATCGCAGCGCCTCAGCCACCGGATCAACATGTATCGTTATGACAGCGGCGATGAATTCAATTTGCACACAGACGGCGACTGGCCAGGGTTTGGTCTGTCTGATGATGGCAGCCGGATGGTGCAATGGAACGGTACGCATTCCATGCTGACCATGCTGTTGTACCTGAACGGGGCCGAGGATGGCGTCGTAGGGGGTGAGACCGTTCTTTATGATAAGGGCGAGGCGGGGGTTAGCATCACGCCGCGCACAGGCCGGGCGCTGTTTTTTCGCCACGGACAGAACCGCGCGTCAGTGCTTCACGCTGGGGCAAGACTGATGCAAGGTACCAGCAAGTATGTGGCCCGGATTAATATTATGTACGATCTGTAGGACGCGCCACGGGTTGCGATATCGGCAGGGTTGCTCATCCGGCGATGAGCATTTGGCGCGGCCCGCGCAGGTGCCCAGGGACGCTGGTGCGCGCGCGACCCTGCGCATTTCCGGCAGATGTCTTTCTGTTCGACGCCGTCAAAGTGGTTGAGCAGGCAAGCCGTGCGCGGCAAAACAGCACCCCGGATTTGACGACACAAAGAAAGGTGTCTGTTTCCGGGTGAAAATCAACAGTCTGCGCGTTATGGCAGGGCCGGGGTTGGCGTCGTTTCAAGAATATGGCGCAACCGGCCAAGAAGCGTTGCCGCCGCCATCAGATCGTCGGGTGGAATGTCGACGCAGGCCTGAATACACTGCGGGATCATGGCCGCTTTGGCAGCAACAGCGCGGCCCGCGTCGGTCAGCGTCACGCGCACCATACGTTCATCCTGTACCGCCCGGGTCCGCACCACCTGCCCGGCCTGCGCCATCCTTTTCAGCAACGGCGACAGGGTATTGGATTCAAGCCCAAGTTCCGCCGACAGCTGACTTACGCTCCGATCATCCTGGGCATGCAGGCTGAGAATGACCAGATACTGCGGATAGGTCAGACCCAACGGTTCCAGCAGCGGTTTGTAGAACCGCGTGAAGGCCAGACTGGTGGCGTAAACGTTAAAGCACAGCAACGTCTGCGGCATGAGTTTCGGGTTAGGTCTGGTCATTACATCGCCTGTTTCTGTCAACTGAGGATAAATCGCATGCGACTTAATCGCAAGGGTTGACATCCTGCGCGTCTGCGTTAAAAAACGTGCACGATTAAAACGCGTGCGACTGAAAATGCAGACCGATCGACCTTGCGCTTTTGCTTGCAGGCCCCCGAAGGAGCATAAGATGTCTGTCAAGATTCTTCACTGCACCGAAGCAACCGCCACGAACGGCCGGGTTGGCCAGTCTGTCACCACTGACGGCAAAAATGATGTCACGCTGGCAACGCCGAAAGAACCGGGCCGCGCAAGCGTGACCGCTGAACAACCGTTCGCGGTGGGACACGCGACGTGGTTTCCAAGTGCCACGAAGTCTGCGTCGGCCAAGGGCAAGGTCACGCGGCCTGCAGATCCCAAGGCCACCGCCCGTCGCGGCATTTGTCCGCCCAAAGATGGGCAGGGCTTTGGTCTTGATGTTGACCTGAAGAACAGCCTGCCGGGCCTTGTCGCTGGAACGGCTGAAAAGATGATCCATGGGGACGATGTTGTTTACCCCTGTTCCCACGCGATCAAGCGCCGCGTGGATGTGAAACTAACCCGCTTTTGATGCAATCTGGAGAGAAAATACCATGCTGACACGTCGTAACTTTGCGCTGTCGACCGCAGGCCTGATGGCCGGCGCCGCTCTGCCCGCCTTTGCGCGCACACCCCTTGGCCAAGCCCTGCCCAGCTTTCACCGTGTCATGGTGGGCGATATCGAGGTGACGGCCCTGCTGGATGGCGTTCTGGCGCTCAGCCCTGACTATTTTTCGGGCGTGGACCCGGCCGATATGGCCGCCATCCTGGAAGCCTCCGGTCAGGACCAGTCGCTGGAAACCCCGATCAACACTTTCGTGGTGAACACCGCCGGGGGCACCTATCTTGTGGACGTGGGGCTTGGCGGGGCACAGCTTTTCGGGCCGGGGCTTGGCAAAACGGCAGCCAATCTTGCCGCCGCCGGTATCACACCCGATCTGATTGACGGCGTGATCCTGACCCATGCGCACCCTGACCACGCCGAAGGGCTGCTGAATGCAGAAGGCGGCGCGCTGTTCCCGAACGCCGAGATCGTCATTCATGAGGCCGAGATGGCGTTCTGGAATGATGATGCGATCCTGGCGCAAGCTCCGGAAGCCGCAAAGGGCCTGTTCGAATCCGCCCGTCGCACGCTGGCCCCCTATGCAGACCGCACGCGGCAGGTATCGGGTGGCGAAGTCTTCCCGGGACTGACGCTGAACCATGCGCCGGGCCACACCATGGGCCATTCGGTGCTGCATATCGCCAGCGGTGATGCGCAGATGATGATCATGGGGGACACCCTGCACAACATCGCGATCCACTCCGCACAGCCGGATGCAGGGTTCGGATTTGACACAGATGCGGCACTTGCCGCGCAATCGCGGCGCAAACTTCTGGACATGGCCGCAGCTGACGGGATCATGACGGCCTTCACGCATGTCAACTTCCCCGGTTTTGGCCGGTTCAAGGCCAAGGACAGCGGGTTTGTCTATCTTCCGGCTGACTGGGTCTAAGACAGCCTGATTTGGGGGAAAGCGGAGCCATTGCAGGCTTTGCTTTCCCCCGGGTTTTCCAGCATCAATGGCTTGTTCCTGCCAATCTTTGCCAACACGTTCCGGCATCAGAACCGGCTTGAAATGACATAGGACAGCATGCCAAGCGCATCGCGCAACTGCGTTCGTCCGATCGGCCCGCCGAGGCAGACCCGGATGGATTCCGCAGGCTCACCCGTGACCGTAAACGCATCAGACGGCATCAGCCCGATCCCCGTTCCGGCCATGCGGCCAATGACGTCTGCCCGTGTCATGCCGTCGGGCAGGTGCAGCCAGACGTTGAAGGCGTGGGGGGCGGCCTCATAGCGCAGGTCAGACAGCGCTTGTGCCGCGATGATCTGGCGGGCTTGCGTTTCCTCGCGGACAAAACGCCGGATGCTGTCGGCGGTGCCATCCATGATCCAGCGTGTTGCCAGCGCCATCATCAGGGGCGATGGCATCACCGAAATCAGTTTCAGTTGATGCGCCAGATCGCGCGCGGCATGGGCATTGGGGGCCACGGTATAGGCCAGCCGCAGTCCCGCGCCGATGCATTTGGCGAGACCCCCGATATGCCAGACCAGATCAGGCGCAAAACTGGCCAGCGGCGCGGGCGGGTGTGGCGGGATAAATCCATAGGCATCATCCTCGATCAGCGGCAGACGGTGGGCAGAAATCACCTGCGCAATCATCTGGCGGCGATCTACCGAAATGGTGCGCGTGGTGGGGTTTTGCAGCACCGGGTTCAGATACAGCGCCTTTGGCGTATGCGTGCGGATGGCGCTGTCCAGCGCATCCGTGTCGATGCCGTCTGCATCGCCCGGCAACCCGATCAGCCGCAGTCCCAATCGCGCGGCAATGCCGCGAAATCCGGCATAGGTCACGTCTTCGCACAAAACGGTATCGCCGGGCGCGGTCAGCGTCATCAGAATGGCCAGGATCGTCGGGTGCGCGCCAGGTGTGACGGCAACCCGGTCCAACGAAGGCACCATGCCGCGCAAGGACAGCCAGGTGGACGCCGCTTCCTTGTCAACTTGACCTCCGGTGGACGCCTGATAGCGCAACAGATCAATCAGGTTTGACGACACCGCCTGCAACCCCGCCTCCATCCGCGCCAGCAAGACCGGATCATCGGGTTCCGGCGGCAGGTTCATGGTCATATCCACATCCGAATGCCGCCGCGGTTCGCGCTGCGGGTGGGGTGCGGGTGTTGCGTTGATGAATGTGCCGCGCCCAACGTGGCTGTCGATCAATCCGCGCGCCCGCGCCTCGGCATAACCGCGTGATACGGTGGTAAAGTTGATCCCAAGCCGTTCGGCCAGCCTTCGCTGTGGCGGCAGGCGGTCACCATGGACAAGGCTGCCATCAGCAATGCCGACGCCTATCGCATCGGCCAACTGCAGATATCTTGCCGCACCATCACGGCGCAGGGTGGGGGTCCAGTTTTTCATACCAGAACGCTAGAGGCGATTCGCGATAAATTGAAGCTATTTGTATGGATTTTTGAAAACTTTCCTTAAGAATTTTTTCAAACCGCAGCAATTTTAAGCCCGTCAACTTAATAAGTGAGCATGTTTTGCGGCGTCTTCGTTCATATTGTATGGAAAATTGATTTCTAGATTGATCGCATTCACGCTCACAATCCACGTTGATGTCAACAGATGCAAACCTCTCAACATCGGAGCGATCAAATGCCAGCAGTCACCCATGCCAAGCACAAAGACGGCGATTTTTTCGTTGATTACGAAGAAAAGGTGTTCGAAGACGTCAAGGCCACACCGGGGCAAAAGGCGCTGGTCACGTTTCACACGGTCGCGTTTGAAGGGTCGATCGGGCTGGTCAACATGCTGAACGCCATTCGTCTGGCCCGCAAAGGGTACGAGACGTCGATCCTGCTGTACGGCCCCGGCGTTCTGCTGGGCGTGCAGCGCGGCTTTCCAACATTGGGCGATGCAGCGTTTCCGGGGCATTTGAATTTCAACGACAACCTCAAAAAATTCATGGCCGAGGGCAGCAAGGTCTATGCCTGCCGGTTCGCACTGCAAGCGCTGTATGGCCATGGTGAGCCGTCGCTGCTGCCGGGCATCATCCCCATCGCGCCGCAGGATGTGCTGGACCTGAAGCTGATCCACGCCCGCGACAATGCGGTGGTGATAGACACCTGGACAGTGTGACACCTGATTGCCGGGGCCATGGTGGCCCCGGTGTCCCTGTTGATTGGAACTGCCATGTCCCGCATCATCCGCGCCGCCGCCGTGCAGATCGCCCCCGATCTGACCAGTCGTGATCTGACCATGGCCCGCGTGCTGGATGCGATCGACGAGGCCGCGGGGCATGGGGCCAACCTGATCGTGTTTCCCGAAACATTTGTGCCGTTTTACCCCTATTTCTCTTTCGTGCTGCCGCCCGTTCTGCAGGGCAAGCCGCACCTGCACCTCTATGAGCAGGCGGTCACAGTGCCGTCAGATGACACGCGCCGGGTGGCCGAACGCTGCGCACATCACGGCGTCGTCGTGGTGCTGGGGGTCAACGAACGTGACCACGGGTCGCTATATAACGCGCAATTGGTGTTCGATGCCGATGGCAGACTTTTGCTGAAACGCCGCAAGATCACGCCGACCTACCATGAACGCATGGTCTGGGGTCAGGGGGATGGGTCAGGTCTGCAAGTGGTCCAGACGCAGGTGGGCCGCATAGGCGCGCTGGCCTGTTGGGAACATTACAACCCGTTGGCCCGCTATGCCCTGATGACCCAGCACGAGGAAATTCATGTGGCACAGTTTCCGGGCAGCCTTGTCGGCCCGGTGTTTGCCGAACAGATCGAGGTGACGATGCGTCACCATGCGCTGGAATCGGGGTGTTTTGTGGTGAATGCGACGGGCTGGCTGACCGATGCACAGATTGAAAGCATCACCCCTGACCCCGTCCTCCAAAAGGGCCTGCGCGACGGCTGCATGACCTGCATTGTCACACCCGAAGGCCGCCATGTGGTGCCACCGCTGACGCAAGGCGAGGGCATTCTATACGGCGATATGGACATGGCACTGGTCACCAAACGCAAGCGGATGATGGATTCGGTGGGTCACTATGCGCGCCCGGAACTGCTGTCACTGCGCCACAACACAAGCCATACCGCCACCCGGCATGTCAACGCCGACCCACTGTTTCAGCCAATACCGTTAGGGGACTGACATGCAGACCGGCCAGATTATCAACGATCTGCAAACCCGTGGCATGCGTCTTGTCGATCCGCTTGCCGGGGCCGACAGCCGACGGGGTGGGGCTGGGCCAACCGACCACAAAGCTGTCACCATCGGCGGGCTGACCGTGATGGTTCCGGTCCACACGGCGACGGCGTTTTCATCCCCCTACCTTGTCACCGCGCCCGATGCGGACGGCCATGCGCAGGTGACAAAAGACGGCGCGTTCTTTGCCGATGTGCGGTTTCCCGCGCGGGCGAAGTTTCTGGACCTGTCCACTGCGGACGGCCTTCCCTACAGCCATATCGCGCAACTGCACGCCAAGGATGTGCTGGCCACCACGGTGCTGCAAACCTGCATCCGCTACGAAAGCCGCCAGAAAACCTGCAAGTTCTGCGCGATTGGACAAAGTCTGGCCGCTGGCCGCACGATTGCGCACAAGACACCCGCCCAACTGGCCGAAGTGGCGCGCGCCGCCGTTCTGCTGGACGGCGTGAAGCACATGGTGATGACCACAGGCACCCCTGCGGGCAAAGATCGAGGGGCAAAGGTGCTGGCCGAAAGCGCGCAGGCCATCCGCGCCGCCGTTGATCTGCCCCTGCAGGGCCAGTGCGAACCGCCCGAGGATGACGCTTGGCACCGCCGCATGAAAGAGGCTGGCATCGACAGCCTGGGCATGCATCTGGAGGTGGTGACACCAGACTTGCGCGCGCAGATCATGCCCGGCAAGGCACAGGTGCCGCTGTCGAAATACTTCGACAGCTTCGGGGCTGCGGTAGAGGTGTTCGGCTGGGGGCAGGTCTCGACCTATATCCTCGCGGGTCTTGGCGACAGCGCGGAGGCCATTCTGGACATGTGCGCGCGGCTGACGGGCATGGGGGTGTATCCGTTTGTGGTGCCGTTTGTGCCTGTGACGGGCACGCCGCTGGAAAGCCACCCTGCGCCCACATCGGATTTCATGCACCGCGTGCTGGAACCTTTGTCGCGCATGATCATCGACAACGGCATGCGCGCCGAAGACATCAAGGCCGGTTGCGGGCGCTGCGGGGCCTGTTCGGCGCTGTCGGCGTTCGAGCGGTTCAAAACCCCCACAAAGGTGCCCGCATGATCATTGAACGCCCCGCCGCTTTTGTGACCCCGGATTTCCTGATCCGCCTGGCGACGGACGCGTGGGAGATCGGCGGGGCTGCGTCCCTGCGCCACCGCACGTTTGTGACCGAACAGGCTATCTTTGCGGGTCACGACCGTGACGCGATCGACCACACCGCGCTGCCGCTGGTGGCCGTGTCAACAATGGCGTCCGAAGCGGATGAGGTGGTCGGCACGGTGCGCATCCATCAGGCATCCCCGGGCGTCTGGTGGGGGTCGCGGCTGGCCGTGACGCCCGCCTATCGCCGCGTCGGCAGGCTTGGGGCGGAATTGATCCGCCTTGCCGTGGGCACGGCGCATGCGCGGGGGTGCGAGACGTTTCTGGCGCATGTGCAGATGCAGAATGTGGCGCTGTTTGAAAAGCTGAATTGGGTCGCTTTGGACGAACACGATCTGCACGGGCATCCGCATAAGAAAATGCAGGCGGATCTTGCAGCCTACCCGCCGGTCACAGACCCCGCGCGCGGCTGGTTGGCCCTGACCGCCCGGCGCAATCCATGATGAATGTGGCCGCCCTTGCCGCAACCCTTGCCGCACACCCGCATGTGACGGGCAAGCGTGATATTGACGTGGCTTGCGCGGCCCTTGGTTTGACCCAAGATAGCCCCGGTCGCCCCGGTGATGATGCGGCGGCCATACCCGATGGCGATGGCTGGCAACTGATGGCGACCGAAGGGTTCATGAACGATTTTGTGGCCTCGGCGCCATGGTTCGCTGGCTGGTGTGCGGTGATGGTCAACGTGTCGGACATTCTGGCCATGGGGGGCAGACCTGTGGCAGTCACGAACGCGCTATGGGCACCCGATGCGGCGACGGCGAATGAAATTTTACGCGGTCTGCGGGATGCATCCGCCGCCTACGCTGTGCCGATTGTGGGCGGGCATACCAACCTGCGCACGGATCGTCCGCAACTGGCAGCCGCAATCTGGGGCCGGGCAAAGGCTTTGATCACCAGCTTTGATGCCGAACCCGGCGATGTTGTGATCGCCGCGGCGGATCGGCGCGGGGACTATGCGGGCGATACCAGCAATTTCCCCGCCTTTCTGAACGCCCCGCATGACCGCCTGCGTGGCGATATGGAAATCTTGCCGGCCCTGGCCGAAGCGGGTCTGGTGACGGCAGGCAAGGATATCAGCCAGGGCGGCATCATCGGCACCGCCCTGATGCTGGCCGAATGTTCGGGCGTGGGCATGGTGATTGACCCCGCTCGCATCACACCGCCAGATGGCGATCTGCCCCGCTGGATGACGGCCTTTCCCAGCTTTGGCTTTTTGCTGACCGCAAAGCCTGCCAACGCCGCAGCCGTCATCGCCCGGTTTCAGGCCCGCGACATCGCGGCCGACATCATCGGCGAGGTCACCTCCGGCAGCCAACTTGCGCTGTCAGACGGGCCTGCGCGGCACACCGTCTGGGACCACGCACGCGCGCCCTACCTTGGACTTGGTCCAAAGGAGCCCGCCCATGCCTGAGGTCACTTTCCGCATCCGCTGGCCCGACGGGGTCGAAGAGGATTGTTATTCCCCCTCAACCGTCGTGCGTGACCATCTGACGGCGGGGCGCACCTACGCAATCCGCGATTTTCACGCCCGCACCCGTAACGCGCTGGATCTGGCCGCAAAGCGGGTCGAGGCAAAGTATGGTTTTCGCTGCTCATCCGCCGATGCGCAGGCCGCGCGCATCGCCACCACCGTTGCACGTTATAACCCCGAGGATACCGTTACATGTCTGTCTCTGCGTTGACCCCCCGCACACCTGTTACCGTGGCCATCATCGGCGCGGGGCAGGCCGGCATGTCGGCATCCTGGCATCTGTGCCGCGCAGGCATCGACCATGTGGTGCTGGAACGGCATCAGCGGTTTCATGCGTGGAAGGCCGACCGTTGGGACAGCTTTTGTCTGGTGACCCCCAACTGGCAGTGCAAGTTGCCCGGCTGGCCCTACAGTGGCGATGATCCAACCGGGTTCATGCTGCGCGATCAGATCATTGATTATGTTGAAGGTTTCAGCAGCAGCTTTGACGCCCCGTTGCGCGAAGGCGTCACAGTCACCCGCGTGGCGCGGCGCGCAGACGGGTTATTCGACGTGGATACCGATCGGGGCCTTTGGCTGGCGGAGCATGTGATCGTGGCTTCTGGCGGGTATGACCTGCCGATCATCCCTCCCTATGCCGCATCGCTGGACCCTGCGATCACGCAGATCAGCTCCAAATCCTACCGCAGGCCATCGGACATTCCACCCGGCACCTGTCTGGTCGTGGGCACCGGCCAGTCCGGCGTGCAGATGATGGAGGATCTGCGCATCGCAGGCCGTGATGTGCATCTGGCTGTCGGCCCAGCCCCGCGCAGCCCACGGATGTATCGAGGGCTGGACGCCACCGACTGGCTGCATCGGATGGGGCATTACGCCATCACCATCGCCCAGCAACCCGATCCGAAAGCGACCGAGGCCAAGACCAATCACTACATGTCGGGCCGCGATGGTGGCCACGAGATTGACCTGCGCGCCTTCGCGCGTGACGGGGTGCAGCTTTATGGCTCGGTGGCCGGGATGGACGGCACCACGATACGCTTTTTGCCCGATCTGGAGGCAAACCTGGATGCGGCCGACCAAAGCTATGTCGGTATCCGCAAGATGATCGACGATTACATCGCACGCGAAGGCATCGAAGCGCCGATCGAGCCGCCGTTTCAAAAGGTCTGGCGGCCTGCCGCCGAGATCACCGAAATCGACGCGCCCGCCAGCGGGATCACGTCGGTGCTGTGGTGCATCGGGTTTCGCCCGGACTACGGCTGGCTGAAGGTTGATTGCCTTGATGAACGGGGCCGGCCGATCCACAGGCGCGGGGTCTGCGAGGCGGAGGGGATGTATTTTCTGGGTCTTGGCTGGCTGAACACTTGGGGATCGGGCCGGTTTCTGAGTGTTGCCGACGACGCGGCCTTTGTTGTTGACGCAGTTGCAGCCCGCATGCGCGGCAGGACCGAGTCTCCATCTGTCATGACGGCGCGACAGGGTCGCGCTTGATCCATTTCACTGCAGACCAAGTCGCACCCTTGCCAAACGGTTGCGGCGACTGAGGCAAAGGACGACAGATTTGCGGAGGCCGTGCGGCTGTGTCACGGCGCGTCACCGCCGGATCAAAGGCGGATCAGCGCCTGAATTGCAACGGGGCAAGGGGCATTTCCGCACCCAGATGCCGGTAGACGGTGGTGCGAGACATCCCCATGTCCTGCGCGGCCTGCGTGACGTTGCCGCCATGGCGCTGCACCGCACCCCGGATCGCGCGGCATTGTTCCTCTTTCCAGGGAACCCCTGCACAATGCTGGCATGAAGCCGTAGATTGCGCCGCCTCCGGCAGGTCTGGCACCAAACCGTGAAGGTCTTTCACGGTGACCTGACCTTGGGCACAAAGCAAGGCGGCCCTGGTCATGACCGCGCGCAGTTCGTCAAGGTTGCCGGGCCAGTCATGGCTGGCCAGCACGGCCCCCACGCCCGGGTCCAGAGCGGCATCCAAACGGACTGTCCTTGCAAAACGCGCCGCCAGCGCCATCAGGTCGGTCCGGGTCCGCAAGGGCGGCAAATCCACGCTGCACTCGGTCAGACGGTAGCGAAGCTGCGGTGCCAGAGCGGCATCTTGCAACGGTAAAGTCGATCCACACAGGAACAGGATATCTGTCTTTATCAATACGCCCGTCACAGGATGGCGGTATTCGCCCTGCTCCAACACGCGGGCCAGCACCACCTGCAATGCGGCGGGCAGGGCTGCGACCTCGCCGACGTATAGGCTGCCACCCGCCGCCTCGGCCAGCAGGCCCGCGCCATCGGTCCGGCCCAGAAATGTAGTGATCGCATCGGTTGCAGCCAGCGTGGCTGCATCCACCGCCACAAAAGGTTTGCCCCGGCGTGCCGCGGCATGCGCAAGCCGCGCGTAGACCTCTTTTCCCGTGCCTGTCTCGCCTATCAGGCAAATCGGCCGTCCCTTTCGGGCTGCATCCGGCAGCATGGCCAATGCTTCACGCAGGGTGGCATCCTCCAGCACCACATCGCGGAACGGATTGACCGCCGCGTCATGCCCCGACGTGGCCGGAACCACAGTCCCTGGCACCATCCGGCCCGCGAAGGCAAAGCTTGCGCGGTTCGCCACACAGCGCACCGATACGCCAGACCCCATCCGGTCACGCAAACGCAGCGTTTCACCCTGCAACAACCGCTGCGCGACATCTTCAAACCGCTGTTCAAAGATGCTGTCAAAGCGTTCCCCCAAAAGGCGCGCAAAGCCGGTCAGAAACATCTCGCCCCGGCGGTTGACCGCGTGCAGCTGAAATTGTTCGTCCAGAACCAGCATGCCCACGGAAAGCGTGCCAAGGTATTCCGGGCGCGGATGGAATTGCAGCACGATCCGCCGGTCATGCGTGGCGCGGATCAGGCTGTTCTCGATGTTGCTGGCCGACATCTGCACCAGTGCCGCTGTGTGCTGCTGGCGCACGGTTGACGCGGATGATGCATCCAGCACGCCCGCAAGTGCGCCGCGGCCGTCAAAGATCGGGGCCGAAATGCAGCTGACATCGCGGTGCGCCCGAAAAAAATGTTCGCCACCGTAAATCTGCGCCGGCCGCCGGGTGGCAAGGCACAATCCAAAGGCATTGGTGCCGCGCTGGTCTTCGGTCCAGACCGAGGCCGGGATGACCGATCGCCCGGCATCGGTTTCGCCAAACTGGCCATCGGTCAGCGTATCCAGTACCACGCCCTCGGGCGAGCCGAGCGCGACCATGAAGTTTGATCCGGCGATCTGGTCGAACAGCAGTTCAAGTTCTGGCCTTGCAAAATGGATCAGATCGGAATTTCGCTGGCGCACGGCGCTGAATTCGGCGTCGGGAAGCACTAGGTTCTCGCTGCGCCCCAGGGGATCAAGGCCAAATGACAGGCTGCGTGACCAACTTTCGGAAATGTCGCTGGGCACCGCACCACCCGGAAACCGCCCTTGCGATTCCAGCATCATGCGCGCCCTTGCGAGCGAAGTGCCCTGATGGTTCATGGTTGCAATGCTCCCCCGGCGGCCACTCCCCTGACCACGCACAACTCAACGTAATTGTGGCAATCAGCTTGTCAATCTTTCGGTGAGATTCGGCCCCAGACTGTTCAGATTCTGAACACTGCCGGCATTTGCAAACATGCGGGCAGGAGCACTGCCATGGCTGTTCAGTTTTTGAACACCTCGCAATGCGCGCTGTTCACCAAGTGGTCAGTTTCTGGTCGCCGGCACAGGTGCATTGCCCCCTGATCGGACGCGGTGGAACCTGATTTTGGGAAACGCCCGTTCTGCAAGACACGGGTATGAAAGAGGGATGACCGCGATGAAGGCACAGGTATTGCACCGCTATGACACGGCGTTGACGGCGCCAACCTGGGTCACTCTGGAGGATGTGCCTGATCTGAAGATCGGCAAATCAAACGATGTGATTGTGCGGATTGGTGGTGCGGGTGTGTGCCGCACGGACCTTCACATTGTTGAAGGGATCTGGATGCCGATCACCGATCCCACGGGGGATAAACTGTTGCCCCTGATCATGGGCCATGAAAATGCAGGTTGGATCGAAGAGATCGGTCCCGAAGTTGAAGGCTTCAAGGTGGGCGATCCGGTGATCATTCACCCCAAGGTGACGGCGGGCACCTGTCTTGCCTGCCGCCGTGGCCATGACATGCATGCCGATGGCAAATTTCCCGGGCTGGACAGCAATGGCGGTTATGCCGAGGCATTGCTGACCTCATCGCGCAATCTGGTTGCACTGCCCCGGACTTTGGCACCCAAAGACGTAGCCCCCTATGCCGATGCGGGTCTGACCGCGTATCGCGCCGCCAAAAAGGCCGCGCAGACCCTGCTGCCCGATCAGACGGTGGTGGTGATCGGCGCGGGCGGGCTGGGCCATATCGGCGTTCAGGTTTTGCGCGCGATGTGTGCGGCCACGATCATCGTGGTCGATATCTCTGACGTGTCGCTAGCGCTGGCAGGCGAAGGTGGGGCCGACCATCTGGTCAAGGCCGACGGTGGCGAGGTTGAGGCGGTCAAGGCGCTGACCGGCGGCAAGGGTGCCGAGGCGGTGATCGACTTTGTGGGCGAAAAGGGCACGACCAAAAAAGGGCTGGATATGACCCGCCCCAATGGCAGCTATTACATCGTGGGCTACGGCGAAGAGCTGCGGATCAACACCGTCGATCTGATTTCGACCGAGCGCAACATCATCGGCAATCTGGTCGGCACCTGGGCCGAGTTGACCGAACTGATGGCGCTGGCTGACCGTGGATTGGTGGAGCTTGCCACCAAACACTACGCGCTGAAAGACGCCAATCAGGCCCTGCAAGACCTGCATCACGGCAAGATCAAAGGCCGGGCCGTTCTGGTTCCTTGATGATTATAAACACTTATGGGAGGACTACCATGAAACACGTGTTGCGTGTGGCGCTTGCCACAACTGCGCTGACCGCCACGATGGCATCGGCACAAGATTATACCAAATACGGCATCAAGGCTGACGTGCCGGGGGCGTGCTCGTTTGCGTCGATCGACGCCAAGGATTACACAGGGCGCACGCTGAACATCATCACGCACGCGATTCCGGTGATCGGTGAGCCTACCGCGCTGCATGCCACGCAGTTTCAGGAACTGACCGGGGCCACCGTGAACGTGGTGCATGTGCCCTTCGGCGATCTGTTCCAGCGCATCATGATCCCGTTCCAGACCCAGCAGCAGGCCTATGATGTGCTGTTCCATGCCTCACTCTGGCTGGGCGATTTCAGCCCGTTCTTTGCCGAAGTGCCTGCCGCCTATCAGGACACATCGGGGATGAAATCGGTCACCGAAACCTATCGCGGTGTATCCTCTGTCGATGGCAAGATGGTGCAATATGCAATGGACGGCGACCGCCACTATCTGAAGTATCGCAGCGATGTGTTCGGCAACGCGGATATGCAGGCCAAGTTCAAAGAGGCGACGGGCCGCGATCTGACGGTGCCTGCGACATGGGAAGAATACAACGAGGTTGCCGCCGTCTTTAACAACTTTGACTTTGACGGTGATGGCGCGCCGAACTTTGGCACCGCTGAAGTGACCAAGCGCGACGATCTGATGTTTTCGGCTTTCATCAGCCGGGTCGCCCCCTATGCCAAGCACCCCGATGTAAAGGGTGGTTTCTTCTTTGATCTGGAAACCATGACGCCTTTGGTCAACTCGCCCGGCTGGGTGCGCGGGCTCGAGTTGTTTGTGGCGGCACAGGCATCCATGCCACCCGGTGGCACGTCGTTCGGTCTGGGGGATGAGATATTCTCGTTCGGTGGCGGGCAGACATTGATGTCTTATTCGTGGGATGATGCGTTCATTCAGGCGATGCAGGCCGACAGCCCGATCCGCAACAAGGTGGCCGCAGCCCCCCTGCCCGGCGCGCGCGAGGTGTGGAACCGCACAACGAACGCCTGGGACACGTTCGAGACGCCCAATCAGGTGTCATATGTGACGTGGGGCTGGTCTTCGGCGGTGGCGGCAGGCAGCCCCAATCAGGATATGGCGTTTGATTACCTGTGCTTCTTTGCCAATGAGGCGAACACACTGGCCGACCTGCAGATCGGGCGGTTCGGGGTGAACCCTTACCGCGCCGAACACTTTGAGGCATCATTCTACGAGACGGAAATGGGCTGGGATGCGGCGGTTGCCACGACCTATGCCGATACGTTGAAGGCCGTGGATGGCGCGCCCAATCAGGTGTTCGACCTGCGCGTGCCGGGTGTGGGCGAATTCATGTCGTCCCTGGCCGCCGGTGTGGCGCGCGCGCAGTCGGGTGAGGCCACAGCGCAAGAGGCGCTGGACGGCGTGGCGGCGGAATGGACCGCAATCGTGGACCGCATCGGCAAGGACAAGGTTCAGGCAGCCTATGCCAACGTTGTGGCACTGGAAGACAACTAAGCAAGGCGGGGGGCTGCATACGGCCCCCCTCCAGCAACCCCTTTGCACGACCGCGAAAGGACAGCCCGTTCTTAGAAGGTGCCTGTAAGCGCAGATCTGAAATGCCACTTTGCAGATCAGGCGCCTCTCTCGCCCCAGTGTGCGAGAGGGATGGGGAGAGGGGCCACTTTTGTTACCGCGTCGTGACGACCACTGAAAGGAACCGTGACCCGATGTATCGCCAGAAATACCTGTTCTTGCTGCCGGGCCTTTTGGTGCTGATCGCGATCATCCTGTTTCCGCTGCTGTTCACCATTCGCGTCAGCTTTTCGTCCTGGGATGTGTACAACCCCGGACTGAACTGGGTTGGCGTCGAAAATTATACCCGCCTTTTCGCAGATACGCGTTATTGGGAAGCGTTGGGGCGGCTGTCGGTGCTGACCATCGCCTCCGTGGCACTGCAATACACCATCGGCTTTGGCTTGGCCCTGCTGGTCTGGCGTGACATTGCGGCACAGCGGTTTTTCCGCGTGCTGTTTCTGGTGCCGATGATGACCACGCCTGTGGTCATGTCGGTGCTGTGGCGCACGATTTTCCACGAAAGCCTTGGCCCGGTGAACCCGATCCTTGACTGGTTGGGCATCGGTGCGCAACCGTGGCTTTCGCAGCCCGCACACGCCTTTGCCGCCGTGATGATCGTGGAGCTGTGGCAATGGACGCCCTTCATGTTCCTGCTGTTGTTGGCGGGCCTCTTGTCTTTGCCATCCGAACCGCATCTGGCCGCCAAGATTGATGGCGCGGGCCCGATCCGCACCTTCTTTTCCGTCACCTTCCCGATGATGGGGGCGATTTCGGTGGGCGCCATCCTGATCCGCCTGATCGAGGCGTCAAAGGTGATGGAGACGGTCTATGTGCTGACCTCGGGTGGGCCCGGCACCAGCACCGAAACCTCCAGCTATTACATCTATATCCGCGGCATGCGCGATTTTCAGATCGGCTATTCGGCAGCCCTGTCGCTGACCTATCTGGTGGTGATGACGATTGCCCTGACCGTGATCGCCAAGGTGCTGATCCGCCTGATGGTAAAGGACCGCTGATGCGCACGATATATCTGACCCTGAAATACGCCGCCGTCACGCTGTGGTCGGTGTTCGTGGTGTTCCCGTTTCTGTGGGCGCTGACCACGTCTTTCAAGGACGCCAATGGCGTGACGGGCGGGGCCACTTGGATACCTTGGGTTCAGTATGAACCCACCACCATCGGCTGGTCTGCGCTGTTTGGCGGGGCGGGCGGCGTCAACGTGATCCAGCCCTTTGCCAATTCGCTGGTGGTGACGCTGTCGGCCAGCGCCATTTCTCTGGTGCTGGGCACATTGGCGGCCTACGGGCTGTCACGGTTTACGTTCAAGGCGGGGCCGATCAAGAATGGCGACATCACGTTTTTCTTCATCAGCCAGCGGATCATGCCGCCCATCGTGCTGGCCATTCCGTTCTTTCTGATGCTGCGCACGCTGGGATTGCTGGACAGTCTGCCGGGCCTGATCCTGGTCTATGTGGCCCTGCTGATGCCGATTGCTGTTTGGGTGATGGTTGATTTCTTCAACTCGATCCCGCGCGGGCTGGACGAGCTTGCATGGATGGACGGTTGCAACCCGGTGACCACATTCCTTCGGGTGATCCTGCCCAATACCGTGCCGGGGCTGGTGGTAGCAGGCATGTTCTGCGTGATCTTCGGGTGGAACGACTTTTTCTTTGCCTTCACGCTGACCTTCACTGAAACACAACTGCTGCCGGTATCCATCGTGGCACTGAATTCATCGGTCACGCCGTGGTGGGCCTTGTCGGCGGCGGCACTGGTGTCTGTCTCGCCCTTGGTGGTGCTGGCCTTTGTGGTTGAACGGTTCCTGTCGCGTGGCGGGCTGGCGGGGGCGGTGCGCTGATGCTGATGCTTGACGGTATATCGCTGCGCGCGGGTGATGAGGCGCATCTGGCCGATCTGTCGATTGCGTTTCAGCCGGGCCAATTGACCACGCTTCTGGGCCGCACCGGCGCAGGCAAGACCACGCTGATGCGGGTGATTGCCGGACTGACCATGGCCGATCAGGGCCGGCTTGCGCTGAACGGGCAGGATTGGGGCCGACTTGCCCCATGGAAGCGCCCCGTGGCGATGGTCACACAGCAGTTCATCAACTATCCGCACCTGTCGGCACTGGACAATGTGGCCTTCCCGCTGATCCGCCGGGGTCAGCCGCGAGAGGCGGCACGCGCCGCAGCCCTGCGCGAGTTGGAACGTGTGGGGCTGGGCCACCTGACAGACCGCCGCCCCGGCCAGCTGTCAGGCGGCCAGCAACAGCGCGTGGCAATTGCCCGCGCGCTGGTGAAACAAGCCCCGGTGCTGCTGCTGGACGAACCGTTCGTGAACCTTGACTACAAGCTGCGCGAAGGCCTGCGCGAGGAACTGGTTGATCTTCTGAAGGCCGCCACCGGCACCATCGTGATCTATGCCACGACCGAGCCGCGCGAGGCGCTGCAATTGGGTGACCGCGTGGTGCTGATGGCCGAAGGGCGCATCGTGCAGGACGGCGCACCGCGCAGCGTATTCGCAGCGCCCCGGTCCCTGAAAGCCGCCGACGTGGTCAACGATCCGCCGATCAATGTGTTGCCGCTGACATTGCAGGGCGGGGCCGCAACGCTTGGCGCGCTTGGAGCCGTGGATTTGGGTCCGATGGCGGCGGGGTTGCCCGATGGCAGCTACACGCTGGGCTTGCGCGCGCAGGATGTGGCGCCGGGCGGCACGGTGCAGGCGCGGGTGACGCTGACCGAGGTGTCGGGGTCTGAAACGGTCACCCACCTTGCGATTGGCGCGCAACCGCTGGTCATGCAGCAGCGCAGCGTCGTGGCGCACGCCTTGGGCGAAACGCTTGGTCTTGCGTTGGAGGTCCGGCGCGGGCTGATTTACGGTGCCGATGGGCAATTGTTGCGGAACGGGGCAGATCATGGCTGAAGTGCGGCTGGAAACTCTGGGACACCGCTATGGGTCCGCCCCCTTTGCGCTGAAGCCCCTGGATATGGTCTGGCAAGACGGGCGCACCTATGCCTTGCTGGGGCCGTCGGGCTGCGGCAAATCCACCATGCTGAACATCATCTCCGGCATCCTGCACCCGTCGCAGGGCCGTGTGCTGTTCGACGGGCAGGATGTGACGGCGCGCGACATCGGCCAGCGCAACATCGCACAGGTGTTTCAGGTGCCGGTCATCTATAAATCCATGACGGTGGCCGATAATCTGGCCTTCCCCCTTGTGTGCCGCCGCGTGCCGCAGGCGGCAATCCACCGCCGCGTCACGGCCATTGCCGAACGGCTGGGGCTGGCGCGGATGCTAAAGAAATCGGCGAATGCGCTGACGGCGGATCAGAAACAACTGGTGTCACTTGGTCGGGGGCTGGTGCGTGATGACGTGTCGGCCATCTTGCTGGATGAGCCGCTGACGGTGATCGACCCGCAGATGAAGTTCGAATTGCGCAAGATCCTGCGTGAAATCAACGCCGAATATCGCATCACCATGGTGCTGGTGACGCATGACCAGACCGAGGCGATGACCTTTGCCGACACGGTCGTGGTCATGAACCACGGCGAGGTCATTCAGGCCGGCACCCCGCAAGAGTTGTTCGACCGCCCCGCCACCGATTATGTGGGCTATTTCATCGGATCCCCCCCGATGAACTATCTGCCCGCTGTGCGCGACGGCGATCGCATCACCGTGCCGGGCACGGGCCTGTCATGTGCGGCCCCGACCAATGTGCCGTCGGATGGGCTGAGCATCGCGTTTCGCCCCGAACACACCACTCTGGGAGCGCAGATGACAGGCACGGTCACCCGTGTCTGGTACGAAGGGGCCGATCAGGTGCTGGCCGTGTCACTGGGGGATAACAAGGTGCGTATCCGTGTGGCAGCCGCCGCCGATGCCATCGGCAGCACCGTGCAGTTCAGCATACCGCAAGACCGCCTGCGCGTTTATCACAATGGCCGCCTTGTGGCCTGACCAAACGGAAACCTTCGGAGGGGGATCACGATGTCCGACTATTACAGCCAGGAAAACCACGGGCCGTTTCATCTGCATGACCTTGGCGATTTCGCGCTAACCTCGGGCGATGTTCTTAAGGATGCGCAAATCGCCTATGCCACGCAAGGCACACTGAACGCAGCCCGCGACAACGCCGTGCTGGTGACGACATGGTATACCGGCACGTCGAAGATCATGGAGCAGATTTATGTGGGGGCCGGCCATGCGCTGGACCCGGCGAAGTATTTCATCGTTCTGGCCAATCAGTTGGGGTCGGGACTTTCCACCTCGCCGTCCAACTCGGCCAAGCAATGCGGCGCTGCCTTCCCGGCTTTGTCTATGGGCGATGATGTGAACGCGCAGCACCGGCTGGTGACTGAAGCCTTCGGACTTGACCAACTGGCGCTGGTGTTTGGCGGATCGATGGGGGCGGGGCAGGCGCTGGAATGGGCCTGCCGTTATCCCGGCTTCGCCAAACGTGTCGCGGCACTGGCGGGGGTCGGCACCACACGGCCGCATGCGGTGGTGATCGGCAAAATTGTGCAGGATATTCTGACTTCGGCGCAGGGTTACAAGGGCGGGGCCTACGGTCCGGGCGACATGGCCGTGCCGCTGCGCCAACATGCGCTGTACTGGACCAACCTTGCCTGGTGCCCGGATTTTCTGGATCGCAAAGGGTGGGAGCCGCTGGGCCACGCCAGCCTTGATGCCTTCCTGACCGATTTCATGACCGGCTATTTCGCCCCGATGGATGCGGGCAACTTGCTGGCGCAAGTGGGCAAATGGCAGCGCGCCGATGTGGGCCACAATGCAGACGGTAATGCGGCGGAGGCCTATGCCCGCGTGACGGCCACGGTGTTCGGCGACGCCAAGATGACCACCGCTTTGCTCGATCGCCTCGCCCATCGCTGCCACATCCTGGAAACTGGCAACGATAGCTTCCGCTTCAAGGCCAGCTCAGCTGCGGCGTCCGCTGCAAAGAAAAAGAAGGAGACAACACACAGCTTGACCCCAGCATAAGCCGAAATCCATAATCAGAGGTGGCTCACTTCTCGGTGAAAAAACCGGCTCAGTTCTGGGTGAAAATCAACAAGGTCTCGTTCAGAAACTCGTCGCGCATCCTGCCGTTGAAGCTTTCCACGAAGCCGTTCTGCATAGGTTTGCCCGGCGCGATGTAGTGCCATTCGATCTTGTGCTCGGAGCACCACTTCAGGATCGCGTTCGAGGTGAACCCGGCCCCATAGCATGTTTGGAATGACGCGTTATTGAAGATTATGGCCGCCTGCGCAGCCTCCAAAATTGCGCAGCAGGCGGCCATAACCGGGTCTCGGGTCTCTATCGTGGTTTTGCGAACCACACCACAGAGGAGACCGGCCATGGCCAAGGTTGAGCATACTTCGGATGCCCGCATTCTGGTATGCATCGACATTTCCAAGCACTGCCATGAGGTGCTGATTGCCGCCCCCGGCAAGACACGCCGTCGGCGCCTGACGATCACCAACGGCACCGGTGACTTCATGCGTCTGATTGCGATCTTGCGCGAATTCGGCATGCCAGTCC
>JANPOY010000036.1:0-2085 GCA_031428215.1 Paracoccaceae bacterium
GATCATCGGTTCCAGTTCGGGATGGTTGATGTTGGCCGGGATGATCGCCCGCCCGGCGGCGATTTCCTGCCGGACGAATTCGGGCGTGACATAATCCGGGATCGAAGCCCCGAAATCCTCGCCGTCGCGCAGGTTCGGCAGGGCGGCGGCGCGGCCAAGGTTCTCGCGGATCGCCACATATTCCATTTCGGCGGTGATGATGCCGGCGCGGGCATAGGCCAGTTGCGTGACAGCCTTGGCGTCGCGGGCACGCAGCGGGGTGCGCTGCACCGGGAACGTCGGCACCAACCGGGCCCCGGTGGCGAACCCGTTGTCAGCTGGCTGCACGCTGCGCGCGGTGTAGGCTTCGCAATCCCTGCGCCCGGCGATCCATGTGCCCCGGACCGAATCAAGACCACGCGCGATATCGGTCTGCACCGCCGGATCGGTATAGGGGCCGGAGGCGTCATAGACCGTCACCGGCGGCTCGCCCGCCGAGGGATGCACCGCAATCTGACGCATCGGCACCAGAATGTCGGGATGGATCACGCCCGACACATGCCGCTTGGACGAGGCGGGCAGCGGGCCGGTGGTAACTGTGGGCAGCACGGACACCGCCGGGATGACGGGCGCGGTGGTCTGGTCGATCTGGTTCATCAATGCCTCTTTCGCGTTGATGACCCGTCGTAAAGGGAAAGAAGCGGGGGTTGCCCCCATGCCACCTGCCCGCAAAACGACGGAATGGGCGACCAGTTGTGCTTCCTACGCCAGTATCAACTGGGTCAGGTTCAAAGGGTCGCTTCACCGCAGAGTTTCCTCTGCCATCAGCCTCTCAGTCCCTTGGGCAGGACTCCCCTGACAGTGCCTCTTGGTTACAGACCATAAGTGCAGACGTCAACTGCCGGGCCAGCCTTGGCACTGCGGTTCTATTGGCACAGGTTTGGGCCGCCGTTCGTGACTTGGACCGGCCGGATATCTGCAAATGAAATCACTTTCTATTAAAATCAATGTTTTACTCCTCAGAGAAGGTTCGCCCGCAGTCGCGTTCCCTCCGCCACTTGCCCTAACTAAAGAGTTCTCTCGATCCGGCTGCGGCCGGATTTTTCCGTTGTCTTCGGGGGTTATGCGGGTGGGGCTGTTAACCGACCCCCGCCCTGAAATGCGCACACGCGTTCTCTCCGGGCCGACATTCTCTAGACCTGTTAACCGGACCACTTTCGGTTCAGAGCCGCAACATCCTGAAAAGCCAACAAAACCTTGTCCGACCGCGATGATGGCGTTCGCTTTGGCATCTGCTTCGAAAGCGCGACTGGCATCGGAAGAGAGCGCGACCTAGGCCAGGTAGTCAGCGGCTGCGTCGCTCTCGTACAAGGCCTTGATTGTCGTCGCCGTTGCGACGGCGGCTCGGGTGCCAGGCTCCGTCAAGTCAAGGACGCGGAATTTATCGCCAATCTTGGCGACTGCTTCAATCCGGCGATACTGGCCACCGAAAGTCTCTGCATAGCGGGACAGCCCCTTCAACTTTGGCATCGCATCGCCGAACTGGATGCCATGCGGGTCGACAATGTCGGCAACGACTGATCCATCGGCAAGTTGACCAAGAAACACAAAGTCAGGACGAACGATCTTCGTTTCCTCGCCCTCAGCGTACACGATGCCCAGCGAGTCCTGACTGGCTCGCGAAGGATTGCGATACCATCCTATCGTCCCCGCCCGCTTTAGTTCGGCATTCACGACTTCGCCCTCCCAAGTATTGAAGTCCTCTGGGAAAAGGCCGTCGTCGCCACACAAGAGGTGCCGCTCAAAGCGAGGCAGCGGCGTTTCGTTGCCGTTGGCCTCGCGGATGACGTTTGGCTGCATCCACGACGTCGGGCGCGCGAGATCAACCTCCATCGGGTTGGCGCTCATTTCCCGGATCTGCCGGTAAACGTCCTGCCGTTCGTCTGACAGGCTCTTGATCTGGACCCGATACTTGGAGAGCCACTGCGTCGCGAGCTTCCCTGCCTCGGCCTCCAGCGTCTCCCTTACTTGCGGCACCAGCCCAAGCGCCGCAACTGTGACGTGAGCTTCAATCAGCGCCCCTTCCAGGTCGTCTGGATCGCCGTC
>JANPOY010000037.1:0-2209 GCA_031428215.1 Paracoccaceae bacterium
ACGATGATGAACGACGGACGATTGAACGTATCCCGTTACTCAGCGATATTCCGATAATTGGCGAACTGTTCAAATCACGTAGCCGCAGCCGCAGCAAGACCAATTTGATGGTTTTCATTCGCCCTACTATTTTGCGCAGCAAGGCTGATGGCGACCGCATGACCGCGCGCCGTTATGACTATGTCCGCGATATGCAATTGGCGCGCAATCCCGATATCGAGCCGTCAATTGACGAACTGTTGCGCGATTATATGGGCGCGGTGCCTCCTGCATCACCTGATGTCGGTCCTAACGATGTGCTGATGGGCGCAACCGACCGGATCGAACGACCGGTCACTGGTGCTGTACAGCCGGTCGAAGTGCCTCCGAGCAATCTGCCTGTAAATAATGGAGGCCAGCAATGATCATCCGGCGCGGTGCAGCAGACATATCGGATGCAACGCCATCAGGGGCCGTTGAAAGCGTTATCGTTACACCAAGCCCTCCTTTGCTCGATTTGCCCTATGCCTTTGCCAAGACGCACGGCGTTGTGCTGCGGCATGAAAACGGAAACCGTATGGTTGTGGCGTTGCGCGAGGGTGCTGATCCGCTAATGCTGCTTGAAGTGCGTCGTTATCTGGCGATGCCGTTTGATGTCGAAATGGCCGACAACGCTACCTTTGATCGCTATCTCTCCGACCATTATGCAATGGACGGGTCAGCCGCCGCAATGGCAGGATCGATTGGCACCAGTGACAGCGACCTCCTTTCCGACATGCTGCCCTCTGCCGACGACCTGCTCGACAGTGCCGATGACGCGCCGGTCATCCGCCTGATCAATGGCATCATTGCCGAAGCCGTCCGGCAGGGGGTGTCCGATATCCATATCGAACCTTATGAAACCGGCCTTGTCGTGCGAATGCGGACCGATGGTGTGCTGCAGGAACGCCTCCGTCTGCCCGCCAATGTCGCGCCGGTGGTGGTTAGTCGTATCAAGGTGATGGCACGGCTTGATATCGCCGAACGCCGGATTCCGCAGGACGGGCGTATTGGTATTACGCTTGGCGGCAAGCTGGTTGATGTCCGCGTGTCGACATTGCCCAGCCGCGCTGGTGAACGCGTGGTGATGCGTATCCTCGACAAGGAGAATGCCGGAATTTCTCTCGATCTCTTGGGTATGTCCGACGATGCGCTGAAGATACTGGGCGATGCTTTGGCTGAACCCAACGGCATCATCCTAGTCACTGGCCCGACTGGTTCGGGCAAGACGACTACACTTTATGCCGGTCTAAAGCGACTGAACGACGGCACACGCAATATCCTGACAGTGGAAGACCCGGTTGAATATGCGGTTGAAGGTATCGGCCAGACCCAGGTCAATGCCAAGGTCGGGATGACCTTTGCGGCTGGTCTGCGCGCGATATTGCGGCAAGATCCTGACGTGGTGATGGTCGGCGAAATTCGTGACCGCGAAACCGCTGATATTGCGGTGCAAGCCGCACTTACCGGCCATCTGGTTTTGACGACGGTGCATACCAATGACGCGCTGGGCGCAATCACCCGGATGCGTGATATGAAGGTCGAACCGTTCCTGCTCGCCTCCACCTTGCGCGCGGTTATTGCGCAGCGGCTGGTGCGGCGGCTTTGCCCTGAATGCCGTGAAGCGGTACAGGCAGACGGCAGCGTCGCATCTCTGCTCGGCTTTGACCGCGGCACGGTGGTCTATCAGGCGGTCGGCTGCCCGGCGTGTAACAATACAGGGTATCAAGGCCGGATCGGCGTGTTTGAAGCAGTACGCATCGATGAGACCATCCGGCGTTTGATCAATGATGGCGGCGATGAAGCGATCCTTGCGCGCCATGCTTTCCTTAACCAGCCTAACCTCAGCGCCGCCGCGCGCAAGTTGGTGCGGGCCGGGCATACCACGCCTGAAGAAGCAATCCGCATCTCACGGCGCGAGGATATCGCCGAAGATGCCTGATTTCGCGTATCACGCGATCGACGCTGAAGGCCGCGAACGGCGCGGGCGGATCGCGGCGGCGAACGATGACGTTGCGCGCGAACGCCTGACGCTTAAAAAACTGTATATCGTCAGCGTCGAACCGGCTGCCGCGTCGCCCTCTGCGCTGGCGCGTATGCCGTTACGGCAAAAAGCAAAGCTCAATGCGAAGCAGCTTACATTATTTACACGTCAGTTGTCGTCATTGGTACAGGTCAGTCCGCTCGAAGA
>JANPOY010000038.1:0-12578 GCA_031428215.1 Paracoccaceae bacterium
TCCATCCGCGGGACATGATCCGGGATCGGGCGGCGCTTCGGTTTGTCCTTCTCCTCAACGTCCGGCAGCTTCATGCGCGCCGTCATCGCGGCGGCGGCGATCTCGCTGGTCTCAAGCGCCAACTGAAGCTGCTCTGCCGTCTCGGACGACGCGCCAAACCAGTGCGCCCTGTGCCCAGCCAACTGGTGCCGGAGCTTCTCGATCAGGATCGCCTGCGCCTTCACCTCGGCCAGAAGCCGCGCGGTGAAGCTGCGCAACTCCTCAGGGTCGTCTGGCAAGGTCAGGGTTTGATCCAGCATGCGAGAAGTTTATCCCACTGTATTCCTTGTGGGAATCACTGATTGCAGAATGAGCAATTATCCCGCCGCCAGGTCCGCTGCGGTGCCCGCCAGTCGATCCCTTCCAGGAGCATCGACAACTGCGCAGGCGACAGCGCGACCTTCCCCTCCTTCGCCGAGGGCCAGACGAACCGCCCCTTCTCCAGCCGCTTCATGAACATGCAGGCGCCCTGACCATCCCACCAGATCACCTTCACAAGGTCACCGCGGCGGCCGCGGAACACGAACAGATGACCGGCGAACGGGTCCTGCTGCAGCACGGCCTCTGCTTGCGCCGCCAGTGCAGCAAATCCCTTGCGCATGTCCGTCACCCCGGCCGCCAGCCAGACCCGCGTGTTCGCCGGAACCGGGATCACGCTGTCAGGCCCCGGATCAGACGCGCCAAGACTTCAGGATCATAGCTCCCGCTGATGCGCATCCGGTGCCCACCCGCCAATTCGATCTCGATGCAGCTATCGGTAACAGGCGCTGCGGCAGGCGCTCTCGCCTCCGCGACGATCTCGACCGGCAGAAAGCGCAAACCTGCTTCGTCTGATCCCGTTCCGGGCTTGAGCCGATACTTGGGATCGCGCAGCCACTTGAAGATCAGGTTCGCGTTCACCGCATAGCGAAGCGCCACCTGAGCCACCGAAACGCCGGGCGCAGTCGTCTGCAGGCAGATCGACCGCTTCTCCTCATCCGTCCAAAGTCGCCTCGTCCGCCGCGCCACGCCCGCACCTTAGTGTCCACTATCCTTGGTGGACACTATCCCGCACCAGCATCACGCGTCAGAGCGGCCAGGCCGGACGGTTACATTTGAATTGAATTTTAGGCGATGCGTGTCCAGGCGCAGGCAGCTTTGCCGCCTCAGACGCTTTTGGGGCATTGGCTGCGGGTTCGGCCGAGGCGAAGGTGCTGCCCCTGCCAAACAATCGCGCCGGGTTGGCGACCGACAGTCGATCACAAAATCTAGGCCGAATGCGCGCCTGCAGCCAAAGTGGCGACAAAGGCCAGCACATCGGCCACTGGCTTGCCGGTGCTGATTTCCTTGACGATGGCCGATCCCACCACGCAGCCATCGGCCACGCCCGCAATCGCTTGTGCCGCCTCGGGCGTGTTGATGCCAAAACCCACGATCACCGGCAGATCGGTGGAGCGTTTGATCCGCGCCACCTCTGGCCCGACATCCGCCGCTTGCGCCGCCGCAGCCCCGGTGATGCCGGTGACAGAGACATAATAGACAAAGCCCGAGGTGTTCTGCAGCACTTTGGGCAGGCGCTTGGCGTCCGTGGTGGGAGTGGCCAAACGGATGAAATTCAGACCCGCCTTTTGCGCCGGAAGGCAAAGTTCCGCATCCTCTTCGGGCGGCAGATCAACGATGATCAGCCCGTCAATGCCCGCCTTTCGCGCCTGTGTCAGAAACAGATCGACGCCGCGGGCATAAATCGGGTTGTAGTAGCCCATCAGCACAATCGGGGTCAGATTGTCACCAGCGCGGAAATCGCGGACCATGGCAAGGGTCTTGTCCAGCGTCATTCCTGACTCAAGCGCGCGCTGACCGGCGTGTTGGATGGTGGGGCCGTCGGCCATCGGATCGGTGAAGGGCAGGCCCAGTTCGATCACATCCACGCCCGCGCCGGGCAGGCCCTGCATCACCGCCAAAGACCGCGCCACATCTGGATCACCGGCCATGATATAGGCGACGAAAGCCTTTTTGTTCTGCGATTTCAGCCGCGCGAAGGTTGCGTCGATTCTGGTCATGGTCATCCCCTGCGATTGTCAAAGGGGTGTGCCACGGAGCCAGACCGGAAATCAACCCGCCTCTGGCTGCCGCCAGGGGGCCGAAACCATCCAGTGGGTGCCAAAGCGGTCTTTGAGCATGCCAAATCCATCGGACCAGAAGGTGGGCGCATAGGGCATGACGGTTGTCCCGCCGGCGACCAGCAGATCAAACAGTCTGCGGCCTTCGGCTTCGGACGGGGCGATGTGGCTGATGGTGACGGCGGCCTGCGCCTCGGCTGGCATGCCGGGCGGGAAATCCGAAGCCAGCAGCATCCGATCTCCCACCGTCAACGCGGCGTGCATGATCAGATCCGAGCCTTTCATGGAAGGCGGGGCATCCGGGGCCTCGGCATAAGTGGACATCTGCAGATCACCGCCGAAAACAGCCCGATAGGCCGTCATTGCCGCACGGCAATCGCCGCCGAAGTGAAGATAGGGGTCAAAACTCATGGCACGGTCCTCCTTTCACGCCAATATGCCCCAAGACCCCGAGTCGGGACAGCTTGATCCTTGCCCCCTGCCCCACTAGAAGCGCGACAACAGCATAGGAGAGTCTGATGGGTTTCAAGATGGGCATCGTGGGTCTGCCGAATGTCGGCAAGTCGACCCTGTTCAACGCCTTGACCCGCACGGCGGCAGCGCAGGCGGCGAATTTTCCCTTTTGCACGATTGAACCCAACGTGGGCGAAGTTGCCGTGCCTGATGCGCGGCTTGAAAAACTGGCGGCGATTGCCAGCAGCAAGCAGATCATCCCGACCCGGATGACTTTTGTGGATATAGCCGGTCTGGTGCGCGGCGCATCGAAAGGAGAGGGTCTGGGCAACCAGTTCCTGGCCAACATCCGCGAGTGCGACGCCATCGCCCATGTGTTGCGCTGTTTCGAAGACGGCGACATCACCCATGTCGAAGGTCGGATTGATCCGGTGGCCGATGCCGAGACCATCGAAACGGAATTGATGCTGGCCGATCTGGAGTCGGTCGAAAAGCGGCTGGCCAATCTTGCGCGCAAATTGCGCGGGGGCTCGGATGCAGATGCGGCGGATCAGGACCGGCTGTTGCGCCTTGCGCTGGTGGCACTGGAGGCTGGGCGACCGGCGCGCACGGTCAAGGTGCATGACGATGATCAGAAACTGTGGCGTATGCTGCAGCTTTTGACAGCCAAGCCCGTGCTTTATGTCTGCAACGTCGAAGAGGCCTGTGCTGCAGCCGGAAACGCCCAATCGGCCCGTGTGGCGGTGATGGCTGCGGCGCAAGGTGCGGCCTCGGTGGTGATTTCGGCCAAGATCGAGGAAGAGATTTCGCAATTGGCCACTGATGAGGCCGCGATGTTTCTGGAGGAAATGGGTCTGCATGAGGCAGGTCTGGACCGGCTGATCCGGGCTGGCTATCAATTGCTGGGTTTGCAGACCTATTTCACCATCGGCCCGAAAGAGGCCCGTGCCTGGACGATCCTGAAGGGCACACTGGCCCCGCAGGCCGCCGGCGTGATCCATGGCGATTTCGAAAAGGGCTTCATCCGGTCGGAGACGATCGGCTATGAGGATTACATCGCCGGCAATGGCGAAGCGGGCGCAAAAGAGGCCGGCAAGTTCCGGGTCGAAGGCAAGACCTATGAGGTCAAGGACGGCGATGTGCTGCATTTCCTGTTCAGCGGATAAGGCACTGGCGTTTGGCGCCCAGCAGCGCGGTGACTCTGTGCCAAAGTCCCGGCGGGAACTTGCGGAAACAAAGGTGCAGTCCGCACCCGCGCAGCCCCAGACTTGATCCGGGGCTTCATCTTTAGGACAAAGAGGCCCCGGATCAAGTCCGGGGCGGCGCGAGTTCGGGGTTGGCCGCTCGCTTTGCCAGCACAATCTAGCCAGCTGACAAACCTGTGGACCAGATCCACCGGCCTGATAACCTGATGCCATTGCATTGCAGGATCGGCGTATTTCAATGACAGGACCGAAAACCAGACCGTCAAATAATTTCCATTGCTTTGAAGGTATTGGCAAACCCTATTGGCTGGCTATCGCCGGTGGCATGAAACCCAGCGGCATTTCCTTGGGGCCAATGGGGGCTGCAGTTCAGCTTGTGGACGAAAGCGACGGATTTGCAGTTCAGAACGGCGGGATGCAAATGCCGCAGGAAACCAAGATGCAGCCCGGCGTTTATTTCCGGTTTTTCGGCACCATTGCCCACAACCGCTATGGCCCGACAGCAGCCATGGCGGGGGGCTGGTGGGTGGATTTCGAGAACGCGCTCGCGATCAAGCACTGGGCGCAGAAATTTGATCTGTCGCTGGCGCAGGCGGCGCAGGTGTTGCTGGTGATCCCTTCGAGCTGGCATGATTGCGGCTATGCCGGGCGCGGAGTTCTGCGCACCCCGATGAAGGCTTGGGTCGGCCATGGCAAACCGGCCACCGGCAGCCTGAGCCCGGACAATGCCCAACGCCGCAGCACTGGCGCGGTGGTGCAGGTGGCACCGCCTGGCCAATCTTTGAAGCAGTATTTCGTACCAGGCGAGCCTGCGCTGATTGCATCGGTCTTTGAGTTCGACCCACCCAGACAGGTGATTGCCAGGAACTTATTCCCAGCAGGCCTGTAGCGGGAGGGGGGCAATCAGCAGTCAAGAATTTTGGGCTTTCCCCCTTGCTCCCTGCCCGCCGCCTCGTTAAATGGAAAGCGTCGGAAGCGTGGCTGAGAGGCCGAAAGCACTCGGTTGCTAACTGAGCGTAGGGGGAACCCTACCGTGGGTTCGAATCCCACCGCTTCCGCCACTTGCCCTCGCGAAAGCGTTCTCCCGATCCGGCTGAGGCCGGATTTTTCCGTTGTGTTCGGGGGTTATGCGGGAGGGGCTGTTAACCGGCACTTTCCCCAGATGGTCAGAAAGCGTTCTCTCCGGGCCGATATTCTCCAGACCTGTTGCCTTCGCCGTTTTGGTGAATTTCTCCAACGTAATGAATTATATAGATTTTTTCTATTCCAAAACTTGAGCGTTTTGGTGACCCGAGCGGTTTCCGAGAAGGACCTGAGATCGAACTGCGCTGGACGCTTGCATTGCGAATATCTGGGCGTTCTATCTTGAATGAGGAACCGGTCTCAGCTGAGACACACAGCAACCCTACCTGGATCTTCATGCAACGCTTGGTTCGAACTGCGGTTCGATCTAGCTCGTACAATGCGCTAGTGTTCTGAATCTGACGCATAGTACCCCCTAAGGAGGCGCAATTTGTCGTGCCAGTTCAAGCCGTACAAGGTTCTGACTTCTTGGCACGCGGGTGCGTTTTGTCGGACGGCGAACACTAGCAGAAGCCATGGATAGCTTGACGCCGGAACAGAGAAGCGAGTGCATGAGCCGGGCGCCCGGGCGCGAAACCAGGCCGGCGCTCAATGTTCGGCCACTGGTTCATGGCATGGGCTGTGGCTACCGCCCTCATAGGCGCACTCTGCCAGGCTCGACGGACCTTGTTTTGGGACCCAAGCTGCTGATCTTTGCAGGGGTACTCTTGGCGGCGCAACGCGGATCCCTATCGCTCCCTCGCCCGCTTTCCGAAATCCAAGCTGGACTTTTGGGCGCCAAAACTGGAAACAAACAGAAAGCGGGACAAGTTCGATCTTGCCCTTCTTTCGGACCTCGGATGGGGCGTTCTGGAAATTCGGGAATGTCAAACGAAGAACCGGGAGGAAACGCAAGTCAGGATTCGGGGGTTCTTGTCATGATGAGGTCGGTCGAACTGTTTGTGGGAGCTGGTGGTCTTGGGATCGGCGTCAGCCAGGCAGGATTTCGCCCCGCCGCAGTAATGGATTGGGACCGTTGGGCTTGCGACACCCTCCGCGAAAACAAGGAACGGTCGCTTGATCCGATCGCACATTGGCCGATCCACGAGGGCGACGTGCGACAGTTTAACTTCGGCACTATACCCGGCCTTGTTGACCTGGTTACAGGCGGACCTCCTTGCCAGCCTTTTTCGATGGGCGGCCGCCACCGCGCCTTCCTCGATAGTCGGGACATGTTCCCCCAAGCGATAAGGGCAGTGCGTGAGTTGAGGCCGCGTGCATTCATTTTCGAGAATGTGAAAGGTCTAACCCGAAGCAGCTTCGCGAACTATCTTGAGTACATCCGACTTCAGCTAACATATCCCGAACTAGTCGCGAAACGGGATGAGGAATGGTTGGCGCATCTTGCCCGTCTCGAGGACCACCATACTAGGGCAGGCGAGATTGGCCTGCATTACCGAGTGGTTCTGCGGGTCCTAAACGCAGCGGACTTTGGAGTTCCGCAACGTCGAGAGCGTGTATTCTTCGTCGGTTTCAGAGCGGATACCGGCGTTGAATGGCACTTTCCTAAATCTACCCATTCGCGCGATGCGCTTTTATGGTCTCAATGGCGAGAGGATACTTACTGGGACGCGCACAGGATGGCGCTCAAAGCCCGCCCAGAAGACAATGCTGCAAAGCAACGTGCGCTTAAAATCCCAACAAAGCCAATCGAGGAACCTTGGATTACGGTGAGGGATGCGATTTGTGATTTGCCGGATCCAGAAATAGCTCAATCTCAGGCGTTGAGCATCCACGATCATCGATTTCAACCAGGGGCGCGTTCGTACGCTGGCCATACTGGCAGCCCGCTTGACGAGCCAGCCAAAACATTAAAGGCAGGTGTACACGGCGTGCCTGGCGGCGAGAATATGCTGCGTCGCCCTGATGGATCAGTAAGGTATTTCACAATTAGGGAAAGCGCACGATTGCAGACCTTCCCGGACGATATGGTTTTTCATGGATCTTGGACGGAGACTATGCGTCAGCTTGGCAATGCGGTTCCATGCAGGCTTGCTCGAACCATAGCTTCGGAATTGAGAGATAAGCTGCTGGAAGTCTGATTTTTTGCATGCTGAAGAATAGAGAAATGTCGCTTATGCACCTAATCGAACCAGACAATCTTTGTCACTCCCAACCTAACAGCTGCTTTCTCGACCAAACCACGAGAATCGTCGCGAACGAGTCTCGGTGCTGACCTGAAAAATACCACTACTACATCATTGATCATATGTCCTTCCATCCGCTCAAACATAGACCCGAGGATTACTTTCCAGTCGTCAGCGCGCCCCCACGCTACTATTGATTGATCAGAAAATCTAAATCCGTGGGGTTTAATAAAGCTTTCTCTTATATTCGCCTCTGATCGTCCAACGATTCTTAAGATCTGTTCTTGATATTCATTGAGTTTTTCTCGTCCGTATCCCTTTAGTAAAGTATCTTTGATGTAAACTCTTACCGACCTTGGATCCATGAACGCAGAAAGCCTACGGCCAATCGCCTCACTTTCGGTCCACACAGTATAATATTTAGATTTTTCTGCAGGCCCCAGCGCGTGCCACTGAAGCTCGTCCGCTTGTCGCCATAAAATCTTCTTCATTTCTTCTCGAATCTCGATTGGAATACTCAATTTACCGATCCATGCGGCAAAATATTAGGAAATTCAAACTTCGGCAGATCAAGGGTTGGGTCTCCTTCACGCAGTATTAGCGAAGCTTGGTCTTTTACCCATTCCATTAGGAATGAACCAGCAGACCGATCTGAGAATTGAATGAGTTGCCCGCCAAGCGGAAGCCTCTCTGCCGGTGCGTTCTGTTGAGCCATGCGCTCGATTTCAGTGACCTCGGCAACCCGCCTAAGGTCAGTTACATAGTCTAAAACTATCACTTTATCTTTTTCTGACGTCACCCTTAGGCCCCGCCCCAGTTGCTGAACAAATATTCTTCGGCTGTGCGTGGCTCGCATAAAGACGATTAGATCAACATCAGGAACATCCACACCTTCGTTAAACAAATCGACCGTGCACAGAATGTCTATCGCGCCACTTTTGAAGTGGGACAGCATCTTATCTCGCTCTCTTGATGGCATACTCCCATACATTGCTTCTGCGCGTAAGCCAAAGAGCCGCAACATTGCCGTGAAGTGATCTGCGTGTTCAATACTGGGAGAAAATACGAGACCCGCTCTTCGGCCCTCTTCACGGAAAACACTGACTATGGACCTCGCGGCTTCTTCATCGCGTATTGGTATGATCAGCTTTTTGTTCAGCTCTGTTAAGCTGTACCCATACAGAGACGCATTCTGAACGATCTCCCAATCAATATTGTCAGCGAGAAGTCTATAGTCGACTTCACTGAGGTAGCCGAGCCTTAGTCCATCAGCGATGCCAACCTTTACAAGTGGTTGACCCAAAATGGTGTCGATATCGAAATCGTCACCGCGCCAAGGTGTCGCTGTGACACCGGCCAGCTTGGTTGGATTAAGGCCGTCGATTACTTCACGGTAGGTCCGGGATCCGATGTGATGCGCTTCATCTACAAAGACTGCATCAAATTCAGGCAGATTGGCCATGCGTGACTGAACAGTCTGGACAGTGGCGAATGTGATACCCTCCCAGAAAGTTGGGGTCTCTTCTGGCGCTAAGAGATGAGTCGGCACGGACTTGGGTAGCTGGCTCCAAAAGCCGAGCTGAAGTTGCCGAATAAGCTCTCGTTTGTCGGCAAGCACGAGTATTTTGCGATTGGGCAGCACGCCAGACGAGAAGAGCCTTGCAGCCACTTCTGCAAGTACAACGGTCTTGCCCAAACCGGTCGCAAGCACGATCTGCCCGCGGCCTGTCTCACAAAGTGAATCGTACAAGCGGTCGCATGCGTCTGCTTGGTAGGACCGCAGTGGACGCCTACTCGGAGGGTAGTTTGGTACTTGCTCAACCATTTTCATCAGATGACCTGGCCCAAGCAAATGAACAGTAAACCCCAACCGGCGGGCGCGATCGAGTTCCTCGTTCAAGGAACTTCCGGCCGTCCTACTCGTGGCAAGAGCCAAGTGCCCAGCCTCGTAGAAACGGCTCGCTTGAATTACCTCATCGACCGCACCGCGTGGGGGAGATGAACTGCTGGTAAATTTGCACTGAACAACCCAGACTTGGCCGTCTTTCGCCCCAACAATGTCGGCTCCCATATCGCCCGTTCCGCCGACTATGCGCACATCTTTGAAGCCAGCAAAAATGAAGGCACGCGCAACATCGCGCTCAAAGGCCTGCCATGGGCCATCCAGCAGGCGGCGTTCATCCAAGAAGTGCCCGGTCAAAGGACCTCCCTATCCGGTCTCAGGAGACTTACTGACATCAGCCCTCGAATAAGCTCTTCCTTTTTCAAGCTTGCGAGTATGGTCGGGTCAGCATCTGCCAGCCAAGCAGCATCAGCGACTAACGAGCGTGCGCGGTTGACGATCTGCTCTCTTGCGCGATCCGTAAGCTGCAGATCGCCGTAGTCCAGTGTTTTGAAAGTGGTATCCCAATAGTTGCCGTCGAAGAGAAGTTCGGGGAACGCGCCCACCAAATGCTCAAGAAGCGACCTTGGTGCGGCCAAGACGAACGAACCCTCAGACAAAGCTTTGCTAGGGGCGATACCTTTCCGGGCTAAGCTGCGCATAACTTCACTTTGCAGGTCAGCAGTTAGCGCATCAAACAACCTATTTCGATCCTCGATAACTGTGTTGGTAAGTAACGCTTGCGCCAGAGTCTCAAGAACGTCGTCCGCTTCCGAAGAAACTTGTCGCGCGTCTAGGCTCGCAGTTTGAGCATAGTTCTTGCGATAGTAATGCAAAATGTCAGCAAATGATGCCTCGCTGCGCCCTGAACGGACATATTCAAGTGTTAGGCGTGAAAGCTCGATCAGCAGAGCATCGATGGGTTCCATTGTAATAGAGCGAAACGCCTCCGAGCGAGACCTGAAAAGAAAGTGATAAGTTCGCGTGGCGACGTCACCAAGAACAAGTGTCCAGGCAGTGTCGGAAGGAAGGTCAGGATCATTTGGCGAACAATCAAAGGACCTTACTTGAAACGACTGGCCGGCAGGTGGGTAGACAAATGTCCGAGATAAACTCGACAACTCTCTGCGTTCTGCGCGAAAATCGATCGAACGAGTTGCAGGCGGAGCTGGCGTCTCAGGCGATCGATTACCAATTACCGGGGATGGTGTGACTGGTGGATCAATCAGCCCAGGCGGAAGCTCTATCCCGCCTTCGCCGCCACTCTGCCCATCGCTTTTTCCGCCAACCAACAGACGACGCTCTTCTTCTTCTACTAGGCGCCACCAATGACCGTCGTCTTGATAGTCTGGGTGGCCGTCAAAGAACTTCACCGATAGCTCTTTGGCAATTGCGTTGTCTGGAACTGCGAGCAATCTCCGCCATCCGCCGGCGACGTTGCTATGGGGCCGTATGCGTCGAAAAGCCTTGTAAAGCTTGAAAAGAGGACTCGTGTTGTCCGTGTAACCGAGTTCGCGGGCCTTCTCAGGTCTCAGTGGTCCCTCGCCGCGAATTAATGCGACCATCTCTTCCCATGCAGGATCGGAGCGATCGAACCGTTCTTTTGCAAAATTCACGCGGCAGTGGTCAATATGAATTTCACCCACAATCCTGCCACGGCGGCTGGGATCATCAATCGGGTACTCTGGTTCGTCGCCGTTTTCTCCGCGCCAAACAAACAAGTCTTTGCTAGCCAGCTCAATCTTGCGGCCGTTTCGAATGAAGTCGAGACCAAAGTCCACAGTGTCAGCGTAGCGCTGAATGCCTATCCAGCCATGTACCCGCCTCGTCCGTTTTCTAAGTGTGCCAATAGCTTCACAGACCGGGCATGAACTTGAGTTCGGTTCCGCCACTGCCACCCAGTTCATGCATGCTGAGCAGTGGTGGCGCTCACCTAGTGGGTAGCTAAACGACTGAACGGCTGAAACCTCACCGAGTTCCGGAAGGTCGACGGTACGTGCGTCGCTCCACAAACAGAACGGCCTCGAGCGAACTACCTTGTTGTTGAGATGCAGTTTGAAATCAATGGGAAGGCCGTCAGGTCGGAGCATTGCCGAGTAGGCTTGCGAAAGGCGTTTTCGAACAAGCCCTTGGTTGGCCGATTTCGCAAGCCACTGTCGTTGGGTAGGCTTTAGCCTCTTTACGATTATCCTTGTGCCATGCGCAGCGGGGTCGGGCTTCGGCGATCTCAAGTGCGGTGTGCGAAAAGTACCTAACCTTTGAAGCCGCTCAAAGTCGATGCTCAGGCCATGCCATTCGTTGTCGCCTGCTTGGGTCGTCCAAACTTCGGTAAGCGTCCCGAGGCGCGCGGTCGCGATGTTGAAGCCCATTCCGAATAGTCCGAGGTTAT
This sequence comes from Paracoccaceae bacterium, assembly GCA_031428215.1. Lineage (GTDB taxonomy): Bacteria > Pseudomonadota > Alphaproteobacteria > Rhodobacterales > Rhodobacteraceae > Cypionkella. Next base: position 11,277 of record JANPOY010000038.1, read on the forward strand.
CGGTGGGATTGTTGCCTGACCAACCCGCCTTCACAGCCCTTGAAAGCCCTTCAGGAGTCATGCCCGGCCCGTTGTCAAAAATCTGCACGACGGCGTCGTCACGATCCGCTTCGGGCAGACTGACATGCACGAACGGCTCTGGAACGGGTGTTCCAACGCGCTTGGCGTGGAGAAAGCCGTCGACCGAGTTGTCGACCAGTTCGCCGATGCAGCGCCACTGCTCTAAGTTGATCTCCCCCAACATCGGGAGAACCCGCGGCGAGGGTGAGAGGTCAAAATCTTCATCACCAAGGGGTTGCGCAGAGGCGCCGCTCATATGAACCTCGATTCGAAAGTTGGTCTGCCCTATCATCCTGATGCAGACGAGAGATGGTGGCAAATGGCACGAGAAAGTGCGGCGTTACAACCGTTTATGGAGCGGATGCAGCCAATCATCCTGGAGGCAGTTGCACGCTTGGCAAACACAACCTTCCGATTGGACCCCATAGGAGGGCCAAAGTACTCGCGAGCGACGAGCATTATCAGTTCAGCATATAAGCGGCACGGACAGATTCTGGGTCGGGCTCTCTTGGAACGGCTCAAGGACTGTGCACATTTTACGACCTGGACAGAGGATGCCTTCAAGTTGAGTCCGCAGTCGGCGATTGAACTGAAGCGAAAGCTTCCGCCTGAGGCACTTCTCACAAGACACTTGCCATACGGTGATCAAGAGCAATCGATACCTATCGACGTTTTGGTTTTTGATGCGCAGAGGAAGACACTCCGATCCTACAATGTTAAGCGTGGAAATGGCGCCTATGATGCAGGAAAACGAAGGTTGATTTTTGATGAACTTCAGCGAACTCAAATGCATCTGAAGGGATATGCTGAATCGGTTGGGTGTTCTGCCGAGCTCTGCGAAGCAAAGATTGTATTCTACTATGGCTTAAGGTCAATCCCCGAACCATATTCTCTCGTTAGCGATGATTTGGACTGCCACTTTAACTTTCCAGTTCGCGATGGACTGGAGTTGGTCAATGACACATTCAGAAATAAACTCTATGAAGTAATTGAGAGTGGGGCATAAGCACTTTTATCCTGTATTGAATTGATTATTCTATTAGTGAGTTTTGCCGTTATTTTTTGATTATATTACTGGGAGCGTATAGTCAGACGCCTGCTCTAGGCTCCAGACCCATTGATTTCGGTTTGCTGGCGTGATTCAGGCTCCGCAAGGAGACCGATCCATGAGCAACCTCTACTGGCTGACTGACGAGCAGATGGCTCGGCTGAAACCCTTTTTCCCCAAAAGCCACGGGGTGC
>JANPOY010000039.1:0-3469 GCA_031428215.1 Paracoccaceae bacterium
ACGCGTTGGACGGCGAACCGCGCGGCCCCGGCCCCCGCGACGTGCTGTGCCAGCACATCCTTGCCAGCGCCTGCGCCGCCCCTTTCGATGCCGACACCCTGTATGATGAAATCACGACCGCCGGTCCTTATGCCGCGCTGACCCGCAGCCAGTTCGACGAATGCCTCGATTTCGTTGCAACCGGCGGCTATGCCCTGCGCGCCTATGACAAATGGCAGCGCCTGATGCTGAAGGCTGGCAAATGGCAGTTGCGCGATCCGCGCGCAGCAGCCTTGATCCGCCAGAATCTGGGCACCATCATCGACATCGAAACCCTTAAGGTGCGCTACCGTCGCCAAATGGGCGGCACGCCCTTGGGCGAGATCGAAGAAAGCTTTGCCGCAACCCTGACCAAAGGTGACACCTTTTTGATCGGCGGACAGGTTGTGCGCTATGAGGGCCTTAACGAGATGAATGTCGAGGTCACCCGCGCTGCGGGGCGCGATCCCAAGGTCGCGGTGTTTTCCGGCACCAAATTCGCCACCTCGACCCTGCTGACCCAGCGCATCTTGCAGGTGTTCCAGCAGCCGAACTGGCCCGACCTGCCCCGCCACACCGCCGAATGGCTGACCCTGCAACGCGAGGTGTCCGAGTTGCCGCAACCTGATCGCCTGCTGATTGAAAGCTTTCCGCATGATGGCCGCGAACATCTGTGCATCTACGGCTTTGCCGGGCGCAACGGCCAGCAAACCCTTGGCCTTCTGGTCACAAAGGTAATGGAGGAGCGCGGCCATGCCCCCTTGGGCTTTGTCGCCACCGACTACGCCACCCTGATCTGGGGCCTTGATCCGGTGCTGGACGCAGCACCCTTGCTGAACCTTGACCAGTTGCGCGGCGGGCTGGACGGCTGGCTGGCGGGCAATGCCGTGATGAAACGCGGCTTTCGCAACGTCGCCCTGATCTCGGGCCTGATTGAGCGCAGCCATCAGGGCCGCCGCAAATCAGGTCGTCAGGCGACGTTTTCGTCGGATATCCTGTATGATACCTTGCTGAAATACGACCCCAACCACCTGATGCTGGCCATCACCCGCGAAGAAGCTTTGCGAGGGATGGTCGATTTTTCACGGATCGAGGAAATGTTGAACCGGATCGAGGGCCGCATCGACACCCGCCGCCTTCCCCGCCTGTCTCCGCTGTCCGCGCCGATGTTTTTTGAACCCGGAAAGATCCCGGTTCAGGGCGCGGGCCGAGAACGGCTGGCCGAAGATGCCGCGCGCGCCCTGCTGCGCGATGCCGGGCTGGACTGACATGCTGGATTTCATCTTTGGCCCCGCAAACCTGACCGCCCTTGCCTCTGGCGCTTTGTATCTGCCGACGCAAAACCTGCTCTGTGTTTCCGACCTGCATTTCGGCAAATCCGAACGATTGGCGCGGCGTGGCGGCGCGCTGTTGCCGCCCTATGAAACCCGCTCCACGCTGGACAAACTGGACCTGGATCTAACCCGTACGGGAGCGCGGTCTGTCATCTGTCTGGGTGACAGCTTTGACGATCTGGCCGCCGCCGACAGTCTGGATGAGGAGTGCCGTCTGTGGCTAACCCGCCTGATGGCCGGACGGGACTGGACCTGGGTCGAGGGCAACCATGATCCCGGCCCGCTGGACCTTGGCGGCACCCACCGGGCCGAAGTGTCCTGCGCCGGGCTGATCTTTCGTCACGAAGGCGGTGGCTCGGGGTTCGAGGTGTCGGGCCATTACCACCCCAAGGCCAGTTTGCCGGGTCGCGGCGCCAAACCCTGTTTCCTGATCGGTGAAACGCGGATGATCCTGCCCGCCTATGGCACCTATACCGGCGGTCTGCGCGCCGAGGATCCGGTGTTTGACAGGCTTTTGGGTCCACGCGCTCGGGCCATCCTGACCGGCGCAAAACCGCTTTTGATCCCTCGCCCGCGTTAGACCACGTTAAGATCGGCCAGCGTCAGATCAACTCGCGCGTTTCCAGCTTCGTCAAAGTCGTCCGGCTGACCGGCAACCGCGCCTCGTCCTGCATCGACAGGTACCAGCGGCCCCTGTCCTGCTCGGCCTGCAATGTCGATCAGTAGCAGCAGATCGGACGCCAGATGCCCCGGATTTTGCGGATGCCGCAAAAAGCACAAGCTCAAGGAAACCAGCCAGACCAGTGCCGCAAACTCTTCCCAGCCGGCCAAAGTGCCGAACTCGGGCCCGAAAAACGCCCGAAACACCCTCCCGAAGACCGGGGCAGACAAAACCGCTAAAATCGTCGCCTGCAAGACCATGGGCCCGATCCGACGCGGGGATGCAAACCGCCGCATGGCCCAACCCGAAACGTGAAAAAGCAGATCGCCGCGCCCACCCGCACCGGGAACCAAAAAACAAATCTTTGCCCGATGTTCAGCACGGCATGACTGCCAAACAGGCCCAAAATCGCGAGCGCAATGGAAAGTCCGCCCAAAATAAACGGCAAATCCCGCGCCCGCAATTCTGTCTCTAAATCAGTCCAAAACCTACCGGCGACCTCGCTACCAACCCATAATTATCCAAAACTGATCCGCAAAAGGGCAGGCTACGACCAACTAACACAGGATTTCGAACAGGTCAGGCCGTCAGCCCCTTTGGCTCTGCCAACCCATTGGCGCGGCAGGTCGCAGTCAGGGTGTTGGCCAGAAGGCAGGCAATCGTCATCGGCCCGACGCCGCCCGGCACCGGCGTGATCGCGCCCGCCACCGCCGCAGCACTGGCATAATGCACGTCGCCCACCAGCTTGGTCTTGCCGTCGCGTTCGATCCGGTTGATGCCGACATCAATCACTGTGGCCCCCGGTTTGACATGATCACCGGTGATCATTTCGGGACGGCCCACCGCCGCCACCAGAATATCGGCGCTGCGGCACAGCGCCGCCAGATCCTTGGTCCGACTGTGCGCTATGGTCACTGTGCAGCTGTCACCCAGCAGCAATTGCGCCATCGGCTTGCCGACGATGTTGGACCGCCCGACCACAACAGTATTCAGCCCCGACAGGCTGCCGTGATGGTCGCGCAACATCATCAGGCATCCCAGCGGCGTGCAAGGCACCATGGACTTCTGCCCCGTCCCCAGAAGCCCGACGTTCGAGATGTGGAACCCGTCCACATCCTTGGCAGGGTTGATCGCATTGATCACCAGATCACTGTCCAGATGCCCCGGCAGCGGCAATTGCACCAGTATCCCGTTGACCTTGGGATCATTGTTCAACCGATCAATCAGCGCCAGCAGATCCGCTTCCGAGGTGTCGATTTCCAGCCGATGCTCATAGGAATTCATCCCCACTTCGACGGTGGAGGCGTGCTTGTTGCGCACATAAACCTGACTGGCGGGATCTTCGCCGACCAAAACCACGGCCAGCCCCGGCACGATGCCGTTTTTTTCTTTCAGCCGCGCCACATGCGCCGCCACCAGCCCGCGCACCTGTGCCGCAAAGACTTTTCCGTCAATC
>JANPOY010000040.1:0-1685 GCA_031428215.1 Paracoccaceae bacterium
CGGAAACAGGCGTGCAAACAGCCACCCCCGCAACTCGGCGAGCAGCTTGAGGGTCGCGTCGTGACCCAAAAGGCGCTCCCCATAACGGGCCAGGATGCGGATGAAGGAAAAGCCGCGCACCAGTGCCGAGGGCGCAAACAGGTTGAATGCCAGCCCTGCGGTTGTCAGCGCCGCTGGCGTCGCGTTGAAAACAACCGTCGGCGCTTCGCGCTTCGCGGCATCGGTCACCTCGAAATACTCGCGCGGCTTGCTGCCCAGCACCTTCGCCGTCATCACCGCCGGAAACTTGCGGATATAGCTGTTGTACTCGTTCACCGAGTTGTTGTAGTCGGTACGGCTCACCGCGATGCGATTCTCGGTCCCTGTCAGCTCGTCCTGCAGCTTCAGGAACTGCGCATCACTCTTCAGCTGGGGATAACTCGTCACCAGCGTCATCATCGGCAGCACGGCACGCGACAGCGCGTCGTTGGCCTGCGCCAATTCAGCCGGGTTGGCGCCGCCCGGACGGGCCAGTGCACCCGTCAGCCCGCGCTGCGCCTGAGCCACGGCAATGAAGATGCTCGACTCCTGCGCCGCGAATCCTTTCACCGTGGCCACCAGATTCGGAATCAGGTCTGCGCGCCGCTGCAGCTGGACCTCGATCTCCTTCTGCGACTTGGCCGCGGTCTCATCGAGCGTCTGAATGTTGTTGTAGCCGCAGGCGCCGAGCGCCAACGGCAGGAGCAGTACCACACGGCGCAGCCATCGCGTCCGCGCGCCGCGCACTGTGTCGGGTCGAGCCATCGTCATCTCAAACATTGTTGTCGCTCTCTCGCAGTTCGGAAGTGAACGGTGCGGCTTCCTGCCGCGCCGGGGACCCTCGACGTGTGGCACCGGTCATGATGCCACCCCGCCCGCCCGCGTGTTCCCACTCACGCGGTCCAGGAACGCCACCAGGCGTCCCATCGCACTCAATACACCAGTCAGCACCGACGTCACATCGGACGCTGGAATCTGCACCGCCCGACGCGCATGCTGCACCAGCCGTTCGAACGGCGCCGCGTCAAACTCCGCCAATGCTCCCACCTCGCGACTGAGCTGCGCGTAGTCCAGCGGCGGCTGCCGTCCCGCCACCCGCGCCACGCCGCGAAAAATCACCATCAGCGTCGAGAGGCCATTCAGCAGCAGCTTCAACTGCAGCGACCGGTCGGTACCCACCGCCATCACCGCCCTTCGCAATTGCAGCAGCTTGCCCATCGCCTCGCGCTCCACATGCAGCCGCAGATCCTCCGGCTGCACCACGATCCCTTCGAAAGGTGCGGTACCAAGCAGCACTTCATGCCGGTGCAGGATGTCGGCGTACTCCATCGCAAAAATGTCTGCCGACGAGCGCCATTCGGCCAACGTGAGCAGCAGCGGCGCCGGGTTGCCGGCTGCCGTCCACTTCTGCACCGCGTCGGCCTTGGTCAATAGCGCCGAGAGCGAGACGTCATCCACGATGATCAGCAGATTGGTGTCGGAATGGCCCGCAAGCACCTCGCCGGCCACCGCCGAGCCGAATCGCACCACCACTCGAAGCGCCTCGCCGTAGAGCGATTGCACCGCGCCCACGAGCTCGGCAACCGCCACCTGGCTCGCCTCTTCCTTGTCGCGCATCGCTGTCGTGGTCACCACTCCGAGCCTCCGCCGCCGCCGCTGAACCCGCC
>JANPOY010000041.1:0-16288 GCA_031428215.1 Paracoccaceae bacterium
TCAATGGCACCGGCGTCAAGCAGCCTCGCGGCTTCCTGAACTACGACAAGGTTGCCAACGGTTCTTGGGCTTGGGGCAAGGTTGGCTACACTGTTTCCGGTGCGGCCGGTGCGTTCATCGCGGCAAATGCCGCGACTGGCGTATCGCCGGAAGATGCGTTCTACGATCTGGTCTATGGCATGAAGGAAATGTATCGCGCGGGCGCTTCATTCCTGATGGCGGATACCACCCAAGGCGCGGTGCGTAAGCTGAAGGACGCACAGGGGGCCAATATTTGGGCGCCACCGGTCAGCGCGGAATCGGTTCCCACCATCGTCGGCAAGCCTGTCTACACCGACGACAACATGCCAGCCATCGCGGCGAACAGCTATTCCATCGCATTCGCCGACTGGAAGCGCGCCTACACGATCATCAAACGCCCAGGCGTTCAGGTGATCCGCGATGCGCTGACGGAAAAGGGCTTCGTCAAGTTCTACACCCGCGAGTATGTGGGCGGCGGGCTTGGCCACTATGAGCCGATCAAGCTGATGAAGTTCGCAACTTCCTGATCTAACGGGCGGGCCCTGATCGGCCCGCCAACCCCCAAACCCTGATCCGAAAGGAAATCCCATGTTCGATGAACATTCGGGCTACAAGGCGGTTGTCGCAATCGCAAACGCTGCCCTTGCGGCAGACAACACCCCACCCGCAATTGACCTTATGGGCTTCAAATCTTGCGAAGTCTTGCTGGCTGTCGGCGTGGGTGGCATCACCTTCACGGGTGCCAACAAGGTTGAATTTGTTGTCACGGAATCCGACGACGACTCGACCTATACCGCCGTCAATCAGGCCGACATTATCGGGGCCACAGTTGCCACCGGTGGTATCGTCAAATCCTTGGTGGCTGCACATGCCGCAGCGGCGGTCTATCGCTTCGGCTACGTTGGTGACGCCCGGTACATCAAAGTGCTGGCTGACTTTTCCGGTACGCATGCCACCGGGACGCCGATTGCTGCCGTGGCTATGCTCGGCCACGCCGAACTTGGCCCTGTGCCCGCCCAGATTTGACCATAGCGCGGGCTGTGATGGCCCGCGTTCACCTTTCACCTTGGAGGTGACATGCTTACGCAAACCGTTCCACCGGCAGCGCTTGTGACGCTGGCCGAAGCCAAGTCGGCGCTGCGCATCAGCCATTCGCGCGATGACGTTTTCATTCAGGGCGCAGTTGATGCTGCTATCCAATACCTGAGTGGCCCCAACGGGGTTTTGGGTCAATTGTTGGGCGCGCAAAGCTGGCGCTGGAAGACCTCGTGGTTCTGCGACACGATGCGTCTGCCCATCGGACCGGCATCGGCAATCACTGGCATCACATATTTGGACGCATACGGTGTTCAGCAGACGGTTAACCCTACAACTTATTACCTCTTCGCGGACGCCAAGGGGCCTTACCTCAAGGTGACGCCTGGCAATTCGTGGCCTTCAACCATGGCGCGCGATGACGCAGTGACCATCGATTTCACGGGCGGGATCACCCCGCTTCCAATGCCACTCCGGTCGGCAATCCTCTTGCTTGTGTCGCACCTGAACGAGTTTCGGGAGGTACAAGTGACCGAGCAAACCTTCCCAACCGGCTTTGGGCTTCACGACTTGATCACCCCCTATCGCCGCGTTTTTTAAGGAGAACCCCATGAACCGCAAAACCATCATGCTTGAATCAAAGACAGTCGGCTGTGGCCATGTCCAAGCTGGAGTCGATGTTTCGCATCTGTCTGAAACTGAAAAGCGCGTCTTGGTCGGGATGGGGTGGGCAGTGAATGTTGAAGCTGATGAAGCGGAGGCGGTCAGCGGGGCGGTGGCGCGTGCGGCGGATTTGGCCGCCAAACAGGCTTCTGCGAAGGACACGGCGGTGAAGTCTGAGCCACCCAAGCCAGCAAGCAAGCGCTGATGGGTGCCGGTCAGTATCGGGATTTCGTCAGGATCGAAAAGCCCGAGAAGGTCAGTGATGGCGGCGGTGGTCATCAGATCACCTGGGCGCTGCACTGTGAGGAAAACGCTTGGATCGAGCGGGTCAAGTCGTTTCGCGGCGATGTTGAGCGGATCACCGCGGGTGGTGTTGGATCTCACCCGATTGTCAGGGTTCACATTCACCGCAATGAATTGACGGAGGCTCTGCTCAAGCAAGGGGCTGGCTGGCGCATTGTCGATGTAAACACCGAGATTGTGATGAACATCAACTTTGCTCAGGATCTGGCCGGGCGCGGGGAGACGATAATCGTCACCGCAACAGAGAACCTTTCGGCCTGATCATGGCGAAGATCAGGGGGGCGAAAGAGTTGCGGGCTGCCATCCGCAACGCGCCGAAAGACTTGCGTGATGAGGCCACAAAAGAGGTCCGCGCATCTACCATCCGTATGCACCGTACTGTCCAAATGCTGCTGAACAGCGCGGCGATTTACGCGCCGCTGTGGCACGGTAAGGCGGGTATGCAAAACATCACAGGGGATGCGCGCCGGTCCTATCGCTATTCTGTGGTGGACAAGGGAATGCGCGGCCGCGTCGGCCTGCTTTCGTCGCAGGCGGAGCGGGCAGCATTTCACCTTCGGTTCTTCTTTTACGGCTCGGTTCATCAGCCATCCCGCAACGCGCATGACGATGCCTTCGAGCGCGAGAGGGATACCTATATCGACAACCAAGGCAAAGCGCTTGAGCGCGTGCTTGTGAGGATGGGATGACAGTCGCGCAATCCTGGCCGCTGCAACAGGCGGTTTTTTCAATCGTCTCGGCTGCGGCGCCAACGCTTCAGGTGTTCGACTATGCTCCGACGACACCGCCAGAAGAATTTGTCCGGTTGGACGGGTTCAACACTGATGACCGTTCGTACAAGAATGCAGAATCGAGCCGTCACGCCTTTGAGGTCCACCATTTTATCCGGCCCGGCGCATCAGCGTCCATGACGCGCGGGCAGGGTCGTGGCAAGCAGATCATCGCGGCAATCCATGCGGCACTGATGGCTGGTCCGCTCTTGGGTCAGGCTGTCGAACACGAATACATGGCGACCGACTCCGATATGGACGGTGCCACCTCGCACTCTTGGAGCCGGTACTCGGTGATCCTCTGAGTTTTGGCCACACGGCCAGATACCCCGGCTGGGCCGGAAATCCAAACCCCGCACAAAGGAGATTGCCATGTCGGGCAAGAATTATCGCCTCTATGTTTCCAGCACCGGGCTTGCTGGCGGCACGATGACCGAAGTTGAATATCAGGGTGACGCGACGATCAACACCGGTCGGACCAACGAAGTATCGTCGTTCAAGGTCGGCACCCTGACCGCCCAGGGCAACGAGGGTTGGAGCGCATCGCTGCAAATGTCGCCGGTCGAACCCCTCGCGGCTGGCCAGCAACTGCTGTGGACCCAATTCATCAACGGCGGTTCGACCTATATCGAATTCAAATCCACCACCACGGGTTCGATCAAGCACGCCGGTGCTGTGTTGGTTGCGATCACTGAGATTTCGCATCCGAAGTCCGGCCGGACGATGTGGACGGTTCAGTTCAACGAAAACGGCGTTGTCGCCATGACTGCCGTGTAATGCGGGACGCTGTAACTGTTCGGTTGGGGGGGGCGGATTACCGCCTTCTCCCGACCTTCGCCGTCGCGGATGCATTTGAAGACCGCCACGGCAGCCTCATGGCCCACCTTCAACGGCTTGTGGACCTGAGCGCCACCATGAACCAGCGCGGCACGCTGCTGCTGGAAGCCATGCGCGCCGCCTATGTCGATGAAGGCAAATCTCCAGATCGGCTTGAACTTTCAGCCATGAAGCAGCGCATCTTCGACGCGGGCATGTGGTCCGAAGCCATGTTGCAGGCGGAGTTCGAACTCTGCGAGCGCCTGCTCTACACCCCGGAGCAATATCTCGAAAAAAAAGCGATGCGGGAGCAGCAGGCGGAAGCAAGCGCACAACTCGCGGCGATGATGGAAGACTTTGCTCCCTCTTCCGAGCCGCAAGCGCAGCCCTGAAATGGCCACCGTCAGAGTTCTGGCGGGCCACGCCGAAAGAGTTCTTTGAGGCCTTCGCTGCCTTTGAGGAAACCCAACCAAAGGATTGACCATGGCCCGTAAGGTCGTAGCAGAGTTCGACGCCATTGATGGCCCGTTCCTGAACAAGCTGCGCGCGATTGACCGGTCCATTGGTCGGTTCGAATCCGGCACGCTGAACGCTTTCGGTCGCGTTGAAAAGGGTATGGCTGGTCTGCTGTCGTCGGCGGCACAACTTCGGAATGTGACTGGCTTGATCGCGGGCGGCCTGGGTGCAAGCATGGTCACGGGTTTCTTGGACACATCAACCAAGATCCGCAATGCGCTGCGTGAGGTTGGCGGCGACTCCGAGGCTGCGTTCAACCAGGTCTATCTGGCTGCAACCCGGTCGCTGGCCCCGATGGATGCATTCGCGCAAGGTGTGCAGCGGATGCAGAAGGTCATGGGCGATAAGCAGACCTTCACCGAATCTGTGCGGCAGATGGAAACTCTGAACAAGCTGATGGCGCTGGGTGGAAAGTCCACGCAGGAACGCGCATCGACCATGCTTCAGTTCTCGCAGGCTCTTCAAGCCGGATACCTTGGCGGCGAAGAATTGCGGGCCATCCGCGAAAACGCGCCGATTGAACTGGTTCGGGCAATCGCACGCGAGGCCGGTGGTGGAATTGAGGATCTGAAGAAGTTCGGTGAGCAGGGCGTTCTGACCACCGAAGTGATGATCCGCGCACTGAAAAGCCTTGAACAGGAAGCCGACGCCCGCATTGGCAAGGTGCGGCTGACCATTGAGGACGCAGCCACCACCATGCGCAACGGGGCAATCGTCGCCTCTGAGGGGTTCGATAAGGGCCTTGGTCTGTCGCGTGCGGCGGTTTCAGCTTTGCAGGGTTTGGGTCAGATTCTCGGCTCCAATGCCGAAGCGTTTGAGGTTTGGGGTAAGCGTGCGCAGATCGCCGGGGCGTTTTTTGCAGCAACCTTTGCCGGACGCCGGATCAGCGATTCCACTCAGGCGCTGAGTGGATTTTCAAGAGGGCTGCTGGATTCCGGCAAGGCTGCTCAGGACGCCGCGCGAAAGGCGGCGGTTTACCTTGCAGCACAAGAACAGCAAGTCGTGAAATCCGCTATGGTCGTGGGTGGGATCAATCGGCAGATCACCGCCATGCGCAACAATGGCGCATCGACGGCAGCCCTTGACGCCGCGTACCGGCGACTTGAGACGGCACAATCCGGCGCGGCTGCGGCTGTGTCGCGCTATCAGGTTGCAGTGAATGCGGCGACAGCAGCAAACGCGCGGCTGGCCTTTTCTGTACGGGCAACGGCTGCTGCCAAAGATATGCTCATGGGTGCTTTCGCCTTCCTTGGCGGCTTTCCTGGTCTGATCTTGACCTTGGGCGCGGCCTTCCTGACGCTTGGTGGCAATATCGAGACGGCGGCGACACGCTTTGACCGCCTGAAGCAAGACACCGGATCAGCCGAAGCCGCGGCGTCCAGCCTCAAGGATGTGCAGGTACGGTTAAACGAAGCCATCGCAGAAGCGGGAATCTCATCTGACGACGCCCATAAGAAGATCATGGCGAACACGGCGGCAGAGTTGGCAGCAAAGAGTGCCTTGCTGCGCTTGGAAAACCAAAGGCTCGAAACCATTCAGGCCGAACGGCAGGCCGAAATTGACCGGCTAAAAGCCCAGATTGATGCAATCCCGAGCGCGGAGGACAGCCTTATCGGGGTGGTCAGTAAGCCCACTGCGCTGTCTTCGATCCAAGAGCAGCAGGCATATGCTCAACTTCTTGCGGATGCCCAGCGGGTCTACAATGAGGAAGCCCAAATTTCTGTGGACAAGATCACGGAACTTTCGGCAGTAATGACTCTGACCGGCATCCAGATCGACGGCAACAATCAGCTTTTGGCCAACTCTGGTTCGATCATGCAGGAGGCAATCGGCGGCGCAAGTCAATATGCCGAAGCCCTGAAGGGCATGATGGATGGGGCTTGGGATGCGGCAAAAGGCATAGCCAGCACGTCTATATCTGGAAGCATTGCCGATGCTGCTGGTGTTGCAAAGTCTCTGGCCGGATGGTTGATGAACGCCCTTGGCTCCATGTCGTCAATGGCAAGCGCCCGCGCTATGGTTGGAAACATGCCGGAAATTCGCGGCCCAGCAGGCATGACCGTCGAGCCAAGTTTATTGGCCCCGACGATTTCTATCAGGCCACGTTCTGCGCCCCAAAATATTGATTTCGGTTTGGACACTGGCGGAGGCGGTGGCAGTAAGCGGAAAAGCGAAACCGACAAAGCCCAAGAAGAGGCATTGCGCTTCATCGAGCAGATGATGACTGCCGAAGAAAAGCGCGCCAAAAACATGAAGGAAATGACAGACCTTCGTGCAAAGCTGGTCGCGTCCTATGGTCCAGAGGCTGCAATCGTCGCGCAGATGGATCAGGCAATTCAGCGCGCCTCGGCCGAACTTTCGAACATGGACACGGTTGCCAAGGATTTCTTCGGCACCCTGTCAGATGAAATCGCGTCGTCCATCGAGGACTGGAAAGGCTGGGGCAGTTTCGTCCGATCTGTACTTGCATCGCTGGTGCGCAGTTGGGGCCCTGACTTCTTCACCGCCTTGCTCATGCCGGGCGCGCAATCTGGCGGTGGGGCCGGGACATTCCTTGGCAACATGATGACCGGGCAGCTTCACGGAGGCGGCGGCGCAGGAAACCGCAACGCACGCAGCGTTCCGGCATCGGCCTTCATCAATGCCCCTCGCTTCCATAACGGGTTGGCATCGGACGAGTTCACCGCAATCCTGCAAAAGGGAGAGACAGTGTTGCCCAAGGGCATGAAACTTGGCGGCGGTGGAACGACCATCAACTTCTCGGCCGATTTGCGCGGCGCCGATCCATCCATGAAGCCCTACATCGACGCGAAGTTCAAACAGATAGAGCGCGAGTTCAATGGCCGGGTGGTGGGTGCTATCCGCGTGGCAAACAAGTCCAGGAGCCTTGGATGACGATCACCAACCTGATCCAGGCCAATCGCATTCGGACATTGGCCTTTCCTCTGAAAATGCGCCAATCGCTGTCACGCACTGCGGCTGGCTCCCTGCGCGGCGTTGATCGGGGCGTGCCAATCTGGACGGCCAGCTATTCGACCGCCACCATCGGGCTTGATGACTGTGTGGAGTTCGAGTCGCGGCTTCGGGAACTGGACGGCGTGATTGACACCTTCATCGGCTTTGACACACGCCGCCATCTGCCCCGACTTTACCCGAGCGCGGCCTTTTCTGACACCTCCACGATCAACTCATTGGGTGTGAACGGGAAATCGCTGTCTCTGGCGGGGCTTCCTCCGAACTTCACCCTGTCCATAGGGGATTATCTGTCTGTCTCGGTCAGCGGCGTTCCGCTTTTGTACAGCGCGATTTCTGCGGTGACGGCAAATGCCTCAGGTGTGACGGCAGAGTTCAAGATCGCACCGCACTATGACCCCGGCATCACCATTGGGGCCGTTGTGACTTTGAAAAACCCCGGCTGTCTCATGCGGCTTGAGCCGGACTCAGTGCAGTTCAACGACGCAGGCCGCGCGCTTGGGTCAATCACTTTCGCGGCCTCTCAGGCCTGATCAAAGGAGACTACCATGGCTTTCCAGGCAGATTTCACCGCTACACTCAAAGTGACAGAGGGCGGTACGAACGACTTCGGCGGCCCGACATTCACGCCGATGATGGAAAAAATGTTCTCGATGACCGAAGGCGTCAGTGGCGGCCAGGCCAATCAGTGCTTCTTCGATGAGCGCACGGTGGCGACGGCCGCCAACGACGATCTTGACCTTGCGGGCGCTTTGGCTTCGGCCTTTGGCGCAACGCTCACCATGGCAAAGATCGTCGCCATCTTCATCATCAACGCGCCGCGCGTTGGCGCCGCCAATACCACCAACCTCACCATTGGGGCCGCGACCAACCCATTCCTTGGCTTTCTTGGTGGAACGACACCGACGATTGGCCCGATCCGTCCCGGTGGCTTTGTGTTCATCGGCTGCCCTGACAACGTGACGGGCATTGGTGCAGTGACGGCAGCGACGGCTGACATTCTGCGCATTGCGAACTCTGCCGGTGCATCGGCGACCTACCAGATCGCTATTATCGCCCGCAACGCCTGATGAAGAGCGTCCTTCCAGCCAACCAAGCCGCGCTGCTTGGAAAGATCATCATGCCCCGAGAGTTCATCGAACTCACGGTGCGTAATCGCTCCACAGGCGCGGCTGTCATCGAACGGCTGTGGAGTGATCGCTGGACTATCACCGCCGATGTTCAGGACGTTGACAGCGGCGGCACCGTCAGTGCGACCTGGCTGGGGGCCTATGGCCTGATCGACATGGACCCGATTCCGCGCGTTGCAAACCTCGTGGTGCAGCGGATTGAAATCAGGCTGATGTCAATCGGGGTTGATGTGGATCGCATCCTTCGGACCTATGATCCGCATCAAGCAAAGGTGCGGGTTTGGAGAGGGTTTCTGAACACAGAAACGCGCCGGATGGTTGCGGCGGCGGAGCCACGGTTCTTTGGCTTTGTCGATGAAATAGACCTCCCAACTGCCGCAGAAGGCTCAGAGGCTTTTGTCACACTGACTTGCGTGAGCCATACCCAAGAGGCGACCAGATCCAACCCAGACAAGCGCAGTGATGCCTCACAACGGCGGCGCTCGGCCACTGACAATTTCTTCGGGTCAGCGGCGACTGTCGGGGAGCAGACATATCACTGGGGGCAAGCCAAGGCAAAGGTTGCCACGGTCAAGCCGGGCGCGCAGGGAAAGTGATCAGGCCTGCAACGCGCCGTGATATTCCGGCGATGATTGGTATGGCGCGGAGGTTTCACGCAGCATCCCCGGCCGCGCGCCTGACCTTCGCACCCGAGTCCGCGGCAGCGGCGGCCATGGGTGCCATCGACAATCCATCCTGCCTTGCCCTTGTTCTGGATTTGAGCGGGCCGGTTGGCGCACTTCTTGCCTCTCTCAGCGTCTATCCGCTTGGCGAAGACGTTTTGGCCAAGGAAAGCGTGTTCTGGATTGAGCCATCCGCCCGTGGCCGGTGGGCTATGCCGATGATCAGGGCCTATGAGGCTTGGGCGACATCCAACGGTGCGCGCGCCATTGGACTTTCCTGCTTTGCCGATGGCCGAACGTCCAAACTCTTCGCCCGCGTGGGCTTTGAGCCAACAGAAATCCACAGCATCAAAGGTCTGTAATGGCGCTTTTCACGGCGATTGGGGTGGCTATTGGGTCGATCTTCAGCACCTTCACGGCTGGCGGCTTCTTCGCATCCGCGTTTGGAAAGTTCCTCGTCAAGACTTTGGCGCGGGCCGCGACCAGCTTTCTTGTCCAAGCCATCATGGGGGGCAACAAAAAGCCTGCTTTCTCTGTCAGCGGGCAGTTGCAGTCCGGTGAGGATACACCACGGGGAGCGCCCCTCGGGGTCGCTTGCACTGCCGGTTCCTTGGTCTATGCCAATGAGTGGGGCAAGGCCGGTAAGACAACAAACGCCTATTTCACGCAAGTCATCGCCCTGTCGGATATGCCGATCAAGGGCCTGCTTCGGGTGCAGGTCAATGGGGCTTGGGTAACGCTTCTGACTCCGGCCCACGCGACGATGGGCTTCCCTGTTCAAGAGTTTCGCACAGGCTCTACGGACTACCTTTGGGTCAAGTTCTACGATGGAACTCAGGTGGCCGCCGATACCTTCCTCACTGCCACAGTTTCATCAGTTGATCGGCCCTATCAATCCACGCGGGTCGGGGTGGGGGTGGCTTATGCCATCGTCACTTCCCGGCTGAACGAAAAGCTGTTCAACGGGTTCCCAACCTTCAAGTTTGAGATCGACTCGATCAAACTCTACGACCCATCCAAGGACACGACAGTAGGAGGTGTTGGAACTCAGCGATGGGCCACTCCATCAACATGGGGCGGCGACGGTGACTATCTGCCGGTGGTGCAGGCCTACAACGTCTTGCGCGGCATGACATACGGTGGGAACTGGCAGTATGGGTTTCAGGGCATGTCGGCTGGCCGTTTGCCTTCGGCTGGCGCAATCACCCAGATCAACGCATGCCGCGCTTTGATTTCCACAAGCATTTCGACAACAGAGCAGAGGTTTCGGAGTGGCGGATACCTCAGTTTTGACACAGAGGTTGGTTCGGCTGTGGAGGCAATTATGTCGGCCTGCGCTGGGCGGATCTCCGACAATGGCGGGATCTATGGCTTCTCGGTCGGGCTGGTTTCGTCAACGGTGGCCTCGATCACAGACGGCGATCTGATTTCCACAGAGGACTCGCCGTTCTATCCGATCAAGGGTTTGGCTGACACTGTGAACGCAGTCACGGCGCAATACCCTGATCCGGTTGATGGCTATGCACTGAAAGACGCGCCTGGCATTTACCGCCTTGACCTTGAGGCGGTTGACTCTGCGCGGCGCTTGCCAGCCTCGGTGACATTTTCCAACGTGCCCTTCCCGCTCCAAGTTCAGCGGCTGATGGCACTGGTGATCGAAGAGGCGCGGCGGGCGCGGCGGCACACGATACCTTTGCCATCAGACTTCTGGGCGCTTGAGCCAAACGACATCATCGAGTGGACTTCCGAGCGGCACGGCTATGTGAGCAAGAAGTTCCGCATCAACGCCGTGATTGATCAGGCAGACGCCGGTGTGGCCTGCGACATCGTTGAAATTGATCCGGCAGACTACGATTTCGACTATGCCGATTATGTCGCCACGACCAACGCTCCTGCGATCATCAGCGGCGCTGCTGCTTACGCCCTTCCGGGCTGGGCTGTTACGGCGTCCACCATTCGAGACGGGGTAGCGGTTGATCGCAGGCCCGCCCTGCTGATGGCTTGGGATTCTGCCGACATTGATGGCCTCACCAGCATTTCGTATGAAATCAGGCTGGCAGGCGGCGCAGTGGTGAAGCGCGGGACCATCGCTGACGTTTCCGCCAACAGTGCGGTTATTTCCGAGGGCATCCTTCCAAGTACGGCCTATGAAGCGCGTGCCTACGGGAATGCCATTCAGGCAACTTCCTGGACCGCGTGGGTTGGGGCCACAACTTTGGCAATCCTGCTGAATGGCCAAGACGTTTATGATGGCGCTCTGACAAGGCAGTTCAGCGGCATGTCCGCAGGCGCTCTCGCCTTGACAAGTAGATCAACGTATTCCGCCGCTTATGTGACGTTCCCAATCTCATTTTTGCCAGATCGGATAGTCGCCGGCGTTGTCGTCAATCCTATCGTGGCGAGAATTGAAGCATCCTATGGCAACAATCAGATCATGCGGACGCTCGTTGATTTCAGGTTGGAAGGAAAACTTGGGGCTGGGGCGTGGACGTTTATTGCGGGGTTTGGTCTTGAGTTTCAGCCAGACTACCCGGAAGAGATCACGTCCCAAGGCAAAACCCGCCTCATCATTCCTTCGGCCTGCAACTTCGATCAGGTGCAGCTTTTGGCAAAACTCGGCGGGGCGACCTACACCCCGGGCGGGGGCGTATCGGTCATCAGCGCACGGGTCGTCTTGACACAGGAGAACAAGGGCTGATGGCTCAAGGGTTTTTCAATCCGGTGCGCAGCATGACGTGGAAGCCTTTCCCAGGGCTTGCCACGGTGCCGTCAGCCGATGGCTATCCTGCCTTGACGGTGGCGGGGGGAACCGCAACAGCGCGCGTACCGGCCGCAACAAACCGCTTCACCCGCGCACCGCGACTTGGATATGTCAGCGCGGCAACTGTTGGTTCGATCATGACTTGGCGGCATGCAACGCCGATTCTCGTTACCCCAGACGGTTCCTTTGGCGGATTTCGCCACCTCTACCGCTTTGGCATCAGCGACCCCGCCGCCGTTGCCACGGCCAGAATGTTCATAGGGATGATGACGGTCGGAACGGCGCTGACGAATGTGTCCCCTGCAACTTTGACTAACTGTATCGGAATTGGTCATAACTCTGGCGACACTACCTTCAAGATGTACTACGGCGGTTCGGCTGCCCAGACGCCCATTGATACCGGCGTCAGTTGCACCACCAGATCTGTGCATTTCAATGATCTGATCATCACCACTTTGCCCTACGAGACAAACACGTTTCACTGGCATTTCCGGCAATACCCGGATGGTGGTGCGAATGCGTTTGGCACGATCACTGGTGCGGCAACCGTCATCCCTCAGTCAGGCGCAATCCTTTCCCCTGTCAACGCCATGCGAACCAACAACGCGACTGCGCTGGCGGTTGGCCTTGACCTCTTCTTCCTTGAACTTGAAATGCAGGACTGAGCATGAAAACTCTGTTTTTGGCTGTGCTGCTGATTTTGGTCGCATTGACCCCAGCCAGCGCTGAACCTGACCGCATTTCCATTCTGATGGGGTCTTACCACGTCGATGCACAGGTGCCTTTCTCAGGCCGAAACCCTGGGGTTTTTCTGACTTGGGAAGATCGCGGTGGCTTGGATTGGAGCCTTGGGGCCTATCGTAACAGCTATGGATCGGCCTCTGTTGCGGCCACCGTGGCTCTGCCCATCCTGGCTGGGCGAAATGCCGATCTATCTGTTTTCGCTGGTGTTGCTCTATATCCAAATGACGGCCGCGAGTTCGCAGTGCATTGGGGCGACCTTGTTCCGCTAGGCGGGCTGCAGCTGCGGACAGGATCGTTCTTTGTCCAACTGATCCCAAGCGATGGGGTCGCAACCGATGCGATAGTCAGCTTTGGCATCACCAAACCCCTCAACCGATAGGAGGCTTGAATGCCACTTTGCGCTGTCACCATCACGGCGGTATTGCCAAGCGGGGCAGTTCTGGCCAGCACGCCTTTCACTTTCGAGACTTTGGCGCGAGTCATGACGGGACTTGATGGCTTGTCGGTTGTGCCGGAGCGGATTGTCGCAACCACCAACGGCTCAGGCGTGGCGACGGTCAACCTCTATCCCGGCAGTTACTTGGGGATCGTCTCGACCTCTCAGGGCGAACTGCGCTTTCCTGTGCGGGTTCCGAACGCGGCCACAGCGCAACTCTCACTGCTGATCAACACGCCAGACGGTCCTTACGAGATCATGCTCATGACCGATTACCAGACGGCATTTGCTGAAATGTCTGTGGTCTACAACACGGAAACCCTTGGCATTTCAGCAACGGCAGACGGCGGCCTTTTCTTCGCAATTGGCGGGTCAGGTCTGAATCTCTTCAGGCGATCCGGCGCCACTGCCATCCCGGTCTATCTCGAAACCTGAAAGGACTCCCATCATGCCGCGCAATGCTCCTGTCGTCGTGCCAATCAACACTTGGACGCAGATTACCGCCAACGATATCACCACGCTCAGAGTCCAGATTTTGGAAGGCAAATCCACCTACCTGCTGGCTACAGTCGGCGCGGTCCCGCCATCCTCACTTGATGGCGCAATCGCCATGGCTCCGGGTCAGATCCTCGCAGCGAACTTGCTCTTGTCAGAATTGTTTCCTGGAGTTTCCGGCGCGAACCGCGTCTATGCCTTCTGCCCCACGCAGGGTGGCTCCACTCTCTCAGTTTCGCACGCCTGAGGTAATCGCATGCTGGTGAAATCCTTCGGTGGCCTGTGGCGCGGGTTCGGCTCCATGGGGCCGTCTGGGCTATATACCATGAGCGAGGCCGGGCTGTTCTTTGATTTCAGCGACCCGCGCACGCTGACCACAGACGCCGCCGGGGCCACGCCGCTGACGGCACCCGGCCAGACCATCGGGCTGGTGGCGGATAAATCCCGGATCCGCGCGCCGATCACGTCCTACGCCGGTGTGCAGGCCAGCGCAGGCCTTCGTCCGGCATGGGGGCGCGGCCCGAAATCCCGGCGCAATCAAATTGATATCAGCGAGGATTTTGCCAATGCTTATTGGACAAAAACCGGCGTCGTAACAACTGCGGTCGCACCTGGCCCTTTCAGCGGCATGGTCGCTGATCGACTTGATAGTGGCTACGTTCATGCAATTGAAAACTTTGGGGCAGTCCTCGTTACCCAATCTGTCTATGTCAAACCGGACGGCGCGAGTTCGGTCAGCATATTGGTCGGCGACTCCACGCGCGGGACTTTCACCTTTGCAACAATGCTTGCTACAGGTTCTGTGGAGTTTGAGGCCCTGTCTAACGGCTGGTATAGAGTTTGGGCGAACTACACTCCGTTGGCTGGAAACAGAACCTACCGCGTGACAACGGTTGACGGTGCCGTGTTCCTGAGCGGCTTCCAAATCGAGACGGGCGCGACGCCAACCTTTTATCAGAAGGCGACCAGTGCCTTCGACCTGACCGAGACCGGTTTCCCTTCGTTCGGCTACACCCGCCTCGACGGGGCTGACGACAAGCTGACGGTGACCCTGCCAGGCGCGATCACCGG
The DNA here is from genome assembly GCA_031428215.1 of Paracoccaceae bacterium. Classification (GTDB taxonomy): domain Bacteria; phylum Pseudomonadota; class Alphaproteobacteria; order Rhodobacterales; family Rhodobacteraceae; genus Cypionkella. Next base: position 14,397 of record JANPOY010000041.1, read on the forward strand.
GGATCTGATGATTTTCGGTCGCAATGGTTCATGGATCGAAACCGGCGTCACCCTGCCATCCGGCGCGTTCGATCTGGGTCCGACCGGCACGGTTCTGACACCGGGGGTGCTGAGGGCCTTGGGTGATCTGGTGGGCATTGTGATCATCGCGCGCACCACCACCGCAGCCGAGCGGGCGCTGGCACTGCGGTATTTCGCGGCACGGGGCGCGGCTGGCTGGCTGTTGGCCGGGGCTGAACTGATCACAAATGGCACATTTGCCGTCGATGCGTCGGGATGGGTATCAAACAATGCCACGCTGGCGGTGGTCGGCGGCGAACTGGAATTCACCGCCACCCTATCTGTGCACAGTGTTCAGCGCGGTGTGACGGTCGTTCCGGGCACCCCGTATCTCTTCACTTTCTCGGGGCGGCGCGGGACCATCGCGGCACTGAAATACTCGGTCTACAACGCCACGGGTCTCGCCGACATCGTGCCCTCAACCGCATATGCGGCGGATGCCACTATGCGTCCTTGGCAGTTTGTCTTCATTGCCCCGGCGGGCTGCGTGACCGCCAACGTCTACATGGCCCGCGACAGCGGATCTACAGGCACCGCATATTTCGACAACGTCTCCGTCAAACCCCTGACAGTTGGAGCCTGAGTCATGCCAAGCGCCATTCTGATCATCCCCGCCGCCCTGAAACCCGCCGCCGATGCTGTTGGCGCGGCCATGAACTGGGGGCCGGAAAACTACACCCTGCGCCTGTCAGCAGACGGTGGGGTCAGCCTGACTCACTATGGCTGCCGCACCGATGTGACGCAGGGATTTCTGGATCTTCTGGCCGATCCGCCCGCGATTCCGGGCGTGGCGACGGTGCTTTCGGCGCTGATCGTGGATCTGTCGGAAACCCTGTGGGGGGCAGATCATCTTGACGCGGCGCTGGCTGCAAACGGGTTGGTGCGTCATGCCGGATGATTTTACCCAGATCGGGGCGGCTGCGGCATCCAGATTTTTGGCGCTGAGTGCATATCAAGTTGGAGAAGAAAATGCTTGGCTATGATTTTGTGATCGGTCACGCCCTGGGTGGCGGTGCGCCACCAGCCGCTGCAACCTCCGTTACTCTGCGCGGCGTCACGTTCGATTGGGGTGTGTCATACCCGGCAGGCGTTCTGAGTGACGGCATGGCCTATGTCGTTGCCCCTGGAGGCATTTCGCTGGCGCAACCCACACCATTGCAAACAGTTGACGGCGTGAACGTGATCAACGGCGCAATGGCTAATCCTGTTGTCTCAGGGGACCAAGGTTGGGACCAACGTTTAGTCTCCTACAGTGCTGGACTAACCCACACCGTTTGGCCGCGCGCATGTGCCGTTGGTGACATTATCGTCAAAAACGTCAGCAGGGTTCCTATTGTCGATATTCGCAACGGCACGGTTGATTATGCTGCGCTGGTCGTTCTGGCATCGGTGCCAACGGCGGGGCAGGAAGCCCCGGCGGCTATTGGATGGGCTGGACGCCCGACACCTACACCAGTCAGCCTCACGCGGTCACTGGCCAGCGTTGTTTTACCGGATGGCCACGCCGATCTCATTCCTGTTGGCGGCACGCTGCCATCGTTTGCAAATATCCTCTCGGCGACAGACAAAATGGCCCCGCATTGCTGGCGTGGCAACGTATCCGCCTATGAGCAATGGCTGCCAACTTTCGGAACGGGCGGTAACTACGGTGAGAACTTTGCAGGGGTCATGGACTACCTGCTGATGGCCATCAGCCATGCCGCTTATACCTACACCGAGCGTCTGGCAATGGCGCGGGTTCTGCTGCGCCATGGCATCCAGTGGGCCGATCCTGCCATTGGGTCGGGTGCTTGGCCCACGGCCAATGGTGGACATTACCAAGGCCACCTTGG
>JANPOY010000042.1:0-2052 GCA_031428215.1 Paracoccaceae bacterium
CTGCCAGATACCTGCAAACCGGTGTGTTTCAGGCCGCGTAGGCGCGCATAAACAGGGTGACACCGCGCTCGATGCGGGCTTCTAGCTCACCAGGATGTGGCGGTTTGCACAAGAACCGCTTTTCCACAGCAGAAAAGCCAAGCCACAGGCCCAACAGGTCTTCGGCGGCAGTGCGGGGGCAGGCGGCTTTGATTTCGCCAGCAGCATTGGCTTCGATCAGCAGTTCGGCCACCACGTCACGCAGATGGCCGGGGCCAGCATCGAAGAACCTGCGGCCCAGATCCGGGTTGCGCTGCGTTTCCAGCGTCAGGCAGCGGTCCAGCGCTTCGTGGCAGGGTGCGTTCAGCATGACGACCAAATAGCCGCCGACGCTGCGCAGCCGGTCTTCGAGGCTGCCCTTGGTTTGCGACCGGGTGGTGACTTCCTGCGCCAGCCGCGCGGTTTCCTGAGCGAGGATGGCCTCCAGGATGGCGGGCTTGTCCTTGAAGTTCGCGTAGATCGTGACCTTTGACACCCCGGCAGCGGCGGCAATCATTTCAACCGGAACGCCTTCCAAGCCGCGTTGGGCGAACAATTCGGTCGCAGCGGCCAAAATGGCCGACCGCTTCTCCATGTCCTTTGGCCGTCCCGGCGAGCGCAGATTCATCAGGCTTGTTCCCGTCATCCCCTCTGAAAGGGACAGGGCACAGGCTAGGACTTTGCTGTCATTCGGGCAAGTCATCGCGTTCATCCTTTGCAAAAGCAAACGCCGGCCTCGGAAGAAGCCGGCGTTGCATGGACAGATCGCCGGGATCAGTCGTTGGCGGCAGCCCACAGACGGGTCAGTTCCGACAGGGTGTACTCGGCCGGGTCAAGACCCAAGGAAGCAGCAATCTGCGCTTCGCCGGGGGTCACGGCTGCAGCATCAGCGGCAACGCTGCGGTTTTTGCCCGACAGGATGAAGGCCGCTTGCTCTGCGTCATCGTTCTTGCGGGCTTCGATGATCAAAGCCAGTTCGCTGGCCGAGTAGGTACCCGGTGCCACGCCAGCCAGATTGGCCAGTTGACCCGCAGCGTCGCCTTGTGCGTCATTGCTGCGGTTTGCGCCCGACAGATAGTAGTTCAGCGCCGAGGTGTCATTGTCGCGACGGGCGATGATGATTGAATTCAACTCAGCGGCAGAGAATTGGCCCACGGCAACACCTGCCGAAGCGGCAAGCTGGGCGTCCGAAGACGGCGAGGCGGCAAAGGCAGCGCCCGAGCCAGCAAGGGTCAGGGCGATCAGGGCGGGGGTCAGGATGGATTTCAACATTTTCGTCTCTTTCATGGTTGATCAGTCATGCCTTCTCTGGCCCGTTCCCAGCGGATACGGCGATCAGGCGGTGTTTTTCAAAGCCATAGCCCTGCGGTCCTGGGGGCATGCGCATTGGGTCAATGGGGAGGCCATCACGGCCAAGTCATTCACGAAGCTGGTTTTTCTTTCAAGTCATCGGCCCCGCTCCGTTCGTCGTTTCGATGTGACTGGTATATAATGAACGAAGTTGGAAGGTAAATAGAAAACTGAACGATATCGTTCATTAAATTCGCGTGAACCCGCCTTGAAAATCAGGACGAGGGTTCTAACGCGTTGCAATTTGGGTGTTTTGGTTGTCGATCTCTGGGCTGCCGTGCCAAATATTTCAGGAGCATACCCGCGCAGTTCACGCGAAATCACCGAATTCCACTTGCAAAGCAGGGCGGCAGGGCGCTAAACGCAGCCAAGATGGTTCCATAGCTCAGCTGGATAGAGCATCAGACTACGAATCTGAGGGTCGGGCGTTCGAATCGCTCTGGGACCACCATAAGTTTCAAGGGCTTGGGTTTGACACCCAAGCCCTTTGCATTTGATCAGCCCAGCATCCGCAAAAGGTCCAGCGATGGCTCGCCGGTCACCGCCAAACCCCGGCTTTGCTGAAACGCCGAAATCGCCGCGCGGGTTTTTGCGCCGATGACGCCGTCGCTGCCCTCGGTGTCAAATCCTGCCGCTGTCAATTTGCGCTGCAGGGCCTGACGGTCGGCAATGCTCATCCCTGCC
>JANPOY010000043.1:0-30033 GCA_031428215.1 Paracoccaceae bacterium
CCTCCGTCGGACCCTTTTGTAAGTTCAGGAGTGCCGCACGATGGCGGCACCCCTGACCGTAAGGATGCGAGCGTCAGATCAGACTGCGAACATCAACAGCAGAGCGACGAGGAACGAGAAGATCCCCAAAGCTTCTGCGAAGGCCAGACCGATGAACAGCGTCGCGGTTTGCGAAGCGGCTGCCGATGGGTTGCGCAAGGCACCTGCCAGGAAGTTGCCGGCAACATTGCCAACACCGATGGCGGCTGCGCCCGAACCGATGGCGGCCAGACCGGCACCGATGAACTTGCCAAGAGCGGATGCTGTTTCGAGATCCATGATATTCTCCTTAGGATGGAATAGGTTATAGGGTTGCTTGACTTGGTTCAGTGCCCCGGATGCAGCGCATCTTTCAGGTAAACGCAGGTCAGAATGGTGAAAACGTAGGCTTGAATGAAGGCCACAAGAACCTCCAGCGCGTAGATGGCGGTGATCGCAAGGATCGACACCGGCGTCACCAGCACACCGATCCCGGAAATCAGGATCATTGGCGCGAAGGCGGCGAACACTTTGATAACGGCGTGACCGGCCATGATGTTGCCAGCCAGACGAATGGAATGGCTGACCGGGCGCACGAAGTACGATATCACCTCGATGACGGCGATGACCGGACGCAGGATCAGCGGCGCATCCTTCATCCAGAACAGACCAAGGAAATGCATGCCGTGCTTGGCGAACCCCAGCAGGGTGACAAAGAAAAACACGCCGAAACCAAGGATTGCCGTCACGGCGATGTGGCTGGTGGGGGTGAACGATCCCGGCAGCAGCCCCAGCATGTTCACAAAGAGGATGAACAGGAAAAGCGTCATGATCAGCGGGAAGTATTTCGCGCCATCATGGCCCGCCACGTCTTCGACCATGTTGTGAACGAAGGTGTAAGCCATCTCGCCGACAGATTGAATCCGCGACGGTACAAGGGACCGGCCCGCAGACCCGACCACAAACACCAGAATCACACAGACGGCCGCCAAAGCCATCCAGAGGGTTGCGTTGGTGGGCGTGTACCACGCGATCGGGCCGTCGCCGAACAGCGGGTGGATCTGGAACTGATCCAGCGGATGGAACGCCAAACCACCTTCACTTTGCTCTGCGCCTGCCACGTCAATCTTCCTCTTCATCGTCGGCCACATCAGCGGCTATTGGTTGCGTATCAGCCGCCGCAGCGTCCGATTTTGCCTGCATCTCTTTGGCGGACCGCAGCATGGTTTTCACCCCTGCCGCAAAACCCAGCAATATGAACAGCACCAGAAACAACGGCATGGTTCCAAACAGGAAATCCAGCCCGTAACCAATGCTGAACCCGATCATCAGACCGGCCACCAGTTCAATCACCATGCGCCATGCCAACTGGGCCTGACGATGTTTGTCCTCTTGGGCGCTGCGCCGGGGCGCGGCTGCGGTCTTGGCGATCTCGATCCGCTTTTCGAGTGCGGCCAAGCGCGCGCGATCTGCGTCCGATACCACGGCAAAACCCCCAAATGGTTGCGCCTTACCTACGGATACAGTCGATTTGTGTCAAGCGTCTAAACCACAGGTCAAATTTGCCCTAACATAATGATTGGTATACATTATTTTTGATGGATGGCTTGGTGTTTCGCACCCGACCTGCCCGCGCCATATTCAACCATCTGGTTGACGATCAACCAGGTCGCGTCGATAGTCGCGCGATGGCTGCACCGTTGGACACCGTTTTCGCTGCCCTTGCCGACCCGACGCGTCGGGCGATCTTGGCTATGCTGTTGGAAGATGACATGGCCGTCACCGACGTGGCCGAGCCATTCGCGATCAGTCTGGCCGCGATTTCCAAGCATTTGGGTATCCTGGCCGAAGCGGGTCTGATCAGCCGGGAAAAACGTGGCCGGGTGATCTGGTGCAAGCTGGAACCGGACGCGTTGCGCGCGGCCAGCGTCTGGATGCAGGGATTTGGACAGTTTGAGCCGGTCGATCTTGATGCCTTCGAGCGGTTTCTGGAGGGCGAACTGGGCGATGCAGGGCAAGCCCGCGCGTCTTCGGAGTAACGCCTTATTTTGAAATCAAGCCGCCACATGGCGTTTTCCGGCAGCTGCGCTTCACCTTGGCGCATTAACCCTTTGGCAAGAACCATCCGGCATACTGATCGCGAAGGAGGTTCTTTTGCACCTTGCCCATGGTGTTGCGCGGCAGATCGGCCAGCACCACCGCCGCTTTGGGTTGCTTATACCGCGCCAGCCGGTCGCTGATCGCCGCCAGTACCGCATGGGTGTTCAATGTCATATCTTTCCGGGGGGTCAGCACAGCAAACACCGCCTCGCCAAAATCGGGATGCGGCAGGCCGATGACTGCGGATTCGCGTACGCCCGGCACCGCGTCCAGCAGCAGTTCAATTTCCTTGGGGTAGACGTTGTAGCCGCCGGTGATGATCAGATCCTTGGCGCGGCCCACGATGGTGACATAGCCGTCCGGGCTTTGCGTTGCCAGATCACCGGTCAGAAACCAGCCTTCCGGAGTCAGCTCTTCGGCGGTCTTTTCGGGCATCTGCCAATAACCTGCAAAGACATTGGGGCCGCGCACCTCAATCATGCCCACACCACCGGCGGCCACTGGCGCGCCATCTGCCATCAGGCGCAACGCGACATCCGGCAAGGGCAGGCCAACCGTTCCGGCGCGGCGGTCGCCGTCATAGGGGTTGGACGTGTTCATGTTGGTTTCGGTCATCCCGTAGCGTTCCAGAATGCGGTGACCGGTCGCTTTTTCAAACGCCGCGTGGGTTTCGGCCAGCAGCGGTGCCGAGCCGGAAATGAACAGCCGCATGTGCCCGGCCGCTTGGCTCAGGCCGGGGGCGTCCAGCAATCGTGTGTAAAAGGTTGGCACACCCATCATCACGGTGGCTTGCGGCAACAGCTGCAGCACCGTGTCAACCTCGAAACCCGGCAGGAAAATCATCGCGGCACCGGTCAGCAGCGCGGTGTTGGACGCCACGAACAGCCCATGCGTGTGAAAGATCGGCAAGGCGTGCAAAAGCGTGTCCTGATCGGTGAAGCGCCACAGCCGCGCCAGCGTTCGCGCGTTGGACAACAGGTTGCCCTGCGTCAGCATCGCGCCTTTGGACCGGCCTGTGGTGCCAGAGGTGTAAAGGATGGCCGCAAGATCATCGGTGGCGCGATGAGTGGGCGCAAACGCTTCGGGCTGCCCCCGCATCAGATCGGGCAGGCTGCCCTGCCCCGCGCCGTCCAGCGTCAGCAGATGCGCGCCATGTCTTTGGGCAAGAGTGGCCAGTGCCGCGGCACGCGCCGGATCACAAACGAAAACGCCCGGTGTGGCGTTGCCGAGAAAATAGTCCAGCTCATCCGCAGTATAGGCGGGGTTCAGCGGCAGGAAAATCGCGCCGATGCCCGTGGCGGCAGCGTAGAGCGCCAAAGCCTGCGGTGATTTGCTGACCTGCGCGGCCACACGGTCGCCGGGCCGCACACCGATGCTGCGCAGGGCGTTGGCGGTTTGGCCGATGATTGTGGCAAATTCGGCACCGGTGATCTGCACGCCATCCTGCAGGATCAAAAGCGGCGTCGCACGGGTGGCAAGCGGTGCAAAAAGCGCGTCAAACAAGGGGTTTGGCATGGTTTCTCCGGTGCTGAACGCGGCCGTTGTGGCACAGCGCGGACGGTCACTCAAGCTGCGGCGGAAACCGATTGTTTCCGCGGATTACCGAATTACCGGGAAACCACCGCTTCCGGGCCATGTTCCTGCCCCGCTTTGCCGTCACTTCATGATTAACAGATGTCAGCCGCAGGAGGCCAATATGCAACGCGCTATGACCCTTTTTGCAAGTTTGGGATTGTTCTCCCGCAAATCGGTTGGCCCGGATCTTTTTGATCTGCGGCTGGAACGCACCCGCACCCGCGAGGGCCGCCGTGCCACCCGTCTGGGCTTGTTCAAAACGCGATCTGCACTCCGGGCAGCCTGAGTTCTCGCATCAGATCGCGCAGTTCCTGTCGGGCGGCGATGTTGGACAAGTTCAGCTGATCCACGCCGGTGTCCTTCAGGTCCAGCAGGGTCAGACCGCGCGGAAACAGCTCGCGGAAGATCACCCGTTCTGAAAAGCCGGGAGACACGCGAAAGCCGATGCGTTTGGACAGTTCCTCCAAAGCCGCGCCAACCTTCTTCTTGTTGTGCATCTGCTGGGCACCCAGACGGTTGCGCAAAACGATCCAGTCGATCGGCTTCAGCCCGGCCTGCGCGCGCAATTGCCGGGCATTCCAGACCATTTCGGAATAGATCGAAGGGCCTTTGACCCGCCCGGTTTCGGCATCCACCCGCGCCAGCAGATCGAAGTCGATGAAACTGTCGTTCAGCGGCGTGATCAGCGTGTCAGCCAGCGAATGCGCCACCTGGCTTAGCCGTGTGTGGCTGCCGGGGCAGTCGATCAGGATGAAATCGGACACGGGTTCAAGGGCGGCCACGGCGGCAGACAGACGGGCGTCAAACGCATTTTCCCCCTGCGCCAATGTCGCCGTTTCCACTTCTGGCAGGTCACGATAGTCAGGGGTGGGCAGGTTCAGCCCGGCGCGCGCCAAAAAAGCGCGGCGGTTTTCGACGTAGCGGCCAAAGGACTTCTGGCGCAGGTCCAGATCAAGCGCGCCCACCCGATGACCCATGCGGCAAAGCGCGGTCGCCACATGCATGCAGGTGGTCGATTTGCCCGACCCGCCCTTTTCGTTGCCGACCACGATGATATGCGCCACAGCTGTCGTCCCTTGTCCTGCCCTCGTCCGAAGGTGCTTCCTATACGGTTAGCCGAAGGAAGGGGAAGCGGGAAGTGGCGTCGGGACTACACATCCGGGTTGCCACAGCGGATGGCGGCATTGACACAGCGCCTCAAAGACCAGACGGCGCGGCCCGTGCCATCGCGGTCCGGGGTCCGCCGCCGCTTCGATCACGATTTGGGCCGTGGCCGTCAAGAACAGACCTTGGATCAAAGTCAGTGCGCGCAAGGTTGGGGTCATTGTGGTTGCACCGGCCGCATGAAACATACCCGAACGCGGAGGATGTCGGCAGTGCCTTGACTGCCCGCAGGCGTGCCCTTCAGGTTCGCGCCAATTATGTGCCGCGCAGAAATGCAAAAGGGCGCCTCCGCAGAGACGCCCCGTTCTTGCCGCGCGGTTGGAATCAGAAACCCAGACCGGCGTATTTGTTCTTGAACTTCGACACACGGCCGCCGGTGTCCATCAGCTTGGCCGAACCGCCGGTCCAGGCCGGGTGTGCCAGCGGGTCGATGTCCAGCGCCATCTGGTCGCCTTCTTTGCCCCAGGTGGTCTTGGTCTGGAAAATGGTGCCATCGGTCATCTTGACGTTGATGACGTGGTAGTCGGGGTGAATTCCGTCTTTCATCGGTCCGATCCTTATTCCGCTTTGGCTTTGTACGTGGTGTCTTCGGCAATACGGGCCGATTTGCCGCGACGATCGCGCAGATAGTACAGCTTGGCGCGGCGCACACGGCCACGACGCACGACTTCGATGCTGTCGATGTTGGTCGAGTACAGCGGGAACACGCGCTCCACACCTTCGCCGAACGAAATCTTGCGCACGGTGAACGAGGCAGCAATGGTTGCCCCGCCCTTGCGGCCGATCACGACGCCTTCGTAAGCCTGCACGCGCGAACGGGTGCCTTCGGTCACTTTGTAACCGACGCGGACGGTATCCCCGGCCTTGAAATCCGGGATCTTTTTGCCAAGCGCAGCAATCTGCTCGGCTTCGAGTATGGCGATAAGGTTCATCGCTTGTCCTTTTATGCTCGGGGTATTCCCCGAAGTGATGCCGTGCCAGAGCTTTGGTCTTCAACCGGGTCCCTACAAGATGTAAGCCCGCCAAAGATGGCGCGTGCGTTTTGACGTACCGAGAGTTGCACCACATCTGCTGAAGTCGGCAAAGGCGCAGGCGCAAAAGGAATCGGGCCAGATGGGCAAAACGGCCCCTGACAGGGCGCGTATAGGGTTTGCGCGATGGGGGGTCAAGGGTGGCGCGCGCGCCGATCTACGTCTTGCGCAGATACGCTTGCCAAAGGTCCGGGCGGCGGGATTTGGTGATGGCTTCGGCTTGCGCCTGCCGCCATTTGGCGATCTCGCCGTGGTGCCCCGATTGCAGCACCTCGGGGATCGGCAGATCATTCCAGACGGCGGGCTTGGTGTATTGCGGGAATTCCAGCAGTCCGTGCGAGAAGGATTCCTCTTCGGTGCTGGCCTGATTGCCCAAAACGCCCGGCAACAGCCGCACGGTGGCGTCGATCAACGCCTGCGCCGCGATTTCACCCCCCGTCAGGACGAAATCGCCCAAGCTGATTTCTTCAATGGCGTGGTGGTCCAGCAACCGCTGATCCACGCCCTCAAACCGACCGCACAGCAAGGTGAGCCCGTCGGCATTGGCAAAACGGCGGGCCATGGCCTGATCAAACGGCTTGCCACGCGGTGACAGGTACAGGATCGGCCAGCGCAGGCGATCTGCGGGCGTGTTTTCGGCCGCATGGGCCAGGGCCGCGTCCAGCACATCGGCGCGCAACACCATGCCAGCCCCGCCGCCCGCCGGGGGCTCATCGACGTTGAGGTGCTTACCGATGCCGAAGAGGCGCAGGTCGATGGCTTCCAGCATCCAGCGGCCGAAATCCAGCGCTTTGCCGGTCAGCGACAGGCCAAGGATGCCGGGAAACGCCTCGGGGAACAGGGTGATGATCTTGACCGTCCACGCACCTTTGATCGGGCGGGGTTCCTCCATCAGATCGCGCGGCTTCAGGGTGGCGCGCATGGAAATGCGACCATGGGATTTGGAGGGCGGGGTGTCGTCAGGGTTGGACATGAGGGCTTTTAGCGCGGACGAAGGGGCGCGGCTAGGGCAGAAAAACCGGGGTTTCACACCCCAAGTGACCCGGCCCAATCGTTGACGATTGGGCGTTCGACACTGACGCCCTTCCACTGGAAGGGCGCCCGGGCGCGTCTTACCCCGTGGGAAATTTTCACACAGACGCTGCAAATTTCAGACAGGTCCTGGCGGATCACGCCAACCCATCCTCGGGCTGGGCGCGGTTGGTGGCGTCGATCAGATAGCGCAGCGGGGCTTCGGCCTCGGTGTTGTCCATTGCTTCCACCAACTCGGTCAGCATGTCCGCGCTGGGGCATTGGCCCCAAAGACCGGCATCATCGGTCAACGCCATGGTCAATCTGCGGGCGTAAAGCGCGATCATTGCGGGGTCGCGCGGCAGGGCCGACAGGGCAAAGGTCGGGCCGTCGTCGCCCACCGTTTCGATCAACTCGGCGTCAGTGGCATGCAGGATCAGCGCGATGGTTTCGGCCCGCGTTGCATGGCCATGACGCACCCGATCCAACAGGGCCGCGCGAATGTCAGCCGGATTGCCATGCGCGGACAGCGCAATCAGATGGCGGGCGATTTCGCTTTCGGCTGTGTCATCGGGCAGGTCGGCCAAGGGCGCGGTCAGACGGCGGGCCAGATCAAGACCAGAATGCGTCTGCGCCACCGTGGGGGCATGCACCCGGTCCATCGCTTCGTCCAGAAACCGGTCGACCTGTTCGCCTTTGCGCGGGTCCGAGATCAGCCGGGCCAAGGGGATCGACAGGAATGAAATCGACAGTGGCAAGACCACCGAAAACATCGGCAGCGTGCCAAGGACGCCGCCGATGCCGCGTCCGACGCCAAACAACACCGCAACCAGCAGCAGTTGCACAAGCGCTTGGGTCAGCAGGGACATCAACATCATTGGCCGCGTCCAGTCGGACGGGGTTTGCGGCCAGTGATGAGGGCGCTGAATGAACAGCCACAGCAGAAATATCGCGGCGAACAGCGGCACCACAGACCAGCCATAGCCGCCCAATCCCGCCATCAGTGGCCCGACATACAGCAGCGCCGTGACACCCATCAACAACCGCAAACGATTTTGCATGGTGTTTCGGCCCCCCGCGATTGTCTTTGATCCAACAATTGCCGCTTTGGCGCGCGTTAGTCCAGCCCTTCGGGCAGATCGACAACGACGCGCCCTGCGGCCAGATCAACCGTCGGCACCGATGCCCGCGTGAAGGGCAACAAAAGCGAGGCTTTCAGCCCCGGCCCGGCGATTTCCAGAAGATCACCGGCGCCGTGATTGTGGACGGCCAGAACCTGCCCCAACAGCGCACCGCCGGTGTCGCGGGCCTCAAGTCCGATCAGGTCGGCGTGGTAGAATTCGTCATCGGGCAGCGAGGGCAGCTTGGCACGCTCGACAAAGAGGCTGACACCTTTCAGCGCATCGGCCTGTTCTTTGGTCGTCACACCCGCGATGCGCGCGCCCAGACCATTGGCCACCGGACGCGTCAAAGTGATGATATAACTGGTTTTACCGTCTTCGGTGAACAGCGGGCCATAGCCCGCAATCGCTTCGGGGTCGGCGCAAAAGCTTTTCAGCCGCGCCTCACCTTGCACGCCGTAAGAGCCTGCGATTGCGCCCACGCAGATGCGGTCGGTTGCCATTCAGCGGCTCTCCATCCAAAGGGCGTTGGCACGCATTTCCCACCCGGCCCGTTCCAGTTCCGGCGTGTCGTCCAGCGTTTCCGGCCAGCCCACGCACAGATAGCCGATCAAACGCCAATCCGGCGGCGCCTGCAAGTCATGCGACAGTTGCGCCACATCGAGGATCGACACCCAGCCGACGCCAAGCCCTTCGGCACGGGCCAGAAGCCAGAACAGGGTGATCGCCCCCACCACCGAATAGGCGCGGGTTTCGGGCATGGTCGCTGCCCCAAGGCCCGCGCCTTTGGCGGTGGCATCGTCGCAATAGATCGCCAGATGCACCGGGGCTTCTTGCATGCCGGACAGTTTCAACCCGGCATAGGTGACGGCTTTTTCATCGGCATATCCGGCCAAAGCCTTGGCATTGGCGGTCTTGAAATTCTGGATCGCCGCGTCGCGGGCGCGAGCAGAGGTGACATTGATCAGCCGCCACGGCTCGGACAGGCCGACGGAAGGGGCCAAAGCAAAGGCGGTCAGGCAGCGGTCCAGCACCGCAGCCGCCACCGGATCGGTGCGGAAGCGGCGCACATCGCGCCGCCACCGCATCAAATCGCGCAAATCAGCCCGGAAACTGTCAGAGTATACGCCGTTCACTACCGGGCTGCCTTGATCTTACTCGGCAGCGGGTGCTGCGGTGCGGGCGGCTTTCTTCTTGGCCAGTTCGGCCATGCGCTTGCCGGGGACGGCGGCGTTCGGGTTGTTGCGGACCTTTTTGGTCAGCACGCCAGCGGCTTCCAGCATGCGCGCGATACGGTCGGTCGGCTGTGCGCCCTGACCCAGCCAGTACTGCACGCGCTCCATGTTCATTTTCACGCGCTCTTCGCTGTCTTTGGCCAGCAGCGGGTTATAGGTGCCCAGCTTTTCCAGAAAGCGGCCATCGCGCGGGTTGCGGCTGTCGGTGGCAACGATCGCATAGTGCGGGCGCTTTTTGGAACCACCACGGGCCAGACGGATTTTCATAGACATGGGTTTAGTCTCCTTGGGTTTTGGTAGGGGCGGGGTTCACCCTGCCTTGGTTTGGGTTATTTCTGCAGTTTCTCGTGATGCCTGATGACTTCCGAAATGATGAAGGTCAGGAATTTCTTGGCAAACTCGGGGTCGAGCCGGGCATCCTCGGCCAGCTTTTCCAGCCGGGCAATCTGGTTGGCCTCGCGCGCGGGGTCGGACGGCGGCAGGTCGTGTTCGGCCTTCAGCCGTCCGACCTGCTGGGTGTGCTTGAACCGTTCGGCCAGCGTGTAGACCAGGATGGCATCCAGCCGGTCAATGCTGTCGCGGTGTTCGGCCAGAAGGGCCGCGGCGCGGGTGGTGGGGTCGGTCATCGGGGCGCTCCTGCGGCGAACTGATAGACGAAGCCGTCCTCGAACCATGTCGGGCGCTGGCCTGCGACCACTTGCCCGCCAAGCCTGCGGGCGATGGCGTGGGAGGCTGCATTGTCACGGTGCACTTCGGCCCGGGCCGATCGCTGGCCGGTGGCGGCAAAGAACCAGCCGGTCACTGCCTGCGCGCCTTCTGTGGCCAGACCGCGGCCTTCGGCCCCGCCGGTCCACAACGACCATGTCAGTTCGACCTCGGCCCCGTCCTGCCACTGCATCGGCCCGAAATGGCCGACCGGGTGTCCGCCGGCACGATCTTCGGCGATCAGGCGGCCAAAGCCGCGCATCACCCAATGACCAAAGAAAGAGGCGAATTGCTCGGCCGCCTCGCGTTCGTTTTTCGTGCCCCCGGTGTATGCGGTGCGCGCGGATGCCCGGTAGTCACGAAAGGCAGCCCAGTCCGACGCCTGTGGCGCGCGCAAGATCAGCCGGTCGGTTTCAAGAACCGGCAGGCCTGACAAAGCGGGGCGCGTCATGGCGGTCATTTCTTCTTCATCAACCCCGACAGACCCGAGGGCAGGCTCAGCCCGCGCGGCATGCCCGGAAAGCCGCCGCCCATGCCCATGCCTTGCTGCATGCCTTTGGCCGCTGCCTCCATCGCTTCGGGCGACATTTTGGCGATGTCGGCCGCACCTTTGCCACCCATCATCTGCTTGATGGCTTGCTTCATCATGCCACCCTTGCCCATCTTTTTCATCATGTCGGCCATTTGCTTGTGCTGTTTGATCAGCTTGTTCAGATCCGACACTTCCAGCCCGGCACCCGCCGCCACGCGTTTCTTGCGAGAGGCCGCCATCAGGTCGGGGTTGGCACGCTCTTTCTTGGTCATCGAGTTGATCAGCGCGATCTGATGCGCCAACATCTTGTCGTTGAAACCCGCCGCTTCGGCCTTTTTCGCCATGCCGCCCATGCCGGGCATCATGCCCATCAGGCCCTGCATGCCGCCCATTTTCATCATCTGTTCCAACTGCCCGCGCATGTCGTTCATGTTGAACAGACCCTTGGCAAAGCGTTTAGCCATACGCTCGGCTTGTTCAGCCTCAAACGTTTCCCGCGCGCGCTCGACCAGCGCAACAATGTCGCCCATGCCAAGGATGCGGCCCGCGACACGTTCAGCCTCAAACGTTTCCAGCGCATCCATCTTTTCGCCAAGACCGACAAAGCGGATCGGCTTGCCGGTAACGGCGCGCATCGACAGCGCCGCACCACCGCGACCGTCGCCGTCCATCCGGGTCAGCACCACGCCCGAGATGCCAACCTTGGAGTCAAATTCGGTGGCGACGTTGACGGCGTCTTGCCCGGTCAGACCATCAACCACCAGCAGGGTTTCGCGCGGCTGCGCAATGTCGCGCACGGCCTGAATTTCCGCCATCAGCACTTCGTCGATGTGCAAACGGCCTGCGGTGTCAAAGAACACCACGTCATAGCCGCCCATCGCGGCTTGGGTCTTGGCGCGTTTGGCGATCTGAACGGCGCTTTCGCCCTTCACAATCGGCAGGCTATCCACGCCGATCTGACCGGCCAAAATCGCCAGCTGTTCCATCGCCGCCGGGCGGTTGGTGTCCAATGACGCCAGCAGCACGCGCTTGCCGTTCTTTTCCTTCAGACGCTTCGCCAGCTTGGCGGTAGTGGTGGTCTTGCCCGAGCCTTGCAGGCCAACCATCAGGATGGCCGAGGGCGGGTTGTCGATCTTCAGCGCTTCGGGTTCGTCATCGCCGGCCAACACGCGGATCAATTCGTCATGCACGATCTTGACGACCTGCTGACCCGGCGTGATCGACCGCGTCACCGCCTGGCCAATCGCCCGCACCTTGACCGCTTTGACAAAATTCCGCGCCACATCCAGCGACACGTCGGCATCCAGCAGGGCGGTGCGCACTTCGCGCAGGGCGGTGTCCACATCGGCTTCGGACAGCGCGCCGGCCTTGGTCAGGCGATCAAACACGCCGCCAAGGCGTTCTGACAGGCTTTCAAACATGGCACTCTCCTACTTTGTTGCCCCTATATGGGACGCGACGGCGGGTTTCCAAAGGCCAATGCGAAACAGCACCTGTGGGCGCAACGCGCTTACAGGTGGCGATCCCGGCATAAGCCAAGGGACCGGAAGCGTTGGCTTCCGGGGGAATTGAGTGGCGGATACGCGGTTGGGGGGTGGGAGTCAAGCGGGGGGCATGGTTGGTGGGCCGGATGGGGGTGTCACACCCCCATAGGGCTTGCTGCGCAATCCCTTCCCCCGTGGGATATTTGTGCAGAGAGGATGCAAATTTTAGACAAATTGTATGGCTGGGCGGAAGTGCAGCCACCCGCCGCTTCGTCTCCCTCTTGCATTCCCTGCCGCGCTTGGGTTTGATTGTGCGCAAATGCACAGGAGGCCGGGCGATGGAAAACTGGGACGAGGTGCGCACGGCCTATCAGGTGGCGCGGATGGGCACGGTTTCTGGGGCTGCCGAAATGCTGGGCGTCCACCACGCCACCGTGATCCGCCACATCGACGCGCTTGAGAAGAAGCTGGGCGCGCGGCTGTTTCAACGCCACGCGCGGGGCTACACGCCGACCGAGGCCGGGCGCGATCTGCTGTTGGTGGCGCAGACCACCGAAGAGCAGTTCGGGCAATTGGCCAGCCGGATCAAGGGTCAGGGCGAAACCGTGGCGGGCGAATTGGTGGTGACCGCGATCACCGGCATCACCGGTCTGCTGACCCCGGTGTTCGCGGCGTTTCAAGCGGCGCATCCGGCGGTGGTGATCCGGTTTCTGACCGATATGCGGCTTTTCCGGCTGGATTACGGTGAGGCGCATGTGGCGATCCGCGCCGGCGGGCCGCCGCAAGAGCCTGACAATGTGGTGCAACCTTTGATCACGCTGCAGATGGGAATGTATGCCTCGCGGGGCTACATCGCCCGCCACGGCATGCCAAAGGGCGAGGCGGATCTGGCGAACCACCGCTTTGTCGGGGCCGACAGCCCGGAGAACCGCGCGCCGTTTTACCGCTGGCTGCGCGACGCCGTGCCAGCCGATTGCGTGACGTTCCGCGTCACGGAAACCGCAGCAAGCGATGCGGCCCTGCGGGCCGGTCTGGGCATCGGCTTTATGGCCGCGCGCGATGCGGCGCATGATCCTGATCTGGTCGAAGTGATGCCACCGCGTCCCGACTGGGCCTCGCCCTTGTGGATCGTCACCCATGTTGATCTGCACCGCACGCTGAAAGTGCAAAGTTTTCTCGCACAATTGAAGACGGCAGCGGCGGGCTGGACGGCGACATGACGCTGACCGGGCCAGCGCTTGGGCATCTGGCGATGCTGGCGTTTTCGGGTCTGGTGGCGGGGTCGTTCAGTCTGGGGGCGATGGCCGCGCCCTTTGTCGATCCGGCGGCAATCACGGTGTTGCGCTTTGCGCTGGCGGGGGCGCTGGTGGGGGCGGCCGCGGTGGTCAGCGGCAAGATCAGCCGGGCGGCGTGGGTGGCCCCTTGGCGCTATGGCGTGTTGGGCGCACTGCTGGGCAGTTATTTCGTGTTGATGTTCTGGGGCTTGCAGACGGCGGCTGCGGTGCCGACGGCGGCGGTGTTCACGCTGACACCACTGATGGCGGCGGGGTTTGGCTGGCTGCTGCTCGGCCAGATCACCACCGGGCGGATGGCGGCGGCGCTGACCATTGGCGCGGTTGGCGCGCTGTGGGTGATCTTTCGCGGCGATATGGCGGCGGCCCTGCGGTTTGAGATCGGCCGTGGTGAGGCGATCTTCTTTTTCGGCTGCATCGCCCATGCCATCTATGCGCCACTGGTGCGCCGCCTGAACCGAGGGGAACCGGCGCTGGTCTTCACCTTTGGCATGCTGGTGGCGGGGTTTGTGCTGCTGTCGCTGTGGGGGTGGCGCGCAGTGGTTGCAACTGATTGGGCCGAACTGCCTGCAATCGTCTGGGTCTGCCTGCTTTATGTTTCGATTGCCGCCTCTGCCATGACCTTCGTTTTGCTGCAATTCGCCACGTTGCGGCTGCCCAGCGCCAAGGTGATGGCCTACACCTATCTGGTGCCGTCCTGGGTGATCCTGTGGGAGGTGGCCTTGGGCCGCCCGGCCCCGCCGGTGATCGTGTCGGGGGGTGTGGCGCTGACCGTTTTGGCGCTGGGACTGCTGCTGAAGGACGAGCAGAGATTGGCGTGACTTGGGCCAGATTGCGGGTAGTATCCGGTCAGCGCGCCGCACAACCCGGAGATTGCCATGACCGATTTTTTCAAATCCATCGCCCCGATCCAGTTTGAGGGCACCGACAGCACCAACGAATTCGCCTTTCGCCATTATGACGCCGATGAGGTGATCCTGGGCAAGCGGATGGAAGATCATCTGCGCTTTGCCGTCGCCTATTGGCACTCCTTCGCTTGGCCCGGGGGCGACCCGTTTGGCGGGCAGACCTTCCAGCGGCCTTGGTTTGGCGAGACGATGGACCATGCCCGCATGAAGGCCGATGTGGCGTTTGAGATGTACGACATTCTGGGCGTGCCTTTTTACGCCTTCCACGATGCCGATGCGCGGCCGGAAGGTGCCACTTTCGCGGAAAGCCGCCGCAACCTTGAGGAAATCACCGATTACCTGCTGGAAAAGCAGTCCCGCCATAAGGCCAAACTGCTGTGGGGCACCGCGAACATGTTCAGCCACCGCCGCTGGATGTCGGGGGGGGCCACCAATCCTGACCCCGAGGTTTACGCCTATGCCGCGGCCACGGTGAAGGCAGCGCTGGATTCAACGCATAAACTTGGCGGGCAGAACTATGTGCTGTGGGGCGGGCGCGAGGGCTATGAAACCCTGCTGAACACCGACCTGAAGCGTGAGCGGGCCCATGCCGGGCGGTTTCTGCAATCGGTCGTGGAATATGCCCACAAGATCGGCTTCAAGGGGGCGATCCTGATCGAACCGAAGCCGCAGGAACCGTCGAAGCACCAGTATGACTATGATGTGTCGACGGTTTACGGGTTCCTGAAGGATTTCGGGCTGGAGAAAGAGGTCAAGGTCAACATCGAACAGGGCCATGCGATACTGGCCGGGCATTCGTTTGAACATGAGATCGCGACGGCGGCGGCTTTGGGGATTTTCGGGTCGATTGATATGAACCGGAACGATTACCAATCGGGCTGGGACACCGATCAATTCCCGAACAACCACGCCGAAAAGGCGGTGGCCTTTTATGAGATCCTGCGGGCGGGCGGCTATACCACTGGCGGCACCAACTTTGACGCCAAGGTGCGTCGGCAATCGTTGGACCCCGAGGATTTGATATTGGCGCATGTCGGCGGCATGGACACCTGTGCGCGGGCGTTGCGGGCGGCGGCCTATCTGTATGAGGACGGCATTCTGGAGGCGGCCCGAGGTGCTCGTTACGCCGGATGGGACCGCGAAGGGGCCAAGGGCATGCTGGGGCAGCCGCTGGAGGCGATTGCGAAGGCGGTGGAGGAGACAGGTATTGATCCGAAACCGCGCTCGGGTCGGCAAGAGCGGCTGGAGAACCTGTGGAACTATTACGTCTGAACAGGACTGGCCTGCCCCCAATGCCACGCCGCCCCGGACTGATCCGGGGCCTCATCGTCTCAGGTAGAGGCCCCGGATCAAGTCCGGGGCGGCGCGGGAACTGGGGGATTGGCCTGTTCCCGCCACCCTTGGGGACAGGCCTTTGCCCCTGTCCAATGTTCCGTTAGGATTGCAAAAATCCATAAGAATATTGAGCAGGCACATGCAGATCACACGGCGTTCCTTTTCATCCCTTTCGGTAGCGGCCTTGCTGTCGGCCTGTGTCGGCGGCGGCACCGTCGGGCGCGGCGGTGCTGTGTCCGAAGCGCAATTTCTAGCCATGCCAAACCCAGCTTTTGACGCTTGGGTGGAAGGCTTCAAATCCCGCGCCACCGCCAAGGGCATTTCCGATGCCACCGTGAACCGCGCCTTTCAATCTGTGGGCTTTCTGCCCGGCGTGATCGAGCGGGACCGCAACCAGACCGAATTCACCCGCAGCATCGAGGATTATCTGGCGATTGCAGCCTCGGACGAGCGCGTCAGCAAAGGCCGCGCGGCGATGAATGCCCAAGCCAGCACGTTGGCGGCGATTGAGGCGCGCTATGGGGTTGAGCCGCAGGTGGTGGCTGCCGTCTGGGGTCTGGAGAGCTTTTTCGGCGAACGGCGCGGGTCGGTGCCGGTGATGTCGGCGCTGTCAACGCTGGCCTTTGACGGGCGGCGCGGGGCGTTCTTTGAACAGCAACTGATCGCGGCGCTGAAAATCCTGCAAAACGGCGACACCACGCCGGACCGGATGACCGGCAGTTGGGCCGGTGCTATGGGGCACACTCAGTTCATCCCGACCTCTTACCTTTTGTTCGCCGTGGATTTCACCGGCGACGGGCGGCGTGACATCTGGGCCGTTGATCCGACCGACGCTTTGGCCTCGACCGCCGCTTATCTGGCGAAATCCGGTTGGACGCGCGGGCAGCCCTGGGGGGTTGAGGTGCGCGTGCCTGCGGGCTTCAACACAGGGCTGGCCGGACGCGGCAGCACCCGCAGCCCGGACGTCTGGGCCGAGATGGGCCTGCGCGACATGAATGGCGGCGTGGTGCCAAACCATGGCGCGGCCTCGGTCCTGCTGCCTGCGGGGGCGAATGGTCCGGCCTTCATGGTGTTTCGCAACTTCACAGTGATCACGCGGTACAACAACGCCGAAAGCTATGTCTTGGGCGTCGGCCATCTCTCCGACCGCCTGCTGGGCCGCCCCGCCATTCGCGGCAACTTCCCGCCCGATGCGGCGGGCATGAACATGGCCGACCGTCAGTCGTTGCAGCGCAAGCTGACGGCGGCGGGTTTTGACACCGAGGGCAGCGACGGCGTCATCGGCGCCAAAACCCGCGCGGCGATTTCGGCCTTTCAGCAAAGCCGAGGCCTGGCGGTGACGGGCGAGCCGTCACTGGAGTTGTTGCGGGCACTGGGCTGATCCGTCTGCGGTGCTGCCCAGACGGCAGAGCGATGCCGCGCCAAAAGCAAGGGTCTTGGGCATCACAACCCAAGCCATAGGTGCATGGTCCCGCAGTCAAGTGGCACGGTTCCTCGTAGAACAGTTCCGGCTTTGTTTGCCATTCTTTTCAGATGAACTGCACAGGCGTTGGGCCTCTTAGCGTCTTCAGCCTGCGGGCGTGATTGTCGGAATCGATGAACAGATCAAGGTGTCGGCGCAGCTGCGTGTGATCATCGTAATGGACCTGCACCGGTTCTGTTCCGGTCTTTTGAGAGCAATACTCGCCTTCAAGGAGACCTCACATGATCGAGGAACTAAACGAGCCGGGCCTCCATGTCGGCCAGCGCCGGGTTGGCCGACTCATGCGCCAGAACGGCATCCAGGTCATCCGCAGCCGGAAGTTCAAGCGTACGACCGACCGTTGCCCGACGGCGATTGCAAAGCAATCGGCCGAGAGGGGGCGATCACGCTTTCGACATCGCGCCGAAGCTCCTGCAGCAGGACTTCGCCGCGCGTTGGCCGAACCAGAAGTGCCCTCTCATGGTTTGCAGGCAAACCATTGCCGGGTAACAGGCGGGCGACATCACCCATGTCCAGACACGAGAGGTTTGGGTTTACCTTGCTGTGATCATTGATCTATTCTCTAGGCGCGTGGTGGGTTGGGCGATCAGCGACCGCATGAAGCATGATCTGGTTTTGCGGGCCCTGAACGTGGCCATCACGATCCGAAAGCCGCCACCGGGCTGCATCCATCACACGAATCGCGGCTCGCAATACTGCGCACACGACTGTCAAAAGCTGCTGCACAAGCACGGTTTCAAGGTGTCGATGAGCGGAAAAGGCAATTGTTACGACAACTCCTCCATCGAAAGCTTCGTCAAGTCGCTGAAAGCCGAACTGGTCTGGCGAAACAACTGGCAAACCCGCCGAGAGGTCGAAGTCGCCGTCTTCGAATTCATCAACGGCTTCTACAATCCGCGCCGCAAACACTCAGCCCTTGGCTGGAAATCACCCGTGGCCTTCGAACAGAGGGCAGCCTAACATGAGCACCTGACCGGAACGAAATCGCGACAGGTCCACAACGCCGCGACGGCTTTCGAGAGCGCTTCGACAACAAAGGCTTGAAACCAATTCCGCGGGACTCAGTCGCCACGAACGGAGGTCTGACCGCGACTTGCTCTTGTTTGGTAAAATGGTGGTCCCAGAGCGATTCGAACGCCCGACCCTCAGATTCGTAGTCTGATGCTCTATCCAGCTGAGCTATGGAACCATCTTGGGGCAGCAGATAGCCGCCCCTGCGGGTCATTGCAAGGGCCAATGCGCGCGACTTGCAAACTTGTCTGTCGCGGGTTTGCGGCGGCTTCCAGGCCGCCGGGGGCGACACGCATCCAGGCCCACAGCGAAGGGCAATGGGCCGCCCGTGGGATATTTGATCCACTGTGGCCCGCAATCTCAATCAGGTTTGAGGCAGTCTGGCGCCCTTCGCTCCGACGCGCTCAATGCGCGCCTGACGCCTGTGTCACGGTTTTGGGCAGATGGATCAGGAATTCCGTGCCATCTGCATCGCTGCGGGCAAGTTCCAACTGGCCGCCATGACCGCGCACCAGTTCGGCGGCGATGGCCAGGCCAAGTCCGGTGCCGCCCTTGCGCGCACCACCCTGAAACGCCTCGAACAGATGCTCACGCGCTTTTTCGGGCAGGCCGGGGCCGGTGTCGCCAACCCTGATCCACCATTCGGCGGGGGTGTGCCCTGCCGAGATTTCGATGGTGCCGCCCTGCCCTGTGGCTTCAATCGCCTGACGGGCGTTGCGCAGCAGATTGGCCAGCACCCGGAACAGTTGCTCGGGGTCGGCGTGGATCATCAGATCGGGCGCGATTTCGATCAGGCAGGTGACGGCGCCATCGGCGGCCAGACCTTCGCCTTCCGCCACCTCATCGGCCAAAGCGGCCAGGGCGACGGCGCGCAATTGCGGGCTGGGCTCTTCGGCCTTGCCGAATTTCAGCGTCGATTCGCACAAGGACACGGCCCGCGCGATGGAATTCACCAGTTTGGGCGCGGCGCGGGCCACCACCGGATCGGCGCTGTTTTCGATGCGGTCGGCGAAGAGTTGCGCGGTGGTCAGGATATTGCGCAGATCATGGCTGATTTTGGCCACCGCCCCGCCCAACTGCGCCAAGCGTTCCTTTTGCCGCAACGATCCGGTCAATTGGGTCTGCATCGACTGCATGGCCTCTTCGGCCACCCGCAATTCCAGCACACTGGCATTGGGGGCAATCACCCGGCGGGCATCTTCAGGGGCCTCGGCATAGGCTTGCATGTGGTCGACCACGCGGCGGATCGGCAGCACGATCAGCCGCTGCACCGAGAGAAACAGAAAGAACGCCGTCACCACCGAAATCAGTGCCGACAGGAACAGGATCCGTCCGCCGTAATCCAGCATCGCAGAGCGCAAAGGCGTCGCGTCCATGGTGATTTCGATCAGCAACCCCGCCTGCTGCACCGGATAGCCGATGATCCGGATGATCTTGTCCTTCGGATCGGTCATCGCCGAAAAGGCATCGCGGATCAGCTGCCAGGGACCGGCCTCACGCAGATCAAAGGTGGCGGCGATCGGCTCTGGAATGTCCGACGACAGCACTAACTGGCGCACTTCGTCGCGGCGCAGGACCACGTTGTAGACCTCGGCATTGGCCAGCAACTCTTTTTCCAGCGCCGGGGTCACCATGTCTTCGGCCGCCAATTGGGCCAACGCGGCGATCTGGGCTTTCTCAAGCCGCATGGTCAGGAAATCGGCCCGAAACCGGGCAATCGACGGCACAAAGATCAGCACCTCGGTCAGCATGACAAAACCGATGGTCAGCATCAGAAAGCGACCCGACAGGGTGTTCAAAAATCCGCCCGGCCTGCGATTCACCCTGATATGCCTTTCCGTGTGATCTGAGTACGATAGCGACGGGCGGCTGCAACCGCCGCTGCGTTGCCCGCGCCGACAAGGGTTAGCAAAGTCTTTGGCTGAAACATAGACCCCAGCGCCGGGGTTGTGAAACCCGGCGCGGTTTGGCGCGAAAAGGCGCCTGTGCCGGATGACGGCGGCCTTGACGTGTCGCTTTGGTTTGGGCTGAAATGCCGCCACCGGGTCTTTGCCGCCAAGATCGGCAAATGTTGCAGAATTCCTGCATCGCCCGCGTTGACTTACCGCCAATGGCCGCCTAAAGACCGGGCTTCAAGTTTACGTCGACGAATCTTCGGGTTCGCCGCACCCGTCTGATGGAGACCGCGATGAAGCGCACTTTTCAACCGTCGAACATGGTTCGCGCCCGCCGCCACGGCTTCCGCGCCCGCATGGCAACCAAGGGCGGCCGTCTTGTGTTGGCAGCACGCCGCGCCAAGGGCCGCAAAAAGCTGTCGGCTTAAACTTTGACTGGCCTTTTGGGGCCGGAAGCAAGGGTAAGACATGACACCGCCGAAGGCACCGGAGATTGGCGCAAACGCCGAGCATTCCGAAGCGCCTCCGGCGGTTTCGCATTGCGCGGGTGCGGATTTGCGCATCGAGACGATGAAGAACCGACCTGACTTTTTGCGCACAGCCCAAGGTCGACGGCAGGGCACCGGCAGCTTTTTGGTGCAGGGACGTGCGCGCGACGACGCCTTGGCCATGGTGCGGATCGGTTTCACGGCATCCAAGAAGATCGGCAATGCGGTGGCCCGCAACCGCGCCAAGCGCCGGATGCGGGCCATTGCACGCGCCGTGTTGCCGACCCTGGCGCAACCCGGCTGGGACTATGTGCTGGTCGCCAAGCCTGACGCCACAGTGTCCCGCGATTACAAAGACATGCTGGCCGATTTCGCCACCGCCCTGAGATCCGTCCACAAGGCGCGGCCATGACGCCGCTGGCCCGCGTCGTGGCCCTGCCGGTGCGCGCCTACCGGCTGTTGCTGTCGCCGTGGATCGGCAACGGCTGCCGGTTTCAACCCACCTGTTCGGTTTACGCGCTTGAGGCCTTGGAGCGTCACGGTGCGGCGAAAGGCGGCTGTCTGATGATGCACCGGATTTGCCGTTGCCATCCTTGGGGAGGGCATGGCTATGATCCGGTGCCGGGCGCAGATCCGCAATTTGACCAGTCGCGCTAGCTGTGTCGGCACAAGGGTTGCAGCGCGATCTGGAAGAATTTAATGAAAATCCTTCGCAACTTCAGGCTGCGGATTAAGGTTCCGATCAGCCTGTATGCCTAATGTAGTCCCGTCGGGGTTGCGCGCGCCCCGTGAAAACCACGGGGTTATCAGATGCAGAACTTGTCGCTTGCCAACCTGATCGATGCGGTGCGCCCCTTGGTGGTGCAGTTGCGGCGGCCCGAATGGATGGTGTTTCTGCCGGCGCTGACCCTGGCTGCCTTCTGGCTGGGCGGCGAAGAGGTTCTGATCCTGACCGCATTGGCCGCCCCCCTGCTGTTTGCCATCGCCGGCGCTTTTCGGTTCTCGGATACCACCAATCCGGGTTTGCCCGACGCCTTGTCGGGACTGTCCCTGCGCAACCAGATCGTTGGCACGCTTGACTTCATTCTGCGCGAGGCACCGATGACCGGGCGCAACACCGCCTGCCTGGTGCTGCAATTCGATGAGGCCGATGTGCTGGTTGACCGTCACGGCCGTGCGGCGCAGACCGAGGTGCTGGCGCGCTCGGCCGAACGCATCTGTGCGGCGCTGCGCGAAGGCGATGTGGTGGCGCGGCTGGAGGGGGGCGGTTTTGCCGTGGCTCTGGCTCCGGTGCGACGGCTGGATCTGGAAAGCGTGGTGCAACTGGCCACACGGTTGCAGGCGGCGATTGCCGTCCCGGTCAGCGTCAACGCGGCGCGGCTGTATGTCAGTTGTTCCGTCGGCTTTTGCCTTGGCGTGCGCAGCCCGGTGCCCAATGGCAAGGCGCTGCTGGATGCCGCTCAGGTCGCGGCAGATGAGGCGGCGCGACATGGGCCAGGGGCGATCCGCGCCTTTGCCCCCGATATGGCCCGCAACCGCGCCGACCGCGATGCGCTGCGCGAAGAACTGGAACAGGCCCTGGATGAAGGCCACATTCGCGCGCATTTTCAGCCGCAGATTTCCACGGACACCGGCGCGATCACCGGGTTTGAGGCGTTGGCCCGGTGGTATCACCCCGACAAGGGCCTGATCTCACCGGGCGAATTCCTGCCGCTGCTAGAGGACGCAGGCCTGTCAGAGCGTTTGGGCGAGGTGATGCTTTACAACGCCCTGTCGGCCCTGGTGCGCTGGGACAAACTGGGCTTGGGCATCCCGACGGTGGCCGTGAACTTTTCGGCGCGTGAGCTGCGCAACCCCAAACTGGCTGACAAACTGAAATGGGAGCTGGACCGGTTTGATCTTTTGCCCGCGCGTCTGTGCGTCGAGATCCTCGAAAATGTGGTGGCCGAAACCGACAACGATGTGATCGTCGCCAACATCGCCGCCCTGTCCAATCTGGGCTGTGGCATTGATCTGGATGACTTTGGCACCGGTCATGCCTCGATCACCTCCATCCGGCGGTTTGAGGTGCGGCGCATCAAGATCGACCGCAGCTTTGTCACCCGCGTGGACGAAGACCGCGATCAGCAGAAAATGGTCGCCGCAATCTTGTCGATGGCTGAACGTTTGGGCCTTGCGACGCTGGCCGAAGGGGTGGAAACGCCGCAGGAACACGCGATGCTGGCACAACTGGGCTGTGGCGATGTGCAGGGCTTTGGCATCGCGCGTCCGATGCCGGTGGACGAGACGATGGACTGGATCGCCCGCCACCGCGCCAGACTCACACAGGCCCCCCGCATCAGCCAGAGGACGCGATAGCGCGGGAATCGCGGAATCGTCCTGCAAACGCTCGGCCGCCGCCCCGGCAAGGGGAAAACCGCTTGACCTTTGCCGCACCCTATCGTTGAACCACGCCTGACCCTGAACAGGAATGGTGGTGGTCCCTATGGACGATCAAAACAAACGACTTATCCTTGCGACCGCGCTCAGCTTCCTTGTGATCATGGGCTGGTTCCTGATTGGACCCATGCTTTTCCCACAATGGTTTCCGACGGAACAGGCCGTGCTGACGGCAGATCCGGCGGCAACCGCCGCGGTGCCGGCCGTCAACCCGGCGGCCACAGCGGCCCTGACCGAGCCTTTGCCCGAGGCCCCGCGTCTGACCATCGACACGCCCAAGCTGTCGGGGTCGATCTCGATGCTGGGCGGGCGTCTGGACGATCTGTCGCTGAAGACCTACCGTGAAACCATCGCGCCCAACGCGGCAGAGGTGCGGCTTCTGTCGCCGGTTGGCCAAGCGGCCGCCTATTATGCGGTGTTCGGCTGGGCCCCCGGCGTTGGCCTTGCGGCCGACGACGTGCCAAGCGCCAGGTCGGAATGGAAAATCGCCTCGGGTGGCACCTTGTCGCCTGACAAGCCGGTCACCCTGCGCTGGGAAAACACCAAGGGATTGATCTTCAACCGCACCATCGCCGTTGATGCCGATTTCATGTTCACCGTCACCGACTCTGTGCAAAACTCTGGTGCGGCAGAGGTCAGCCTCTATTCCTACGGCATCATCGCGCGCCACGGCCTGCCCAAACTGCAAAACATCTATGTCGTGCACGAAGGCATGGTGCGGCGCACCGATGGCACCTTTGCCGAAGCCAACTATGACGATGTCACAGGCTACGCTGTGATTGACCGGGAGGCCGCGCAAGCCGAAGTGATCGAGGCCACCACCGATGGCTGGATCGGCTTTACCGACCACTACTGGATGACCACGCTGATCCCCGAACAGGGCAAGCCCTACACCTCGGTCGCCAAATACGTGGCCGGTGCCGACATCTATCAGGCCGAAGTGCGCCAGCCGCTGATGACCGTGGCCCCCGGTGCGACAGTTGAAACCAGGACGCAGCTTTTCGCCGGTGCCAAGGAATGGGCAACCATCAGGGACTATCAATCGGCTGGCATCGGCGGGTTCATCGACTCGATTGACTGGGGCTGGTTCTACTTCCTGACCAAGCCCATTTTTGCGGTGCTGCATTGGCTGAACGGCATCATTGGCAACATGGGTCTGGCGATCATCG
This sequence comes from Paracoccaceae bacterium, assembly GCA_031428215.1. Classification (GTDB taxonomy): domain Bacteria; phylum Pseudomonadota; class Alphaproteobacteria; order Rhodobacterales; family Rhodobacteraceae; genus Cypionkella. The sequence goes on from JANPOY010000043.1 coordinate 23,997, forward strand.
GCCTGACCTTTGTGCTGAAACTTCTGGTGCTGCCTCTGGCCTATAAATCCTACGTCTCGATGGCGCGGATGAAAGAATTGCAGCCCGAGATGGAGGCGCTGAAAGAGCGCGCCGGCGAAGACAAGCAAAAGCTGCAAAAAGACATGATGGCGCTGTACAAGGAAAAGAAGGTCAATCCGGCGGCGGGTTGTCTGCCGATCCTGATCCAGATCCCGATTTTCTTCAGCCTGTACAAGGTGATCTTCGTCACGCTGGAACTGCGCCACGCGCCGTTCTTTGGCTGGCTGAATGACCTTTCGGCACCCGACAGCTCGTCCTTGTTCAACCTGTTCGGCCTGCTGCCCTGGGCGGGTCCGGCGGCTGGCAGCATCACCGCGCTGATCTTCATCGGCGTGTTGCCGATCCTTCTGGGCATCACCATGTGGCTGCAGCAGAAACTCAACCCGGCCCCCGCCGACCCGGTGCAGCAGCAGATTTTCGCCTGGATGCCTTGGGTGTTCATGTTCATGTTGGGCGGTTTTGCCAGCGGCCTGGTGGTGTACTGGATCACCAACAACACCATCACCTTCGTGCAGCAATACCTGATCATGCGCAGCCACGGCCACAAGCCGGACCTGTTTGGCAACATCAAATCCGGCTTGGCCCGCAAACCCTCAGCGGTGACGGCACTTCCGGACAAGGCCAAGAAGAAATGACAGGGCGGCTGGCGCAGATTTGCCGCCACCCGATCAAGGGACACGGACGCGAAGACCTCGCGTCCGTTCGTCTTTTGGCGGGGGAGTGTCTGCCGTGGGACAGGCACTGGGCCGTCGCACATGAAGCGGCGCGGCTGGTGCCGGGCTGGAACCGCTGCGGGAATTTTGCGCGCGGGGCCAAGGCGCCGGCGCTGATGGCGATTTCTTCGGTGCTGGATGAGGCGTCGGGCATTGTAACATTGCACCATCCTGATCTGGGTGACATCAGCTTTGACCCCGACAATGCCGCCGATCTGCCCCGATTTCTGAACTGGGTGCGGCCTTTGAACCCAGGAGAACGCGCGCAGCCAGTGGCGATTGTGACAGCCGGGCGTGGCATGACGGACAGCGATTTTCCGTCGGTGGCCATTCTGAACACCGCGTCCTTGGCGGATTTGTCGGCGCGGATGGGGGTTGATCTGTCGCCCGACCGCTGGCGTGGCAATCTGTGGCTGGACGGAGCAGCGCCTTGGGCCGAATTTGACTGGATCGGGCACAGCATCCACATCGGCGGCGCGGTGTTGCAGATCAAGGAACGGATCACCCGGTGCAGCGCCACCAAAGTTGACCCAACGACGGGTCTGACCAATGCCGATACGCTGGGCGCGCTGGAGGCGAACTTTGGACATCAGGATTTCGGCGTCTACGCGGTTGTGACACAAGGCGGACCCATCGCGGTCGGCGACGAATGGAGACTGGCATGAGCCTGCAATTCACCCTTGCCCCGGAACCCGAGTTTGAGGCCCGCGAAAAGGGCCGTCTGATGTTCGCGGGTCAGGTCGATTTTGTCAAAGGCGTGGTCGCGATGTCGGGCCTGCCGCCTGCCGACCGGCTGGAGGTCTGCTTTGCCGGGCGGTCGAATGTCGGCAAGTCGAGCCTGATCAACGCGCTCTGCGGGCGCAAAAATCTGGCGCGCGCGTCGAACACGCCGGGGCGGACGCAGGAAATCAACTATTTCAACCTCGCCGATGACCGCTTTCTGGTCGACCTGCCCGGCTATGGTTATGCAGAGGCGCCGCTGCCGGTGGTGGCGAAATGGCAGGCGTTGTTGAAAAGCTATCTGGCCGGGCGGCAGACCCTGCGGCGGGCCTTCGTGCTGATCGACACGCGGCATGGCGTCAAAGCGGTGGATGAAGAAATCATGCAACTGCTGGACCGCTGCGCCTTGACCTTTCAGGCGGTGATGACCAAGGCCGACAAGGTGTCCAAAGCCGAACGAGACGCCAACATCGAACAGGTCAAGGCCGCGTTGGCCAAACATCCGGCGGCTTATCCGGAGTTAGTGGTGACCAGTTCTGAAAAAGGCGACGGGATTGAAACGCTGCGGGCGATCATTGCGACGCTGATCTGATCGGGATCAAACGTGCTGGCCGCCGTTGATCTGCAATTCGGCACCCGATATGTAGCTGGACTGCGGCGAGCAGAGGAACCAGATGGCATCGGCCACTTCTTTCGGCTGCCCCAACCGGCGCATCGGCAAAGTTTCAACAATCTTCTCCGTCCCCGGCGACAGGATAGCGGTTTCCACTTCTCCCGGCGCAATCGCATTCACCCGCACCCCCAAAGGCCCAAAATCATGGGCCATTTCGCGGGTCAAGGCGGCCAAGGCGGCCTTTGACGTCGAATAGGCCGCGCCTGCAAAAGGATGAACGCGGGAGCCTGCGATGGAGGTGACGTTCACGACGGCCCCCTGCGCGGCGACCAGTTCGGATTGCAGCCCGCGCGCCAGAATGACGCTGGCGAAAAAGTTCACATGGAACACCTGCCCCCATGTGCGCAGGTCGGTGTCGAGCGTGGTCAGGCGTTTGCCGCCCTCACCCTTCGGGGAAATCCCGGCATTGTTGACCAGCGCGTGCAGTTTGCCGTTGATCTTGGACTTGATGGTTTCAATCGCGGCGATGGTTTTGTTTGGGTCGCCCAGATCAATCTGGATGTGGTTTTCCTCGCCCCCCGGCCAGGGGCAACGCGCATCAAAGGGTTGGCGCGAGCAGGTCAGCACCCGCCAGCCTTCAGAGCCAAAGCGCTTGACGGTGGCATGGCCGATTCCCCGGCTGGCCCCGGTCAGGACGAGGGTTTTCTGTTCGGACATGCTGGCCCCTTTTCTTATGCCCTCAAGCTGAGGCTTTTGGCGGTGGATTGCAAGGCGTGGCAGGCGGCCCCAATTCGCGACCTTTTTTAGATGTGCAATTTCAATGGCTTGACACGTCCGATTTCGCGCATTCTTAACGCTTCCGCTCGAACGCAGTGAGCGCTTGGCAGAACCCGGCAAAGGGGCTATCAGGCAAAAACACCGGAGGCCCCCATGAAACAGCAGACCCTGACCATGACCGACGCCATTTCCACCGCCAAGATGCTGTCCGAGGCCCTGCCCTATCTGCAACGCTTTACCGGCGCGGTGGTGGTGGTGAAATTTGGCGGCAATGCCATGGGCGATGATGCCGCGATGGCGGAGTTTGCCCGCGACATCGTGCTGATGCGACAGGTCGGGGTGAACCCGGTGGTGGTCCATGGCGGCGGCCCGATGATCAACGAGATGCTGACAAAGCTGGGCATCAAATCGGAGTTCGTGCGCGGCAAGCGGGTGACCGACAAGGCGACGGTGCAGGTGGTCGAGATGATCCTGTCCGGTCTGGTCAACAAGCGCATCGTGCAGGCGATCATGGATGCAGGCGGGCGCGCGGTGGGGATTTCCGGCAAGGACGACGATCTGATGGTCTGCGTCGCCGATGACCCGGAACTGGGCTTTGTCGGTCGTCCGGTCGAGATGAACGTGCAGGTGCTGCGCGATCTGTACAAGGCCGGGATCATTCCGGTGGTGGCCCCGGTTGCCACGGGCATGGCCGACAATGAGACGTTCAATGTCAACGGCGACACCGCTGCGGGCGCGATTGCCGGGGCCTTGCAGGCCGACCGCTTGTTGCTGCTGACCGATGTGCCGGGCGTGAAAAACGCGGCTGGTGAGGTGATGACCCAGATCACGCCTGATGAAATCCGGCAGATGACGGCCGAGGGCGTGATTTCAGGCGGGATGATTCCCAAGACCGAAACCGCGCTGATGGCGATTGAGGCGGGCACGCGGGCGGTGACGATTCTGGACGGGCGCATCCCGAACGCGTGTCTTCTGGAGCTGTTTACCGATCACGGGGCGGGATCGCAAATCCGGTCCACCGAACCAAGGGTGAAGCCGCGCGACTGATGCCTGCGGCGGGAATGTTTGGCAAACAGCGATTTGCACGACCGCACGCAAGCCGCTAGGCTTGGTGTCTGGAGGATGCCATGCCCAATGAAGCCTTGATCCGTCTGACGGTGTTTTTGGTGCTGTTTGCGCTGTTTGCAGCACTGGAGGCGGTGCTGCCGAAACGCGTGCGGGTGCAGCCGCGTGGCGCGCGGTGGTTCACCAATCTGTCGATCACGGTTCTGAACACCTTGGCGCTGCGGGCGCTGTCGGTGGCGCTGCCGTTTCTGGCGGTGGGGGCGGCGGTGGACGCCTGGAGCCATGGCTGGGGGGTGTTGAACCGGGTGATCTGGCCGCTGTGGGCCGAGATTTTGCTGGCCATTCTGGTGCTGGATTTCGCGATCTGGGTGCAGCATTGGCTGACCCACCGGGTGCCGCTGTTCTGGCGCTTTCACCGGATGCACCACGCCGATCGCGATATGGATGTGACCACGGCGCTGCGGTTTCATCCGGTTGAGATTTTGGCCTCGATGGCGCTGAAAATCGGCCTGGTCTATGCGCTGGGGCCGCAGGCGGTCGCGGTGGTGCTGTTTGAGATTTTGCTGAACGGCACGGCGCTGTTCAACCATGCCAACGTGGCGCTGCCGTTGTGGTTGGACCGGGTGGTGCGGCTGGTTCTGGTGACGCCCGACATGCACCGGGTGCATCATTCGGTGCAACGCGTTGAGCATGACAGCAATTACGGCTTTGCCTTGTCGGTTTGGGACAGGATTTTTGGCACCTATCGGGGGCAGCCTCAAGGCGGGCATGACGCAATGGTGGTGGGGCTGGAATGGCAGGACGAGAAACCGGCGCGGCTGGGATGGGCGTTGTGGCTGCCGTTTCGTTAAAGGCCGTGCAGGCGGCGGCGGCGCGGCATTTTCTGGCAGTGCTGGGTGGGTTCCCCTGTGAGGACGAGCCGGGTTTGCCTGCGGGGGTGCGAACCGTGCTGATGTTGGGACCGCTGGAGCCGGGCTATTGGGCGCATATCAAGGCGCAGCCGGAATGGGGTGGCGTCGATCCGGTGGACCGTTGGTCCCGCCGGGTGATCGGCGGCATGGCCTGCGACCTGAGCGGCAAGGCGGTGTTTCCGTTTGGCGGCGCACCCTATCATCCGTTTTACGCTTGGGCCTTGCGGACGGGTCGCGCCTGGGCCAGCCCGGTGCAGATGCTGGTGCAGGCGGAACAGGGGCTTTTGGTCAGTTTTCGCGGCGCGCTGGTGTTGCCGGGTGTGGTGGAGGTGCCAGCAACCGCCGTTTCCCCCTGCGAGGGCTGCGCGCGGCCTTGCCTTGATGCCTGCCCGGTGGCGGCCTTGGGTGCAGGCGGCTATGACGTGCCCGCCTGCCAGAGGTTTTTGGCAGGTGCGGCGGGGGCGGATTGCATGAATTTGGGCTGTGCGGTGCGGCGGGCTTGCCCGGTGTCGCTTGGCTATGCAAGACTGGCAGAACACTCGGCCTATCACATGGGAATATTCCACAAATGAAGCGCCTTATCCTGACCCGCCACGCAAAATCGGCCTGGGATGACCCCCTGACGCCGGACCATGACCGCCCGTTGAACGAACGCGGCAAGGCGGCGGCGGCGGATCTGGGGCAATGGCTGGCCTCGCGCGGTTATGTGCCGGAAAAGGTGTTGTGTTCCGACGCGGTGCGCACGCGGCAAACCTGGTCAGGCATCGCGCCCGCCTTGCCCGCGACGCCGTTGATGGAGCTGAAACCGGCGCTTTACCATGCCGGGCCGGATGTGATGCTGGCAGTGCTGCGCCATGCGCAGGCGGATTGCGTGATGATGATCGGGCACAATCCGGGGATCGCGGAGTTTGCGTCACGGCTGGTGGCGCATCCGCCGATGAACGAGGCCTTCGCGCGCTATCCAACCGGGGCGACTTTGGTGGTGGATTTCGTGGTGGACGCTTGGGATCAGGCCGATTTCGGGCTGGGCGCGACGGTCGATTTCATCGTGCCGCGTGATTTTGTGCTTTAAGGTGAAAGTGGGGGGCTAGCCCCCCACGCCCCCCAGAGTATTTCTGCCAAGATGAAGCACAATTCTAGGCAAATTTGATGGACCCCCGGTCTGGGTCCATCACGTT
>JANPOY010000044.1:0-1875 GCA_031428215.1 Paracoccaceae bacterium
GCCAGCAAAATCGCGAACAGCGCCGACGCCACGGTTTGACCGATCTCGAAATACACCGGCACATTGAACCGCATCGCCAATATCGCCAGAAAATGCATCGACCAGATGCCACCGCCCAACGCCACCGAACTCAGTGCAATCCTAAGCTGCCTTTGCCCGACGCTTTGCCGCGACAGCCCCCGCGTCATGCTAAGGCCCGTGAAAGACGCCATCAGCGCAATCATCACAGACAGCACGACCAACCATGGGCTATAGGTGTAAACGATCATCGCAAATGCCCGCTATGCTTGGCCCGTTCGCGCGAACCAGCACAGCATCCTCCCCCATATCATTATCGGCTGCCGGATTTAGCTGTCAATCATTGCAACACAGCGCAACTCAAATCCCCACCCAGCCAAGCGCCGCCTTCTTCAGATGCGTGAGAAAACTTTGCACCTTCAGTGTCCGGTGCAAATCCACATGCGTCACAATCCACAAAGGCGATTCCCATTCCGGGCGCGGCGACATCACCTCAACCAAATCAGCGTCCCCTTCCGCCAACCGCGCCGCCAAAAATCCAATGCCCGCCCCAGCCCGCAAAGCCGCCTCCAAGGATGCAGGTTCCGTGGCCAGATAGGTCAAACATTCCACCGGAACCGTGTCGCGCAGCCAGCGGTAAAACGGCGCGCGGTTGTCGGGGTTGTCGGTACTAATAAAACGATGCTTGGAAAACTCCTCAATCCCGCTCGGCATCCCTTGCACTTCCACATAACGCCGCGCCGAATAAAGCCCCATTCGCATCCGCACCAAAGGCTGCGCCACATTATCGGGCTCTTGCGGCGACCCACCGGCGCGAATGGCAACATGCGCCTCGCCGTAATCCAGCCGGAACAGCCGCATGTCAGTTAAAAACCGCACAATCAAACCGGGGTGTTCCGCCTGAAACGACGCCATCACCGGCGTCAGCAAATCGGCGAGGCCAGTGATGGACGTCACCACCAACTCGCCCGTCACCGTCTCACCCTGGCCCTTGATGCGGCTCGACAGCTGGCTGAACTGTTCTTCCGTCGCTTGCGCCACACCCAGCAGATCGCGCCCGGCTTCCGTCGCCGCATAACCCCGCGCATGCCGTTGAAACAGCCGCACCCCCAGCCGCTTTTCCAACGCATCAATATGCCGGATCACCGTTGCATGATGCACGCCAAGCACATCCGCCCCGCCCGATACCGTGCCCAGCCGCGCCACCAGAAACGCCGTGCGAATTTCATCCCAGTTGTCCAAGCGCGTCTCCCCGACCATTCCCACCAACTCTATCCTCTCCACATCCCACCACAACCCGCCTTCCAAACTTCATTTTGGTCCAAATATCCGCGCGTGCCCGCCCTGCCTTGCCGCAGACACAGCCTTCGGCACTTGACTCCGCCGCGCCACCCGCCTATGTCCCGCTCCATTCCACCGGAGGCACCGCTTCCGGTCCCTAGGCTTAAGCCGGGATCGCCATCCGTCAGCGCGTTGCGCCCACGGGTGCCGCCCTGCATTTGTTTGGGGTTTCCGCCGTCAGACCCTACATCTGGCACATCAGCAACCAAAGGACGCGACGCCCATGTTCGAAAACCTTTCAGAACGCCTTGGTTCTGTTTTCGACCGCCTCACCAAACAGGGCGCGCTCACCGATGCCGATGTCGCCACCGCCCTGCGTGAGGTCCGCACCGCGCTGCTGGAGGCTGACGTATCCCTGCCCGTCGCCCGCGATTTCATCAAAGCGGTGCAGGAAAAGGCCACGGGGCAGGCCGTCACCCGCTCCATCTCGCCCGGTCAGCAGGTCGTCAAGATCGTGCATGACGAACTGATCAACGTGCTGCGCGGCGATGGCCCCGCCGATGCGCTGAAAATCGA
>JANPOY010000045.1:0-70311 GCA_031428215.1 Paracoccaceae bacterium
CCAATCCCACGCCGCCCCGGACTTGATCGGGGGCCTGGGGTTGGTAAAAGCGGCCCCGTAAAAAGTCCGGGGCGGCGTGGAGGGGGTGGCGGGCCCGCGGATGAAGACGCGCTGATCCGTCAGGATTGAACCGCGTGCAAAGGCTCAGGAGTTGACGTCATAGGCCCGCTCGCCATGCACCGACAGGTCCAGCCCGTTGACCTCGGTTTCGTCATCGACCCGCAACGGCGTCACCAGCGCGCAAAGCTTGATCAGCACCCAACTGGCCACCACGGTCCACAGGCCCACCACAACCAGCCCGCCCAACTGCGCGCCCCAGGCGCCAGCCCCCAGCGCCGCCACCATCAGGGTGCCGAAAATGCCGCCGACGCCGTGCACGGCAAAGACATCCAGCGTGTCGTCGATCTTCAGACGGTGTTTGACCAGCAGCACTGCCTCTTGGCACATGATCCCGGCAACGCCCCCGATCAGCAATGCGGCCATGGGCCCGACATAGCCCGAGGCCGGGGTGATCGAGGCCAGACCGGCAATGGTGCCGGTGACCAGACCCACCAACGAGGCGCGGCCAAACTTGATCCGCTCCCACAACGCCCAGGACAGCGAGGCGGCGGCGGCGGACAGATGCGTCACGGTGATCGCCATCGCCGCCTGCCCATTGGCCGCCAGCGCCGAGCCGCCGTTGAAGCCAAACCAGCCCACCCACAGCATGCCCGCCCCGATCATCACCATGCCGGGATTGTGCGGCGGGGTGGTGCGGTGCTTGCGCGGTCCAAGGGCGATGGCGATCAACAGCGCGGCCAGCCCCGCGGTTTCATGCACCACAATGCCACCCGCGAAATCCCGCACCCCCATGGCCCCGAAAATTCCGCCATCGGCCAGCATCCCCGCGCCCCAGATCCAATGCACCACCGGGGCATAGACCACCAACATCCACAAGCTTGAGAACAGCAGCACAAAGCCAAAGCCCACCCGTTCGGCATAGGCCCCGACGATCAGCGCCGGGGTGATGATGGCAAAGGTCATCTGATAGGCGAAAAAGCCGATCTCGGGCAGCGTGCCGGTCAGGCTCTCGGTGGTCACCCCCGCCAGAAACGCCTTGGACAACCCACCCCACAGCGGCCCCGGTGCGCCAAAGGCGATGGAATAGCCCGCCACCAGCCACAGAACGCTCATCAGCGCCGCGATGGCAAAGCAATGCATGAACACCGACAGCACGTTGCGCGCCCGCACCAGGCCGCCGTAAAACAGCGCAAGGCCGGGCAGGGTCATGAACAGCACCAAAGCGGTGGCGATCAGGATAAAGGCGGTGTCGGCGGCGTTCATGGCGGCTCCTGCGATTGGGGTGCAGATGTTAAAACGGGCGTTGCACCGCCTTGAAAAGCGCCAGCTGTGGTTGTGGGCGCCTATTCCGGGGGCTGTTTGCAAAATGCCCAAATAAGTGGCGGTTTTGGGTGTGATTTGCGCAAATTCGGGCAGAGTTTAGATCAGCATATGCCGCAGCAGCAACTCCAGCGCATGATCGGTCGCGGCCTGTCGCACCCGGTCCCGTCCCAATGCGCCAAACTCCACCGTTTCCACCGCGACAGCCCGCCCGCGCCGCGCCACACCAAAGCACACCCGGCCCTCGGGTTTGTGATCCGACCCGCCTGGACCCGCAATGCCGGTGATCGCCACGGCCAGATCGGCCTGCGCCCGCGCCAATGCCCCCAGCGCCATGTCGGCGGCAATCGCTTCGGACACCGCGCCATGAGCGGCCAGACTGTCGGCGCTGACCCCCAGCATGTCGATCTTGGCGGCGTTGGAATAGGTGACAAAGCCGCGGTCAAACACCTCGGACGACCCCGGCAGATCGGTCAGAGCCGCCGACACCTTGCCGCCGGTGCAGCTTTCGGCGCTGGTGACGCGGTAGCCCCAATAGCGGGCGGCTTGCAGGATTTCGGCGGCGGTGGTGGACATCTTCACCTCATCAGGATGATCGGAATGTGGTAAAGGGCGGCGGCGGCAATGGTGGCAAGGCCAGCAAAGACCCCGGCCCAGAGATCATCCAGCATCACCCCTGCGGCATCATGACGGCGATCGGCGCGGCCCACCAGCCAGGGCTTCCAGATGTCAAACAAGCGGAAAAACAGGAATGCGGCCAAAGGCGCGGGCCAGGGCAGCCAGCCTTCAAAGCCACGCGACCACAGGGCGGCCGCAGGGAACAGCAGCGCCAGCCACTGGCCCGCCACCTCATCTATCACGAATTCCGACGGATCATCGCCGGTGCGGCTCTGCAATTCCATCCCAACCGCCCAGAACCCCAGCGCGGTGACGGCAAGCGTCGCCAGCACCAGCAGGGGAAATCCCGCATAGCGGTAGATCAACACGCCCAGGATGATCGCCACCAGCGATCCCCAGGTGCCGGGGGCGGGGCGCAACAGACCAACTCCAAAGAAAATCGCCAGCGCTCGGGTGATCGACATGGTGCTCATTTCCGCACCAAAGTCGCGGTGGCGATGGCCGCAATGCCCTCTTCGCGCCCGGTAAAGCCAAGCCGTTCGGAGGTGGTTGCCTTGACCGACACCCGGTCCATCTCGATCTCGAGTATCTCTGCCAGCTCTGCGCGCATCGCGGTGGCGTGGGGGCCGATCTTGGGACGCTCGCAGATCAGGGTCACGTCGCAATTGGCAAGTCCAAAGCCACGGGCGCGGGCCAAGGCGATGGCGTGGCGCAAGAAGATATGGCTCGCGGCGCCTTTCCACTGCGGATCAGAAGGCGGAAAATGCATGCCGATGTCGCCCTCGGCCAGCGCGCCATAGATGGCGTCGGTCAAAGCGTGCATGCCGACATCGGCGTCGGAATGGCCCAGCAGGCCCCGGTCATGTGGCACCGGGACGCCACAAAGCCAGACCTGATCGCCCGCTGCAAAGGCATGCACATCGAACCCGTTGCCCAGCCTGATGTCCATCTTTTTGCCCCCCGGATCGCCTCTGGCCTTGATGATCGCCTCGGCCCGCCCGAAATCATCGGGATAGGTCAGTTTGATGTTGTCTTCGTCCCCCGCGACGATGGCCACGTCAAGGCCATGCGCCCGCGCCACCGCCACATCATCGGCGGCATCGGGTGCTGCGTTCTGATGGGCGGTCAGGATGGCGTCAAAATGAAAGCCCTGCGGTGTTTGCGCCCGGTAAAGCCCGCTGCGGTCGCGTGTGCCGCTGACCCGGCCCGCCTGACCCGTCCAAAGCGCATCCGTCACCGACAGCGCAGGTGCGGCCCCAACGGCATCGGTCAAGGCCGCACTCACCCGCGCAATCACCGCCTGGCTGACCAAAGGGCGGGCACCGTCGTGGATCAGCACCTGGGTGACACCGCGATTTTGCAGCGCAATCAGGGCGTTGCGCACAGACGCTGCCCTTGTGTTGCCGCCCATCACCACCAAGGCATCACAGGCCAAAGCCTCTGCCCGTGCCGCATCGTCCGGGTGGATCACCAGCACACGCAGCATACCGTCAAACGCCGCCAAAGCATGCGCCACCACCGGACGACCCGCCAGCAGCTGCCACTGCTTTGGCAGATCGCCCCCGGCCCGGGTGCCCCGGCCTGCGGCGGTGATGATGGCGGCTGTGGTCATCGGCTTTCCTTTTCTGTCTGTCTAAAACAGGACGGGCCGCATGACAATCTGGCCTGCAAAAGCGGCGCAAGCGCCTAATATTTGTGCAATGCATGAAAATCGGGCATTAATGGCGCCAGAAGCCTTGGCGCTGTCGGCCATTGGGCGCAGGGTGCCGGGGAACACAGGACATTTCATGACTTTGACGTTTGGACAGATCACATTGAACCCTCCGGTGATTCTGGCCCCCATGGCCGGGATCACCGATTTGCCGTTCCGCCGTCTGGTGGCACAGTTTGGCGCGGGGCTGGTGGTGTCGGAAATGGTGGCGTCCGAAGAGGTGATGCGCGCGCAGCCTTTGGCGCGGGCGCGGGCGGATCTCGGCTATGCCGAACTGGGCTTTGGCGAGCAGGCAACGTCGGTGCAACTGGCCGGGCGCGATCCCTACTGGATGGCCGAAGCCGCGCGTTATGTCGCGGGGCAGGGCGCGCAGGTGATTGACATCAACATGGGCTGCCCGGCCAAACGGGTCACGGCATCAGGCGGCAACGGCGCGTGCGGCTCGGCGCTGATGAAGGAACCTGATCTGGCCCTAAGGTTGATCGAGGCGGTGGTGGGCGCGGTTTCGGTGCCGGTCACCCTGAAAACCCGGTTGGGCTGGGATGATGACAGCCTGAACGCCCCCGAAATCGCGGTGCGGGCGGAAAGTGCGGGCGTGGCGCTGATCACCATTCATGGCCGCACGCGCTGTCAGTTCTACAAGGGCCGCGCCAATTGGGCGGCCATCCGGCGGGTGAAGGATGCGGTGGCCATCCCGGTGATTGCCAACGGCGATATTGTCGATGTGGCGTCGGCCCGCACGGCTTTGGCGCAATCGGGGGCCGACGGGGTGATGGTCGGGCGCGGCGCGCAGGGGGCGCCCTGGCGGTTGGCACAGATTGCGGCGGCGCTTTATGGCACGCCTGCGCCGGTGGTGCCGGTCGGGGCCGATCTGGCGGCGATGGTGATCGGCCATTACGATCAGGTCCTAGATTTCTACGGTCCGGGTCTTGGCCTGCGGGTCGCGCGCAAGCATCTGGCGTGGTATCTTGAGGCCGCCGGCGTGAGCCATGGCCGCGACGCCATTTTGACCGCAACCGATCCGGGGCTGGTCCGCACCCTGCTGTACGAAGCCTTTGTGACCCAAAGGGTGGCGGCATGATCGACACTTCGGCCCTTTGGGCGTCCTTGCCGCTGCCCGCGCTGGTCATTGCCGCCGATGGGCGGATATCGGATGTGAACCCGGCGGCGGAAACCTTTCTGAACGCCTCGGCGCGCAGCCTGATCGGGCATCCCTTGCTGGACCGCCTGACCATCGACGCCCCCATGGAAGACGCGCTGACCCGCGTACGCGCCCATCAGTCGCCGCTGTTCATTGCCGAAGCCGATGTCACCACAGGCGAACGCGCCCCGGTACAATGCGGGTTGCAGATCGCGCCCCTGCAGGACAGCGACGCGCTGGTGATGCTGATCACCCCGCGCGAGATTGCCGACCGTCTGGGCCGCGCCATGCATGTGACATCTGCCGCGAAATCGGCCATCGGCATGGCGGAAATGCTGGCGCATGAGATCAAGAACCCATTGGCCGGGATTTCCGGGGCGGCGCAATTGTTGGCGATGGGGCTTTCGGCCGAGGATATGGAACTGACCGATCTGATCGTCGAGGAAACCCGCCGCATCGTCAAACTGCTGGAGCAGGTCGAACAATTCGGCAATCTGCGCCCTCCGGCCCGGCGCGCGGTGAACCTGCACGACGCGTTGGACCGTGCGCGGCGATCGGCCCTCGTCGGATTCGGGGTGCAGATGACGATTGTGGAAGATTACGACCCGTCCTTGCCCGCCACCTATGCCGACCCGGATCAACTGATGCAAGTGTTCCTGAACCTGTTGAAGAACGCCTCGGAAGCCGCTGGTTCCAAAGGCGGAACCATCCGGCTGCACACATTCTATGACCAGACCCTGCGGCGGCGGCGCAAGGATGGCTCCGGATCTGCCTTGCCGTTGCAGGTCGAGATCATCGACGACGGCCCCGGCATTCCGCCCGAGATCGCCGCCGATATTTTTGAGCCCTTCGTGTCGGGCCGCGAGAACGGCACCGGCCTTGGTCTGGCTTTGGTGTCCAAGATCATCTCGGACCACGAAGGCTGGATTTCTGTCGACAGTGCCCCCGGCCGCACTGTGTTTCGCTTATCGCTTCCCCTTGCCCCGCGTGGGCTGTCTGAGGAGACCCGCTGATGGATGGCACCGTTCTTGTGGCAGACGACGACCGCACCATCCGCACCGTGCTGACGCAGGCTCTGACCCGCGCGGGCTGCAAGGTGCATGCGACCTCCAGTTTGATGACCCTGATGCGCTGGGTCGAAGAGGGCAAAGGCGATCTGGTGATTTCTGACGTCATCATGCCCGATGGCAATGGGCTTGAGGCGCTGCCGCAGATTGCCAAACTGCGTCCCGGCCTGCCGGTGATCGTGATTTCGGCGCAAAACACCATCATGACCGCGATTCAGGCGGCCGAGGCCGAGGCGTTTGATTACCTGCCCAAACCCTTCGATCTGCCCGATCTGATGAAGCGTTCCGCCCGCGCGCTGGACCGCAAACGTCTTGTCCCCAAGCCCGCACTTCCCCCGCGTGAGGCGATGGAGGATTTGCCGCTGGTGGGTCGCACCCCGGCCATGCAGTCGCTGTACCGGCTGGTGGCCCGGGTGATGAACGCCGATCTGCCGGTGCTGATCTCGGGCGAATCCGGCACCGGCAAATCCCTGATTGCGCGCGCCATTCATGATTTTTCAGACCGGCGCAGCCAGCCCTTCGTGGTGGCGCAGGCCGGTGATCTGGCGGGTCTGGACGGCATTGCCACCCTGCTGGCCCGCGCCAAGGGCGGCTCGCTGGTGCTGGAGGAAGTGTCGGATTTTGACGAAGATGCACAGGCGCGGCTGGTGCGGATGCTGGATGTGATGGGCGAACATGCGCCACGGATCATGGCCACCTCGCAGGCCGATCTGGCGCAGCGGATGGAGGCAGGGCGTTTCCGCAAGGACCTGTTTTACCGTCTGGGCGGCGTGACGCTGCAGGTGCCGCCACTGCGCGAGCGGGTCGAAGACATCCCGCTGCTGGCCGAGCATTTTCTGGCGCGCGGCGAGCGCGACATGGGCAGCCAGCGCCGCCTGTCCACCGAAGCGATGGCCGTGGTGCGCGCCTATGCCTGGCCCGGCAATGTGCGGCAGTTGGAAAACACACTCAAGCGGTTGCTGGTCACGGCGACCGAACCCGAGATCAGCAAGGCCGAACTCGAATCAGCTTTGGGCGGGGCACTGCCCACCTCGGCGCACCGCGGCGGCGTGATTGAGGGCGAGAAACTTTCCGCCTCGGTCGCGCGACATTTAAAGCGCTATTTCGATCTGCACGGTGGCCAATTGCCCCCAAATGGCGTTTACGACCGCATCTTGCACGAAATGGAGATCCCGCTGATCGAGATCGCCCTGGATGCCACCGGCGGCAATCAAGCCAAATGTGCCGATCTTTTGGGGATCAACCGCAATACCTTGCGCAAGAAGATCACCGACCTCGATATTCGCGTGACACGCCGCCGCAAGCTGATGTAAAAGCGCCACAGAGGCCCGTGTCTGTTCGGTTACGGTACAGATAGGGCACAGTATGTGGCGGGCAAGACGCAGTTGCCCACCGGTTTGGGGGAATGGTGAGGGGCGCCTATCGCAGCAACACATGGGTCAGGCTGACCCGCCTGCGCCGCCAAAAGCGTGTGCAGACGGGCATGACCTTTGCGCTGGTGTTCCTTGGTCCGGTGCTTGCCGTCGCGACGTTCCTCGCCCTTGGTCCGTTCAATCTGGGGGCCAGTTCGCAGTATCTGCGGCTGATCCTGCTCGCCGATCTGGTTTATGTGCTGGTGGTGGCCGCATTGGTGATGGCGCGGGTGGCGCGGATGATCGCGGACCGGCGGCGCAATTCGGCCGGATCACAGCTGCATCTGCGCCTGACCGGGGTGTTTGGCATCGTGGCCTTGGTGCCGACGGTTCTGGTCGCGGTTTTTGCCGTGTTGACGGTGAACATCGGGTTGGAAGGCTGGTTTTCCGACCGGGTCAGCAATGTGGTGGGCAATTCGCTGGCCGCCGCCCAAGCCTATGAAGATGAACACCGCCGCGCGCTGACCGAAGATGCGCTTTCGCTGGCCGATTATCTGAATGCAGCGAAATCGTTGACGGTGCTGCTGCAGGACAGTCAGTTGCGCTCGGTTTTGTCGCAAGGTCAGGCAGCGGTGCAGCGTGGCCTGCAAGAGGTGTTTCTGATCGACGGCGCGGGCAGCCTGAAAATCCGCGGGGATCGGTCCTATCTGTTTGATTTTGAAACGCCTTCTGCCGATCAGATCAGCCGCAGTCAAAGCGGCGATGTGGTGGTGATCGAAGACTGGGCCAACAATGAATTCCGCGCTTTGTTGCGTCTGACGGGCTTTGTCGATCGCTATCTCTACATCTCGCGCGCGGTGGACGGAGAAATCCTGTCGCTTCTGGACGAAACCAAGGAAACGGTTCGGCTTTATCAGCAACTGGAGTCAGAGCGCGGGTCGGTGCTGTTCAATTTCGGCCTGCTGTATCTGGGCTTTGCGTTGATCCTGATTCTGGCGGCGGTCTGGCTGGGCTTGTGGTTCGCCGAACGCCTGAGCCGCCCGGTGGGCCGTTTGGCATCAGCTGCGGCGCGGGTCGGGCAAGGCGATCTGGACGTGCAGGTTCTGGAGGAGGAAGGCGATGATGAGATTGCCACTTTGGGGCGTGTTTTCAACCAGATGACGCATCAACTTAAAGGTCAGCGCGAAGCACTGGAGGGCAGTCATCGCCAGACAGAGCAGCGGCGGCGTCTGTTCGATTCCGTGCTGTCGAATGTCACCGCCGGGGTGATCGGTCTGGACGCCGATGGTCGGGTGGATTTTGCCAACCGCGCCGCCGAACGGCTTCTGGACATCAGCGACGGCGCCTCTGATCTGGCGCTTGCGGTGGCGGTGCCGGAGTTTGCGGCGCTGTTTGACCGTTTGCGCGACGGCACCGGCACGGCCGTGCAGGAAGAGGTGCGGTTGACGCGCAAGGGCAAGCTGGAAAGCCTGTTGGTGCGGATGTCGGTGCGGCAAAGTGATCTGGGTCTGGAAGGCTATGTGGTTGCTTTTGATGATGTCACCGAACTGGTGTCGGCACAGCGCATGGCGGCCTGGGGCGATGTGGCCCGGCGCATTGCGCATGAAATCAAGAACCCGTTGACCCCAATTCAACTGTCGGCCGAACGGATCAAGCGCAAGTTCCGCGGCCAGGTGCGCGAACCCGAGGATCTTGAACAGTACACCGACGTCATCATCCGTCAAACCAACGACTTGCGGCGCATTGTGGATGAGTTTTCGAAATTCGCCCGCATGCCGGAACCGGACCGCCGTGAGACTGATCTTGCGGCTTTGGTCCGGGCCGCCGTGATGTTGCAGGAAAACGGGCAACCCGGCGTGCGCTTTGCCAAATCCTTGCCGGATGGTCCCCTGGTGATGGAGTTGGACGGCACGATGATTGGTCAGGCGCTGACAAACCTGATCAAGAACGCCGGCGAAGCCACGGAAAGCCTTATCGAAAACGGCGCGCCGGTCGGTTATGTGCCCGAAATTCACATCGCGCTGCAGGCGGATGAGGCGGAAGTCACCATCCGCATCTCTGACAACGGCACCGGCCTGCCGCCGGATCGGGCGCGGCTGTTCGAACCTTATGTGACCACGCGCGAAAAAGGCACCGGCCTTGGCCTGCCCATCGTAAAGAAAATCATTGAAGAACATGGCGGTACGTTGTCTTTGGAAGATGCGCCCGCCTTTGATGCAACAGCCCATTTCGGGGCGATGGCGGTGATCCGCCTGCCCCGAACACCGCGCAAGCGGGCGGGCAGACACGCCGTAACTGGCCAGGGGGGATGATGTCGAACATTCTGATCGTTGATGACGAGAAAGACATTCGCGAGTTGATCGGGGATATTCTGAAGGATGAGGGCTATGCCATTCGACTTGCAGGCAATTCCGATGATTGCATGGCCGAGATCAATGCAGAGCCGCCGGCACTGATGATCCTTGATATCTGGCTGAAAGACAGCCGGATGGACGGGATCGACATTCTGAAAACCGTCAAGCGGGACAATCCCGATGTTCCGGTGGTGATCATCTCGGGGCATGGCAACATTGAAATTGCGGTCGCGGCGATCAAGCAGGGCGCTTATGATTTCATCGAAAAACCCTTCAACATTGATCAGTTGATGGTGGTTGTCGCCCGCGCCATGGAAACCAGCCGGTTGCGCCGCGAAAACGCCGATCTGCGCCGCCGCGATGTGACCAGCAGCGAGATGTTGGGCAGCAGCCCGGCCTTCAAAGGCCTGAAGGCGCATCTCGACAAGGTGACCAAATCCAACGGCCGGGTGATGCTGACCGGACCTGCCGGGTCTGGCAAGGAAATGGCCGCGCGTTTCATCCACAGCAATTCGGGACGCTCGACCGCGCCGTTCGTGTCGGTGTCCTCGGCCACGATAGAACCCGAACGCATGGAAGAGGTGCTGTTTGGCCGTGAAACGTCAGAGCGTGGTATCGAAAAAGGTCTGTTGGAACAGGCACATGGCGGTGTGGTCTACTTTGACGAAGTGGCCGATATGCCACTGGGCACCCAGTCGAAAATCCTGCGGGTGCTGACCGAACAGCAATTCGCGCGCGCCGGTGGCAGTGACAAGGTGCGGGTGGATCTGCGGGTGATTTCGTCCACCACCCGCGATCTGCGCCATGAAATTGCGCAAGGGCGGTTCCGGCAAGAGCTTTATGACCGCCTCAACGTGGTGCCGATTGCGGTGCCGTCGCTGGCCGAACGACGTGAGGATATTCCGGAACTGACCCGGCATTTCATCGACATGTTCCACCGCAGCCAGGGGTTGCCGCTGCGCGATCTGACTTCGGAGTCCGAGGCGATGCTGCAAACCATGCAATGGCCGGGCAACGTGCGCCAGTTGCGCAACGTGATCGAACGGGTGCTGATCCTGGGCGATGGATCGGGCCCGATCGAGGCGCGCGAATTGCCGGGGCAAGAGCCCACAACCGACACCGGCGGCCGGATGGTGCTGGGCGGGGCGATGGCGACGCTGCCGCTGCGCGAGGCGCGCGAGGTGTTTGAACGCGAATACCTGCTGACCCAGATCAATCGTTTTGGCGGCAACATCAGCCGCACGGCGGGCTTTGTCGGCATGGAGCGCAGCGCTTTGCACCGCAAACTGAAGTCCTTGGGTGTGGTCACCACATCAAAGGCCGGGCGCGGGGTTGATGATGAGGACGACGAGGGTTGATTGACCCAAGCCTGCCGTTCTGCGATGCAACGAACGCGACCTGACCCCGGAGGCTGACATGAAGGTGATCATTTGCGGAGCGGGGCAGGTGGGCTGGCAAATCGCGCGCCATCTGTCGGGCGAGAAAAACGATGTCACCGTCGTTGACAACAACGTCGATCTGGTGCGCCGCGCCACGGAAACGCTGGACGTCCAGGGGATTGCGGGCTTTGCAAGCTACCCGGATGTGCTGGAAAAGGCGGGCGCGCGCGATGCCGACATGATCATCGCCGCCACCTATTCCGACGAGGTGAACATGGTGATCTGTCAGGTTGCCCATTCGATTTTTTCGGTGCCACGCAAGATAGCCCGGCTGCGCAGCCAGTCCTATCTCGACGCGATTTATTCCGACCTTTACCGGCGTGATCATCTGCCGATTGACGTGGTGATCAGCCCGGAACGCGAAGTGGCCGAGGCCGCGCTGCAACGGCTGGCGGCCCCTGCGACCTTTGACACCGAAAGTTTCATGGGTGGGCGGGCGCAGTTGCTCGGCATCGCCTTGACCGACGATTGCCCGGTGCTGAACACGCCGTTGCGGCAGTTGAACGAGCTGTTTCCCTCGCTGCGCGCCATCGTGGTGGGGGTGCGTCGCAAGGGACGGCTGTTTGCTCCGGATGCAGGCGATCAGCTGTTTGTAGATGATTTGATCTATGTCTTCACCCATTCCGAAGACGTCAACCGCGCGCTGGAGATTTTCGGGAAAAAGACCAAGAAACAAGAGCGTATCATCATCATCGGCGGCGGCAACGTCGGTCTTGCGGTGGCAATGGCGCTGGAGCAGCGGACCGACCGGGTGCGCGCCAAGATCATCGAGAAAAGCCGGGCGCGGGCGGAAAAAGCGGCGGACAGCCTGTCGCGGACCATCGTGCTGAACGGCGACGGCATGGATATGGACCTTTTGATGGAGGCGGCGATTGACCGCGCCGACGCGGTTCTGGCGGTGACCGATGACGACAAGACCAACCTTTTGGCTGCGGTGCGCGCCAAGCAGGCGGGTTGTCCGATGGCGATTGCGCTGGTCAACGATCCGACGCTGGCGCCCTTGATGGGGCCTTTGGACATCGACGCCTATATCAATCCGCGCGCCACCACGGTGTCGTCGATCTTGCGCCACATCCGCCACGGCAAGGTGCGCGCGGTCTATTCGCTGGGCGACAGTGAGGCCGAGTTGATCGAGGCGCAGGTGTTGTCAACCTCGCCCTTGGCCGGGCGCTTGGTGCGCGAGGTGCAGTTTCCCGAAGGCGTGCTGGTCGGCGGCGTGATGAAGGGCGACAAGGTGCTGAAACCCACCGGCGATTTGCGGCTGGAGGCGGGCGATGTGATTGCCCTGTTTGCAATGTCCAAAGACGTGCGCGAGGTGGAACGCCTGCTGCAAGTCACTATCGACTTCTTCTGATATGCGGAACCGGCTGCAGGACCTGCCATTCATCGTGATCCTGATGGGGGTGTCGGCGCTGTCGATGCTTTTGCCAGCGGTCCATGCGATGATCTTGCGCGATTATGCGGTGGCGCGCGGGTTTTTCTATTCTGCCTGCGTTGTGCTGGTTCTTGTGGCGATGATCGCGATTGCCACCCTGCATCACCGTCCCCGCAATGGTGCGCGCGGCTATCTGTCGGCTTTGGCCGGGGCCTATCTGGTGCTGCCAATCCTGCTGGCGCTGCCTTTGACGCAAGTGCGGCTGGGCATTTCGTTTGGCGATGCGTGGTTTGAAATGTTGTCGGATTTCACCACCACCGGCGCGTCGGTGTTTGATCCCGCAACCCTGCCGCCCACGGTGCATCTGTGGCGGGCTTTTGTCGGCTGGATGGGCGGGTTTTTCATCGTGCTGATGGCGGTGGCGGTGTTGGCCCCAATGAATCTGGGCGGGGTCGAGGTGGTCACTGGCCGCGCGCCGGGCCGGGGCGCGACGGGCACGTCGCAGATCACCCGCATCGCCGATCCGTCAGAGCGCATCCTGCGCTATGCCTTGATGATTTTTCCGGTCTATGCCGGTTTTACCCTGGCGCTGTGGGTGGGGCTGATGTGGGCAGGGGACAACAGTCTGGTGGCGCTCTGCCACGCGATGTCGACGCTGTCGACCTCGGGCATTTCGCCTTTGGCTGGCTTGCAAGACAGCCAGTCGGGGCTGCTGGGAGAGGCGTTGATTTTCTGCTTTCTGCTGT
This sequence comes from Paracoccaceae bacterium, assembly GCA_031428215.1. Taxonomy (GTDB): domain Bacteria; phylum Pseudomonadota; class Alphaproteobacteria; order Rhodobacterales; family Rhodobacteraceae; genus Cypionkella. The sequence goes on from JANPOY010000045.1 coordinate 13,184, forward strand.
TGGCTTTGTCGCGGCGTTTTCTGCCGGGGGCGTCTGTGGTGGCGCAGGGGCAGGGGCGTTTTTACGACCCCGAGTTGCGGTTGGGCGTGACATTGGTGGCCATCATTCCGCTGGTGCTTTTTGCCTATCACTGGGTGGGGGCTGCCCCCGCCGACACCACCCATCCCTTTACGGCGGTGTGGGGTGGGGCGTTTCTGGCGATTTCGTTTCTGACCACCACCGGCTTTGATGCCGAAAGCGCGCAAGTGGCGATGGCCTGGGCGGGCCTGCGTTCGCCGGGTTTGGTGCTGATGGGGCTGGCGATCGTGGGCGGCGGTGTCGCCACCACGGCAGGGGGCGTCAAGCTGCTGCGGGTCTATGCGCTGTTTCGCCATGGCGAACGCGAGTTGGAACGGCTGGTGCATCCCAATTCCGTCGGTGGCTCTGGCGTGGCCGCGCGGCAGATGCGGCGCGAAGGGGCCTATGTGGCCTGGGTGTTCTTCATGCTCTTCGCGCTGTCGATCGCCTTTTTCACCGCTTTGCTGACTTTTGCAGGCCAACCCTTTGAACCGGCATTGGTCCTGGCCATCGCCAGTCTGACCACGACCGGGCCTTTGGCGGGCAGCCTGCCCGATTTGCCGATCGCCTATGTCGATCTGGATGCGGCGCAGCAGACGGTGCTGGGGCTGGCGATGGTGGTGGGCCGGCTGGAAACGCTGGCCGTGCTGGCGCTTTTGGCCCCCGACAGCTGGCGGCGCTGAAACCTGCGTGAGAAATCGCGAATTTGGGGCTGGAATCTCTTGCTTTCGCACGACATATTGCAATCAGGCCGCGTCACGGGGGGCGCGGCTGCAGGCGACTGACAACAAGGACAAGAAACCAATGGCCGCTGATAAACAAAATTTGCAAGATGCCTTTCTGAACCATGTCCGGAAATCCAAGGTTCCGGTGACGATTTTCCTGATCAATGGTGTCAAATTGCAGGGTGTGATCACCTGGTTTGACAATTTCTGTGTGCTGCTGCGCCGCGATGGCCAATCGCAACTGGTCTACAAACATGCGATTTCCACGATCATGCCGGGCGGTCCGGTGAACCTTTATGAAGGTGAAGACTGATCTCTGACTTGCCCGAAGATGACGATGACGCTCTGCTGTTTCCCGACAGCGGCCATGCATCCTATGAAACGGCGGCGGCACCCACCCGCGCCTATGTGCTGCATCCCGATCTGAAAACCGCGCGCCAACGCCGCCTGGCCGAACATGGTCTGGCCGAGGCGGTGTCCCTGGCGGGGGCGATGCCGGGCTTGGATGTGCAGGGCTCCGAAGTGGTGCGGTTGTCGCGGCTGCATCCCGGCCATCTGTTTGGCACCGGCAAGCTGGAAGAGCTGAAAACCACATTCAAGGCGCTGGAGATTGATCTCGTGCTGGTCGACGGCTCGGTCACCCCGGTGCAGCAGCGCAATCTGGAAAAGGAATGGGGGGTCAAACTGCTGGACCGCACCGGCCTGATCCTTGAGATTTTTGCCGACCGCGCCCGCACGCGCGAAGGTGTGCTGCAGGTGGAACTGGCGGCGCTGTCGTATCAGCGCACCCGTCTGGTGCGGGCCTGGACCCATCTGGAACGCCAACGCGGCGGCTTTGGCTTTGTCGGTGGCCCCGGCGAGACGCAGCTGGAGGCCGACCGTCGCGCGATCGACGATCAGGTGATCCGCCTGAAGCGGCAATTGGACCGGGTGGTGAAAACCCGTGAATTGCACCGCGCCTCGCGCCGCAAGGTGCCGTTCCCGCTGGTGGCGCTGGTGGGCGAGACCAACGCTGGAAAGTCTACGCTTTTCAACCGGATGACCGGGGCCGAGGTGCTGGCCAAGGACATGCTTTTCGCCACGCTGGACCCAACCATGCGCGGCCTGCTGCTGCCTGACCGCGATGGCGGGCCGGGGCGCAAGGCCATCGTCTCTGACACCGTGGGTTTCATTTCCGATCTGCCGACGCAACTGGTCGCGGCGTTTCGCGCCACGCTGGAAGAGGTGCTCGAAGCCGATCTGATCCTGCATGTGCGCGATATCAGCCACCCTGAGTCTGCCGAACAGGCCTCGGATGTTGTCGATATTCTGACCTCACTCGGGGTGCGCGCCGGGGTGCCGATGATCGAGGTCTGGAACAAACTGGATCTGGTCGATGCCAGCCAGCATGAGGCCTTGGCCGCCCAGGCCGCCAACCGCGCCGGTGTGTTTCCGGTGTCGGCGCTGACGGGTGAGGGCATCCCGGCGCTGCTGGCCGCGATATCTTTGGCCTTTGAGGAAGAGAAAACCGATCAGACCCTGACGCTGACCTTCGCCGAGGGCAAACGGCATGCCTGGCTGCATGGCGAAGGCGTGGTGCTGTCTGAGACGCAGAGCGAAGACGGCTGGCAGATGGACGTCCGCTGGACCCAGCGGCAGGAAAAACGGTATCTGGCTGTCTAAGCCTCGACAATTTATCTAAAATTTGCCATTCATCTTGGCGCAAATACTCCACGGGGTGTGGGGGGGTGCCCCCCACTTCCGCTGCTTGTTCAAGGCGCAGGCGTCAGCCGTGTTACCCCCACCGCCGCCGCCCGCGCCAGTTCCGGGTCCAGCGACATCGGGATGTATTCGCCGCGCCGCCACAACTCGGACAGATCGTCGTAATAGGCCGAAAGCGGGTGGCCCGATTGACCGGTGGATTGGATGAACACCGAACTGTCGGAATCCGCGAAATCATAGACGCCGCGATAGCCGCCGCCATGCACGTTCAGATAGGGATTGTCGCCGGTGCCCTTGGTTCGGCCGCGCAACAGGGTGGTGTCGCCCCCGCTCGTCGATTGCCGGATGTTGACGAAATAGCGCAACAACGGCACGGCTCCGAGAACCGGATGGTCATGCGTGGCCTGATGCGCATCGCCCCAGCGCCAGCTTTCCAGATTGGGGCCGTAGGTTTCGCTCAGCTGCAGCAGCGCCTGATCCAGTGCCAGCCGTGAGACATCTGTACAAGTCTCCACCGCCGCCGATTGGATCACATCACACCACACCGAAGCGCCTGCGGTGTTGCGAAACACCCGCTCGATGAACACCGGCTCGGGGTGGCTGAACGTGTCGGCCAGCGGCCCGATCTCGTCGCGGGCCAGACGGTCCTGCACCGCGCGCAACCACGCCTCGGCGATCAGGGGTTCAGGCAGATGTTCGTTCATCTCGCCGTTCCACTTTGCCAGCAAGTCCAAGGCCTTCTGGCGCATGCGTTCGGGCGTGCCTTCGGGGGCGGCTTCACCGGTGAACCACAGATCGGCGCCCAGCAGCGGCAGCAGGTTGCGCGCGGTGGGCGACACGGTGTCAAGCTGCGCCTCGATGAAGCTGTCGCGGGTGTGGACTTCGCGGGTTTTCATCAGCGCCAGCCAGCGTTGAATCCGTTGGGTGTCGCCCCATTCGAATGAGACATGGCGCGGGAAGGGGCGGTCTATGGTCTTGTTGTTGGTGTTGCCCAGCAGGCCCGAGGCCGGGTTCACAAAGCGCGGATTGTCGCTGTAGGGCAGCATGCCCGTCCAGCGGTTTGCACCCTCCCACCCCGGCGCGGGCATCCGGCCTTGGGTGCTGTGACTGGGGTCGCGCGCGGGCATCGCGCCGATGGTCTGCATGGCAATGCCATTCGCATCCGACAGGGTCAGGTTCTGCGCGGGCGCCACGAACAACTCACCCGCCGCCATCGCCTCGGTCACCGAATGCGCCATCATCAACCGCATTGCGGCCGTCATCGAGGTGTCAACCGCCGACAGCGCCGTCCATTCCAGCGCCGCGACATGGCCCGCTGGCGTGACAGAGGCCAGATCGTAATGGCTGCCCGGCAGGATCGGCCCGCTTTGCGACCAGCGCAGGGTCAGCGTCACCGGTTCGGCGTCCTTGATGGTCAGGATGGTCTGGCGCGAGGTGAAGGGCTGCGGGCCTGCAGGTGTCAGATATTCCTCGGGGTTTTCAGGGTTCACGCGTTCGATCACCACATCCTGATCGTCGAGATAGGCCGAGGTCAGCGCCCAGCCCAGCCGTTCGGACCGGCCCACAAGGATCAGGGGCATGCCCGGAATGGTGCCACCGATCACCCCGCCCGAGGGCAGTTCCAGCCGCGCCAGATACCAGATCGAGGGCGCGGTGAAGCCCAGATGCGGGTCATTCGCGAGCAGGCTGCCCCCGGCCGCAGACCGGTTTGGCATCGCGGCCCAGGCGTTGGAGGCCCCGGCGAAATCGCGACTGTGAAACGGCGACAGAGGGGCGTCGATATAGCCCATTTGCGTTTGTGCAGGCTGTGGAAACTGGCCCGGCATCAGCGTGGCATAGTCGGGCAGGGTGGCGATACCGCTGGTCGGATCATCGGGCAGGATATCGGACAGACGCGCCGCAGGCAGGATCAGCGACATCTGGGCGCGGATCACCTCGTCGTCCAGATGCGCCGAAAGCTGCAGCGCCATCAGTTTCAGAATGGCGAGGCTGTCGGCGGGCGACCACGCGGCGATCTCGTTGGAAAAGAAGAAAAACTCGGGCGCACCCCGCCCCCGCGCGCCGATGTTGACCTGTCCGATCCAGGCATTCACCCCGGCCGCATAGGCATCCAGTGCCAGATTGGTGCGCGCGTCCTGCGCCGCGACCGAATCCTGCGCCAGCGTGTAAAGATCCAACCGCCGCAGCAATTCGTCGATCTTGACGGTGCGCGCCCCAAAGATTTCGGACAGTCGGCCTTGGGCGGTGCGGCGCAACATGGTCATTTGCCACAGCCGGTCCTGCGCATGGGCAAATCCCAGCGCATAGAACACGTCGGCTTCGGTCTTGCCGAAAATATGCGGCACATTGGCATTGTTGCGCACAATCTCGACCGGCGCCGAGATGTCTGGCAGCGCGAAGTCTTCGTTGTAATCCGGCAGCGAGCGCGACAACACATAATAGGTCAGCAGGCCCGCGATCAGGCCCAGAATGATCAGCCCGGTAAAGGCGCGCAAGAGCCAGCGAAAGGCAATAAGCATGGGGCGTCAGATCCTTGACGGCGGGGTTTGGATGCCTTCCTAGTCCAAAGGGTATTGCGGGGCAATGTGAAGGATTTTGCAATGGCAAAGCTGGCGTTTCTTGGCCTTGGGGTGATGGGGTCTCCGATGGCGGGGCATCTGGTGGCCAAGGGTCATCAGGTGACGGTCTACAACCGCACCGCCGCCAAGTCCGAGGCCTGGGTGGCGCAGCATGGCGGCGCGAAGGCAGCCACTCCGGCGCTGGCGGCGGCGGGTGCCGAATTTGTCATGGCCTGTGTCGGCAATGACGATGACTTGCGCGGCATTTGTCTGGGGCCGGACGGGGCCTTTGCGGGCATGGCGCCCGGCGCGGTGTTTGTCGATCACACCACGGTTTCGGCCCTTGTGACGCGCGAACTGGCCGGGTTGGCGGCGGGCATGGGGCTGGGCTTTGTCGATGCGCCGGTGTCGGGTGGTCAGGCCGGGGCGGTCAATGGCGTGTTGTCGATCATGTGCGGCGGCGCGGATGAACAGTTTCAGGCCGCCGAACCGGTCTTGGCCGCCTATGCCCGCGTCTGTCGCCGTCTGGGTCCAAGCGGTTCGGGGCAATTGGCCAAGATGATGAACCAGATCTGCATCGCGGGCCTGATGCAGGGTCTGGCCGAGGCGCTGGCCTTTGGCGAAAAGGCGGGTCTGGACGGCAACGCGGTGGTCGAGGTGATTTCTCAGGGCGCTGCAGGGTCATGGCAAATGGTCAACCGGCACAAAACCATGCTGGAGGACCGCTTTGACTTTGGCTTTGCGGTGGACTGGATGCGCAAGGATCTGGGGATTTGTCTCGACACCGCCGATCTGATCGGCGCACGCCTGCCAATGACCGCTTTGGTCGATCAGTTTTACAAGGATGTGCAACTGATGGGCGGCGGGCGCGGCGACACCTCGGGTTTGATCCGGCGCTTGCGGTAACAAGGTCGGGACACGCCCCGACCTGTCGCGGTGTTCGCCCCGCCCAATCCGGCAGTTACGGAATGATTCGCGTGTATTTCACGCCGGCCAGAGTTGCCCCTGCAATCAGGCCCTGTTGGCCAAAGATCAGCCCGATCACCGGGTCCAGTTCGGTGGTTTCCTTGCCCAGTGCCGCGCCCTGTTCAGGGGTGGCATAGCGCACTTCGGCCCCCGCGGCCCAACCGTTGGAGCGCCGGAACGTGGTCAGCGCCTGATCGGTCATGAAAAACAGCGCATGTGCATATTGCTGCGCGCCGATCTGAAAGCCGATGGTGGCGCGGGTGGCGGAATAATAATCCACCGTCGCCCCGTTGATCCGCAGAGCACCGCGCCCGTAACTGCCGCCGATGCCAAAGCCGGCCTCGGTCACCAAAGGCATGATCAGCACCCCATAGGCGCGCGAGGCCAGATCACGGGTGCCGGGATATTGGCGGAACAGATAGTCGCGGGTGGTGTCGACGCGACCGTCGATCTGTTCGGCCCCGCGTGACCCGATGCCATTGCCCACCACCGTATTCTGGCAGCCCGCAAGCACCACTGCCGCACCGCCAGCCATCAGAAAACCACGCCGGGAAACCTGTGTCATAATATCTGCCCTATGCCTGCAAAGGCTCTGACGGCCTTCGTTGTGCCAGATATAGCGACAATCGGCGCGGCTGTCATGCTTTATGCCGCAGGCTGGGCAAGGGCTTGCCGATCCGGGGGCTCAGCCCTCGCGCAGCAAACGCGCGACGCGCGGTGCAAAATAGGTCAGAACTCCATCGCATCCGGCCCGCTTGAAGCCCAAAAGACTTTCCAGCATGGCGGCCTCGGCGTCGATCCAGCCGTTCTGGGCGGCGGCCATGATCATCGCGTATTCGCCCGACACCTGATAGGCGAAGGTCGGCGCGCCGAACATGTCTTTGACCCGGCGGCAGATGTCGAGATAGGGCATGCCGGGTTTCACCATCACCATATCCGCGCCCTCGCGCAGATCGCGCTCCACCAGCCGCAACGCCTCGTCCGAATTGGCAGGGTTCATCTGATAGGTCTTCTTGTCGCCTTTCAGGGCCGCCGAGGCCCCGACCGCATCACGGAACGGCCCGTAAAACGCCGAAGCATATTTCGCGGCATAAGACAGGATCGCCAGATCGCGATGTCCCGCCGCTTCAAGCCCCGCACGCAGAGCACCGATGCGGCCATCCATCATGTCGGACGGCCCCAGAATATCCGCCCCCGCCTCGGCCTGCGCCAGCGCCATGCGCACCAATGCCTCGACGGTTTCATCATTCAGAATGATGCCATCGCGCACCAACCCGTCATGACCCAAGGCGTTGTAGGGATCCAGCGCCACATCCGTCATCACCGCAATATCCGGCACGGCGGCCTTGATGGCGCGGATGGCGCGGTTGGTCAGGTTTTCGGGATTCCACGCCTCGGCGCAATCCACCGTGCGCAGGGCGGGATCGGTGTAGGGAAACAGGCAAATCGCCGGAATGCCCAAGGCGGCCGCCTGTTCCGCCGCCTGCACCACCAGATCAAGGCTGAGCCGGTCGACGCCGGGCATCGAGGCAATCGGTTCGCGCAAGGCAACACCGTCGCGCAGAAACATAGGCCAGATCAGATCACCGACACCCAGCGTGTTTTCCTGCACCATGGCGCGCAGCGAGGCCGTGCGACGGGTGCGACGAAATCGCGTGATCGGGGTCGGGCCGGAAATCGGTCGCATCGGGGCATTCCTTGGCGGGCAAAGGGGCTTGCGGTTGTGACCCTTGCCTGCCATGGAATGGGACGCGTCTCAAGCAGACAATAGCGCGCAAGGGTCAGGTAAGGCGAGGGCAGGCGGTGGAGTGGTATCAGATCGTCTTCGAGTTGATCGACATGCGGTCGTTTTCAAACCTGTGGTATTGGATCATGCTGGCGGTGATGTGGTCCAGCTCCAGCCACTGGGTGCTGGGCGTGCCTTTCGATCTGATCTCGCGCGCGCGCAAGCAGGGCGGTGAGGCGCAGTCGGATCTTGAGGTTCTGGTTCGCATCAACACCACCCGGCTTTTGTACATCACGCGCACGGCTGGCAGCTGGCTGATGGCCTTTTTGTGCTTTATCCTGTCGGCGCTGCTGATGCTTGGCTTTTATTATCAGATCGAATTCGCCCAGGCTGTGCTGTTTCTGTTCTTGCCGATGACCATCATGGCCGCGATGTCGGTGCGGGTGGCGGCGCTGATCGAGGCGGATCAACCCACCGGCGCGATACTGGACCGCCGGTTGATGCGGCACCGGTTTTCGGTGCAGCTTTTGGGCATGATTTCCATCTTCCTGACCTCGATGTTCGGCATGTATCAAAACATGCAAATCGGCGCCCTGGGCTGAATGACGGCGGCGCGCATCACCCTGGGCGGGGCGCCCGAAGGTTTTGACGCCCGGCTTTTGGCGCGCGAACTGGAGCGCGGCGCGCCGGTGATCCATATCGCCCGCGACGACAAGCGGATGGAGGCGATGCGGGCCGCACTTGCGGTGATGGCACCGGGGGTGGTGGTGCTGGATCTGCCGGCCTGGGATTGTCTGCCCTATGACCGCGTCTCGCCCAACCCGGAAATTCTGGCTCGGCGGATGTCGACGCTGGCGGCGCTGACCTCGGGGTTGTCGGGGGCATTTGTGCTGCTGACCACCCTGAATGCCGCGACCCAGCGCCTGCCTGCGCGCGCCGTGATGCAAACCGCGTCCTTTGTGGCCCGCGTCGGTGACCGGGTGGATGAGGCACAGCTGCGCGGTTTTCTGGCCCGGATGGGGTTTTCTCCGGTTTCCACCGTCGCGGAACCCGGCGATTTCGCCATTCGCGGCGGCATCGTCGATATTTTCCCGCCCGGTGACGGCGGCCCGGTGCGGCTGGATTTCTTCGGCGATGTGCTGGACGGGGCGCGCCGCTTTGATCCGATCACCCAGCGCACCACCGAGAAACTGAAGGCGGTCGAATTTGCACCGATGTCCGAGGTTATTCTGGACGATGCGGCCATCGCGCGGTTTCGCCAGAATTACCGGGTGGAATTCGGGGCCGGTGGCTCTGATGATCCCTTGTATGAGGCGGTGTCAGCCGGGCGCAAGCATCAGGGGATGGAGCATTGGCTGCCGTATTTCCACACCGGGCTGGAAACGATTTTCGACTATCTGCCCAGTGCTTCGGTGCTGCTGGACGACCAGTTCACCCCGCAACGCCTGTCGCGCTGGGAGGGCATCGACGACCAATATGACTCGCGACGTGAGGCTTTGACGGCCAAGGGGCGGCTGGATTCGGTCTACAAGCCCAGCCCGCCGGATCTTTTGTATCTGAACGATGCGGCGTGGGAGGCGGCCATCGCCGATCACCGTGTGCTGCAACTGTCGCCCTTGCCGCAATCGCCGGGGCCGGGGGTGCTGGACGCGCAGGGCCGCATCGGCCGCAGTTTCGCGCTAGAGCGTCAGCAGGAAAATATAAGCCTGTTCAGTGCTTTGTCTGCGCATATTAAAGCATTGTCTCAGGATGCGCATGTCGTGATTGCCTCTTGGTCCGATGGCGCGCGCGAACGCCTCAAGGGGTTGCTTGACGATCAAGGTCTGCATTCTGCCAAGGAAATCAAGGATTTCCGCGACATACCTGAGGGGCGCGGCGGGCTTTACCTGATGATTTGGGCGCTGGAGGCGGGGTTTGTCGCGCCGGGTCTGGCGGTGATTTCGGAACAGGATGTGTTGGGCGACCGTTTGGTCAGCAAACCCCGGCGCAAACGCAAGGCCGACAACTTTCTGCGTGAGGTGGACACGCTGTCGGTGGGCGATCTGGTGGTGCATGTCGAACATGGCGTCGGGCGCTATCTGGGGCTGGAAACCATCACGGCACTGGGCGCACCCCATGCCTGCGTCGCCTTGGAATATGCTGAAAACGCGAAACTTTATCTGCCTGTCGAGAATATCGAACTGCTGTCACGCTATGGCCATGAGGACGGGCTGTTGGACCGTCTGGGCGGCGGCGCCTGGCAGGCCAAGAAGGCCAAACTCAAACAGCGCATCCGCGAGATTGCCGACAAGCTGATGCGCATCGCCGCCGAGCGCGCCCTGCGCCATGCACCGGTACTAGAGGCCCCACATTCGATATGGGAGGCCTTCGCCGCCCGTTTCCCCTACACCGAAACCGAAGATCAGCTGTCCGCCATTGCCGATGTGATTGCCGATCTGGAAAAAGGCAGCCCGATGGACCGCCTGATCGTCGGCGACGTGGGCTTTGGCAAAACCGAAGTTGCCATGCGCGCGGCCTTTGTGGCGGCGCTGTCGGGGATGCAGGTGGCGGTGATTTGTCCCACGACGTTGCTGGCACGGCAGCATTACCGCAGCTTTGTTGAGCGCTTTCGCGGATTTCCGATTTCGATCAAGCCCTTGTCACGCTTTGTTTCGGCAAAGGACGCCAATGCCACGCGGGATGCGATGGCCCATGGTCAGGTCGATATCGTCATCGGCACCCATGCGTTGCTGGCGAAATCCATTCGCTTCAAGAACCTGGGCCTGCTGGTGATCGACGAGGAACAGCATTTCGGTGTCACCCACAAGGAGCGGCTGAAGGAAATGCGGTCCGAGGTGCATGTGCTGACCCTGACCGCCACGCCGATCCCGCGCACGCTGCAACTGTCGCTGACCGGCGTGCGGGACCTGTCCATCATCGCCACACCCCCCGTGGACCGCCTGGCGATCCGCACCTATGTTTCGGAATTCGACACCATCACCCTGCGTGAGGCGCTTTTGCGCGAACATTTCCGCGGCGGCCAGAGTTTCTACGTGGTGCCGCGAATCTCTGATCTGCCTTTTGTCGAAGATTTCCTGAAAACCCATGTTCCCGAAGTCACTTTCGTCATCGCCCACGGTCAGTTGGCGGCGGGTGATCTGGATGACCGGATGAACCAGTTCTACGACGGCAAGTATGATGTGCTGGTGGCGACCTCGATTGTCGAATCCGGTCTGGATATTCCGACCGCCAATACGATGATCGTCCACCGCGCCGATATGTTCGGGTTGTCGCAGCTTTATCAGATCCGGGGCAGGGTCGGTCGGTCAAAGACCCGCGCCTATTGTTACCTCACCACCAAACCCCGCGCGCCCTTGACCCCGCAGGCGCTGAAACGGTTGCGGCTGATGGGGTCTTTGGATTCTTTGGGCGCGGGATTTAACCTTGCGTCCCACGACCTTGACCTGCGCGGCGCGGGCAACCTTTTGGGCGAAGAACAGTCGGGCCATATCAAGGAAGTCGGCTACGAGCTCTATCAGGCGATGCTGGAAGAGACGATTGCCAAAATCAAATCCGGCGAGTTGCAGGGGCTGTCAAGCGTCGATGACCAATGGTCGCCGCAGATCAATCTGGGCGTGCCGGTGATGATCCCCGAAAGCTATATCCCCGATCTCGACATCCGTTTGGGCCTCTATCGGCGGCTGTCCAGCCTTGCCACCAAGGTGGAGTTGGAGGGCTTTGCCGCCGAGTTGATCGACCGCTTCGGCCCGATCCCCAAAGAGGTCAACACCCTGATGCTGATCGTGCGGATCAAGTCGATGTGCAAACGCGCCGGAATTTCCCGCATTGACGCCGGCGTCAAAGGCGCCACGGTGCAGTTCCACAACGACAAATTCGCCAATCCGGCGGGGCTGGTCGAATTCATCAAGGCCCAAGGCCCGGCGGCGCGGGTGGCGGGCAACAAGATCGTGCTGCTGGGCGAGATGAAAACCGAAGCCGAACGGATCAAGGGCGCTTTCGCCATCGCGCGGGATCTGGCCGAAAAGGTGGTCAAGCCGAAGGGCTAAACCATTCAAATTCGACTAAAGTTTCTTCATCTTGGCCTAAATACTCATCTTGAACGCCAGCCAAGCCGATCAGCGTTTCCCCGCCAGCCGCATCGCCCCCAGCGCCGCCGCCATGAACACCGCAACTCCCGCCATCAACGGCACAGCACTGCCGTCAAAGGCCAGCCCCACCGGCACCGCGATCAGCACAGACACCACGGTCGCAATCGCCGATGTCACCGACGCTGCAAGGCCCGCGATATGGCCCACAGGCTCCATCGCCAGCGCGTTCAGGTTGCCCATCGACAGTCCCATCATCGCAAAAAGCGCGATGCTCCACAAAAGATGCGCGGGAAAGGCCAGCGTCTCGGGCATCGCTCCGGCCACCGTGACGCCCAACAGCAGCAGGGTCAGCATCAGCATCGCGGCATAGGTCACCGTCACCACGCGCCGCATGCCCAGACGGACCACCACGGCCGCATTCAGGATGCTGCCCGAGGACGAGGTCAGCGCGATGAAGGCGAACCACAAGGGAAAGCTGCCCGCGCGGTCAAAGCGTTGCTCGAACACCCCCTGCATCGAGGACAGTGCCGCAAACAGCGCCGCCAGCGTCAGGGTTTGGGCGATGATCGAGGCGATCACCACCCGGTGGCCGAACAACTCACGCGTGGCAGACATCAGGTTGGCCACGGCCAGCGGGCGGCGGGCCTCCACCGGCAGGGTTTCGGGTTGCCGCAGCGCCAGCCAGGCGGTGGTGACGGCGGAAAAGCCGATGTAGACCAGAAAGATCACCTTCCACTCGGCCAAAGCCATGACGCCTTGCCCCATCAGCGGCGCCACGGCAGGCACCAGGGTGAAGACCATCATCACAAAGCTCATCACCTGCGCCATCTGGCGGCCCTTGAACAGGTCGCGCACGATGGCCACGCCGACCACACGCGGGGCAGCCGCCCCCAGACCCATCAGCAGCCGCGCGACCAGCAGGGTTTGCAGGCCGGGCGCAAAATAGCAGGCCAGCGCCGCCACCGAATAGAGCGAAGCCGACCACAGCAGCACCCGCTTGCGCCCGAACGCATCCGACAACGGCCCCACAAACAGCGTGCCGATCCCCATGCCAAAGACAAAAGACGTCACCACCAGTTGCGCCCGGTTGGGATTGGCGGGCGACAGTGTGGCCGCAATCTCGGGCAGGGCGGGCAGCATCGCGTCGATCGAGATGGCGACAGTGGCAAACAGCGCGGCAATCAAGGCGATGAATTCGCCTGATGACAAGCGGGTGGTGGGGGTCATGGATCAGGCTTTCCTGCGGCGCACATAAGGAACAATGGCGATCAGCGCCAACCCGGCCACATGGCCCTGATGGCACCGGAAGGACAAGACCCAATGCGATGCCAAGGCGGCCATATCGCCCAAGGGTGTCTGGGTCAGGGCGTTTCCTTCAGCTTTTCCAGCATCTCTTCGATCACCTGGCCCCACAACTCGGGCGGCTGCGCCCCCGACAGCACGAATTGCTGTGCGATCAGGAAGGTCGGCACCGCTGTGACGCCCTTGGCACGGGCGTCCTGATCCCGCGCGATCAGATCATCCGCATCCGCATCGGTGGCCAGCAGGCGCGCCATCGCCGCACTGTCCAGACCCGCCTCTCCGGCCAGGGCCGCCAGCACGCCCACGTCGCCAATATCACGGCCCTCGCGCCAATAGGCCCGGAACAGCGCCGACACCATCGCCGTCTGCCGCCCCTCCAGCCCGGCCCAGTGGATCAGACGGTGGGCGTTCAGGGTGTTGGGGATGCGGGTGGGGGTGTCCGGGTCCAGATCCACCCCTGCCGATTTTGCAGTGTCGCGCAGGCGGGCGTGGATCTGGTCCAACTTGTCGACGCCACCAAAGCGCGCCGCCAGATAGCTGCGTTTGTCCACACCTTCGGCGGCCATGTCGGGGTTCAACTGGAACGGATGCCATTCGATCGCAAAGGGATGATCGGGATGCGCCTCAAGCGCGCGGTCCAGATTGGCTTTGCCGATCAGGCACCACGGGCAAACGGGGTCTGAGAAGATGTCTAGGCGGATCATGGGGCCTCAGGCAAAGTTAGGGCACGGCGGTTCAGCTTGTTGTTGGCGTTTCGCGGCAGGGCGTCAAGGCGGATAAAGCGGCGCGGCTGCTTGTAACGCGCCAATGACGCCGCGGCATGGGCGGCCAAAAAATCTGCGTCCAGATCGGCCTCGGCGGTGTAGAAACAGGCGATGATGCGGGTGCCGTCGCGGCCCGCGATCTCGGCTGCGGCGCAATCAATCAGGCCGGGGCAGCCTGTTATCGCCGCCTCGACCTCTTGCGGCGACACCCGGTAGCCACCTGCGTTCATCATGTCATCGACGCGCCCCAGATAGCGGTAGGCCCCGGCCGGATCCCGCGCCACCAGATCGCCGGTCAGGAACCAATCGCCGGAATAGCGCGCGGCGGTGGCTTCCGGCGCTGCGATGTAGCCCAACATCAGGCCGGGGTCATCGCGGTGAATGGCCAAAGTGCCGCGGTCTGCGGGCATGCCTGCATCATCCAGCACCGCAAGGCGGCGTCCGGGTTGCGCAAAGCCCAAACTGCCCATGGGCGCCGGCTGCGCAGGGCTGCCCGACAGAAAGGTTGAACATTCCGACAGACCGATCGCCTCATGTACATCCGTACAGGTGGCGGCTCGCCAGGCCATGCGCAGACCGGGGGCGAGGGACTCTCCCGCGGACAAGCCATGACGCAGATGCGGCAACGCCGGCAGCGGCGCTTTCAACATCTGACGGTAAACGCCCGGCGCTGCGGCAAAGATGGTGGCCTCTGATTGCGCCAACAATGCCCCCAGATCGGCAGGCACAGTGCCGGGACCGCGGATCAATGCCGTTGCCCCCACCGTCCAAGGGTCCAGCAACCCCGCGCCCAAGGTGTAGGTCCAATTGAACGCCCCCGCGTGCAACACCCGGTCCTCTGCGCGCAAACCCTGCCAGCCCTGATGCATCATCCCCCGGGCCCAAAGGGCGCGGTGCGCATGGCCCACAGCCAGGGGACGGCCCGAAGTGCCAGAGGTGAACACGATATAGGCCAGCTGATCGGGATCGGTGATCAGATAGGCGCAAGGCTGCAGCACGGCCATCGCCAGCACCGCATCGGCCCTCAGCACCGGCGCCGGGCTGTCGGGCAAGGCCACCCCCGGTTCGGCCACGATCAGCGCAGGCGACAGGCTGCGGACCATCGCGGTGATCTCGGCCACCGTCAGCGCAGCCGAGGTCGGCACCGGCACCAGCCCCACCGCGATCGCGCCCAGAAACAGGATCGGAAAGGCGGGTGTGTTGCCCAGCCGCATCAGCACCCGGTCACCGGGGCACAACCCCAGCGCCCGCAAACCCGTGCCCACGCCCCGCACCGCTGCCTCCAGCCGCGCGTAACTCCAGACATCCGGCGGCTCAGCCAGCACGATCAGTGCCGGTTTTTCGGCCAATGCCGCCGCATGGCGCAGCGCGTGGGCCGCCAGATTGAAGCCTTTGGGGCAAGGGGGAAACAGGTCATCCATAGGTATTTCTACCGCAAAAGGGCTGGCTGCGAAACCACGCCACTTTATCTGAAATTTGCATCCTCTCTGCCCAAATATCCCACGGGGGAGGCCGCATTGCCCTTCGCAATGCGGCCTGGGGGTGTGAAACCCCCGCAGTGCCTCGGCCATGCGCAGATGTTGCAAGACGCCCCCCCTTGGCTTATGGCTCCGCTATGTCCAGCGATCCCAAACGCATGATCCGCCTTGGCCGCGATAGCGGTGATCCGACGGTCCCGCCGCCGCTGGATCTGGGTGTGCGCGTGCGCGAGTTGCGCAAGGCCAAAGGCTGGACGCTGGAACAGGCGGCGCTTCAGGCCGGGCTCGCGCGCTCGACCCTGTCGAAGATCGAAAACGGTCAGATGTCGCCGACCTATGACGCGCTGAAAAAGCTGGCCCTTGGCATGGCGATTTCGGTGCCGCAGTTGTTCACACCGGCCGCACAGGCGCAGGTGTCGGGCCGCATCGTGGTCACCAAATCGGGGACGGGTCAGGCCCATGCCACCGCCACTTATGAACACGAACTGCTGTCGGGTGGCCTCACGAAAAAGCAGATGCTGCCCTACCGCGCCACCATCCGCGCCCGCGCGATGGAGGATTTTGACGGCTGGGTCCGCCATGAGGGCGAAGAGTTCCTTTATGTCCTCACCGGCGTCATCCGGCTTTACACCGAGTTTTACGAACCCGTCGATCTGCGCCGGGGCGATAGTGCCTATTACGACGCCTCCATGGGTCACAATGTGATCAGCCTGTCGCAAGAGGACGCGACGGTGTTGTGGGTGACGTCACTGGTCTGATGGCGGTCGGGAAGGATCGGTGATGCGACAGGGTTCGGGAGGAATGGAATGCGGCTGGCACTACTGACCGACATCCACGCCAACCGTGAGGCGTTTGAGGCGGTTTTGGCCGATCTGGCCCTGCGTCGCATCGACCGCCTGGTGTTCCTGGGTGATATCGTCGGCTACGGTCCCGACCCTGATTGGTGTCTGGAAACCGTCGAAACCATGGTCAAACAGGGGGCGATCTGCGTGCGCGGCAACCATGACCGCGCCGTGGGGGTGCCCGATGGCAGCATGAACGCCAACGCCCGCCGGGTGATCGACTGGACGGTGAACCGGCTGACCGCGCGGCAACGGCTGTTTCTGCAAGACTTGCCCTTGGTGGTGGAAGAGGACGACATGCTCTTCGTCCACGCCAGCGCCAACGATCCCGCCGACTGGCTTTATGTCACGTCCGCCCAAAAGGCGATGCCCAGCTTTCGGGTGTCGCGCGCGCGGCTGATCTTTTGTGGCCACGTCCACCGCGCCCAACTTTACAGCTGTGACCTTGGCGGGCGGGTGATGCAGTTTGCGGCCCTCCCGGCGCGGCCGGTGCCGCTGCTGACCTCACGGCGCTGGCTGGCGGTGATCGGCTCGGTGGGGCAGCCGCGCGACGGCACGGCCTTGGCGGGTTATGCGATCCTCGACCGCGCCGCCAATGAATTGACCTTCCGCAAGATCGGCTATGATGCCGCCACCACCGCCCGCAAATCCCGCAACAGCGGTCTGCCCGAGGCTTTGGCGCAGCGGCTGATGAAAGGCATCTGAATGACGCAGCGACCGCATCCCGGACTTGAAATCGACGGCTTCACCTTGGGTGAAAAGCTGCACACGGGCGGTTTTGCCACCATCTGGGACGTCACCCACGCGCTTTACCCGACGCCGATGGTGATGAAGGTCCCGACCATTCTGGACGGCTTTGACGGCCCCACCATTGTGGGCTTCGAGGTCGAGCAAATGATCATGCAGCGCCTCGAGGGCCCGCATGTGCCGCGACTGCTGGGGCAGGGCGATTTTGCGGTGATGCCCTATATCGTCACCGAACGCATCCCGGGCGACTCGCTTTACAAGACCTTCCGCCAGGCGCCTCTGCGGATTGATGCGGTGATCGAGATGGGCGCGCGCATGGCCGCCGCCGTGCATGACATTCACCGCCAGCACGTCATCCACCTTGACCTGAAGCCCGACAATTTTCTGCAGCGCCCCTCGGGCGAGATGGTGCTGATCGACTACGGCCTGTCGCGCCATGATCTGCTGCCCGACCTGCTGGCCGAGGAATTCACCATTCCGATGGGCACCTTCCCCTATATCGCGCCGGAACAATTCCTGCGCCAGCGTGGCGATCTGCGCTCTGACCTCTTCGCTCTGGGCGCGCTCTTGTATGAACTCGCCACCGGCAAGATGCCGTTCGGGATACCGGAAAAGCTGTCGGGCGTGAAATCGCGGCTTTGGCGTGACCCGATGCCGCCGCGCGGCCTGCGCCCGGAAATCCCGGAATGGCTGCAAGAGATCATCCTGCGCGCGCTGGAGGTGGACCCGGCCAAACGCTATCAGTCCGCCGCCCAGATGATCTTTGATCTGACCCACCCGGCGCAGGTGCGCCTGACCGACCGCGCCCACAAGACCAGACCCAACGGCGCGCTGATGGTGTTCCGGCGCTGGCGCGCGATGCGCAACATCACCGGTTTTGCAGCCCCCCCGGCGATGGCCGCGCAGATCGACCGCGCGCCGATCCTGCTGGTGGCAGTGGATCTCGCACCCGAGATGGAACCGCTGTCGCAGGCGATTCACCTGCAGGTCAAACGCATGCTGGTCAACCGCCCCGACGCGCGGGTGGCCTGCGTCAACGTCATCAAGACCGCGCGCATCGGCATGGACCTGGCCACCGATGATGCCGGCAACAACTTGCATGTGATGCGGCTGGTGGCGCTCAAGGCCTGGGCGGATGGCATCGAGTTGAACGATGACCGGCTGACTTACAGCATTCTGGAAAACAGCGATCCGGCCACGGCGATCATCGACCACGCCGAGGCCAACCGCGCCGATCACATCCTGATGGGCGCGCGCGGCCACTCGACGACGCGGCGGTATCTCGGCTCTGTCTCGGCCAAGGTCGTGGCCGAGGCGGGCTGTTCGGTGACAGTGATCCGGCTGCCCGAAACCACTGAACCGACCTGAGCCCCTACAATCTATCTAAAATTTTCATCCTCTCTGCCCAAATATCCCACGGGGGGAGCCCCATTGCGCGGCGCAATGGGGCTTGGGGGTGTGAAACCCCCCTTTTCTGCGTCAGTCTATCCAGCCCGACACCCGGTTGGCCCCGCCGGAAATATCCCGCCCGATGCCCTCCACCGTGGCGCAGCCTGTCAACAGCATCAGGATCAGCGCGACCTTCATTCCTGATACCACCAAACCTCGGGCTGGAAGCCCAGCCAATCGCCATACAAGGGCAACCTCTCGGGGAAATGCAGTTGCTTGGCATGGGCCAGCCGCGAGATGCCGGAATACCACATCGGCACCACATAGCGCCCCGAGGTCAGAATCCGGTCCAGCGCCTGCGTCGCCGCCACAAATTCGTTGCGGTCTTTGGATTGCACCATGGTGGTGATCATCGCCTCAGCCGCTGGCGAATTCATCCCCATCCAGTTGCGCGTGCCCGGCTCTGTGACGCCCGCCGCGCCCCAGTACAGCATCTGCTCATTGCCAGGGCTCAGCGACAGCGACCGGATGTAATGGGTCATGTCAAAGTCATAGGCGGTGGTGCGTTCCTTGTATTGCGCCGAATCCACCGTAGTCAGCTTGGCCTCGATCCCCAACCGCTTCAGCGCCTCGATGTAGATATTCGCCGCCGCGATCATGTCATCGGCGCCGTTGACCAGCAGGATCTCAAACGCAAACGGCGCACCGGCGGCGTCTTTGAGCCCCCCATCCTGCACCGTCCACCCGGCCTCTTCCAGCAGCGCCGTGGCCGCACGGATGCCCGCGCGGTTGGCCTCGGTCCCGTCTGACACCGGCAGTGCATAGCCTTCCAAAGCACCGGGCAACAGATCGGCGGCAAAGGGGGCCAGCAGTTCGGCCACGCGACCCTCGGCGGCCACACCTGCAGGCGCGCCCAGTTCCGAGTTGGAATAATAAGACGCAATCCGCGGATTGGCCCCACCGTTCAGGGTCTGGTTGACCAGTTCAAAATTGAACGCCTGTATCAGTGCCTCGCGCACGCGCCAGTTCGCAAAGATCGGCTTGCGGGTGTTGAAGGCGAACCCTTCGATCCCCGAAGGCCGCCCATGTGGGATTTCCGACTTGATCACATCGCCCGACAGCACCGCCGGGAAGTCGTAATTCGCCGCCCATTTCGCCGGGTTGCTTTCGCGGTAAGTGGTGATTTCACCGGCCTTGAACGCCTCAAACACCACGCCGCCATCGCCGAAATACTCATAGCGCACCTCGTCGAAATTGTGCTGACCCTTGTAAAAGGCCAAATCCGCGCCCCACCAATCGGGGTTTTTCTTGAAGCTGATAAACTTGCCCGGCTCAAATTCGCCAACGACATAGGGGCCCGAGCCTACGGGTGCTTCCAGCGTGGTGGCGGTGAAATCGCGGCCCTCCCACTGCGCCTTTTGCAGGATCGGGCGCAGGCCAAGGATCAACGGCAATTCGCGGTCCAATTCGGTGAAGGTGAATTTCACCGACCGCTCGCCGGTTTTCTCGGCCTTCGCGATCTTTTTCCAGGCCCCGGCATAGCGCGGGCTGCCCTCGACCCCCAGCTTTTCGAATGACCAAAGGACATCGTCCGGCGTCACCGGGCTGCCGTCCGAGAATTTCGCGCCTGCGCGCAGGGTGAATTCGACGTAAGAGCGCGCCTCATCGGTATCGACCGATTCGGCCAAGACCCCGTAAAGACTGAAGGCTTCGTCATAGGATCGGCCCAGAAGTGTCTCGACCGTCAGCAACCCCACCCCTGCAGGGGCGGCTCCTTTGACGATGTAGGGATTGAGTGAATCAAACCCGCCCGATTCGCCGAAAACGATGCGTCCGCCCTTGGGCGCATCGGGGTTGGCGTGGGGCAGGGACACAAAATCGGGTGGAAGGGCAGGTTGGCCGTACATAGCTATGCCATGCTGCGGATCGGCAAGGGCATGGTGGGTGCCAAGAACCAGCAACGCGGCTGCCCCTGCGGCTCGAAGCCCCGTGAAAAAAACCTGTCTCATTCTGGCAACAATCCCTTGATGCGTGTCTTTCTTGAGACCAAGCCTAGTTGGGCTTTCGTGGCTTTTCAAACTTTTAACTTGGATCGCGGTTCTGATGTGGCTATAAGATGCTTACTGCTCGATAGGTTTCTTGCCTGTATGAAACCTGCCTCAATAACTTAACGCCCGCTTCGTGCGGGCGTTTTTTTTGGCGCTGTGTGAAAGCGGGCTTTCCTTTGCAGGTGCAGCATGTAGCGTGCGGACAAACCATCGCAGGGGGCTGACATGCTACGGGGCAAAACCGCCATCATCACCGGATCGAACTCTGGCATCGGTCTGGGGGCTGCCGAGGAACTGGCGCGCGCGGGCGCAGATGTGGTGCTGAACAGCTTCACCGACCGCGCTGAGGATCACGCTCTGGCCGCCGGGATTGCCGCGCGTCATGCCGTCAACGCCCGCTACATCGCCGCCGATATGTCGGATGCGCAGGCCTGCCGGGGCCTGATCGAGGCGGCAGGCGGTTGCGACATTCTGGTGAACAATGCAGGCATTCAATTCGTGGCCCCCGTGGATGAATTTCCCATCGACAAGTGGAACCAGATCCTCGCCATCAACCTGTCGTCGGCCTTCCACACAAGCGCCGCCGCTTTGCCTGGCATGCGCGCGCGCGGTTGGGGGCGGATCATCAACATCGCCTCGGCGCATGGGCTGACCGCATCCCCCTACAAATCCGCCTATATCGCGGCGAAACATGGTGTCGTCGGCCTGTCGAAAACCGTGGCTTTGGAGACGGCGGGGCAGGGCATCACCTGCAACGCCATCTGCCCCGGCTATGTGCTGACGCCTTTGGTTGAGGCACAGATCCCCGATCAGATGAAGGTGCACAACATGGACCGCGACACCGTCATCCGCGATGTGATGCTGCTGCGCCAACCCTCACGCCAGTTCGCCACCACCGAACAGATCGGCGGCACGGTGGTCTATCTCTGCAGCCCTTATGCCGATCAGGTCACCGGCACCACCATTTCGGTCGATGGCGGCTGGACCGCGCTGTAAAGGCAATTCGACCAAAACTTGTCTAAAATTGTCATCCTCTCTGCTCAAATATCCCCGCCGGAGGCTCTTTGGCACCAAACAGGGCCTCCGGCGGGAGTATTTGACAAACAGCAAATCCGGACTGCCGCCTCAGGCCTGTCCCATCGCCAGCGCAATCTGGTCGCGCGATTGCGGATAGACAAGGCCCGCCGAGACGATCAGCTTGACCACCTCATCCGCCTTCATGTCCAGCATCACCACGTCTCTTTCCGGCACGAAAATCAAGAACCCCGATGTCATCGGCGTCAGGCCGACGAAGACCGCGACCATCGGCTCCTTGCCCGGCAGTTTGGTGGCAATCTCGCCCTTGGGGGTGGTGGCAACCATGCCAACGGCCCAATAGCCATCGCGGGGAAATTCGACCAGACAGGTGCGCTCAAAGGTCTTTTCGGATTTGGCAAAGAAGGTTTCGGTGATCTGCTTGACGCCCGAATAGACCGACCGCACCAAGGGCACACGGTCCACCATGGTTTCGGCCAGCCGCATCACCGACCGCCCCATCAATCCGCGCGCGACTGACCCGATCAGCGCGGTGAAGACCAGAAACACCAGCACACCGACCCCGCGCACCGGGAAATTCACCTCGGGGCCAAAGATGCGGTGCATCACAGCCTCGGGTTGCCACGGCGCCGGGATCAGCGGCAGGATCCAGCCGTCGATCCAACCGATGACGCCCCAAACCACATAGATGGTCAGGCCCACCGGCAGCACGACCACAAGGCCGGTCAGGAACGATGCGCGAAAGGCTGCGAAAACGGAGCGGCGGGGGGTGTGGTCAGTCATCGCTACCTCAAACAGGGACGCCTTAACTTAGAAAGCCCGGCCGCCGATCACAATGGCCCGTCCGATGCTTGCGCCGCGATTTCACGCGCAATTGCGGCGCCAAGCCGGGCGTTGTTCAAAACAAGGGCAATGTTGGCGGTGAGAGAGCGGCCATCCGTCAGCTCGAAGATGCGTTGCAACAGAAATGGCGTCACGTCTTTGGCAAGGATGCCTTGCGAGGTCGCATCGGCCAGCGCGGCCTCGATCACCGGGGTGATTTCGACGTTGGGGATTTCGGCGTCCAGCGGAATCGGATTGGCCACCAACTGCCCACCCGGAAGACCGAGCAGCCCACGCATGCGGTGGGCGGCGGCGATCTGCGCCGCGCTGTCCATGCGCAGCGGCGCTTTCAGGCCGGACGCGCGCGACCAGAATGCCGGGAAGTCGTCCTGGCCATAGGCGATCACCGGCACACCATAGGTTTCCAGAACTTCCAGCGTCTTGGGCAGATCGAGGATCGCCTTGGCCCCCGCAGCCACCACGGTCACCGCCGTCGCCGCCAGTTCCGCAAGATCCGCCGAGATGTCAAAGCTGGTTTCCGCCCCGCGATGCACGCCGCCGATGCCGCCGGTGGCAAACACCGCGATTCCCGCAAGTTGTGCGCAGATCATCGTGGCGGCCACCGTCGTGGCCCCCATCCGCCCCATGGCAATGCAGGCGGCCAGATCGGCGCGCGACAGTTTCATGCTGTCATGCGCCTGACCCAAGGCATCCAGTTCCGCATCGGTCAGCCCGATGTGAATGCGCCCGCCCATCACCGCGATGGTGGCCGGTACCGCGCCGTGTTTGCGCACCTCGGCCTCGACCAGCTTGGCTGTTTCCACATTCTGCGGAAACGGCATGCCGTGGGTGATGATGGTGGACTCCAGCGCCACCATGGCAGCACCCGATGCACGGGCGGCGGCGACTTCGGGGGCGAAGACAAGGGGCAGGCTGGTCATGATCCGATCTCTCCCGAGACATAGGTGGCGGCGGCGCGCAGGGCGGCTGACAGGGCGGTAAGGCGGTCGGCCCCGCCACGTTCGGCCACGATATGCGCCGCCATAAAGGTATCGCCCGCGCCCGTGACCCGCGCCACCATCACCGGGGGCGGCGTGGCGCAGGTGACGCCAGATCCGGCAGTGGCATCGGCGCAGGTCTTGCCGCCGTTGGTGACCAGAACCCGCTGCGCGCCCTTGTCCAGCAAGGCCTGTGCGGCATCGGGCGCGGTGTCACACTGGCTGCGGGCCAACAGATTGGCCTCTTCGAGGTTGACATAAAGGGTTGTACGTTTGTGCGACAGCAGCGGCAACAGCCGCTCGGCCTTGCCGGGGCTGGCCGGGGCCACGCGCAGATCGGCGCGGGCAAACAAGGACGATGCCGCGATCTGGCCCAGCAAGGTTTCGGTAAGATTGCCATCCAGCGCGATCAGACCCGCCCAGGGTGCCGCCGCTGACCCAAGACGGCCATCCGCCAAGGGACGCAGGATCTTGTCGCCCGAGGCCTCGAGCGAAAACGCATCGGCAATGGCGGCGATCAACCCGTTCGCACCTTCAACCGCCATGTAGCGGTCGGTGGGCAGATCATCGGACCGGTAGGCGTGATCGGTCAACACCCCCATGCGGGCGCAGGCGGCGATCAACTCGTCGCCTTCCGGATCACGGCCGATGGTTGTCAAAACGCCGGGCCGCAGCCCGAACCGCGCCAAAGTCATGGCGATATTCATCGCCACCCCGCCGGGCAAGCGGGTGATCCGCCCCGGCACATCCGACCCCAGCCGCATCGAAGCGGATGAGCGGCCGATGATGTCCCACAGGACAGAGCCGATGCACAGGATGTCGGGCGCTTGGGTCATGGCGGTTCTTCGCCGAAACCGCCCGGCTGCGCAAGGGGCGCGATCACCCCGAACGCAGCCCGGATGTCAAAGTGCGGCCAGTGCCTTGGCCACGTCCAGAGCCGAGGCTTTGACCAAGGTCTTGTGCAACTCTGCCACGATCCGCCGCGTCAGCTCTGCGTGATAGAGTGGGCGCATGTGACCCAGGGACGTCGGGTCCGCGACGATCACCACCGCATCGGGCAAGGCATGAGCCAGCGCCATCGCGTTCAGCTTTTGCACCAGCTGTTTGGAGAAGGTCGATTCGTCACGGTCCTGCGGGGTTTGTTCTGCCGGGGTCGCACCTGCCGGGCCTTCGTTGTTCAGATCCTTCGGGGCCAGCGTTTCCATATGCTCCAGCACCACAGACAGATGCCCGGTGTTGCGGTAAAAGATGGCCGAAGTGCCATCAGCGACGACAATCAAGGCGCCAGTTGCGATCATGGGGATATCCTTTTTCTGTTCGTGCGCAGCAGAAGCACTGCCCAAGGTTTTAACTTTTCGCACCGATTGCGCGTTGATCTGGATCAGTGGCCTTGCGGTCGCGGGCGATCTGTTCTAAGCGACGCGCACTTCACAGGCGAAGCTTGGGCTTGACGGGGAGAAATCCCGGAAGGTCCGCCGGTTGGACCGCAAGGTCTGAGACAGCTTTGCCGAGGATTGAAACCGGAAAGGATAAGACATGGCTCTTCCAGAGTTTTCCATGCGTCAGCTGCTTGAGGCAGGCGTACACTACGGCCACCAGACCGCACGCTGGAACCCGAAGATGGGCGAATTCATCTACGGCGACCGCAACGGCATCCACATTCTCGATCTGACGCAAACCGTCCCGATGCTGGACGCGGCGCTGAAGATCGTGCGCGACACGGTCGCCAAGGGCGGCCGCATCCTGTTCGTCGGCACCAAGCGTCAGGCACAAAAGCCGATCGCCGAAGCCGCCGAGAAATGCGCACAATATTACATGAACCACCGCTGGCTGGGCGGCACGCTGACCAACTGGCAGACCGTGTCGAAATCGATCCAGCGTCTGAAACAGATTGACGAAGTCTTGGGTGCAGGCGGCGAAGGCCTGACCAAGAAAGAGCGTCTGGGCATGGAACGCGATCAGTCCAAGCTGCAGGCGTCCTTGGGCGGCATCCGCGAAATGGGCGGCGTGCCGGACCTGTTGTTCATCATTGACGTTGGCAAGGAAGATCTCGCCATCCTCGAAGCTCAGAAACTGGGCATCCCGGTGGTTGGCATCGTTGACACCAACAACTCGCCCAAGGGCGTGAACTACATCATCCCGGGCAACGACGACGCCGCCCGCGCGATTGCGCTCTATTGCGACCTGATTGCCCGTGCAGCCCTTGATGGCATGTCGGCGCAGATGGGTGCCGCTGGCATCGATTTGGGCGCGCTGGAAACGGCCCCCGAAGAAGAAGCCGTCGCCGAGGCCTGATCGGCTGTCACGCGATTGATATACGGCGGGGATAAGGGTTTCAGCCTGTTTCCCGCCGCACTCATTTCTTGAATTTCAGGAGACTGAACATGACCGTCACCGCACAAATGGTGAAAGAACTGCGCGACAGCACCGGCGCAGGCATGATGGACGCAAAGAAAGCCCTGGTCGAAACCAATGGCGATATGGAAGCCGCGGTCGATTGGCTGCGCACCAAGGGTCTGGCCAAAGCCGCCAAAAAGGCCGACCGCGTGGCCGCCGAAGGTCTGGTCGGGGTTGCGGTTTCGGGCAACCGCGGCGTGGCTGTCGAGATCAACTCGGAAACCGACTTTGTCGGCAAGAACGCCGACTTCCAGTCGATGGTGCGCGGGATCACCACGGCTGCTGTTGGTTGTGCCGATCTGGAAGAGTTGAAGGCCGCCGACCTGAACGGTCAGCCGGTTTTGACCGTGATCCAAGAGGCTGTGGCCACTATTGGTGAGAACATGAACCTGCGCCGAATGGCGAGCGTCGAGGGTGATCACGTCGCGTGGTATGTCCACAACTCGGCCGCCGACGGCATGGGCCGCATTGGCGTTCTGGTGGCTGTCAAAGGCACCGACAACGGTATCGCCAAGCAAATCGCGATGCACGTCGCAGCCACCAACCCGCGGGCTTTGTCTGAGGCAGACCTTGACCCGGTTGTGGTGGAGCGTGAATTGGCCGTGCAGACCAGCAAGGCGCTGGAAGAAAACGCAGCCTCGGCCAAGCCGAAGCCCGATGCAGTTGTGCAAAACAACATCATTCCGGGCCGCATGAAGCGTTTCCTGTCGGAAAACACCCTGATGGGCCAGATGTTCGTGATGAACCCCGAAATCACTGTGGCCGAGGCTGCCAAACAGGCTGGCGTCGAAGTGGTGGGCTTTGTGCGTATGGGTGTCGGCGAAGGCATCGAGAAAGAAAAAGAAGATTTCGCGGCGGAAGTGGCGAAGATGGTTCAGGCCTGATTTATCAGGGCTTTGCAGGGCAGGGGGCTGGCGGCAACGTCGGCCCCTTTTCCTTTACTGGCCCCGCGACAGACTGAAGCTGGCAGGGCATCGGGGCAGGCCGGTTCAAGGATCATGGTCACTTTCGCCATGACCCGACCTGCCCGCCACCCGCAAGTTCTGCAGCGCACCGCTTGTCCTTCACCCTGCATCGTCATATCCAACGACGGAAGATGCGCTGGGAAAAAGGGCGGTTGAACATGCAACGGGCAGATGTGGTTGTGATTGGTGGCGCAGTGATGGGGGCCTCGTGCGCCTATTGGCTCACACGGATGAACCCCGGTCTGCAAGTGCTTGTGGTGGAACGCGATCCCAGCTTTGCACACAGCTCGACCGCCCTGTCCGTGGCCTCGATCCGGCAGCAATTCAGCACCGGTGTCAATGTGGCCATCTCGCGCTTTGGCATCGAATTCATCCGGAATTTTCAACAGAATCTGGGAGTGGATGTGGGCATCGGTTCCTTGGGGCTGAAGGAAAACGGCTATCTGTTTCTGACCCACACGCCCGAAGGGGCGGCCTTGCTGGCCGATCTGGCCAAAATGCAGCGCAGTTTTGGCGCCGCGACCGAGGTCTGGACCCCAGAGCAGGTCCAGACGCGGTTTCCCTGGCTGGAGGTCAGCGATCTGACCGCGGGCAGTTTTGGCAACCGCGATGAGGGCTGGTTTGACAACATGGGCCTGCTGTCGGGGTTTCGCGCCGCCGCCAAAGCCCAAGGCGCGCGCTTTGTCAGCGATGAAGTGGTGGGCATGACGGTGGCGCAAGGCCGGGTCACGGGGGTCAGCTTGGGGAAGGGTGGCGCCGTCGCCTGTGGTGCCGCAGTCAATGCGGGTGGCACCAGGGCTGCGGTCATCGCCCGGATGGCCGGTTTGGATCTGCCGGTCGAACCCCGGAAACGCACGGTTTTTGTGATTGATGCCCCGAACGCGCGGTACCCCGATGCGCCGTTGCTGGTTGATACCGGGTTTTATTTGCGCCCCGAACAGAACCATTGGATCACCGCCACCGTGCCGTCCACCGATGGCCCCTGTGCCGCTGACGACTTTGAACCGGATCTGCACCTGTTCGAAGACGTGATCTGGGAGCAGCTTTACAACCGCGCACCGGGCTTTGATGCCGTCAAAGTGGTGCGGCACTGGGTCGGGCATTACGCCTACAACACCTTGGATCAGAACGCTATTCTGGGTCCACATCCCGAAGTGGCGAACCTGTTTTTCATGAATGGCTTCTCCGGCCACGGGCTGCAACAGGCTCCGGCCGTGGGGCGCGGTCTGGCCGAGCACATCCTGACAGGCGCTTGGCTAAGCCTCGACTTGTCGGATTTGTCGATCGAACGGGTGATTGCGGGCAAACCGTTCAAAGAGGCCGCCATTGTTTGATTACAATGGCTTGCATGACATAACTAAGTATCTACATTAAGCCTGAGCCGCCGCCCGAATGGCCGCGATATTGGCACCATAGGGCGCCGGATTGTCCACCGATCCGCCCTTGAACACCGCCGAACCTGCAACCAACACATCTGCACCGGCAGCGGTGACCAAAGGCGCGGTTTCCACGGTCACGCCACCATCAATTTCAATATGAATGGGGCGATCGCCGATCATCTTGCGCAAAGACCGCACCTTGTCCACCTGAGAATGAATGAATTTCTGGCCACCAAAGCCGGGGTTGACCGTCATCACGCAGACCAGATCGACCATATCCAAAAGATGAGCAACGGCGTCAGTTCCGGTGCCGGGGTTCAATGCCAATCCTGATTTTTTACCAAGCCCACGAATGGCTTGCAGGCTGCGGTGAATGTGCGGACCTGCTTCAAGATGCACCGTGATCACATCGGCACCAGCATCGGCAAACGCCTCAAGATAGCGATCCACCGGGGCAATCATCAGATGCACATCCATCACGCCTTTGATATGCGGACGGATCGCCGCACAGGTCGCCGGGCCAAAGGTGATGTTGGGCACGAAATGCCCGTCCATCACATCCACATGCACCCAATCCGCACCTTGCGCCTCAATCGCACGGCACTCTGCACCGAAGTTGGCAAAGTCAGCCGAAAGAATGGACGGGGCGATTTTGATGGCACGTGAGAACGTCATGACCAGGCCTTTCACAAGGGAATATCGCAGCTTTACCGGGCTTTGCCACGGCAGACCAGCGGGATCTTGATTAATATATTACATAATCTTCATTATCGGATTTGTGTATTCCTGCGGTCGCGGGCGCTTCTGCCTGCTTCGGAGGTCTCTATGACACAATCCTTTCTTCCTCTTCTTCTCCGGGTGATCTTGCCTGCGGTTTTGACCGCTGCCGGTACCACGGCTTCCCTGTTCTATTCGGAAGGCTTTCGGGCCTTTTGTGGTCTGCAATGACCATCGGGGCGACGTCTCAACCCGTCTCCACGCTGGAACAGGCCGTTTGGTGGCTTGTTTGCCACTCTTTGGCAACCTCCGATTTCATTGAGGGCAATCACTCCTTGGATGCCATGCCGCCTGAGGCTGTTTTCCTCTGTGATATGTTTTGGCTCACGCGTGAGAATTTGCGCGCCAAGCTTGTCCGGGCCTTCCGGGAAGTCAACCCCGCTCCGCTGCCTTTGGCGCGGCATTCTCGGCGGGGGTCTTCTTGGGCCGGGTAGCTGAGGCGCTTCTGTCCGGCGGCATTAAATTGCTCGGCGGTCTGTTTGGGCCGAAGGGCAAAACCCCGGCCCAAAACATGATGTCACAAGCCCAAGGCGCGCGCCAAGCTGCTGAGAAATACGGCTTCAACCCGCTGACCATGCTGCAATATGGGCAACCGGGTGGCTCTATGGGCGGCGGTGCCGCCCCTCTTGCATCGGCTGAACTGCTGACAGGTGCGCTGTCAGATATGACCGATGCACTGACCGGCGATGCCAAACGCCGCGACGCCGCAAATCAACTTGAAATGGATTTGGGGCGGCTTAAGTTAGAACAACTGCGCGCGACTGGCTTACAGGTCCAGCCGTCTGCCGTGGCCAATGTTG
This sequence comes from Paracoccaceae bacterium, assembly GCA_031428215.1. Classification (GTDB taxonomy): domain Bacteria; phylum Pseudomonadota; class Alphaproteobacteria; order Rhodobacterales; family Rhodobacteraceae; genus Cypionkella. Next base: position 42,748 of record JANPOY010000045.1, read on the forward strand.
GCCAAGGTCTTCCGCCACTTGGGCGGCGCGCTGCTGCTGTGGGGTCTCCCTATGTTGCGCCTTCTGTGGTTGGGATGTCTTCTGTTGGTTCTGGCGGCATTCGTGGGGTGGGTGCCAGCGCTGACGTTGTTCCTGTTATGGTTCCTACTCAAGGCTCTGACGGCATTACTCGCATGGGTCCTAACCCGGTTGGCCCGGACGCGGACCAAGCGCTCTGGGCCTTAGGGTCTGACGCTTATTATCGCCGTACTAACTATGTCGCCAACCATACTCTCGGGCGTCCTTTGCGGGTGGCCGATGGTAATCTGACGCCACCGCGTCCTTCTACAGATTTGCCCGATCCTGATCGCAAGCAACCCGCCAATCGCGGGCCGTGGCGTCGTCTTTATGACAACGCCAAATGGCCTTCGGCCAATTTTCCTAATTTTTCTCAATTTTGAGGTCCTCTCATGGCTCGTCAATCCAATACCCCTGTGGCTTTTAACAAGTCGGTCCGTAAGGACACTGTTGTGCTTATGTCTTCTGGCCGTGCTGGCGTCGTCCAGCCGATTGCGTTCATCCCGCTCCATGCGGGTGATTCTGCTTCTGGCCGTGTCGGCATTGATATTCAACTTAAAGAAATGCCCAAGCCCCTGCTGAATGGGGTCTGGGCCAATTTTCAAGCGTGGTTTGTGCCCAAATCCGCGCACCCGCAATTCCCCGGTCGGGATGAATTGCTGCATGCCCGTACGGGCGCTGTGATCAAGTCGCTTGGTCTTGCCGATCGCGCGCCACCGCCTTTTTTCGCCACTGCGTCGGGTGCGCTTTTGACTACGGCGGCGGCTTCCGATTTCTTCAAGAAACTCGGTCTGCATGTTCCCACTGGCTCCACAATCAACACTGATTTGTTGGATGCCTTCACGGTCATTTACAATTTCCGTTTGGCCGCCCATTCGTCTCGGCTTGTCCGTCGCAAATACTCGCAAGAGGTGTTTGCCGACAGTGTGACCCTGCCTCCGGCGTTCTGGCCGTCGCCGCGTTTTTCCAAGATCGTGCCTGATTATGAGCGTGCGCTCATTGTTGGGTCTCTCGATCTTGACGTCATCGCCGGTCGCTTGCCAGTTTCTGGCATTGGGTTTGCTGGGTCTCCAACTGCTCAGACTGTTGGGTCCTCTGTTCGCGCTGTCAGTGCGGCATACGATTATACTTCTGATGCCTCAGACGCTGGTACGTCTGCTGTCGGTGTTGTTGTTCGTGGTGTCGGCGCGTCTATGTCTGTGGCGCGTCCCGAGATTTTTGCCGAAATGGCGTCAACCGTTGTGTCTGTCACTTTGGCCGATATGGACAAGGCCCGCACTACTCAAGCTTTTGCCAAGCTGCGCGCGGCTTACGCGGGCAATGATGCCACTGGCTTTGACAATGACGACACTTTGATTGCGCATTTGATGCAGGGCATTGCGGCTGAACCGGATGATTTCAAGCGTCCGTGGCTGCTTGATAGCGCTCGTGTGCCAGTCGGTTTCGCCGAACGGCACGCAACTGACGGCGCCTCTTTGGCTCAATCGGTCACGCTTGGTCGTGCTTCCGCTTCTCTCAAACTCAACGTTCCTAATCAGGACGTGTCTGACCGCGCAGAAGCTGGCGGAAGACCGTCGTGCCCGTGACCGCAAGCTCGTTCGTCATCCAGAGTTGCGTGAAGCCGTCGTGGATCGGCTGAAGGCGGGCTGGTCGCCCGAGCAGATCGCCGGTCGGCTGAAGACCGAGCCCGGATCGACGCACCGTCTGTGCCATGAGACGATCTACCGCTTCGTTTACTCCCGCGACGGGCAAAGCCAGGAGCTTGCCCGTTACCTTCCCGAGCGGCGGCGCAGGCGCAAGCCGCGCTATGCAAGAAAGCCGAGAAGCCTCGTCTTTCCAGAGATTTCAGCGATCCGCCATAGGCCCGCAGTCGTCGCATCGCGCGAAGAATTCGGGCATTGGGAGGCAGATCTGATGATCTTCCGCAAAGAGCATGGCCCGGCCAATGTGGCCACCTTGATCGAGCGCAAGACCCGCTTCACCGTTCTGTTTCGCAACAACGACCGTCGTTCGAAGCCGATCATGAACCGGCTTATCGGTCTGATGTCGCCCCTGCCCCAAAGTGCGCGCCGCAGCCTGACCTTCGACCGCGGGCTGGAATTTGTGTCTTGGCGAGAGCTTGAGAACGGCCTCGGTGCATAGGCCTGGTTCTGCGATCCGCAAGCCCCGTGGCAAAAGGGCTCGGTCGAGAACATGAACAAACGCGTGCGCCGCTATTTGCCGCTGGACATGGTTATCCTCACTTTGCCGGACCGTGAGATGGCCGCCCTCTGCGACCGTCTCAACAGTACCCCGCGCAAGTGTCTCGGCTTTAGAACGCCTTCCGAAGCCTTCCGGGACCACCTGATGGACCTCGGGATGATTCCAACCTAACCTTAGGCAATCACCGTCGCAGGTGAAGCGGAACCAACAAAACGGTCCCTGCATCACCCGAACAACATTTAAGGAAAATGGTGCACCCAGCAGGATTCGAACCTGCGACCTCTGCCTTCGGAGGGCAGCACTCTATCCAGCTGAGCTATGGATGCGCACCCCCGCTATAGCGCGTGGCGCATGGGGCTGCAACGCAAAATCAGCCAAACAGATCGTGGCAAAGCTCCAGGGCGGAAATCAACGCATCTGCCTCGTCGGTGGTGTTGTACATCGCGAACGACGCCCGGCAAGTCGCACCGACCCCCAGATGCTGCATCAGCGGCATCGCGCAGTGGCTGCCCGCCCGCACCGCAATTCCCCGCTTGTCCAGCACGGTCGAGATGTCATGCGCATGGGCCGGACCGTCCAGCGTGAAGGAAAATATTGCGCCCTTGGTTTCGGAATTTCCCTGAACTTTCAACCAGTTCAACCCCGCAAGCCTTGCCCGGGTGTGGTCGCGCAGCACCCGCTCATGTGCCGCAATGTTGGCCATCCCCAGATCCATCATATAGGTCAAGGCAACGCCCAGACCGATCTGTTGCACAATACCCGGCGTTCCCGCCTCAAACTTCATCGGTGGGTCATTGTAGGTCACGGTGTCGCGCGTCACATCGCGGATCATGTCGCCACCGCCAAGGAATGGCCGCATCTCGGCCAAACGATCCTTGCGAATGAAGATCGCCCCGGAACCACTTGGACCATATAGCTTATGTCCGGTAATGGCGTAGAAGTCACAGCCGATGTCTTGCACATCCACGGCCATATGCACCGCGGCCTGGCTGCCGTCCACCAACACCGGCACCCCCTGCTCTGCCGCCCCCCGGCAGATTGACTTCACATCAACAATGCTTCCCAACACATTGGACATATGAGATATTGCGACAAGTTTGGTGCGTGGACCAATCGCATCCAGCACCGCTTGTGGGTCCAGATCGCCGGTGGCGTCGATATCCACCCATTTCAACACCACGCCCTGACGCTCTCGCAGGAAATGCCACGGCACGATATTGGCGTGATGCTCCATAATGCTGAGTACAATCTCATCGCCGGGCTGAAAACGTGGCGCGGCCCAAGCGTAAGACACCAGATTGATCGCCTCGGTCGCGCCGGTGGTGAAAACGATTTCATCCTCTGAACCTGCGTTCAAGAACCGCGCGATGGTGCCGCGCACCGATTCATACTTTTCAGTCGCAAGATTGGATAGGTAGTGCAAGCCACGGTGAACATTGGCATATTCCATCGAATAGGCTTGTGTCATGGCCTCGATCACAACTTTGGGTTTTTGGGCCGACGCGCCATTGTCCAGATAAACCAGGGGTTTGCCGTTCACCTGCCGGGACAGGATCGGGAAATCTGCGCGCAGTTTGACCAGATCTAGCATGGTTTAAGCCCCTACCCCCACGAAGGCGACGATCAGCACCGCCATCGCGATTGAAATCACCAGAAAAGTGCCGATTACCCCGAACAGCACCGTCAGAACCGAGGCAAATCCGTGCAATTCGGCGATGAAATTCACCAGCAGCCACAGGAAAAGCACCAATCCGAACACCCCCAGCGCACCGGCCAGTGAAGCTGAAACCAACATTGCAACAATTTGCGCGATCTGCAGCAGCAACAGGATGAATTCAAGCCAAGCCACCAGAAGCAGGGCTTCGTTGAACTGGCCCCTGCCGCCAAACATGCGGCCCACCGCATGCATCAGCATGGCGCCGAGCAGCAGGACGCCCGCTTGCAACGCCGCAAATTGCATCGGATTTTCGAACAGTCTCGTCATTGCCGGGTCCAAGGCTTCGGTGCCCGCCGCCTCCGACAGCATGAATGTCAGCGTCGACAACGCGGCAGAGGCCACCGCCATCAGGGCCAGGCTGACCCAGGCGACGTTGACCGGCAGCTGCAGGTTCAAGATCAGCCGCGCACCTGATCTCGGCTGCTGCACCGTGTGACGCGCAGCGCGCAAAAGCTCTTGCATGTCAAACGCCATCCGCTCGCTCCGCCTGCACCAACATCGACAGCCAAATCCACATAAATCCCGCCAAAACAACCGTTTGCACCAGATACAACGCTGGACTTGGTCCGATAAAGCCGGCGGTCAAGCCCTGCAGCAACATCGCGGGCGCAACTGCCAGCAGCGCCCAGAACAGTGCCAATCTTGCGCCGAACCCCGTGCCTTTGCCACCCAAAAACCTGGCGATCAAATGGCTGAGCAAGGCCACGGCATAGGCCAAAAGCGGCAAGATGAACAGACAAGCCATCAAGGCACCGCCCAGACGCGCCTCCAGCGGCGTTGTTGGATCGAGAAATGCCGCGCGCGACAGACTTGGCCATTGTGCCACAAACAGCAACAATGCGGCCGCCATCAGCACCGCCAAGGCCCGGTCCTCACGCTCACCTGCGGCCAGCTTTTCACGGATCACCGCGCGCGGGTGCAGCCAGGATCGCAGGATGTCGGTTGTGATTGTCATTCAACGCCCGTGCCGCTGCAGCCAGCCTTCCAGCCGGATGCGGATGTCTTCTGCGATGGCTTCGTCCTCAATCTCGCCGATCGCTTCTGCCAAAAACGCCAAAACCAGCAGCGATTGCGCGGCTTTCATCGGCACCCCGCGCGAGCGCAGGTAAAACAGCGCCACCTCGTCAATCGCCCCCGAGGTCGAACCGTGGCTGCATTTCACGTCATCGGCGTAGATTTCCAACTCGGGCTTGGCGAGAAACTGGCTGTCACCATCCAGCAACAGTGACTGGCTGATCTGATAGCCATCGGTCTTCTGCGCACCCTGCTTGACCAGAATCTTGCCCTGAAACACGCCCACGGCGCCGTTTTTCAAGACTTTCTTGAACACCTGCCGGCTTTCGCAGCGTTCGGCGGCATGGGTCACAAACACCGTGTCATCGTGGTGAAACGCACCGTCGCCCAAGGCCGCACCTGCCAGATGGGCAATGGAATCCGAACCAACCATTTCGATCACCGCCTCGTTGCGGGTCATGCGGCCGTTGGCGGTCAGGGTGAACGATTTGAAGGCGGCCTTTTGGCCAAGCCGCGCGAACAGATGCGTAACGGCGCGGCGTTCATGATCCCTGCCCTGCGCCCGGATGTGATGGAACCGCGCCCCATCGGCAATATCGACCTCCATCACTTTGGTGAAGCGCGCAGCGGCCGGACCATTTTCCATGATCGTCACTTCGGCGCCGGACTCGACCTTAATGCAATGATGCAATATTGCATCAGAATGCGTTGATTTATGGTGATAAATCAGTGAAATCGGTTTGCTGGGCTTGCCGGTCACCCGGATCAGCAGTCCTTCCGTCGCAAAGGCCGAATTCATCGCGGCCAAAGGTCGCGGCACCGGCGATTGCCCGCGCGTCTCCAGCACGCCGTAAAGATCACGCGCCCAGTGGATATCGGCAACAGCGGCGGTTGAAAGCCGTTCAATTTCAATGCCATCCAGACGCATGTCGTCAGAGGCCTCGGCGTCAAAAGCACCGTCGACAAAGACCAGTTTCAACCGGTCAATCGCGTCAAACACCGGGGGCTCATCGTCCGGTTGAAACACCTGAGCCGGTTCAGGCGCCAAGGCGATCAGACTGCTGGGGTCGGTGTAGCGCCAATATTCATCGCGTTTGCCCGGTAAACCCATCGCCGTCAGCCGCGCCAAGGCTTCGCTGCGCGCGGCGCCCAGCCAGCCCGCAGGATCAAACTGCAGACCGGCAATCCGCAATGCCAGCGCGTCCTGTTTTGCTTGCGCCAAGGCCATCAGTTCACCTCGGCCAGAATGTCGGCATAGCCATTGTTTTCGACCTCAAGTGCAAGCTCCGGACCGCCGGTCTTGATGATACGACCCGCGGCCATGATATGTACAAAATCGGGTTTGATATGGTCGAGAAGCCGTTGATAATGCGTGATGACCAGAAAGGAACGCCCTGCCCCGCGCAGCGCGTTGACGCCTCCAGCGACCAGCTTCATCGCGTCCACGTCCAAGCCGGAATCGGTTTCGTCCAGAATGCACATCTTGGGTTCCAGCATCGCCATCTGCAGGATTTCGTTGCGCTTTTTCTCTCCGCCCGAAAAGCCGACGTTCACCGGGCGTTTCAGCATTTCAGCGTCAATTTTCAGGGTCTTGGCCTTGGCGCGCACCTCTTTCAGGAAATCGCCCGCGCTCATTTCCTCTTCGCCGCGCGCCTTGCGCTGTGCGTTCACGGCAGTGCGCAAAAAGGTCATGTTGCCAACGCCGGGGATTTCAACCGGATACTGGAAGGCCAGAAACAACCCGGCCGCGGCGCGATCTTCGGGCTCCATTTCCAGCAATTCGGCGCCTTGCAGCGTCGCCGTGCCTTCGGTCACCGTATAGCCATCGCGCCCGGACAGGACATAAGACAGCGTCGATTTGCCAGAGCCGTTCGGACCCATGATCGCATGCACCTCACCCGCGCCGATCTTCAGATCGACCCCGCGCAAAATCACCTTGTCTTCTTCTTCAAGTTTGACATGCAGGTTATTGATTTCCAGCATTTTTCTTTCCTTCAGGCAAATGAGGGCGTCTCAGTTCGGACGCAGATAGGTTTCGATCACCCAAGCCAGTCGATCGACAGGCAGAGGCATCGGAGATGTTTCAAACCGGGCCATCCGCCCGATCATCGCCACGGGCTTCACCAGGTCTTCAACCCGGTGATAGAACGGGCGGTCAATGTAATCATCCCACAGCACCGTCATCGGTTTGGCGCTGCGAAACAGGCAAGTCAGAAAGCAAGCCGCACGAAAGCGGCCATCAATCAGCACCAGATCCGGATGAAGAAAGCCCGGTAAGTCCCAGACTGACAACGGATAACCCGGCCATTTGCGAAAAGCGCCGGCATCTTTGGGCTGCCCCCAGGCCTTGGTCGCGCCGATGTCGCCGTGATGCAAAATCACCCGCGCCAGAGGCGGATTTTGCGTGAACCAGGCCTGCATGTTCGCCAGCCATATGGCATCACTTTCCACCGAATAGATCACCTTGCCGGGCAATTCGGCAGCAACCACCGTCGATCCCCCGGAGCCGTACTCCAATATCACCTGCGCCGCCTGATAGGCCGCCGTCACCGCGGCCGCTTCGGCTGCAGGGAGGGTCAGAACAGGACGGGTCAGCAGGGTTTCGGTCATTGGATCAACGTTTGGCTTTCTTGACGCGCATCAGAGATGGCGGCAGCGCCGAGCAGTAAAGTTCCGGCAGGTCTGCGGCCACAGCACCACGCCGCACCAATTCATCCAGCAGGTGTAACACGAGGGAATGACTGCCAAAAACCGCAGCGGCCAGCACGCACAGATGTTTCACTTGCTCGGTCGGATGGCTGGTCAGTTGTGACAAGTCGCGCAGGTAAACGATATCGCCATCCACCAGTTGATCGCGCAGTTGCGGCCGGTTCAGCCGTTTCGCCTGTGAATTGGGCACAAAAACCGCATGGGTGGACAGGATGCGGTGGATGAAAAAGCCCTGACGGCGCAGTTCGGTGTCCAGACCGCCGATCATCGGTTCCTTCTGGTAAATCGGGAAAAACCGCTGCTCGACAATCACCGCCATGCAGGATTTCATCAACCGCTCGGCGCCTTGAAACACCGCCAGTTCTCCGCCCTGTATGTCGATCTTCATCAGATCGAAATTCGGCATTCCGTCCATGCTATCAAGGGCTACGGTCTGTAACTTCAAGGTTCCTTCAACATCGGCCCAATTGGGTTTACCCAGAAAGGTGACCGCGGCCAGATCAGGTTTCAGCGCCGAAGTCAGGGTGCCGCCGACCACCAGGTGCAGCTCTATCTCGCTGCCGTCGCCCACGGCATGCGGAAAGCAGACCTCGTTCGGCCCCTGACTTTTCTGCAGAGCCGCAAAACTTTCCGGGCCGGGCTCAAAGCCGATGGTCTGACAGCCGCCCATGTCGCGCAGATCGGCATAGGCCGGCCGGTTGATCGGATTGGCGCCAACGTCAACGATCCGCGTCAGCCGGTCCAGCGCCAGCCGCTCCAACAGCAAAGTCACATGTGTCATACTCGCACCCACAATCCATCTGCCTTCCCGGTTTGAATTGGCTCCAGGGTCACCGCCACAGGACAAAAGCCAGCACAGAACGGCGCCGCGACCCCTTCCCTGCGCCGGGCGTCACAGAGGCCAGGACCAAGGCTTGATGGGCTGATCAGACCTGCCAGAGGCCGCAGGCGTTTCATCCAACCGAGCCTTCCAGTGAGATGGCGACCAGACTTTGGGCTTCCATCGCAAATTCCATCGGCAATGCCTGCAAGACTTCCTTGCAAAAACCGTTCACCACCAGTGCGACCGCTTCTTCCTCGCTCATGCCACGCGACCGGCAATAGAACAGCTGATCCTCATCGACCTTGCTGGTGGTGGCTTCGTGTTCCACGCGGGAAGAATTGTTCTTCACCTCGATATAGGGCACCGTGTGGGCCCCGCATTTGTCACCGATCAGCAGGCTGTCGCATTGGGTGTAATTGCGGCTGTCGGTGGCGCGCGGGTGCATCGACACGAGGCCCCGATAGGTGTTCTGCGCCCTGCCCGCCGAGATCCCCTTGGACACGATGCGCGATTTCGTGCGCTTGCCCAGATGCACCATCTTGGTGCCGGTGTCGGCTTGTTGGGCGTTGTTGGCGATGGCGATGGAATAGAACTCACCTTGGCTGTCGTCACCGCGCAGGATGCAGGACGGATATTTCCAGGTGATGGCCGAGCCGGTTTCCACCTGCGTCCACATCACTTTCGCCCGGTCACCCCGGCAATCGGCGCGTTTGGTGACGAAATTATAGATGCCGCCACGGCCTTCCTCGTCGCCCGGATACCAGTTTTGCACCGTGGAGTATTTCACCTCGGCATCCTTCAGGATCACCAGTTCCACCACCGCCGCATGCAGCTGATGGGTGTCGCGTTTGGGGGCGGTGCAACCCTCAAGGTAGCTGACGTAAGACCCCTCATCAGCAATGATCAGCGTGCGTTCAAACTGGCCGGTGTTCTCGGCGTTGATGCGGAAATAGGTTGAAAGTTCCATCGGGCAGCGGGTGCCTTTGGGGATATAGACAAAGGAACCATCTGAAAATACAGCCGAATTCAGGGTGGCAAAGAAGTTGTCCGACTGCGGCACGACAGAGCCGAGATACTGTTTCACCAGCTCGGGATGTTCGCGGATCGCTTCCGAGATCGAACAGAAAACAACGCCGGCCTTGGCCAGCTCGGTCTTGAACGTGGTGCCGAGCGACACAGAATCAAACACCGCATCCACGGCCACCCGACGTTCGCCCTCGGGGGCTTCCACCCCGGCCAGAAGCATCTGTTCTTTCAGTGGAATCCCCAACTTGGCGTAGGTGGCCAGCAATTTGGGGTCCACCTCGTCGAGCGATTTCGGCTTGACCGCCATGCTTTTGGGTTTGGCGTAGTAATACTGGTCCTGATAGTCGATGGCAGGGTATGTCAGCATCGCCCAATGCGGCTCTTCCATCTGCACCCAGCGGCGGTAGGCAGCCAGACGCCACTCCAGCATCCAATCCGGCTCACCGTTCTTCGACGAGATCAGCCGCACAATGTCTTCGGAAACGCCCTTTGGCGCGTAGTCCATTTCGATATCCGTGGACCAGCCATGTTTGTAGGTGCCAGACATGGCATGGACGGTCTCGATGGTTTCCCGATCGACGCCATCACGCACTTCAAGTTCCAGATCGGACATGTCGTCTTCCTTCATTTTCAGGGTCTTGACCCCTTATCTTCATGCAGCGCGCGAACGCATCCGCTTGTAGTCCTTGCCCCAGACCTCGGCAAAGCGCAGCACCTGATCCTGCGTGGTCTGCGGCCCGACCGAGATCCGGATCGCCTGCCCCGCCTGATCGTCCGCATAGCCCATCGCCCGCAGCACCCGGCTGACCCGCACTTTGCCGCTGGAACAGGCCGATCCCGCCGAGACGGCAAACCCCGCAAGATCCATGGCCATCACCTGTGTTTCACCCTTCCAACCGGGCGCTATCAGGTAAAGCGTGTTTGGCAATCGCGGCCCCGTATTCCCGACTGAAATAGTCTCAAATCCAAACCCCGACAATGCCTGTTCTAGAATATTTCTAATTTCGGCAACCCGGTCCCAGACCCCATCGGCAAGATCGCGCGCGGCTTGTTCGGCGGCCGCGGCAAAGCCCGCGATCCCCAGCAGATTTTCGGTGCCCGCGCGCCGGCCCATTTCCTGCCCGCCGCCTTTCAATTGCGCCGTCACATCGAGTCCCCGCCGCACCACCAGCGCGCCGACGCCCTTCGGACCGCCCAGCTTGTGTGCAGCGATCAGGCCCATGTCACAACCCAGCCAGTTGAACGCCAAAGGCAGCTTGCCAAAGCCCTGGGTCAGATCGCAAACCGCGATGCCCTGCGGCAGATCCTGCACGATGCCGGTTTCGGAATTGGCCAGTTGCAACGCGGTGCGCGCCGGGTCAGGCACGGCAACCTTCCCCCACCTGTCCACAGGCAAAGACGGATCGCACCAGGCCGAAACCGCTTCATGCTCGATCCCCGCGCAGACCAGGCCGCGCCCCGCACAAGCCAGGGCCGCCGCTTCGGTCGCGCCCGAGGTGAAAACGATGTCCGCCCCCTCCGCCCCCAAAGCCGCCGCGATCTGCCCGCGCGCACGCTCCAACAGCGCCTTGGCCGCACGCCCCTCGGCATGCACCGAAGACGGATTGCCGACCAGATCCATGGCCGCAAACATCGCGGCCCGCGCCTCTGGCCGCAGCGGCGCGGTGGCGTTCCAGTCCAGATAGACCCGGCTCATGTCCCATCCTCTCTGCGCAAATATCCCGGTGGGGTGAGGGGCATGGCCCCGAGGGGAGGCAGCGCCTCCCCTAAAATTCTTTCTGCAAGAATTTTCCTGGCTGTCATTCCTCGTCCACCACCCGGAACAGCGCGGGCACCGCCGGGCAGGGCGTCATCGCGTTGCCGATCACATCTGACAACCGGGTCTGGTGCAAGAACACATAGACATGCGCCGAAAGCCCTTCCCAGAGCCGGTTGGTCAGGCTTTGCGCCCGCGTTCCAGACACCCCGCCCGAGGCCCCGGCCCCGGAATGCATGGCATCGACATTTTCCTCGACCGCCTCCATCACTTCGGAAATCCGGATGGCGTCGGGGCTTTTGGCCAAACGATAGCCGCCACCCGGACCGCGCACCGCTTCGACCAGACCGGCGCGGCGCAGCTTGACAAACAGTTGCTCCAGATAGGGCAGCGACAGGTCCTGCCGCTTGGCAATCGCGGCCAGTGACATCAGATCGTCGCCATGCGCGAGCGCGAGATCGGCCAAAGCCACCATCGCATAGCGCCCCTTTGTCGACAGTTTCATAGCCGCATCCCACCCAAGTCCGTGACTTTCCATTGACGTTGGGGGCCTGTCCGCTTAACTCAACCCCAGTCCATGGGCGGCAGCCGCCGCTTTAGAATGGGTCTAGGATATCCGAGCGAATTCGTCAACAAATCGCTCGTGAAACAGTACGGAGCGTACATGCCCGAAGTGATTTTCGCCGGTCCCGAAGGCCGTTTGGAAGGCCGTTATCATCCGCAGAAAGAGCGTGATGCGCCGATTGCCATCGTGCTGCATCCGCACCCGGCTTATGGCGGCACCATGAACAACAAGGTTGTCTACAACCTGCACTACGCCTTTTACAACCTTGGCTTCACCGTGCTGCGGTTCAACTTCCGGGGCGTCGGGCGGTCGCAGGGTGAATATGACATGGGCATTGGCGAGTTGTCCGATGCCGCCAGCGCCCTCGATTACCTGCAGTCGATGAACCAGAACGCCAAGCATTGCTGGGTGGCGGGTTTTTCCTTTGGCGCCTGGATCGGGATGCAGCTGTTGATGCGCCGCCCGGAAATCACCGGCTTCATCTCGGTGGCCCCCCCGGCGAACCTCTATGATTTCAGCTTCCTTGCGCCCTGCCCGGCCTCGGGTCTGGTCATCAATGGCACCGCCGACAAGGTGGCGCCGCCCAAGGACACCATCAGCCTTGTGAACAAACTGCACGAGCAAAAGGGCATCACCATCACCCACACGCAGGTCGAGGGCGCGGATCACTTCTTCAAGGACGAAGAGGCCCATATGAAGCCGATGATCGACACCGTGTCTGGCTATGTGAAACGCCGTCTGACAGAGGTAACCCGCTAAATGTCTGTTCTGGAAGATATGGGCGATCAATTGGCCCGCGAAGTGATCGCCGCCATGGAAGAGCTGGGGGATGAGCGGTTTTTTGACAAGGTGTCCAAGGTGCTGCTGGATGCCTCTCCCACCATGCAAGAGGCGTTTCTGACCGCCTACCGCGTCCGTGTCGCCGAACGGCGCGGCCGCGCTTTCATGGAGGCGGCTTTGAAGGCCAAGCGCGAGGGGCGCGAGGGGCCGAAGATCCACATGGAAAGCGGCGGCCATTGAGCGCAAGGCTGGAGGCGCAGTTTGCCTTTCTGAATGAGGCGGACCGGCTGAAATCGGTGCTGCGTGCCACCACATTGTGCGATGGGTCACGGCGCGAGAATTCGGGCGAACATTCCTGGCATCTGGCGCTTTATGCGCTGGTGCTGGCGGATCAGGCCGGGCCAAGTGCTGATATCTCCCGTGTGATCCAGATGTTGCTGATCCACGATCTGGTGGAGATTGACGTCGGTGATGTGCCGATCCATGCGGCCAATGGCATGGCGCACGGCAGTACGGATGTTAAGGCCGCTGAGTCCCGCGCCGCTGACCGGATTTTTGGCCTGTTGCCCGCTGATCTGGCCGCATCCTTCCGCGCGCTGTGGGATGAGTTTGAAGCGGCCGAGACCCCCGACGCCATCTTCGCCAAATCTCTGGACCGCGTGCAGCCGGTGATGGCCAATCTGCAATCGGGTGGCGGCACCTGGATCGAATACAACGTCACCTCTGACCAGTTGGACGCCCGCGTGGGTGCCAAGATTGCGCGGGGTGCCCCGGCCCTGTGGCATTGGGTCCGCGCCAAGACCCGCGCCTACTTTGTCTGAGATGCGTCAAATCGGTATACCGTCGCATACCATCTTCCCAAGCACGCAATTTTCCACTAAAGCAGTCGCAACGAATCCAACCAACAAGGGGCGCCTATGACCAAGATTAAGGTAGCAAACCCCGTCGTCGAACTTGACGGCGACGAGATGACCCGGATCATCTGGGACTTCATCAAGCAAAAGCTGATCCTGCCCTATCTCGACATTGATCTGAAATATTACGATCTGGGCATCGAAGAGCGCGATCGCACCAATGACCAGATCACGATTGACAGCGCTCTGGCGATCCAGAAATACGGCGTCGGCGTCAAATGCGCGACCATCACCCCGGATGAGCAAAGGGTTGAGGAATTCGGGCTGAAACAGATGTGGAAGTCGCCCAACGGCACCATCCGCAACATCCTCGGCGGCGTGATCTTCCGCGAGCCGATCATCTGCCAGAACGTGCCGCGGCTTGTGCCGGGCTGGACCAAGCCGATTGTCGTGGGCCGTCATGCCTTTGGCGATCAGTACAAGGCCACCGATTTCCGCTTTCCGGGCAAGGGCAAGCTGACGATGAAATTCGTGGGCGATGATGGCACCGTGATTGAAAAAGAGGTCTATCAGGCCCCGTCCTCGGGCGTGTTCATGGGCATGTACAATCTGGACGATTCCATCCACGATTTTGCGCGGTCCTCGATGAACTACGGGCTGCTCAAGGGCTGGCCGGTGTATCTGTCGACCAAGAACACCATTCTGAAGGCCTATGATGGCCGCTTCAAGGACATTTTTGCAAAGGTCTATGCCGAGGAATTTGAAGAAAAATTCAAGGCGGCGGGAATCCATTACGAACACCGTCTGATCGACGATATGGTGGCATCGGCGATGAAATGGTCGGGCGGCTATGTCTGGGCCTGCAAGAACTATGACGGCGATGTGCAGTCTGACACCGTGGCGCAGGGCTTTGGCTCGCTGGGTCTGATGACCTCGATCCTGATGACGCCCGATGGCCAGACGGTGGAAGCCGAGGCCGCACATGGCACCGTCACCCGCCACTTCCGTGAGCATCAGAAGGGCAAGGCGACCAGCACGAACTCGGTGGCATCGATCTACGCCTGGACCGGGGGCCTGAAGCACCGCGCCAAGCTGGACGACAACGCACAACTGATGCGCTTTGCCACCACGCTGGAGAAGGTCACGGTCGATGCGGTCGAAGACGGCTGGATGACCAAGGATCTGGCGCTGCTGGTGGGCCCCGATCAGAAATGGCTGACCACGATGGGCTATCTGGAAAAAGTCGATGAATACCTGAACAAAGCCCTGCAAGGCTAAATCTGTCACAAAACTGACCTAGGGTCCGGGGGGAATGCCCCTCGGACTTTCCATTTTTATTGTCCTCTGGCCTTTATGCTGCAAACGCGATATGGCCGCGCCAACCCGAATGAACAGAAAGAGATCTCCCCGATGGAGCTTCGCAACATCGCCATCATCGCGCACGTCGACCATGGCAAAACCACCCTCGTTGATGAATTGCTGAAACAGTCCGGGTCCTTCCGCGACAACCAGGCCGTGGCCGAACGCGCCATGGACAGCAACGACATCGAACGCGAGCGTGGCATCACGATCCTGGCGAAGTGCACCAGCCTTGAGTGGGGCGGCGCGCGGATCAACATCGTCGACACCCCCGGCCACGCCGATTTCGGTGGTGAGGTAGAGCGGATTCTGTCGATGGTGGACGGTGTGGTGCTGCTGGTGGATGCCGCCGAAGGCCCGATGCCGCAGACCAAATTCGTGACCGCCAAGGCGCTGGCCCTCGGTCTGCGCCCGATTGTGGTGCTGAACAAGGTTGACAAGCATGATGCGGAACCCGCGCGCGCGCTGAACGAAGTCTTTGATCTCTTCGCCAACCTTGGCGCCGATGATGATCAGCTGGATTTCCCGGTGCTTTACGCCTCGGGCCGCTCTGGCTGGGCCGATGTGGAACTGGACGGTCCGCGCAAGGATCTGACCGCACTGTATGAACTGGTGATCAAGCACGTGCCGGAGCCCGCGCAGATCGCGCGCCGTGCGGAACCCTTCCAGATGCTGGCGACCACCCTGTCGGCGGACCCGTTCATCGGCCGCATCCTGACCGGTCGGGTTGAGGCGGGCACCTTGAAAGCCGGCGAAACCATCAAGGCGCTGTCGCGCGATGGCGAAAAGCTGGAGCAGTTTCGCGTCTCCAAAGTGCTGGCCTATCGTGGTCTGGTGATGACCCCGATTGACGTGGCCGAGGCGGGCGACATCGTGACTTTGGCCGGTATGACCAAGGCCACCGTGGCCGATACTTTGTGCGCGCTGGACATCGACACCGCGAGTCCGGCGCAACCGATTGATCCGCCGACGATTTCGATCACCTTTGGCATCAATGACTCGCCTTTGGCTGGCAAAGAAGGCTCCAAGGTGCAGTCGCGCATCATCCGTGAGCGTCTGATGAAAGAGGCCGAGATCAACGTCGCCATCAAGGTCACCGATACCCCCGGCGGCGATGCCTTCGAAGTTGCCGGTCGTGGCGAATTGCAGATGGGCGTGCTGATCGAGAACATGCGCCGCGAAGGGTTCGAGCTGTCGATCAGCCGCCCGCGCGTGTTGTTCAAGGAAGTCGACGGCGTGCGGTCAGAGCCGATTGAAGAAGTCACCATCGACGTCGATGACGAATACACCGGCGCTGTGATCGAAAAGCTGACCGGCCCACGCAAAGGCGATCTGGTGGAAATGAAACCGGCAGGCGTTGGCAAAACCCGTCTGATCGCGCATGTGCCGTCGCGCGGCCTGATCGGTTATCACGGTCAGTTCATGACCGACACCCGCGGCACCGGCGTTTTGAACCGGGTGTTCCACGATTGGGCCCCGCACAAGGGTCCGATCGAGGGGCGGCGTCAGGGCGTGCTGATCTCGATGGAATCGGGAATTTCAGTCGCCTATGCGATGTGGAAACTGGAAGACCGCGGCCACTTCTTCATCGGCGTGCAGGAACCGGTCTATACCGGCATGATCATTGGCGAACACAGCCGTGACAACGATCTGGAAGTGAACCCGCTGAAGGGCAAGCAGCTGACCAACGTGCGGGCTTCCGGCACGGATGAGGCGGTGCGTTTGACGACGCCGGTGAAGCTGTCGCTGGAACAGTGCATTGCTTATATCGACGATGATGAGTTGGTGGAAGTGACGCCGAAATCGGTGCGGATGCGCAAACGCCATCTGGACCCGAATGACCGCAAGCGCCATTCGCGGTCGGCCTGATTTTGCCTGACCCTTGACTGCCAAAGGCCGCCCGATTGGGCGGCCTTTTCGCTTCACATCGCCAAGGTTCAAGCCGGTCTGGCCTTATCCCGCCGCTTAAACGCCAAAAAAGGTTGCCAGCAGCACAGCAGCCACAGGCTGCAGAGCCGGGACAGGTGCTGTGCTGAACGAAACGTTGGTCATAGTTCCAGACAGGCTGCCAAAGACACCGCCCGCTATTCCACCTCTTCCACAATCATCAGATCACGCACCGATGCGCCTTTGGCATGGGCCAGCGCTGCCTGATATTCGGGCGAGTTGTAACAGGCCACGGCGGCCTCAAGACTGGGGAACCGCGCCACCACATTGCGGGCGCGGTCGTTGCCTTCCAGCTGCACGTAACGGCCACCGCGCGCCAGAAACACACCGCCATGCGCGGCGATCGCCGGCCCCGCACCGCTGGCATAGCGCCCATAGGCCTCGGGGTCGGTCACATGCACATGGGCAATCCACAGGGCGGTTGGCATTCAGACCTCCAGCGCGGCATGCACCGCTGCAATCGCGGCGTCGGCCAATGCTATATCAGCCCCGCCACCCTGCGCCATATCCGGACGGCCACCACCGCCCTTGCCGCCCAAAGCCTCGACCGCCGCCTTGGCCAGAGTCACCGCCGAAATCCGGGCCGTCATGTCCGCCGTCACACCCGCAGCCACCGCTGGTTTGCCGCCCGTATCCGCGATCAGCACGATGGCGCCTGACCCAATCTGCGCCTTCATCTCATCAATCAGCGCAGGCAGATCCTTGCCCGAGACGCCCGAAAGCACCTGAGCAATCAGCTTTACCCCATTGATTTCCTTAACCTCTGGCCCCCCGGACCGCCCACCCATCGCCAATTCGCGCCGCAGTTGCGCCACTTCATTGGCCAAAGTCCGGCGTTCGTCCTGCAGCGCGCGCACGCGGTCCAGCACATCGCCCGGATGGGTTTTCAGTGCCGTCGCCACATCCGCAAGTCGTTGATCCTGCGCCCGCAGATGATCCAGCGCCGCCTGCCCGGTCAGCGCCTCGATCCGACGAACGCCCGAGGATGAGGCAGAATCGCCCAAGCAAACGAACGCGCCGATGTCACCGGTGCGCGCAACATGGGTACCGCCGCAGAGTTCCAGCGAATAGGTCCGACCGTCCACGCCCTTGCCCGAGCCATCGCGCAGGCCCATCGAGACCACCCGCACCTCATCGCCATATTTCTCACCGAACAGCGCCTGCGCGCCCAAGGCGCGGGCGTCATCGGGGGTCATGATACGGGTGTCGACGGAGCTGTTCTGACGGATATAGGCGTTCACTTCGGCCTCAACCACCGCCAGTTCGGCGGCAGAAAGCGCCGTCGAATGGCTGAAATCAAACCGCAACCGGTCGGGCGCATTCAGCGAGCCGCGTTGGGCAACATGATCGCCCAAAGCCGCGCGCAACGCTTCGTGCAAAAGATGGGTCACCGAGTGATTGGCCCGGATCTGCCCGCGTCGGCTGTGGCTGACCTCCAGTTTTGCGGGCTGACCACGCAGGATGCTGCCCTCAAGGACGGTCGCCACATGGATGAACACGCCGGCGGTCTTGCGGGTATCCGTCACCTCTGCCAGACCCGTGGCGGTGCGGACAAATCCGGCATCACCGACCTGTCCGCCGCTTTCGGCATAGAACGGCGTCTGGTTCACCACGATCTGTACGGATGTACCAACCTCCGCCGCGCCAATCAGCGCCCCGTCGCGCACCAGGGCGTCGATCTGGCCCTCGGCGGTTTCGGTGTCATAGCCCAGAAATTCGGTGGTGCTGTGCGCCTCGGCAATCTCAAACCAGATCTTGGCATCGGCGGTGCCGCCCGCCCCCGACCAGGCCGCGCGCGCCTTGGATTTCTGCTCGGCCATCGCGGCGTCAAACCCCGCAAGATCGACCACACGGTCCTTTTCGCGCAGCACATCCTGGGTCAGATCAATTGGAAAACCATAGGTGTCGTAAAGCTTGAA
Source organism: Paracoccaceae bacterium (assembly GCA_031428215.1). Classification (GTDB taxonomy): domain Bacteria; phylum Pseudomonadota; class Alphaproteobacteria; order Rhodobacterales; family Rhodobacteraceae; genus Cypionkella. The sequence continues at coordinate 61,476 of JANPOY010000045.1, forward strand.
GGCCACGCCCCCCGGCAGTTCGCCGCCTTCGGGCAGACGGTCCAACTCGTCATTCAACAGGCGCAGGCCGCGGTCCAGCGTGGTCTTGAACCGGGTCTCTTCCAGCCGCTGGGTTTCCTCGATCAGCGATTGCGCGCGCGCCAGTTCCGGATAGGCCGCCCCCATCTGCCGCACCAGCGCCGGCACCAGTTTGTGCATCACCGGATCCTGCGCGCCCAGCATGTGCAAATGCCGCATCGCGCGTCGCATAATCCGGCGCAACACATAGCCGCGCCCCTCATTTGACGGCATCACACCGTCGGCAATCAGGAAAGTGGTCGACCGCAAATGGTCGGCGATCACCCGGTGGCTGGTCTTGCCGGGGCCGTCCGGGTCGGTGTTGGTGGCATGCGCCGACGCTTCAATCAGCGCGCGCATCAGGTCGGTGTCATAGTTGTCGTGCTTGCCCTGCAACAGCGCGCCGATCCGCTCCAACCCCATGCCGGTGTCGATCGACTGCATGTCCAAGGGACGCATGCTGCCATCGGCGAACTGTTCGTTCTGCATGAACACGTTGTTCCAGATTTCAATGAACCGGTCGCCATCCTCTTGCGCCGACCCCGGAGGGCCGCCCCAGATGTGATCACCGTGATCGTAGAAAATCTCGGTGCAGGGGCCGCAGGGGCCGGTCGGCCCCATCCGCCAGAAATTGTCATCGGTCGGAATGCGGATGATCCTGTTGTCCGACAGACCCGCGACCTTCTTCCAGATCGCCGCGGCCTCATCATCGGTGTGATAGACGGTGACCAGCAGCTTGTCCTTGTTCAGGCCGAAATCCTTGGTCAGCAATTCCCAGGCAAAGGCAATCGCCTGATCCTTGAAATAATCGCCAAAGCTGAAATTTCCCAGCATTTCGAAAAACGTGTGGTGGCGAGCGGTGTAGCCGACATTGTCGAGATCGTTGTGTTTTCCGCCTGCGCGCACGCATTTCTGCGCTGTCGTCGCGCGTTTGTAATCGCGCGTTTCCACCCCGGTGAAGCAGTTCTTGAACTGCACCATGCCCGAATTGGCGAACATCAAAGTCGGATCATTGCGCGGCACCAAGGGCGAGCTGTCGACAACCTTGTGACCATTGCGGGCGAAAAAATCGAGATAGGTAGAGCGGATGTCGTTTAAAGACGCCATGGATCAGGGCCCCCAAAAGGCTGAAAACATTTGTTCTGCCCCGTTTAGCCCTGCCTGCCGGGGCTGTCCACGCCTTGATTGCGTGACCATGAAAATGGCCGGAAACTTCTGTTCCCGGCCCTGAATTTTCTACCCCTTGGTCAAATATCAGTCGTCCAGCACCGGACCGTCTTCGGATTTTGCGGTGAAGTCCAGACCGTTGGCCGCGCGGATCTTGTCTTCGATGTCAAGCGCGGTGGCCGGGTTCTGTTTCAGAAAGGCCTTTGCATTTTCACGCCCCTGCCCGATCCGCTCATCCTTGTAGGAGTACCAGCTGCCGGATTTTTCAACCACGCCGGCCTTGACGCCGATATCCACCAACTCGCCGACCTTCGAGATGCCTTCGCCGTACATGATGTCGAATTCCACCTCTTTGAACGGAGGCGCCACCTTGTTCTTCACCACTTTCACGCGGGTCGAGTTGCCAACCACTTCATCGCGGTCCTTGATCGCGCCGATGCGGCGGATGTCGAGACGCACAGAGGCATAGAACTTCAGTGCGTTGCCGCCGGTGGTGGTTTCCGGGCTGCCGAACATCACGCCGATTTTCATGCGGATCTGGTTGATGAAGATCACCATGCAGTTGCTGCGGCCGATGCTGGCCGTCAGTTTGCGCATGGCCTGGGACATCAGACGGGCCTGACTGCCCATCTGCATGTCGCCCATGTCGCCCTCGATTTCCGATTTCGGCACCAAGGCCGCCACCGAATCGACCACGATCAGGCTGACCGCGCCCGAGCGCACCAATGTGTCGACAATCTCCAAAGCCTGTTCGCCGGTGTCGGGCTGACTGATCAGCAATTCATCCAGATTGACGCCCAGTTTCTTGGCATATTGCGGGTCAAGCGCGTGTTCGGCATCGACAAAAGCGCAGACCCCGCCTTTTTTCTGCTGTTCGGCCACCACATGCAGCGTCAGCGTGGTCTTGCCAGAGCTTTCCGGCCCGTAAATCTCGATGATCCGGCCCTGCGGCAGGCCGCCAATCCCCAAGGCAATGTCCAGACCCAGCGAACCGGTCGAGGTCGCCTCGACATCCATGATGGCATTGTCCGACCCCAGCTTCATGATGGAGCCTTTGCCGAATTGCCGTTCGATCTGTGCCAGTGCGCTTTCCAGCGCCTTTGCCTTATCCATGTCCCGCTTCCCGTTCAGCTCGATCAGATTTGCCGCAGCCATTGCTTTCCCCTTATTCCACAGCCGCGAAGGCGCGGCAATTGGTCAAGATGTTCCCTATTTGTTTACCATACATGGGGGCAAACCAAGAACATTTCAATCGAATTCTTGCAACACCAGCTTTTTCTCAGAAGGATTAAGGAATAGTTATCCAAAAGCAGAAAATGGCCGTTTGGCAGGAGAAAAGCGCAATGCTGGTGTTTTGGAAGCCGCGATTGGTGTTTCTGGCGACGCCCAAGACCGCCTCGACCGCGTTTGAACGGGTCTTGGCACCACTTGCCGCGATGACGATTCTGCGCCCCCCCGCGCTGAAACACACCAATGTGCAGCGGTTTCACCGCTTTGTGGCGCCGTTTCTGGCCGAGGCCGACGGCGGCCGGTTTGAGACAGTGGCAATCATGCGCGAGCCGCGCGATTGGTTGGGCAGTTGGTATCGCTACCGTCAAAGGCCAGACGAGGTGCCGGAAAAGTCGACCAAAGCCATCAGCTTTGATCGTTTTGTGGTGGCCTATTGCCAGACCGAGCGCCCCGAGTTTGCCAAGATCGGCAGCCAGGCGCATTTTTTGGCCCCCAAAAACCACAAGCCCGCAGATCACATTTTTCGCTATGACCGCCTGCACCAAGCGCAGGGTTTCTTGCAAGACCGGCTGGGTGTTGCCTTTCACTTGCCCATCGAGAACGTCTCGCCCGCGGGCGATCTGGCCCTGTCTGACAGCAGCTTGGCGCATTTGCAGCACAAGTGCCGCCGCGATTTTGATCTCTATGCGTCACTGCCCTAATGCAGCTGGCCCTGCACCGTTTCCGTCAGATCGCTGAGCGAAAACGGTTTGGGCAAAAACACCGAGTTCGGGATGCGCGCTTGCCCCTCTGCCAGCGCCTCTTCGGAATAGCCTGACACGAAAATCACCCGCACATTGGGGCGCGTTTGCAGGGCAAGCCGTACCCAGGACGGGCCATCCATGCCCGGCATCACCACATCTGTGACGAAAACATCAATGTCCAGCGCCGGATCTTCCAGCGTTTTCAAGGCCTCTTCAGCGTTTTCCGCCTCCAGCACCGTGTAGCCGCGCAGGCGCAGGGCGCGGCTGGCAAAGGCGCGCACCGGGGCCTCATCCTCAACCAACAGCACCACGCCCTGACCTTGCCGCACCACTTTGGACCGCGGGGTCTTGACCGGTGCGGCCAGCGCTTCATCAACCCCTTGATGGATCGGGAAATAAAGCTGGAACACCGAGCCTTCGCCCTCGGTCGAGTCCACAAAAATGAAGCCCCCCGACTGCTTGACGATGCCGTAAGCGGTCGACAGACCAAGCCCGGTGCCCTCCCCGAGTTTTTTTGTGGTGAAAAACGGCTCGAATATCTTTTGCAGCCGCTCTGGTGGCATGCCGCAGCCCTGATCAGACACCCGGATCAGGGCATAGTCGCCGGCCGGGACCAAAGCACGGTCGCGGCGCAGTTCGGCCTGTAAGGTAAGCGCCTCCGTCTCGATGCGGATCGTGCCGCCGGCGGCCATAGCATCGCGGGCGTTGACGACAAGGTTCATGATCACCTGTTCCAATTGCCGCCGATCCGCCCGGATCGCCCCGAGATCGGCGGCATGCGACAGGCGCAGCTTGACCCGCTCTCCGACCAGCCGGTTCAACAGATGCGCCAGATCCGACAACACGTCCTGCACATCCAACCGTTCAGGCTTGAGCGTCTGTTTGCGCGAAAACGCCAGCAACTGCCCCACCAGGGCCGCTGCCCGGTTGGCGTTCTGATGGATCTGGATCAGATCGGCGTATTCGGGATCTTCGCTGTTGTGGCGCAGCAGCAGCAGGTCACAATGGCCCGAAATGGCGGTCAGCAGATTGTTGAAATCATGCGCCACGCCGCCAGCAAGTTGGCCAATCGCCTGCATTTTCTGGCTTTGAACGAACTGCGCCTCAAGGGTTTTCAAGGCGGTCGCGTCTTGCAGAACGGCCAGGACACCGGGGCGGCCCAGATCGACGATGCGTCGCAAGGTCACCTGCAAGAACACCTCGCCGCCCAGTTTGCGGGCGCACAACACTTCGGCCCCGCCAGGCACACGTTCGGACACCACATCGGCCAGCCAATCCGCCACCGGGCGCCCCAAACCTTCAAACAACTCGTGGAACATCGCGGTTGTGGCGGCGTCACCCAGATGCAGCAAATCACGGGCGGCGTGATTGGCGATGCGCAGCGCCCCGTCGGGCGCGAATTTCAGCAAGGCCACCGGCACATGTTCAAAATCAGCCAGCACGTTGGGATCCCCGGCGCGCGGGGCGACGGGCAGCAGATAGATTTCGCGCCGCTCTCCGGCGCCCTCGACTTCGGCCAGAATGGCGCGCACCGGGCCCTCGGCTGCGGCGATCTCCACCTCTTCCCCCGAATGCAGGGTTTGCGATGTGAACACCCGGTCCAGCCGCTTGGGACGACCGCCCAACAGCCGGCGCATCGCCTCATTGGTGAACAAGACCACGCCCGCCTTGTTGGCGGTCAACATCGGCAGGCTGAGTGATTCTGCCCCGCGCCCGGGGGTGCCGCGTTCCACAAACTCTTCCATGCGCCACAAGAAACGGCTGTCCAGCAGCCTGTGCACCGACAGCCGCAAATGGCCCTTGCGCGTCACCACATCTTCGCGCGCGGCGCCTTGATTGGCCGCGCGGCTTTGCAACCGGAACAAGACCGCCGAGGGTGAGGCGAAATGATCGGTCAGAGCCGCGATCAGGCTGCTGCCGTCCTCAGTGGGAAACCGGCTTTTGGCCGCCTGATTCTGGTACTGGATCTGACCGATGGAATCCGTTGTAAAACAAGGTGTTGCATCGCACCCGATCAAGCGGTCCAACTGCGATTCGGCGCGGGCCGCGGCGAAACCGGCCCACAAAGAGGTGCCGCGGCGCATCAGGATCAGGCTGACAAAAGTCAATCCGGTCGCCATCGCCAGCAGTTGCACCCGCCGATCAGGGGCGATGACGAAGACGGTCACACAGACCAGCACCGCGGCAAGCAGCAAAGCCGTGCCTGCAAGCAGTTTGCGTCGATTGCCGAACACTTCGGCCAAGTCTGGCGCCGATCTGGCCACGTCATCCTCCGATCCGGGATTGGCTGTGGTGTCAGTACGGCGGGAAAATCGTTAATCCGGGTTTAACACCCGGCAAAAAAACAAGAACACGCCTATAGGTTGTGTAAGATGTCAAATATCGCGCGTCAACAGAGCACAGAAAAAGCCGTCGCCGCCGTCCAGCGGGGTGAAACGCCGCTGAAGGTCGGCGCGCCAGGTCGGATGCCGCTGCAGAAATGCCGCCACCTGCTGCTCGTTTTCGCAGCGCAACATCGAGCAAGTGGCATAGGCCAGCTGCCCCTTGGGTGCGACCATCGCTGCGGCACGGTCCATGATGGCGGCTTGCAGCGCAGAAAGCCGGGTCAGGTCGGCTTGGGTCAACGCCCATTTTCCCATCGGGTCGCGACGCCAACTGCCCGAACCAGAGCAGGGAACATCTGTGAGGACCACATCATACGGCGCTGTTTTTTCAGGATTTTCGGTGACCGTGACTTTGGCCCCGGCCCGCTGTGCCCGGACCGGCAGATCGCGCATCCGACGCAGATCGGCATCATGGGCAAAAACCGCAAGATCTGGGTGGGCGGCCAGGGCCAGGGTCTTGCCGCCGCCGCCCGCGCAGAGGTCCAACACCCGCATGCCGGGCTGCAGCGCAATCTGTTCGATCACCGCCTGCGACGCCGCGTCCTGCAGTTCGATCAACCCGTGCAGATAGGCCTGCGAGGTTTGGATTTTTCGTGCGTTTTCCGTGACTTCCAGCGCAGTCTTGGCCAAGGGATGCGGGCGCGCCGTGATGGACTCTGCGGCCAGTGCCACAATGGCCTGATCCAGACCGCCACGCGCCAGATTGACCCGCACAAACACCGGCGCCCGGTGGCGCAGGGCGTTCAGCACGGCTTCGAAATCGGCACCCAGACTGTCTTGCAACTGCGGGCCCAGCCAATCCGGACAGTCCAGAGCGGTGTAGCTTTGAGGGGTAACGCCTTGGTCCTGATCGGTGATTGGCGCCGGAGCATGACCTGCACCGCTGAACAATTCGGCCACATCGGCACTTTTGTCACGCAAGCCCCCCAGCACCAGGCCGCGGCCGGTCAGACCACCTCCCAACGCCGCGAAAGACCGCTGACAGCGCAGGGTGTCATAGACGATGTCGCGCACAGAGTGGCGATCGCCCGAGCCTGCAAAGCGGCTCGCGCGGCCCCAATTGGTCAGCGCCTGTTCGGCGGGGGCACCGGCCAGAATGCGGTCAAGGATGTCGATGGCGGCGGAAAGGCGGGCGGCTGGGGTCATGATCTTTGCTTTTCAAAACGGGGGCCGTTTGAGAAGCCGCGGCGGGGGTTTCACACCCCCGCACCCCCGTGGGATATTTTCAGACAGATGAACGGAAATTTTAGTCAAATTCGACGAAACTGCGACCCGTCCGCGCAGTCCCCGAGCGGTGGCCCGGGGCGCAAGGTGCGGAAAACGCTCCACCGGAGCGTTTTCCGAGCGCGCCTTACCCCACCCGGTAGTTCGGGCTTTCGCGGGTGATCTGCACGTCATGCACATGGCTTTCCTTCAGTCCGGCCCCGGTGATTCGCACGAATTGACAGTTGGCGCGCATTTCGGCCACGGTGCGGCAGCCGGTGTAGCCCATCGCTGCGCGCAAGCCGCCGACCATCTGGTGAATGACCTGCGCTGCGGTGCCTTTGTAGGGCACCTGTCCCTCAATCCCTTCGGGCACGAGTTTGTCGGACGCCGCGTCTTTCTGGAAATAGCGGTCGGCAGAGCCGCGCGCCATTGCCCCCAAAGACCCCATGCCACGGTAGGATTTGTAAGACCGCCCGTTCCACAAGATCAACTCGCCCGGCGATTCGTCCGTGCCCGCAATGGCCGATCCGACCATGGCGCAGGAGGCCCCCGCCGCGATGGCCTTGGCGAAATCACCCGAGAATTTGATGCCGCCGTCGGCGATGACCGGGATATCGCCCGCAGCGCGTGCGGCGTCCATGATCGCGGTCAGTTGCGGCACGCCGACGCCCGCGACAATGCGGGTGGTGCAGATCGAGCCGGGACCGATGCCGACCTTGACCGCATCCGCCCCTGCCCCGATCAGGGCGCGGGTGGCCTCGGCGGTCGCCACATTGCCCGCCACCACGTGCACGGAATTCGAAAACGCCTTGATGCGTTCCACGGCCAGCGCCACCCCGGCGGAATGACCATGGGCGGTGTCGATCACCACCATATCCACCCCGGCCTCGATCAGCGCCATCGAGCGTTCAAATCCGGCATCGCCCACGGTCGAAGCCGCAGCCACGCGCAGACGGCCCAGTTCATCCTTGCAGGCCTGCGGGTTCAGCACCGATTTCTCGGTGTCTTTCAGGGTCAAAAGCCCGGTCAGTTTGCCCGCGCCATCGGTGACCAGCAGCTTTTCAATCCGACGGGCTTTCATCAGGCTGATCGCTTCATCCCGGTCAATCGGTTCGCGCAGAAGCGCCAGATTTTCAAACGACATCATCGCGTGAACAGGGGTTTTGTCATCGGTGGCAAAGCGCATGTCGCGGTTGGTGACGATGCCCAGCACGCGGCCATCCGCATCAACGACCGGAAAGCCGGTGATCTGATAGCGCTCCATCAGCAGCTTGGCATCGGCCAGGGTCTGATCGGGGGTCAGGGTGATCGGCTGATACACCACGCCGGATTCGAAGCGTTTGACGCGGCTGACTTCGCGGGCCTGCGCCACAAGGTCGAGATTGCGGTGGATAACCCCGATGCCCCCCGCCTGCGCCATGGCAATCGCCATCCGGCCCTCGGTCACGGTGTCCATCGCCGACGACAGGAGTGGTATGTTCATCCGCACCGATCTGGTGACGAAGGTGGATGTGTCGGCATCAGACGGCAGCACCGAACTGGCCTGCGGCACAAGCAAAACGTCATCAAAGGTGAGCGCCTCGCGAATCTCCATGAAAACCTCCTGTTGGGTGGGTTGGGAGTGTTCGTTTGACGGCTCCCCTTTTCACCGATTGGTGCGGTTGGCAAGGGGCTATTGCCCTTGCAGCCAATTTGCCGCCGTGCGGATTGGGGCAAATGAGGTGGGCGATGCGCCTGGCCATTGTTGAAGATACCGCCGCCACTCATCACGGACAGGTCGGCGTGGCGCTGTCGGCGGCGCGCGGGTCATGCCACGCAGTTTCACTTCGAGGCCAGCCGCGCCGTGGTGTCGGATTGGCTGCGGCGCTTTGCCGAGGCGATCGAGAAACAACGCCGGGGTTTCGCGCCGGGCATGCCACAGAGGCCATTGCAGTGGGTGCGGCCGCCGACGCGCATGGCCTTGCAATCGCGCGGGCATGGGTTGGGGTGATTCAGGGTGTGTCGCGTTCAACCGTTTGTACCCGGTTGAACGCGACGCGCCAAGGCCTC
>JANPOY010000046.1:0-1928 GCA_031428215.1 Paracoccaceae bacterium
GCACAACAAGAAAAAGGTCGGCGCGGCGCTTGAGGAATTGTCAAAGCGGATCGGGTTTCGCGTCTCGCCCGGGTTTTCCGAACGGGTGATCTTTCGCGAGTTATTTCCGCGCGGGCTGACGCTGCTGGATCTGAAAGATACCGGGGTTGATCAGTTGAACCTGTCCAACATCGCGGCCCGGCAGGAAGTGCGCGATCTGGTGCGCGAATTGAAACTGCCGGGTGTGACGGTCAGTTTTTGATCGCGCTGTTTTGAGGGGTCAGCTTCTGAACAGGCTTGCCTGTACATTACGGCGGCCTTCGCGGGTGCCGATCCGCACCAGCCGCAGATCGAAAAGATCGGGGGCTTCAACGGCGGCGCGGATCAGGCCAAAACGAGCAAACAGGGTGCGGGCGAAGGTCATGGCAGGCTCCGGTATTGGTGTTTCGATGACCTCAGAATTCCCGCTATACGTGTCCTGACTGCGGCAGCGTTGCGGTGTTGCTATGGTATTTGCGAAACAGACTGTTTCCATTTCCCTTGGTTATGCAGGCTGTCCGTGGCAAAAACCCACAGATCCGGCGCGTAACTGGCCATGAAAGTGTTCACCGATGGGCAATCCGTTGTTCGACGCGCTTTTTGCGCCCCTTTTCGGGCGGCAAAGCGCATTTCTGATCCTGCCAGATGGGGCCACCCTGTCGGGCAATGATTTTGCGGCGTTGATCACGCGACAAGCCCACAGGTTGCAGGCACATGGCCTGTGCCGCGGTGACCGGGTCGCGGTGCAAGTTGCGAAATCGCCCGAGGCGCTTGCGATTTATGGCGCGGCGGTTGCCCTTGGGGCGGTCTTCCTGCCGCTGAACCCCGCCTACACCGCGGACGAGGTGGCGTATTTTCTGGGCGACGCCACGCCGCGGGTGTTTGTCTGCGACCCCACCCGCCGCGCGGCGCTGGAGCCGCTGGCGCAGCGGCATGGGGCGGCGGTGCTGACGCTGGATGCGGCCGGGCAGGGCAGTCTGATGGACGGGGCCACAACGATGCCTGCCCAAATAACGCCTGTGGGCCGCGGCCCTGACGATCTTGCGGCGCTGCTGTATACGTCCGGTACGACCGGGCGTTCGAAGGGCGCAATGCTGACGCAGGGCAACTTGCTGTCAAACGCGAAGGTCTTGATGGACCTGTGGCAATTCACATCCGCCGATGTCTTGCTGCATGCCTTGCCAATCTTTCATACGCATGGGCTGTTTGTGGCGACAAACACGGTGCTGCTGTCGGGTGGGGTGATGATCTTTCAGCCGGGGTTTGAAGCGGCAGCCGCTTTGCGCGCCCTGCCGCAGGCGACGGTGATGATGGGGGTTCCCACCTTCTATACCCGGCTGTTGGCTGATCCGGGGCTAACAGAGGCTGTGGTTGCGCATATGCGGCTGTTCGTTTCGGGGTCAGCACCGCTGCTGGCGGAAACGCATGTGGCCTTCACCGCGCGCACGGGGCACCGCATTCTGGAACGCTACGGGATGACCGAAACCAACATGAACACCTCGAACCCCTATGCCGGGGATAGGCGGGCGGGCACGGTCGGGCACCCGCTGCCGGGCGTTGAGGTGCGGATCACCGATGACGGGCAAGCGGTGGCCGATTGTGAGGTGGGGATGATCGAGGTACGCGGGCCGAACGTCTTTGCGGGCTATTGGCAGATGCCGGGGAAGACCGCCGAAGAACTGCGTGCCAACGGGTTTTTCATCACTGGCGATCTGGGGCAGATCGATGCGGATGGCTATCTGCATATCGTGGGTCGCGCCAAGGATCTGATCATCAGCGGCGGCTTCAATATCTATCCCAAAGAGGTGGAATTGCTGTTGGACGCCGTACCCGGCGTGCAGGAAAGCGCCGTCATCGGCCTGCCGCACCCGGATTTTGGCGAAGCGGTATTTGCGGTGATCGTGCCGCAA
>JANPOY010000047.1:0-1613 GCA_031428215.1 Paracoccaceae bacterium
GCTGCGGAAATAGCTGGAATGGCCGCAATCATGCTGAATGGCAAAGATCCGCACCAGAAAGCCGCCGTTGATCACCGCAAAGGCGAAGGCCAGCCAATAACTGATCGACAGGCTGAACCAGGCCAGCGCCCACAGGGCCACAAAAGGAACCAGCGTGGCCACCAATTCCCAGATCGACCGACGGGTCGAAGGCTCTCGGTATTTTGCAAGAATCTGAACCCATTCGCGCGCATCGCGCGCCAGCTTGTCGTCCGGTGTGTCTTGCATTCCTGGCCTTCCCCGCCTCAATTTGTCAGACCGGCAACCCGGTCCTGCGGGCATTTTAGCAGCCCTTCCTTAACGGACATTCCACGCAATCGTGGATTTGTCCAGTATGACATGGCACCGCGCCCGGTGCTCACCCCGTCGAAACGCCCTAAATTCCGGCCTCTGCGGCAATTTCACGCGCCGACTTGCGTTCCCGCTCGGTCGCGGATTTCAACTGACCGCAGGCGGCCATAATGTCCTCGCCGCGTGGCTTGCGGATCGGGCTGGAGTAGCCGGCGTTATAGATGATGTCGGCAAAGGCCTCGATCCGGTCCCAGTCCGACCGCTCATAGGGGCTGCCAGGCCATTCATTGAACGGGATCAGGTTGATCTTGGCCGGAATCCCCGCAATCAGCTTGACCAGCCGCCGCGCATCCGCATCCGAGTCGTTGATCCCCTTCAACATCACATATTCAAAGGTGATCCGTTCAGAATTGGACAGCTTTGGATACTCGCGCAATTCGTCCAGCAAAGCTTTGATATTCCAGCGTTTGTTGATCGGAACCAGGGTGTCGCGCACTTCGTCCGTCGTGGCATGGAACGACACCGCCAGCAGACAGCCGATCTCGGTTGCCGCGCGGGCAATCTCTGGCACCACGCCGCTGGTTGACAGCGTGATCCGCCGCCGACCCAGCGCAATCCCCTCACCGTCCATCACCACCTGCATGGCGTCGCGCACATTCTCGAAATTGTACAAAGGTTCGCCCATGCCCATCAGAACCACGTTCGACAGCAGCCGAACCTCGTTCTTGGGCGCGCCGGGTTGCTGCCAGTCCGCCAGATCATCGCGCGCCAGCATCACCTGACCGACGATTTCCCCCGCCGTCAGATTGCGCACCAGCTTTTGCGTGCCGGTGTGACAGAATGAACAGGTTAGCGTGCAGCCCACCTGAGACGAGATGCACAAAGTCCCGCGGTTCTGCTCGGGGATATAGACCACCTCAACCTCGTGGCCGCCGGCGATGCGCACCAGATATTTGCGCGTGCCATCGGCAGAAACCTGACGGTTTACCACCTCTGGCACCTGAATGACGAAATTCTCGGCCAGAAGGGCGCGGTAGTCCTTGGCAAGGTTGGACATGTCCGAAAACTCGCGCACGCCCCAGTGATAGACCCACAACCAGATCTGCCCCAGCCGCATCTTGACCTGCTTTTCCGGCGTTCCTGCCGCGATCAGCGCCGCACGCAACTGGTCGCGCGTCAGACCAACGATGTTGGTCTTGCCGCCTTCGGGCAATTTTCGCGGCAGTGTCATCACGTCTTGGGTGATGGGGGCAGAGATGGGAAGTGTCGGGGTCATGGCAACA
>JANPOY010000048.1:0-1993 GCA_031428215.1 Paracoccaceae bacterium
CACCGTGTCGGCCCCCCAGCGGATCGACCAGACCATCTTGTCCACCTCCTCGGCCATCGACGAGGTGACGGCGCTGGTGCCCATGTTGGCGTTGATCTTGACCGCGAAGTTGCGCCCGATGATCATCGGTTCCAGTTCGGGGTGGTTAATGTTGGCCGGAATGATCGCCCGCCCGGCGGCGATTTCCTGACGCACGAAGTCTGGCGTGACATGGTCGGGGATAGCGGCCCCGAAATCCTCGCCGTCACGCGCGATGGGCAGGGCGGCGTCGCGGCCCAAATTCTCGCGGATCGCCACATATTCCATCTCGGCGGTGATGATGCCCGCGCGGGCATAGGCCAGTTGGGTGACCGCCTTGCCGTCGCGGGCGCGCAGCGGGTTGGTCTGCACCGGGAAAGTCGGCACCAACCGCGCGCCGGTGGCAAAGCCGTTGTCGGCGGGCTGAACGCTGCGTGCCGTGTAGGCCTCGCAATCGCCCCGGGCTGCCATCCATGCGCTGCGCACAGAGGCCAGACCCGTGGCAATATCGGTATGCACCGCCGGGTCGGTATAGGGGCCGGAGGCGTCATAGATGGTCACCGGCGGCTCGCCCGCCGACGGATGCACCGCAATCTGGCGCATCGGCACGCGGATGTCGGGATGGATCACCCCCGCCACATATCGTTTGGAAGAGGCGGGCAGTGGCCCGGTGGTGACGGCAGGCGACGCAGTTGCGGTTGCGGTGGTTTGGTCAATCTGGTTCATCAAAGCCTCTTTCGCATTGATGACCCGTGGTAAAGGGAAAGAAGCCGGGATTGCCCCGCATGCGCCCCGCCCGAAACCGGGCAAGAAGAGCGACCGCTTGTGCTTCCTACGCCAGTATCAACTGGGTCAGGTTCAAAGGGTCGCTTCGCCGCAGGCCAAACACTGCTGTTCGCCCCACTATCAGCCTCTCAGTCCTTTAGGCAGGACTCCCCCGACAGTGAAAGTTTTCTAGACAGGTGCCGGGGCCGCGTCAATAGCGGCGGTCCGGTCAATTTCTGACATGGCAATGCCGTGGCGGGGACAGCGGCGGCACAATCAACCATGAATGGCATCGCATCCACACGACCAACCCTAATATGGCGAGGCCAGCCCCGCGTCGACAAGGTGTTCGGAGTTGCAGCCACAAATTTGGCCGTTTGAACATAAGCAAATGTGCCTCAGAGCGGCACGTTCAGGCTGTTCTTGACCCGCTTAAGCGTGAAACTGGTGTTGATCGACTGCACGTTTGGCAGTTCGACAAGTGCATTCTTGACCGTCGCCTCATACTCACGAACGCTGGTCGCGATCACCTGCAGCACATAATCATATTCGCCGCTCAAGGAGTAACATTGCATGATCTCGGGAACTTTCGCCACAGCATCTTCGAAGGCTTTGAGCCTGTCACGTTGGTGATGGGATATCTTCACAAAGCAAAAGACCAGTATCTCGAACCCAATGACTTCGGGATCGACGACAAACCGTTTGGCACTGATGGCCCCCGCCGCCTGAAGCAGTTGCAGCCGCCGCCAGCAAGGCGAGTGGCTGAGGCCGGTGACCTCTCCCAATTCCCGCAGTGTCAGGTCGGGCCGCTCTTGCAGCGCCGTCAAGATACGTCGGTCCGAATCGTCAAGCAGCATGTTTCACCCGTCATGACAAATGCGGCAAAAATTTACACAGGATACAGAACAGCCTGCCTCCAAGTGGCGTATAAGTGGTACAACGTTGCAAAAGAGCCGTCAATAAAGTCAGTACTAGCGACCTTGTTTCGCGCAACCTACGCTAGAGTGTTGCCAGAAGTGCCCAAGCCGGGGCGGAGGATGCAAATGGCCATCACGCTGGACGACAAGTACACAGCGCAGAGCGGTTCGGTCTTGCTCACTGGCACACAGGCCCTGGTCCGGCTGCCAATGACCCAGATGCGCCGCGACCGCAGCAGCGGGCTGAACACCGCAGGGTTCATCTCTGGATACCGCGGCTCGCCCTTGGGCGG
>JANPOY010000049.1:0-65617 GCA_031428215.1 Paracoccaceae bacterium
GTTGATTTTGCAGACCTTTGCATCACTTCCGGCCTGACGCTTTGCGCTGACGCCGCAGAGGGTTTCCAACTGGCCGATGTCCCGGGCGTCAGCGTGATCTTTGCACACGCGGAGGGCCAGAAATGCCAGCGCTGTTGGCAAATCCTGCCCGACGTGAACACCCACGCCCACCCGCACACCTGCGCCCGCTGCAACGCGGCGCTTGGCTGAACTGTGCCGCTTTGCCGGTCACATAGACCGGCAAAGCGTCCCCGCCGCCGCCTGCATCCGCAGCCGTGCCTGCGGGTCATACGCCCCCGGATCTCGGATCAGTGCGTCGGCGTCATGGCGGGTCAGACCGATATCGCGCAGAAGATGGTCATCCGAATGCGCTAGGATTGGCACGAGCGACCGCTTGACCATTGCCCGGTTCCGGGCCACGGCAATCAAGGCAACGATCGCGGACAGGATAGGGTTCTTGGTCATGGCACGGGCTCCTTCAGGGCAAACAGGGCCCTGTTTTGCACCTCTGCTTGACATAAGACAAACGAATAGATCTTATGGTTGCCATCACCTTGACGAATGGCAACGCGATGATCCCGCTGGACAGTGATTTGATGCGCGCCTTCCTCGCGGTCGCCGATACCGGCACTGTCACGGGGGCTGCTGACCTGATCGGGCGCACCCAATCCGCCGTCTCGATGCAGATCCGCCGGTTGGAGGAATCCCTCGGCCAGCCCCTGTTCACCCGCCTGCCGCGCGGTGTGGCGCTGACCCCGCGCGGTGCGCAACTGTTGCCCTATGCCCGGCGCGTGACACAGCTTTTGGACGAGGCCGCGACGGCCTTGCGGGAAAAGCCGCTGATCGGCCCGGTGCGCATCGGCATCCCGGATGAATATGCCGAAACCATCCTGCCCCGCGCGCTGGCCGCGTTTTCTGAACGCCATCCGGGGGCCGAAGTGACGGTGCGCTGCGATTTCACCGCCCCCCAGCAAGCGGCACTGGACGAGGATCACCTTGATCTGGCCGTGATTTATGACAGCAGCCACACCTCGGGCGATGAGGTATTGTGCATTGATCCGACCGTCTGGGTGACATCCATCACCCACGCGCAGCATCTGCAAAAACCGGTGCCGGTGGGGGTCTATCTGCGGTCGGACTGGACGCGGGACTTCGCGTTGCGCAGCCTCGATCTGCAAAGCATCCCGTGGCGAGCGGCGTTCGAATGTGACACTTCGGGCAGCTTGCGCATCGCGGCGCGGGCGGGGCTGGCGATCTCACCCCTGTCGCGCAGCACCATCCCGGCGGGCTGCCGCGAGCTGACCGCCGCCGACGGTTTCCCCATCGTCGACCGCGCCCGCGTGGTCTTGAAACGCAACCCGCGCGGCGGATCAGAGGCCATCGACGGGTTGGCCGCCATGGTCCGTGAGGCGTTCCGGCCACTGGCGGGCGCATGATGCGAGCGGGGATGGACAGCCCTTTGGGGCCGATCAGTGTGGAAGAAACGGCGGGTGTCATCAAGGCGCTGCATTGGGAGCCGGGGCCTGCGCCGCAAACCCCGCTGCTGGCCGAGGCCATCGCCCAACTGGCCGCCTATTTTGACCGCCGCCTGACCCGGTTTGACCTGCCGCTGGACTATGGCGCGGGGTTCTCAGAACAGGTCCGCCGCGCTATGGCTGCAATCCCCTATGGCGAGACGCGCCGCTACGGGGATCTTGCGCGCGAAATCGAGGCACCCGCGCAGGCCATCGGTCAGGCCTGCGGGGCCAATCCGATCCCGATCCTGATCCCCTGCCACCGCGTTCTGGCGGCCAAGGGTCTGGGCGGATTTTCGGCCAAGGGCGGGGTGGAAAGCAAGGTTTTCCTGTTGAAACTGGAGGGGGCTGCGTCGCTGTTGATCTGAACTGGCCTTATCACTGGTTGGCTTGCGGCTCTTGCTGCCCGGCCGATGGCTCTGTAACAGTTTGGTAACAACAAAAGGCGGGAACATGTGAGCTTTGCCATCCTGCTGGCCGTCCTTGGATCGGCCTTTCTGCACGCGCTGTGGAATGCGCTGATCAAGACCGGCAGCTCTCGGCTTGGGGCCATGGTGATCCTGTCGATTGCCGAGGTTCCCATAGGATTGGCTGTCGCCGCGACCCGACCCTTGCCAGTGCCTGAGGTGTGGAAATGGGTGCTGATGGCCGGTTGCGCGCATTTCTTTTACAAGTTTTTCCTGACCTACGCCTATGATCGCGGCGATCTTTCCCGGGTCTATCCCATCGCGCGGGGTGCCGCGCCCCTGATCGTGGCGGTGGCGGGACTGGCGCTGTTGCCTGACCGGCTGACGCTGCAAGAACTGGCGGGCATAGCCGTGCTGGGCTGCGGTATCCTGCTGATGGCGCAAGGAGTTTTCGCCAATGGCGAGAACCGCCGGATGCTGCCCTTTGCCATCGGCTCGGCCTGCGCCACTGCCACCTACACCCTGCTCGACGGCACCGGCGCGCGGGTGTCGGGGGATGCGATTGCCTATGTGGCTTGGGTGTTTGTGGCGGATGGTCTGTTTTTCACCAGCGGGATGCTGGCCTTCAAGGGGCTGGACGTGCTGCCACGTGATCGCAAGGCCTGGGGCGTGGGGATGCTGGCGGCGGCGGCATCCTATGGGGCCTATGCGGTGTCGGTCTGGGCGATGACGCGCGCGCCGATCGCCGTGGTGGCGGCGGTGCGCGAAACCTCGATCCTGTTCGCGGTGCTGATTGGCTGGGGGGTGTTCGGCGAGGCAATGACCAAGGGCAAGGTGCTGGCTGCCTGCGTCATCCTGGGCGGGGTGATCCTGACGCGGCTATAAGCCAACAATTTGACTAAAATTGTCATCCTCTCTGCCCAAATATCCCACGGGGGTTCGGGGGTGTGAAACCCCCGTTCGTGGTCGGCTAACGCGCCGACCGATCCGGTATGACCTGCTGCGCAATCCCCGCAAACGACAGATACAGCGACGAGATCACCAACCCCCAATGCGCCAGCGATCCTTCGGCAAAGTTCATCCAGGCCGCCCAACCGGCAAAGATCACCCAGGCCAGCGACATCGGCAGGGTGATCCAGCGCCAGCGTTTGGTGCGGGTCGGGTGAACAAATTTCAGGTTCAGAAACATCGCAACGGTCAGCAGGATCACCGTGATCAGGATCACCCATTGCGAAGGGGCGATGGCGAACAGCACCAAAACCACCATGTTCCAGCAGGCTGGAAAGCCCGAAAAGGATTTATCCTTGGTTTTCATACGGGTGTCGGCAAAATAGACCACCGATCCATAAACGATGGCGATGATGGCCAGCCAGCCGGTCCAGCCATCCAGCAGCCCCGATTTGAACAGCGCATAGGCTGGGATGAACACATAGGTCAGATAATCGACGATCAGGTCCATCAGCACGCCGTCATAGGTCGGCCAGTTGGAGGCGGTGTCATAGCGCCGGGCCAACGGGCCGTCGATGCCGTCGACAATCAGCGCCACCACCAGCCACAAAAACATCGTCCGCCAGTTGCCCTCAACCGCCGCCAGCATCGCCAGCATCGACAGCACCGCGCCCGAGGCGGTCAGCAGGTGAACAGAAAGGGCTTTGACGCGAATATCCATGGGTTTATGTCGCGCAATCGGGGTGATTTTGCAATGGCTCTGGCGGGTCGGGCGGCGCAATTTGGGGTTGACCGCGCATGCCGTGCCAAAGGTCAGGCGCGGGGATGGGCCTTGTCGTAGACCTCCATCAGGCGTGCGGTGTCGACGGCGGTGTAGGCCTGCGTCGTGGACAAGGAGGCATGGCCCAACAATTCCTGAATCGCGCGCAAATCGCCGCCCGCCGACAACAGATGCGTCGCAAAACTGTGGCGCATGGCGTGTGGCGTGGCCGAAGACGGCAGGCCCAGTTGCATCCGGGTTTTCTCCATCACCAGTGCAATCAGACGCGCGTTCAGCGCGCCACCGCGCGCGCCGCGAAACAACGGCTCGGTGCGGGCCAGATCATAGGGGCAAAGGGCGGCATAGCGGGCGATGGCCGCGCGTGTCACCGGCAACGCCGGCACGATGCGTTCCTTCCCGCCCTTGCCGATGATCCGCAGCACTTCAGGTAAGGGGTGCGCGGCCCCGGTCAGCCCCAGCGCCTCGGATATGCGCAAGCCACAGCCATAAAGCAGCGTCACCACGGCCACATCACGAGCGGCGATCCAGTCGTCGCGGGCCTGCTCTCCCACCCCGTCGATCATGTCGCGCGCGCCCTCCACACTCAGGGGGCGCGGCAGTTTGCGGCGGTATTTCGGGCCGCGCGCCGACAGCACCGTGGTCGCGTCAACGCCTTCACGGTCGGCCACCCAGGCCACGAAATTTTTCACAGCCGACAGCGCGCGCGCCATGCTGCGGGCCGACACGCCGCGCGCGCGTTCAAAGGCCATCCAGGCGCGCAGATCGGGTTGCGCCAGATTGGCCACGGCGCGCAGACCTTCGCCGCCGCCGTTGTGCATGGCCAGAAAGCCCAGAAATCCGGTCACATCACGGGCATAGGCGGTGATGGTATGGGCGGCTGCTGCGTCCAGCGCGCGCAAATGATCCAGCCAGCGCGCCAGCGCGTCACGTTGCGCGGGCGGGATGGCGAGGCCGGTCACGACAGCCAGCGCCGCATCGTGCGTTCAAACACGCCCGCGAAAAACGCCAGCAGATCGGTGCCATGGGTCGGTTTGAACTGATGCGGGTCTTCGGCCCCCAAAACCAGCATGCCAGGCAGGCGGCCTTTGCCGAAATCCAGTTTCATCAGCGCCTCGGAACGCACCCAACCGGCGCGTTCGCCATAAAGCGCGTCCGAGTCCGGCAGCACCTGACGCAGCACCACCGGGCGCAGCGACACATTGCGTCCGCCCGAGATGTATTCGCCGACAAACCCCGGTTCGGCCACATAAAGCACATCGCCGAGTTTGCGCAGGCTGGGGTCTTTGGCATCCTGCACCGATTCCAGCACCAGCCGGCAGCAATCGACCCGCAGGGTTTCGGCCACCGAAGTGGCGAGGGTTTTCAGAAAATCCTCGAAACTCAGCGGGTCGAGCAGTTGCAGGATGGCGCGGTGCACCTGATTGGTGCCTGCCAGATTTTCATAGGCCGCCGCGATCACGGTGCGATGGGTGTCTTCCAGCCGGTCCAGCCGGCCTTCCAGACGCTCCATCGCGATGCCGCGCAGATCGACGATGTTGGACCCCATCAACCGTTCATTCGCGCCGATCAGGGCGTTCATGACATCGCGGTCCTCAAGGATCACCTCGGGTTCCGCAAGGATGCGGTCGCGCAGGTCTTGGTCGATCATGCTGGGGTCTACCTGATTTTCACCTGTGATAGCAGATTACAGAATTTTCTGCCCGGTTTTTGCCCAGTCCTTCATGAACTGCGCAATGCCAGACTCGGTCAGCGGATGGTTGGCCAGCGCCTTGATCACCGAAGGCGGGGCGGTGATCACATCGGCACCGACCAGCGCGCATTGGGTGACATGGTTCACCGTGCGGATGGATGCCGCCAGAATTTGCGTCTCAAACCCGTAGTTGTCATAGACTTGGCGGATGTCAGAGATCAATTCCATCCCGTCCATATTGATGTCATCCAGACGACCGACGAAGGGGCTGATGAAGGTCGCCCCGGCCTTGGCGGCCAGCAGGGCCTGATTGACGCTGAAACACAGGGTCACGTTGACCATTTTGCCTTCGCCCGACAAGATCTTGCAGGCCTTGAGGCCGTCCCAGGTCAGCGGCACTTTGACGGTGATGTTCGAGGCGATTTCGGCCAGCTTGCGGCCCTCGGCGATCATTTCATCCGCGGTCAGGGCGACGACTTCGGCCGACACCGGACCAGAGACGATCGAGCAGATCTCGCGGGTGACTTCCAGAATATCGCGGCCCGATTTCAGGATGATCGACGGGTTGGTGGTGACACCGTCTACCATGCCCAGATCGTTCAATTCGGAAATGGCTGCGACATCGGCGGTATCTACGAAGAATTTCATTGGGCTATCCTTGGCATGGGTTGCGACTGCTTGGGCAGGGGTTTACCCCAAAAGGGCGTAAAAAGGAAAGGGCGGATGGTGGTCGAACGGGTCTATGTGGCGGGGGAGTTGGTGGCCGTGCTGACGACCGAGCCCTTGGGCCGTGTGCTGGATTATAAAGCACCCGAAGGCGGTTGTGGAGATGGCGATTTCGTCGAGGTGCCGCTGGGGCCGCGCAAGGTGATTGGCGTGGTCTGGGGCAAGGGCGAGGGCAAGTTTGATCCGGCGCGGATCCGGTCGGTGTACCGGGTGCTGGACGCCGCCCCGATGCGGGCAGGGTTGCGGACTTTCCTGACCCGCGCCGCCGAATACACGCTGACACCGATGGCCGCGATGCTGCGACTTGCCACCCGCGCGCCGGGCTTGGGCGACCCGCCGTCGATGCGCAAAAACTTTCGGCTGTCCTCGACGATCCCCAACCAGATGACCGATGCCCGCTTTCGCGTGGTCGAGGCGCTGCGGCGGTTTGGCGGGGCTTCGGTGACCTTGGGCGAGTTGGCGGAAGAGGCCGGTTGTGGGCCTTCGGTGGTGAAGGGGCTGGTGAAACTGGGCGTGGTACTGGAGGAAGATGCGCCGCGCGATCTGCCCTATCCGACCTTGGACCCTAAGGGTGCGGCGCATCTGATGGGCGATCAGGTGGCGGCGGGGGATGCTTTGGTGGCCTCAGTTGCGCAGGGCGGCTATTCCTGCACCCTGCTGAAGGGCGTCACCGGGTCGGGCAAGACCGAGGTGTACCTTGAGGCGGTGGCCGAATGTCTGCGCATGGGGCGGCAGGCTTTGGTGCTGCTGCCCGAGATTTCGCTGACGGCGGATTTTCTGGCGCGGGTGCAGGGGCGGTTCGGGGCGCGTCCTGCGGAATGGCATTCAGGCGTGACGATGACCGAGCGGCGGCGGTTGTGGCGGATGGTGGGGCAGGGGGATGCCTCGTTCGTGGTGGGCGCGCGGTCGGCCTTGTTCCTGCCGTTCCGCGATCTTGGCCTGATCGTGGTCGATGAGGAACACGACACCTCCTACAAGCAAGAGGAAGGCGTGTTCTACAACGCCCGCGATATGGCGGTGCTGCGCGCGGCCATTGTCGGCGCACCGATTGTTTTGGCATCTGCAACGCCCTGTTTGGAGACTTGGGCGAATGTCGAGGCAGGGAAGTATGGCCGTCTGGACCTTGGCGCGCGCTATGGCGCGGCGGAACTGCCGGATATGCAAGCGATTGATATGCGGGCGGAAAAGCTGGCCGCGAATGCGTGGATGTCTCCGCGTCTGGCAGGGGAAGTGCGGGTGCGGATTGAACGGCGCGAACAGTCCTTGCTGTTCCTGAACCGTCGCGGCTTTGCGCCAATCACCCTGTGCCGGGCCTGCGGCCATCAAGTGGGCTGCGACGATTGCGACGCGCGGATGGTGGAGCATCGGTTCCTGAAGCGTCTGCAATGCCATCAATGCGGGGCGACGAAGCCCATTCCGACCGACTGCCCGGCCTGCAAGGTCGACGGCAAGATGGCCCCGGTTGGCCCCGGTGTGGAACGGTTGGCCGAAGAGGTGGTGGCGCTGTTCCCCGATGCCCGCGTGGCGGTTCTGTCGTCGGATCTGTTCGGTTCGGCGCGGGCGTTGAAAGAGCAGATCATGGCGATTGCCGAAGGGGCGGCGGATATCATCATCGGCACCCAGATCGTCGCCAAGGGGCACAACTTTCCACTGCTGACGCTGGTGGGGGTGATTGACGCCGATCTTGGTTTGCAAGGATCAGACCTGCGTGCGGCGGAACGGACGTTCCAACTGATGCGGCAGGTGGCGGGGCGTGCCGGGCGGGCGGACAAACCCGGCACCGCGCTGTTGCAGACGTTTCAGCCCGAGCATCCGGTGATCCGGGCGATTCTGGGCGGCGATGAAGAGGCGTTCTGGCGGGCCGAGGCGACCGAGCGGCGGATGGCGGGCGTGCCGCCTTATGGGCGGATGGCGGGGATTATCCTAAGCAGCCCGGACGTGGCGCAAGTGTTTGATTTCGGGGCGGAACTGGCGCGGCGTGATGATCCGTTGCGCCGGATTGGCGCGCAGGTTTACGGCCCAGCCCCGGCCCCGGTGGCGCGGGTGCGCGGGCGGCATCGGGTGCGCCTTCTGGTCAAGGCTGACAAGACCGCGCCTTTGCAGGCGGCGCTGGCGGAATGGGTGGGGCAGTTGAAGTTGCCGACCAATCTGCGGCTGTCGATTGATATTGATCCGCAGAGTTTTTACTGAACAGCGGATCGCACCGATTTCTTCAAAGAAATCGGTGCGGAATTTTCGAAAATTCCGGAGCTAAATCGTGCAATGCCACAGACGCACCGGACCCGGTGTCCGCGCGATCACGCCCTTCGCCTCAAGGTCCAGTTGCACGCATTTCACCCACCAGCCCGCCGTGTCGCCGCCGGGAAACAGCGCCTCGGGCAGGTGGGTCTTCACGGCCTTGATGACATCCGGCACGTTCATGCCCGGAGCCTCCACAGGCAGCACCGCCAGCATTGCGCCCCGCATAGCGCCGTATTTCGCGGCATCGACGCGGTAGGTCTTGCCGGGCTGACCGACATTCTGCACCTCGATCTTGTCGTCACCCATATCATCCCCAAACCGTGACTGGCAGGACCGCCCCTGCCGCCCTATATTAGCCAAAACCCAACGGAGGCCGCGATGTTTTTCTCGAACGCCAAAAAGATGGAAATGGTCGCCCCGCAACACGCCTTGCCGGGCCGCCCCGATCCCTTGCCGACCGCCGAGCGGCACTTTCTGTCCGGCCTGCCGCTGAAATCGCCGGTGCCTGCGGGCATGGCCGAGGCGATGTTCGGGATGGGCTGTTTCTGGGGGGTGGAGCGGATCTTCTGGCAGACGCCCGGTGTCTGGCTGACCATGGTGGGCTATGCGGCGGGCTACACGCCGAATCCGACCTACAAGGAAACCTGCACCCAACTGACCGGGCATAACGAGGTGGTGCGGGTGATCTTTGATCCGGCGGTGATCTCTTATGAAGCCTTGCTGCGGGTGTTCTGGGAAAACCACGATCCGACCACGGGCATGCGGCAGGGCAATGATGTGGGGTCCACCTATCGTTCCGGCATCTACACCTATGATGATGCACAGGCGCAGGCGGCCAGCGACAGCAAGGCCCGCTACGGCGCCAATCTGATCAAGGCGGGGTTTGGGGCTGTGACCACCGAAATCCTGCCCGCCCCGGTGTTTTACTATGCCGAGGACTATCACCAGCAGTATCTGGCCAAGAACCCCGACGGCTATTGCGGCGTTCGCGGCACCGGGGTTTCTTGCCCCGTTGGGCTGGCTGCGGCGGGGTGATCTTCGATCTTGCTTGCACGCGGGGCATCCCTTAGGGCTGGTCTGCGCTGGCAAGACGGATGGGGCAATGGCTGCGGACAAGATCGACACTCGGGCCATCGGTCTGGACACGGCGCTGGCGCTGTCGCGCTGGCTGACCGGCAAAGAGCATTTGCATTACGGGGTGTGGACCGGGATCGAGATCGCGGCGGGCAATGTGGGCCGGGCGCAGGATGCCTATTCGGCGCGGTTGTTTGCCTTGCTGCCCGACCGGGCGGGCCTGCGGATATTGGACATTGGCGGCGGTGCGGGTGAGACGGCGAAGACGCTGATCGCGCTGGGCCACAGTGTTGAGATCGTGGTGCCTTCGGCTTATCTTGCGGATCGCTGTCGGGTGAATGCGCCACAAGCGACGGTTCACGAGTGTTACTTTGAGGATTTGCAATCCGATGGCGGCTTTGATCTGTGCCTGTTTTCGGAAAGCTTTCAGTACATCCCGCTGCCACTGTCGCTGCAAAAGGCGCGCGGGCTTTTGGCTCCGGGCGGGGAAATCCTGATCGGCGATTGCTTTCGCGCGGACAATTTCCGCGCCGATCCGACGTTTTATACGGTGGGCGGCGGCCATGCGATTGGCCTGTTTCGCGCCACCCTGGCCACCGAACCGCTAACGATTGTGGCCGAGGAAGACATCACCGCAGCCGTCGCGCCCTCGATTGATCTGGAGCAGGCGTTGTTCAATGTGCTGGGCGTCGGGCTGTCGGGCTTTGATCGTGAACTCAAGGCCAAGCGCCCGTGGCGGCATTGGCTGTTGCACCGCGGCTTGCGGCTTGTGATGAACGACCGCAAACGCACGCGCCTGTCACAGCGGCTGTTTGAACGGGCGCGCACTTCGGAAACCTTTATTGCCAACAACCGTTACCTGCTGATCCGGCTTGCCCAAGCCTGACGCCCTATAACCGGATATCCCATGCCAACCTTCACCGCACTGACCACCCTGATGGGCGAAGACGCCGCCAACGGCCTGGCTGAGGCCATTGAAAAGATGGAGCCGGAACCCACCGGCGTTGGCGTGTTCGAGATCGAGGACGACTCGGGGCTGTGGGAGGTGGGGGCCTATTTTCTGGAACAGCCGAACACGGCGGTGCTGGACATGCTGGCGATGGCCTTCAACGCGCGGCCCTTCGCGCTGTCGGAACTGCCGGAAATCGACTGGGTTGCCAAGGTGCGGCGGGAATTGTCGCCGGTTGAGGCCGGGCGATTCTTTGTCTATGGCAGCCATGATGCCGACAAGGTGCCCGAGGGCCGCGTGGCCTTGCAGATCGAGGCGACGGTGGCCTTTGGCACCGGCCACCATGGCACCACCTTGGGCTGTCTGCGGGCGTTTGACCGGCTCTATGACGCCGGATTCCGCCCCGCGAAGGTGGCCGACATCGGCTGTGGTACGGCGGTGCTGGCGATGGCGGCGGCGGCGGTGTTGCCGGGAGCCTTGGTGATTGCGTCCGATATCGACGAGGTTGCCGTCGATGTGGCCGAGGCGAATGTGGCGATCAACCACATGGAGGGCCGGATCGAATGCATGGAGGCCGCCGGCTTCGCGCATCCGCGTCTGGCCGAGGCGGCGCCCTATGATCTGGTGTTCGCCAACATCCTGAAAGGCCCGTTGGTGGAACTCGCCCCCGATATGGCGCGAAATGTGGCACCAAACGGTCTGGTGATCCTGTCGGGGCTGCTGGTGGTGCAGGCCGAAGCCATCACCGCGGCCTATGAGGCGGCAGGGTTTGAACCGCAATCGCGCGAAGATCTGGGCGAATGGTCTGCCTTGGTGATGCGGCGAATTTGAGGCGCATCTTTCCGAATGCCCTAATGCTGCCACAATCATGGCTTAGTTGTACCGACGGCGGGGGCCATATCGTTGAGGTGTTGTTATGGCCGACCCGAATCTCGCAGATTTTTACAGCCGGGTTGCCCGTTTTGAGCGGGCACGTTCGAACGGCTATGGTTTTGACGCACCCGGCACTTTGGGGCGGTCACATTTCGTCCGCAAATCCCGGCACCGCCGCGCCCTTCTGGGGCCGTTGTTCTTGGTGCTCGTGGCGGCGATCGGGCTGAAAGGGGCCATCCTGCAGTCGGTTGGCTACGAGTCCTACACCTTGCGGGTGGAACGTCTGATGGCTGGCGAAGGCTTTGACCGCATGGGCGGTTGGCTGATGCAGGCCGATCCGGCGACCGTCTTTATCGCAGAGAAAATCGCCGATGGTCTGGCCCGGTTTGAATGAACCCGGTCACCGCCTAAGGGCCTGACAGAAGATATTCCAACAAAAAGGGCTGATGTTCGGATGAACATCAGCCCTTTTTTGAGTGCTGAACGCGTGGTCTCAGCGACCAATCATCTCGATATCACCGCGGCACAGGCCGATATCATCAAGCTCACGATCCGAGAGTTTGGTCAGCGCCTTGCGGGTGACACGGGCGTCATTCCAGGCGGCGAAAGACGCGATGCCTGCGCTGACGGCCTGAACCGAACGGAAAATCGAGATGGCGCCGAACGGCGCCGCGCGGGACGACTCATAGGCGGCCATGGCGGTAATCCTTTTTCAAAACATGCACGCGACAAACACCTTGCTTGCCGTTGATCGCTATCTAGAGATGCTGCAGGTGCAAAGCAATGGGGCGGCAAGCATGTCTGCCTTGCGCCTAATGCATAGCCATTCGCCACAGATTCGCCGTCATTTTATAGGCGATCCGTGAACATTGGCCGGTTTTGTCGCTTTTCGCTTGCCAAGAGTCGCTTTGCTGCACCTGCATAATGGATCGCGTCAGACCTGCCAAGATCGAATTGTCCTTGGCGGATGTTCCCTTTTCGTGCTAATTCGGACAAAAGCGGAAAAAAGGGGCGTGCATGCGGGTTTTGGGGATTGATCCCGGGTTGCGCAACCTGGGCTGGGGGGTGATTGATGTCACAGGCTCCAGGCTTTCCCATGTGGCCAACGGCATCTGCCATTCCGCACCTGGCGACGGCGACGGCGATCTGGCGCAGCGGTTGCTGTCTTTGCACAGCCAATTGACCGAAGTGTTGCGCACCTATGCCCCCGATGCGGCGGCGGTGGAGAACACCTTTGTGAACAAGGACGCGGTGGCGACGCTGAAACTGGGGCAGGCGCGGGGCATTGCGCTGCTGGTGCCGGCGCAGTTCGGGCTGACGGTGGGGGAATATGCGCCGAATGCCGTGAAGAAAACCGTGGTGGGCGTGGGCCATGCCGACAAGGGGCAGGTCGATCACATGGTGCGGGTGCAATTGCCCGGCGTGGTGATTGCGGGGGCGGATGCGGCGGATGCGCTGGCCATCGCCATCTGTCATGCGCATCATCTGCAAAGTGCGGGTCGGCTGGCGGCGGCATTGAAGAAGGCGGCGGTATGATCGGAAAACTGTCTGGGCGGCTGGACTGGCGGGGCGGTGATCAGGTGCTGATCGACGTGCGCGGCGTGGGCTATATCGTGCATGTGAACGACCGCACCATGGCAGCGATGCCAGGAGTGGGGGAGGCGGTGTCGCTGTACACCGACCTGCTGGTGCGCGAAGATCTGTTGCAACTCTTTGGTTTTGCAACGCTTCTGGACAAGGAGTGGCACAAACTGCTGACCACCGTGCAGGGTGTCGGTGCCAAGGCCGCGATGGCGATCATGGGCACTTTGGGCGCGGACGGCGTGGCGCGGGCTTTGACCTTGGGCGATCAGCGCGCGATTCAGGCCGCACCGGGGGTGGGACCAAAGCTGGCGCAGCGGATCATATTGGAGCTGAAATCCAAAGCCCCAAGCGTGATGGCGATGGGCGCAAATCTTGTGGTCACCGCCGAGGCTGACGATTCCGTTCTGGAACCCATCACCCCGATGGCCCCCCGCAAACCCGTGCCTGCCAACGCCAGCCAAAACCGCGCCACCTTTACGGCCGACGCGCTGTCGGCTTTGGTCAACCTTGGCTATACGCATGGGGATGCAGCACAGGCCGTGGCCACCATCGCCGCCGAACAGCCCGAGGCCGATACGGCAAACCTGATCCGCGCCGCCCTGAAACTGCTGGCCCCGAGGCGCTGATGACATCCGACCCCGCCCTGCGCCCGCACGCCCAACCCGAAGACCTGGACCGCGCCCTGCGCCCGCAGGTGCTGGAGGATTTCGTGGGGCAACAAGAGGCCCGCGCCAATCTGCGGGTGTTCATCGAGTCTGCCAAGATCCGCGGCGAGTCGATGGACCACACGCTGTTTCACGGGCCGCCCGGTCTGGGCAAGACCACGCTGGCGCAAATCATGGCGCGCGAATTGGGGGTGGGGTTTCGGATGACATCGGGGCCGGTTTTGGCCAAAGCCGGCGATCTGGCGGCGATCCTGACCAATCTGGAACCGCGCGATGTGCTGTTCATCGACGAAATACACCGACTGTCCCCGGTGGTCGAAGAGGTGCTGTATCCGGCAATGGAGGATTTCGCGCTCGATCTGGTGATTGGTGAAGGCCCTGCGGCGCGCACGGTGCGGATCGAATTGCAGCCCTTCACGCTGGTGGGGGCCACGACGCGGCTGGGCTTGCTAACCACACCCTTGCGCGACCGCTTCGGCATCCCGACAAGGCTGCAGTTCTACACCGAGGATGAGCTGGATCTGATCGTCACCCGTGGCGCGCGGCTGCTGGGCATACCGTCCGATCCGGACGGCACCCGCGAGATTGCCAAACGCGCGCGCGGCACGCCGCGCATTGCCGGCCGCCTGCTGCGCCGGGTGGTGGATTTTGTGACGGTCGAAGGCGATGGCCGCCTGACCCGCGCCATTGCCGACCTGGCGCTGACGCGGCTGGGGGTGGATCATATCGGGCTGGATGGCGCAGATCGGCGCTACTTGATGCTTTTGGCCGAACATTACGGCGGCGGCCCGGTGGGGGTGGAAACCATTTCTGCGGCTTTGTCCGAGGCGCGCGATGCGATTGAAGAGGTGATCGAGCCGTATTTGTTGCAGCAAGGCCTGCTGCAACGCACCCCGCGCGGGCGGATGCTGGCCGCCAGGGCCTGGCGGCATCTGGGCTTGGAGGCTCCGCGCCCACCGGGTCAAAGCGATCTGTTTGAAGGCTAGGCCCTTCGGGCAGGGGGCTTTCCGCCCCCTCTGGGCTGACGCCCATTCACCCCCGAGAGTATTTTTGCCAAGATGAACTCCGGGCTTCATCTTGGCAAACATACTCCCGCCGGAGGCGCATGTTTGCGCAAGGGCCGCGCCTGCAGGGTTGAGCCTGCGTGCCCGTCACGCTATCGGAGGGCAAAGATATGGAGGCCCCGTTGACGCCAGAGCAGGTGCAAGCCCTCTTCACCCGCAGCGACGGGCAGTATCTGTTCGCGCGTTGGGGGCGGGCGATGGTGCCGGTGGTGTTTGGGCTGGATGACGCCACCCTGCCGGTGATGAAGGGCGCTATTGAGGCAGTGGCAGGTCTGGCCGGACAAGAGATTGCGGTGGCAGACCCGGAACTGGGCGCGAACCTGATGGTGTTTTTCTTGCGCGATTGGGCGGAATTGCCCGATGTGCCCCATCTGGAAAAGCTGATCCCCGACCTCGCAGGGCTTTGCGCACGGCTGGATGCGGCGGGAGCAAACCAGTACCGGGCGTTCCGCTTTGACCCCGCGGGCGCGATCAAGGCGGCTTTTGTGTTCGTGCGCATGGATGCGGCGCTGGACGCGGTGCCTGCCGATGTGCTGGCGCTGTCGCAGGCGGTGCAGATCATTTTGTTGTGGTCGGACCGGGCCTTTGTGGGCCGCTCGCCCCTGGTGGATGTCGGCGCGGGCGCGCAATTGCGACCTGAAATCGCCGGGCTGATCCGGGCGGGATATGCGGCCGCGATGCCCACTGTGGCGCGGGATGCGGCCCACGCCTACCGGCTGGCGGCGCGGCTGTGAAAGAGGCGGATCTGTACCCGGACCTGAAGGCCTATCTGGAAGGGCAGGGCTATACGGTAAAGGCCGAGATCGGGGCCTGTGATCTGATGGCGCGGCGGGGGGATGAACCGGCTGTGGTGGTCGAGATGAAGCTGAGCTTCAGTCTGGCGCTGGTGATGCAGGGTGTGGTGCGGCAGGCGGTGTTTGACGATGTCTATCTGGCGGTTCCGGTGGCGGAAAAGGGTTGGAAGCTGCGATACAAGGACATCATCGCACTTTGTCGGCGGTTGGGGCTGGGCCTGCTGGCGGTGAAGCCTGGGCTTGTCGAGGTGCATCTGGACCCCGCGCCATACACACCGCGCAAGTCCACCGTCCGCGCGGGGCGGTTGTTGCGTGAATTTGACCGCCGTGTCGGAGATCCGAATATGGGCGGCACCACCGGCGTCAAGCGCATGACGGCTTACCGTCAAGACGCGCTGCGCTGTCTGGTGGCGCTGCAGGGCGGCGCGCTGAAAGCCTCGGTGGTGGCCAAGGCGTCGGGTGTTGCGCGGGCTGCGGCCTTGATGCGGGACGATCACTATGGCTGGTTTGAGCGGCAGTCGGTGGGCATTTATGCTTTGACGTCAAAGGGTCAGACGGCGATGCTGGACCACGGCGATGAAATTGCACGGTTGGGGGCAGGGGATGGCGCATAGCTTTGCGTTGCGGGTTTATTATGAAGATACCGACCTGGCCGGGATCGTCTATTACGCCAACTACCTGAAATTCATCGAACGGGCGCGCAGCGACTGGGTGCGGGGGTTGGGCATTGATCAAACCCGGCTGCGGGCCGAGCAGGGCATTGTTTTCGCGGTGCGCAGGGTCGAGGCCGACTACCTGCGCCCGGCGAAATTTGACGATGACCTGACCGTCACCACAGAGTTGCTGCAGATCGGTGGCGCGCGGATCGAATTGCGCCAGGAGGTGATGCGCGGCGATGAGCGGCTGTTCACGGCGCTTGTGGTGCTGGTATGTTTGCACGACAGCGGCCACCCGGCTCGGGTTCCGGCGGATCTGCGCGCGGCCTTGCAACCCTGAGCGCCGCTCTTGTGGGCAGCATTTTGCCCGCACACGCAGATGTATTGGCATTCCGCCGCGATTGCAGATAGAATCAGGGACAACAGGCGGCCAAAGAGCCCCGATAACAAGAGCAGGCGTAATGGAAACCGAAGCCATCGGCATGGCAGCAGAGATTGATTTCTCTTTGTTCGCCCTATTTGCACGCGCGACACTCACGGTGAAAGTCGTGATGATCGGCTTGATGATCATGTCTTTCTGGTCATGGGCCGTGATCGTGCGCAAACACATCCTGTTCCGCAAGTCGCGGGCCGAAGCGGCGGTGTTTGACCGCGATTTCTGGTCTGGCGAGCCGCTGGACGAGTTGTTTCAAAAGATCGGCGGCGAACCGCAGGGACCCTCCGAGAAGATTTTCGCGGCGGGCATGCTGGAATGGCGGCGCAGTCACCGGCAGGACGGCGGGCTGATCGCGGGCGCACAGGCGCGGATTGACCGGGCGATGGACGTCGCCATCAACCGCGAGAGTGAGCGACTGAACAAGGATTTGTCGTTTCTGGCCACCACCGGGTCTACGGCGCCGTTTATCGGGCTGTTTGGCACGATCTGGGGCATCAAGCACTCGTTTGAGCAGATCGCAATTTCGCAGAACACCAACCTGGCCGTCGTGGCCCCGGGCATCGCCGAGGCGCTGCTTGCCACCGGCATCGGCCTGATCGCCGCCATCCCGGCGGTGGTGTTTTACAACAAGCTGAATTCGGATTCAGAGCATATCCTTGGCGGCTACGAATCCTTTGCCGATGAATTTGCGACCATCCTGTCGCGCCAGCTGGACGCGTAGACCATGGGCGCGGGCGCTGTGAAAAAATCCGGAGGTGGGCGGCGCGGCAGGCGGCGCGGCACCGCCGCCGCGATGAGCGAGATCAACGTCACGCCCTTTGTGGACGTGATGTTGGTGCTGTTGATCATCTTCATGGTCGCGGCTCCGATGATGCAGGTGGGCGTGCCGATCGAATTGCCCGACACGGCGGCCAGTGCGATGCCGGATGAGCAGGAAGAACCGTTGACAGTGTCGATCACCGCCGATGGGCTGTTGCTTATCCAGGACACTGAATATCCTGATGACCAATTGATCCCGAAGCTGACCGCTATTGCCGAAAACCGCAGCAGCGACAAGGTGTTCCTGCGGGCTGATGGCCAGCTTGCCTATGAGCGGGTGGCGCAGGTGATGGGGGCGCTGAACGCGGGCGGCTTCAACAATATCGGACTGGTCACCGACGCGGGTGGACCCGCCATGGACGGCAATTAAGGGCGGCTGATGGATCGCGGCACAACCATCTCTGGCATCGGGCATATGGGCCTGATCCTCTGGGTCGCGCTGGGGGACTGGCTGTTTGCGCCTGCCGAGGTGCCGCCGATCGCGGTGGCCAATGTGTCGATGATTTCCGAGTCCGATTTCAAGGCGCTGCAGGCTTCGGCACCCAAGCCGTCTGAAGCGCCCGCAGAACCGGTGCCGGAAGTGGCCGCCCCCGAACCTGTGCAACCCGATTTGCCGCCCGCCGAGCCTTTGCCGGAACCTGCCCTGCCAGAACCGGTGGAGCCCGCGCCGCAGCCCGAATTGCCCGCCGATGTGCCGGTTTCGGACGCGCCGCAGCCGATCGAGTCGCCGCCGCCGGTGGCTGAAATTGCCGCGCTGGAGCAGCCGATCCCGGTGCCCACAGCCGATAAGAAACCAAAACCCCGCCCGATTGACCGCGTGGCCGAAACGCCGGTCGATGACGTGACCGACACGCCCGAAATCGCCGATGTGCCGACGCCGGAGGTCAGCGATCAGCCGGAACCCGACGCGCCGGTGGTGACGGAAGACTTGCCGCCCGCATCGCCCGAAGAGGCAGCACCCGTGATCGTGACCGAAGCGGTGGAAACCGAAGAGGACGCGCCGCAACTGGCGCCGACCGCTTCGATCCGCCCGCAATCACGGCCGGAACAGCCCGCAGAACCGGTGGAAGAACCGCCAGTGGAGACGGTGGAAGTGGTTCCTGAAGAGCCCCCGACAGAACCCGCCCCGGATGCCGAAGCCGAGGCCATCGCGGCGGCCTTGGCCGAAGCGGCTGCCGAAGAACCTGTGGTTGAAACTGCGCAAGCAGCTGCGCAAGACCTGCCGCAGGGCCCGCCGATGAGCGCGTCTGACATCGAAGGCATCCGTTCGGCCTTGGGCAAATGCTGGAACATCGGTGCTTTGTCGTCCGAGGCCACGCGCACCATCGTCACCGTGCGCGTGTCGATGCAGGAAAGCGGCACGCCCGATCTGGGCAGCATGCAGATGACCAGCTTTGAGGGTGGCAGCCAGGACGCCGCCGACCGTTTGTATCAGTCCGCCCGCAGCGCCATTGCGCGCTGTGGCAACAAGGGCTTCACCCTGCCGCCCGAAAAATACGACCAATGGAAAGACCTTGAACTGGTCTTTGATCCCAATGGCATGAGACTGCGTTGATCTGCCCCCGCCCCGCAACCCGCCACTGTTGGCAAAATGTACGAATTGAGATTGAGGACATGATGACCCTGTTCAGAACCCTCGCCGCCCCTTACCTTGCCGTGGCGCTTTGCCTGTTTGCCGGGCTAAGTGCGGTCCCCGTGCAGGCGCAACCCCTGCGCATCGTGATCGACAACCCCAACATAGAGCCGATGCCTTTCGCCGTGCCAGATTTCATCGACGAAGGCGGTGCGGGTGATTTCGCGCAGCAGATCTCACGCGTGGTGGCGTCAGATCTGGCCGGAACCGGGTTGTTCCGTGAGATTGGCGCCGAGGCCCATATCAGCCGCGTCACCAGCTTTGACGCGCCGGTTGCCTATCCGGACTGGCAAGCGATCAACAGCGAAGCGCTGATCACCGGGGCCGTGCAGGCCAACGGTGAGCAGATTGTTGTGAAATTCCGCGTGTTTGACGTGAACTCGGGTGAACAGCTGGGTGACGGGTTGCAATTTGCAGGCACCCCGAACAGCTGGCGGCGGATGGCGCATAAGGTGGCGGATGCGGTTTACTCGCGCATCACCGGTGAGGGCGGCTATTTCGACAGCCGCGTCGTGTATGTCGCCGAAAGCGGACCGAAGAACCAACGCCAGAAGCGCCTAGCGGTGATGGATTACGATGGCGCGAATGTGCAGTATCTGACCGACAGCAGTTCCATCGTTCTGGCTCCGCGGTTTTCGCCAAATGGTGACCGCATTCTGTTCACCTCGTATTCTTCGGGCTTCCCGCAGATTTATGTGATGAACGTCGGCGATCTTTCGACCCGGTCTTTGGGCGAACAAGACGGCACCATGACCTTTGCGCCGCGCTTTTCGCCCGATGGCGGCACCGTGGTGTTCAGCCTGGAACGCGGCGGCAATTCGGACATCTACACGTTGGACATCGGCTCTGGCAACCTGAGCCAACTGACCAACGCGCCGTCCATCGAAACCGCGCCCAGCTACAGCCCGGATGGCAGCCAGATTGTGTTTGAGAGCGACCGCTCCGGCAACCAACAGATCTATGTGATGTCTGCAGGTGGCGGCGAGGCGCGGCGCATTTCGGGCGGTGAGGGGCGCTATGGCACCCCGGTCTGGTCGCCGCGTGGCGACATGATTGCCTTTACCAAGCAAAATGCGGGTCGCTTCCATATTGGCGTGATGCTGTCCGATGGCTCTGAAGAGCGTCTGCTGACCGCGTCTTTCCTGGATGAGGGCCCGACATGGGCCCCGAATGGCCGCGTGATCATGTTCACCCGCGAATCTGCGGGCGCGGGCGGTCAGGCGCAGCTGTTTTCGGTCGATATCTCGGGCCGCAATCTGCGCCAGATCCCCACCGAAGGCCCGGCGTCTGACCCGGCCTGGTCGCCGCTGTTGCCGTGAAATTGTAAGGCGCCGCCGATTCCCAAGGTGGCGCCGATCTGATATAAGGGCCGAAATCGAGCCCAAAACCAAAAAAAAGGACTGCGCAATGACCCTTCTTCCGAAAATCGTGCTGCTGGTGGCGGCGCTTGGCCTGACCGCCTGTAAAAACCCCGACCGCTACGGTGCCAACGGCCCCGGCGGTGCCAATGGCGCGAATGGCGGTTTTGTCGATACGACGGGCTTGGGTGACCCAAGCAACCCGGCCTCGATCGCCTATTTCAACCAGTCGGTCGGCGACCGGGTGCTGTTTGCGGTTGATCAGTCCACCCTGTCGGCCGAGGCGCGCGGTGTGCTGGCGGGGCAGGCGCAATGGCTGCAGACCAACGCCGATTACGCCATCATCATCGAAGGCCACGCCGATGAGCAAGGCACGCGCGAGTACAACCTTGCGCTGGGTGCCCGCCGTGCCGCCGCCGTGCAGGATTTCCTGATCAGTCAGGGCATCGGTGCCAACCGCATGCGCACGATTTCCTACGGCAAGGAACGCCCGATCGAGGTTTGCTCGGACGAGGCCTGCTACAACAAGAACCGCCGCGCCGTGACGGTTTTGTCGATGGGCACGGGGGCCTGATCTGATGCGTTGGCTGGTTCTGTGTCTATCCCTGCTTTCTTGGCCCGCGCTGGCGCAGGACAAGGCGCAGACGCTGGCCGACATCAAGGCCGAACTGTCGGTTCTGATGGCCGATTTCAATATGCTGAAGGCGGAACTGGTGCAAACCGGGGCCGCCTCCAGTGGAGCGGCTGGCGGTGACGCTTTGCAGCGGCTGGACGCGATTGAGGCGCAGCTGATGCAGCTGACCTCCAAAACCGAACAGGTGGAGCTGAAGCTGTCCCGCGTGGTCAGCGATGGCACCAACCGGATTGGCGATATCGAATTTCGTTTGTGCGAAGCGACCGAGGGTTGTGATATCGCCGCCATCGGCACCACGGAACCCTTGGGCGGTGAAACGGCGATTGTGGCCCCGGTGGAACCTGCGGCGACGGACACCGCAGCCCCCGAAATGGCGATGAGCGAACAAGCCGATTTTGACCGGGCCAAGGGGGTGCTCGCTTCCGGTGACTTTCGCGCCGCCGCGGACCTCTTTGCGACCTATGCGCAATCCTATCCTGGCGGCCCACTGACCCAAGAGGCGCATTTCCAACGTGGTGAGGCGCTGACGCAGTTGGGCGAAACCGCCGATGCCTCGCGCGCCTATCTGGAGGCTTATTCGGGCAAGCCGGATGGGTCGTTTGCCGCGGAATCGCTGTTGAAGCTGGGGCAGGGATTGGGGGTATTGGGACAGGTTCCCGACGCCTGCCTGACGCTGGCCGAGGTGGGCAACCGCTTTGCAGGCACCATCCACGCCACCAATGCGCAGGTGTCGATGTCGGGGCTGGGGTGTCCGTAAGCGACACTGAACGTTGGCTGCAACAACAGGGCAAGGATGCAGCATTGCTGCGCCTTGCCCTTTCGGCTTTTCAGGGGCCGGTTCTGGGGGTCGCTGTGTCGGGCGGCAGCGATTCCATGGCCTTGCTGCATCTGGCGGCGCGATTGGCTCCGGTTCTGGGGGCGACCGTGCGGGCGGTTACGGTGGATCACGCCCTGCGCGATGGCTCGGCGTCCGAGGCCGCGGCGGTGGGACGGGTCTGTGCAGGCTTGGGCGTTTCGCATGACACGCTGACATGGGATCATGGCGCGGTGGCGGGCAATTTGATGGATGCCGCGCGGCGCGCCCGTTACGCGCTGATGGCAGGATGGGCGCAGGGCAGCCCGGTGGCCGTGGCGCATACCGCCGACGATCAGGCCGAAACGTTTCTGATGGGCCTTGCCCGCGGCGCGGGCTTGGACGGGCTGTCCGGCATGCGGCCCCAATGGCAACAGGGCGCGACCTTTCTGCGCCCGTTGCTGACCGCCACCCGCGCCGATCTGCGCGCCTATCTGGCCCGGCACAATATGGCGTGGATCGAGGATCCCTCCAACGACAACCCCCGCTTTACCCGCGTCAAGGCCCGCCAAATCTTGCAGGCTTTGGCCCGTTTGGGCATCACCACCGACACTCTGGCAGGCGTTGTGCAGAATCTGGCGGCGGCACAGGATGCGTTGCAGCAGGCGACCATCGCGGCCTCTGTCCTTGTCACCGAAAGCGCCGGGGCATTGCGCATCGACCCCGCCACTTTTGCCGCCCTGCACCCGGAAATCGCCCGCCGTTTGCTGCGGTCCTGTCTGGGTTGGATCAACCCGGCCGACCACGCCCCGCGCGGCCCGGCGCTGGACCGGCTTTGCGCGGCCATTGTCGCCGGGCGCGATGCGACGCTGGCAGGCTGTCGCATCCGGATCCGGGCCGACATCCACATCCTGCGTGAGGCGCGCGCAGTTGCAGGGAGCGTCGCCAGCGATCAGATTTGGGACAAGCGCTGGCAGATGTCGGGGCCGCACGCCCCCGATCTGACCCTGCGCGCCTTGGGAGCTGACGGCTTGCGCGCCTGCAAAGACTGGCGCGCCTGCGGCATTGCGCGCGACGCGTTGTTGGTTTCCCCGGCGATCTGGCGCGAAACCAGCCTGATTTCTGCCCCTTTGGCGGGTTTTGGCCCAGAATGGACCGCTTCCCCACTTTTGCCATTCGCCAAGTTTATGTTATCGCATTGAACACGGCCCACTTATCTCTATCTTAAACATAACCGCCAATAGTGGCCCCAACCGGGCCGTCCGGCATAAAATCGGAGTCACTTCGTGGGTAACGCACGGAACATTGCTTTTTGGGTCATCCTGTTTCTGTTGATCCTTGTTGTTTTCAACATGTTCAGCAACACGCAGGCCACGCGGGCCTCGGGGCAGTGGAGCTATTCTCAGTTCATCCAGAAGGTTGAGGCGGGCGAAGTGGCCTCGGTTCAGCTGAACGGGGAACAGGTCAACATTCAGGGCAAGGATGGCAAGTTCTACACCACCATCGCGCCCAAGGATGACACGCTGACGACACGGCTGATCGGCAAGGGCGTTGAGGTTGAGGCCAAGGCGCAGGCAGACTCGGGCTTCTTCTCGCTGATTTCGCTGTGGTTGCCGTTCATCGTGCTGATCGGCATCTGGATTTTCTTCATGAACCGGATGCAGGGCGGCGGCAAAGGCGGGGCGATGGGTTTTGGCAAATCGCGCGCCAAGCTGCTGACCGAAAAGTCGGGCCGGGTGACGTTTGACGACGTGGCCGGCATTGACGAAGCCAAGGACGAGTTGGAAGAGATCGTTGAATTCCTGCGCAACCCGCAGAAGTTCTCGCGTCTTGGCGGCAAGATCCCCAAAGGCGCTTTGCTGGTGGGCCCTCCGGGTACTGGTAAGACCCTGCTGGCCCGTGCCATTGCCGGTGAGGCGGGCGTGCCGTTCTTTACGATCTCTGGCTCGGATTTCGTGGAAATGTTCGTCGGTGTGGGTGCCAGCCGTGTCCGTGACATGTTTGAGCAAGCCAAGAAAAACGCCCCCTGCATCGTGTTCATTGACGAAATTGATGCCGTGGGCCGCGCGCGTGGCGTCGGCATTGGCGGCGGCAATGACGAACGTGAGCAGACGCTGAACCAGTTGCTGGTCGAAATGGATGGCTTTGATGCCAATGAAGGCGTGATCATCGTGGCGGCCACCAACCGCCCGGATGTGCTGGATCCGGCCTTGCTGCGTCCGGGTCGTTTTGACCGCCAGATCCAGGTGCCGAACCCCGATATCCGCGGTCGTGAGAAGATCCTCTCTGTCCATGCGCGCAAAACCCCGCTGGGCCCCGATGTCGATCTGCGCATCATCGCGCGCGGTTGCCCCGGTTTCTCGGGTGCCGATCTGGCTAACCTTGTGAACGAGGCCGCGCTGATGGCCGCCCGCATCGGCCGCCGGTTCGTGACCATGGACGACTTTGAGAAGGCCAAGGACAAGGTCATGATGGGTGCCGAGCGCCGGTCGATGGTGATGACGGAAGATGAGAAAAAGCTGACGGCCTACCACGAGGCGGGCCACGCGATTGTGGGTTTGAACGTGCCGCAGCACGACCCGATCCACAAGGCCACCATCATCCCGCGCGGTCGCGCCCTGGGCATGGTGATGAGCCTGCCCGAACGCGACCAGCTTTCGGTCAGCTACACCAAGTACAAGTCGAAAATCGCAATGGCGATGGGTGGCAAGGTGGCGGAAGAGCTGATTTTCGGCGCTGAAAACGTGACCTCGGGGGCCACCAGTGACATTCAGCAGGTCAGCCGCATCGCGCGGGCCATGGTGACGCAGTTCGGCTTCTCCGAGGCGTTGGGCAATGTCGACTATGCCAACGAACGCGAAAGCTATCTGGGTACGGCGCAGGGCGGTACCAGCCATTCCAGCACCACCCAAAAGACCATCGATGATGAGGTCAAGAAAATCGTGGATGAGGGCTATGCCCGGGCCAAGCAGATCCTGACTGACAAGAACGAGGATTTGCACAGGCTGGCCATGGGGTTGCTGGAATTTGAAACGCTGACCGGCGACCAGATTCGCAGGGTGATCGCGGGTGAGGCGCTTGATGCTCCGGACGACGGCATGGGCAGTGATGCCGGTGGCGGGTCTGGCGTGGTGGCGATCCCGAAAACCCGGGCACGCAAACCCAAATCGTCGGAACAGCCAGAACCACAGGCGTGATCAGACGGGGCGAAACTGAAATCCCGGGGCCTGAACAGGGCCTCGGGTTTTCCAGTTGAAGCTTGTCGGGTGCGGTGGTCTTTGCAACTTGGGCCAGATTGCTTGACGGCTCAGGGCGGGTTGCCTTCACTCTAATTGAAATTGAGAGAAACCAAAGTCCAGATCGGCCGGTGAGCGTTGCGTTCAACCCTTTGAACCCGATGGAACGCAACACGCCCTGACGGCACAATTTCACCCGGAGAGTCTGACTTGGCCGCACTGAAGCCCACGACCGTCTTTGGTACCATCACATGGCTGGGCCGCGTGGCCGACCGTGATGCGGCCTTGCAAAGCGTTGCCCTGTCCGAGATCATGGCGTGGTTTGCGGGGCCAGAGGCCGAAGCGCATGGCGGTCTGACGCGGCCGTCATGTAGCCGGGTTCTGGGCCAGTACAAACGCAACACCGAAATCCGCAACACCCGGCAATTCTCGATCCTTGGGGCCGAGGATCTGGCCGAGATCGCCGCCAGAATGGGGCTTTCGGCTCTGGATCCGGCCCTGTTGGGCGCCAATATGGTGATCGCGGGCATACCGGATTTCAGCCATCTCCCCCCCTCCAGCCGATTGCAGAGCGTCACTGGCGCGACGCTGGTTGTCGATATGGAAAACCGGCCCTGCACGTTGCCCACCCCCCCGATTGAAGCCCTGCACCCCGGTTTCGGCAAGGCATTCAAACCGGCGGCACAGGGCAAACGCGGCATCACCGCTTGGGTCGAAGCGGAAGGCCTGCTGCGGGTTGGTGACCAGATCCGCCTGCACATCCCGGATCAACCGGTCTGGGCGCATTTGGCTTCGGCCCGGCGTGATTGAATATGGAATAGAAATTCCACCAACGGAAAAATTTCCACCATCGTTCCATTATTTCCGATCGGAAACCTGACAAGGCGAAATCGGCGGGAATATGTCGGAAAACCGCCTTCCATTGCGGCTGCCGCAGGGTATCACGTCGCCAACGGGACACACCGCGCCCCTTGGGAGATTGTAATGGCCTTTAAGACCGACATTGAAATCGCACGCGAAGCCAACAAGAAGCCGATCATGGAGATCGGGGCCAAACTGGGTATCCCCGCAGAGCATCTGCTGCCCTACGGCCACGACAAGGCCAAGATCGGGCAGGATTTCATCAAATCGCTGGCGGGCCGTCCCGATGGCAAGCTGATCCTGGTCACCGCGATCAACCCGACTCCGGCGGGCGAGGGCAAGACCACCACCACCGTCGGCCTTGGTGACGGGCTGAACCGCATCGGCAAACGCGCGGTGGTTTGCATCCGTGAGGCGTCCTTGGGTCCGAACTTTGGCATGAAGGGCGGCGCTGCGGGCGGCGGCTATGCGCAAGTCGTGCCGATGGAAGAAATGAACCTGCACTTCACCGGCGACTTCCACGCCATCACCAGTGCCCACAACCTGCTGTCGGCGATGATCGACAACCACATCTACTGGGGCAACGGGCTGGACATTGATGAGCGTCGCGTGATGTGGCGCCGGGTGATGGACATGAACGACCGCGCCCTGCGTGACATCGTGGTGTCGCTTGGCGGAGTGTCGAACGGCTTCCCGCGTCAGACCGGCTTTGACATCACCGTGGCCTCGGAAGTCATGGCGATCCTGTGCCTTTCCAATGACTTGGAAGACCTGCAAACCCGTCTGGGCAACATCGTTGTTGCCTACACCCGCGCCAAAGCCCCGAT
This sequence comes from Paracoccaceae bacterium, assembly GCA_031428215.1. Classification (GTDB taxonomy): domain Bacteria; phylum Pseudomonadota; class Alphaproteobacteria; order Rhodobacterales; family Rhodobacteraceae; genus Cypionkella. Next base: position 26,564 of record JANPOY010000049.1, read on the forward strand.
CTACGCCCGCGACATCAAGGCCGATGGCGCGATGACGGTGCTCTTGAAAGACGCGATGCAGCCGAATCTGGTGCAGACGCTGGAAAACAACCCGGCCTTCGTGCATGGCGGCCCGTTTGCCAATATCGCGCATGGTTGCAACTCGGTCATCGCCACCAAGACCGCGCTGAAGCTGGGCGAATATGTGGTGACAGAGGCCGGTTTCGGGGCCGATCTGGGGGCCGAGAAGTTCTTTGACATCAAGTGCCGCAAGGCGGGGCTGAAGCCTTCGGCGGCGGTGATCGTGGCCACCGTGCGCGCGATGAAGATGAATGGCGGCGTCGCCAAAGCCGATCTGGGTGCGGAAAACGTGGCAGCCGTGCAAAAGGGCTGCCCGAACCTCGGCCGTCACATCGGCAACGTGAAGTCCTTCGGCGTGCCGGTTGTGGTCGCCATCAACCACTTCTTCAGCGACACCGATGCCGAGATTGAGGCCGTGAAGGCCTATGTCGCGCAGCAAGGCGCCGAGGCGATCCTGTGCAAGCATTGGGCGCTTGGGTCGGCTGGCATTGAAGATCTGGCACACAAAGTGGTCCAAATGGCAGAATCCGGTGCGGCCAATTTCGCGCCGATCTATCCCGACGACATGCCACTGTTCCAGAAGATCGAAACCATCGCCAAGCGCATCTACCATGCCGATGGCGTGCTGGCCGACAAGTCGATCCGCGATCAGCTGAAGGGGTGGGAAGCCGCGGGTTATGGCCATCTGCCGATCTGCATTGCCAAGACCCAGTACAGCTTTACCACCGATCCGAACGTGCGCGGTGCACCGACGGGCCATTCGGTGCCGGTCCGTGAAGTGCGGTTGTCTGCGGGGGCGGGTTTCATCGTGGTCATCTGCGGTGAGATCATGACGATGCCGGGCCTGCCGCGCGTGCCGTCGGCCGAAGTGATCCGGCTGAACCACGACGGCCATGTCGAAGGCCTGTTCTGACCATTGGTCGCGTTGTTCTTTCGGGCCGCGTCGGCTATGACGCGACCTGCAAAGACAGCGAGGCACAGATGAAAACTCCGGCAGATTGCACCACGATGGCGGAACTGCGCACCGAAATTGACCGGCTGGATGCAGAACTGGTGGCGTTGTTTGCGCAGCGCGTCGGCTACATCGACCGTGCTGCGCAGATCAAGACCACGGTGGGCCTGCCTGCCCGGATCACCCCGCGCGTCGAGGAAGTGGTGGCCAATGTGCGCCGCCACGCCGAGGCCCTAGGTCTGCCGCCGGACAAGATCGAAAAGCTGTGGCGCAAACTGATCGACTGGTCGATCGAGCGTGAAGAAACCCATTTAGGCAAGGACGCGTCCCATGACCGCGACAGTGATTGACGGCAAGGCCTTTGCGGCGAAAATTCGGGTGCAGGTGGCAGCCCATGTGGCGCGGTTGCGCGAAGAGCATGGTCTTACCCCCGGTCTGGCCGTTGTTCTGGTGGGCGAAGATCCGGCATCACAGGTCTATGTGCGCAACAAGGGCAGCCAGACGGTCGACGTCGGAATGGCATCAATCGAACATAAGCTGCCGATTGATACGTCTGAGGCGGTGCTGCTGGCACTGGTTGCACGCCTGAACGAAGATCCAAAAATACATGGCATTTTGGTGCAGTTACCGCTGCCAGCTCATCTGAATTCAGAGTTGATCATCAACGCGATTGATCCGGCCAAAGACGTTGACGGCTTTCACATTTCGAACGTCGGGCTTTTGGGCACCGGGCAAAAGTCGATGGTGCCCTGCACGCCCTTGGGCTGCCTGATGATGCTGCGCGATCATCACGGCAAGCTGGCCGGGCTGAACGCGGTCGTGGTGGGGCGCAGCAACATCGTCGGCAAACCAATGGCGCAATTGCTGCTGGGCGACAGCTGCACCGTCACAATCGCGCACAGCCGCACCAAGGATCTGGCCGCAGTGTGTAGCGGTGCCGATATTCTGGTCGCCGCCGTGGGTCGGCCCGAAATGATCACTGGCGATATGGTGAAACCGGGGGCGACGGTGATCGACGTCGGCATCAACCGGATTGAGCGGGACGGCAAAACCAGACTGGTGGGCGATGTGCATTACGCCAGCGCCGCAGCTGTGGCCGGTGCGATCACACCCGTGCCGGGTGGGGTGGGCCCGATGACCATCGCGTGTCTGCTGGCCAACACCTTGACCGCCTGCTGCCGCGCGAATGGGTTGGCCGAACCCGAAGGCCTGACCGTTTAACATAGCAAGTGATTGCCAGACCGCTTGCAAAGCGCTATGGACAGGGCGTTGTGTGGTCGCTGTCCGGAGGGGTATGCCGGGATTTTTTTATCAGGTGAAGACCGAATTGCGGTCGAAAGTGCATCCAATGCTTTGGTTGATGCTGTCGCTTGTGGTGTCGGTGTCGGGCCCGTTTGGCAGCTATGGCCAGTTGGATCTGCTGCAACGTGTCATGTTCTGGACGCCGCTGCTGGCCGTCGGGGTTTTTCTCAGCATCTGTGTGCGGGTTTTTGTGCATGAGACACTGGGGCTTGTGGATTTTCGACGTGGTTCGATCTTGTCGACCATCTTGGTCAGCCTGTTGGTCAGTCCGCCACTGTTTGCGCTGATTTCAATTTGTTTTGAAGGGACCGCCGCTCCGCTCTCTCGTTTTGGCGAAATAGTCTTGCTGGTGGCGTCAACCTCGTTGGGCGTGTGCTCGCTGCGATTTTCGGTCGAGCAACCTGCACCAGACGCAGACCCTGCAGCAGATTCAATGCCGGAACCTGCGCCCGAGCCGCGACTGGTGCAGCGACTGGACCCTGGCCTGCGCGGGCCAATTTTGTCGATTTCCGTGCGCGATCATTATGTGGATGTGATGACAGGTCACGGCACCGCCAGCCTTTTGATGCGATTCGGTGACGCGATTGCCGAGGCCGGCGTGGCCGGGGCGCAGGTGCATCGGTCGCATTGGGTGGCGTGGGATGCCATCGACACGGTTGAACGTGAGGGGGCCAAGCTGTTCTTGCGGCTGAAACCCGGCATGCGGGTGCCGGTGAGCAAGAACCATCGCGACAAGCTGGAACTGCGCGGCCTGATTTAGGGTGTGTTGCGGTCAATCGGGTTCAGCCGGTTGCATGCGACACGCAACATTCATCTGCCCATCTGGTCCTGGATTTCCTTCAATCTGAATCAGATTGAAGGAAACCCGCTTGAGCCGCGCGGCATCGGGATCGGCAGGGCGCGCGTGCCGGTCAGAACCGCCAGGGCATCCTGCGCCATCAGCGGCGCAAAGACCGCATCCTGTGCCCAAAGCCCGCCCGTATAGGCCCCGTAGGCTGGCAAGATGACTCGGGTTTGATCCAGCAGGAAACAGCGGTGCGCCCGACCGGCAAGCCGCGCCTTGGGGTGGTAATGCCCTGAAATCTCGGGTGTTTGTGCGGTCGCGATGTGGCGAAACTGCAATGGGCCGAGGTGCAGCTCCGCCAGATGGCTGCCGCCCAGATCAAGCGGGCCCGCATCATGGTTGCCTTCGATCCAGATCCACTCGCGCCCCGCCATCAGGCGCAAAAGCCAAAGTCGATCTGATTCGTCCAAGCCTTCGGCGGCGGTCAGATCGTCAAAACTGTCGCCCAGACACAGGATGCGTCGGGCAGCCGTGGAGTCTATATCCGTGTCCAGTTTTTGCAGCGTGGCGCGGATTTCATATGGTGGCAACAAGCTGCCGCCGCGCCGGGCCAGCCGTTCGGACTTGCCGAAATGCAGGTCAGACACCACCAGCAGCGATTGGTCAGGCCAGAACAGCGCACCCGAGGGCAGGGCGCAAAGCTGGGCGGTGGCAAGGGCAAAACGATACATGCCCCCGGTTTGCCCCGGGATCATGCGGGTTTCAAGCCAAACCGGCGTCGCGCATCAGTTGTGCTGCCGCGGCTTCGGCCAGTTTTTCACGGCCCTTGCCATCGACGGGTACCTTGCCCGGCTCCAGAAACAAGGGCGCGGCCAAAGGCGAGGGCCGGTCAAGCCGGATATGGTCGATATGCGGGCCAATCTGCGCCAGCATGGTGTCAAGCCGTTGGAAATCGACAAGGCCCCGCATCGCCTCTTCGCGGGTGATGGCCAGCATCAGGTGGTTCGGGTCATATTTTCGCAGCGTTTCGTAAAGAATGTCTGAAGAAAACGTCGCCTGCCGCCCGGATTTGCGCCGCCCTTGATGCGTGCGCTCGATCAGGCCGGCAATAATCGCGGTGTTTCGGAAGGTGCGCTTCATCACCGCATTGCCCGCGAGCCAGGTTTCCAGATCATGCCGCAGCGTGTCGCGGTTCAAGAGGCTGGCAGGATCGGGCGTGGGTTCCAGACCCCAGATTAGGGTGGCATAGTCGGTGGCCACAAACCCCATTGGCGCAAGCCCTTGATCCTCCATCCGTTTTGTCAACAGCAGGCCAAGGGTTTGCTGCGCGTTGCGGCCCGCAAAGCCGTAGACACAGAGATGATGGCGCGACTCATAGGGGAAGGTTTCGATCAACAGCCGCCCGGGTTCGGGCAGGCGCGACAGCTCACGCTGCATCAGCAGCCATTGCGCGGTGTGATGTGGCAGGGAAGGCCAGCGTTCGGCCTGGAAAATCTGTAAAATGCGATCGGCCAGCAGGGTTGATGTGGCGAATTTGGTCCCCGAGAACACCGCAACCTTCGGGTCCCGCCCCGGTGTGCGCGTGACCTCGACCGTCATCTCGCGCAGACCCTCATAGCGCACGACCTGGCCGCCGATCAGAAAGGTATCGCCGGGGGTCAGGGTGCTGGCGAAAGCCTCTTCCACCTCGCCCAAGGGAGTTCCGCCCAAACGGCCCTTCATCCGTACTTTCAGGGTTTCGGTGTCGATGATGGTGCCCAGATTCTGGCGGATCACGGCGGCGGTGCGCGGATCACGCAAGTGCCACAAGCCATTGGTTTGTTTCAGCCTTTGCCAACGGTCATAGGCGCGCAACGCATAGCCTCCGGTGGCCACGAAATCGAGACAGTCGTCGAACTCGGGGCGGGTCAGGCCAGTGTAGGGACCGGCGGAATTCACCTCGGCAAAGACGGCGTCGGCGTTGAACGGCGCGGCACAGGCGCATTGCAAAAGGTACTGACACAGCACATCGCGGGGGCCTGTGCCGCGCGGTTCGCCGTCCAGCGTGCGGGCGCGGACGGCATCCAGTGCGGCCTGACATTCCACCACTTCAAAGCGATTGGCGGGCACCAAAAGCCCCTTTGACGGCGCGTTGTAGCGGTGATTGGCGCGGCCGATGCGTTGCACCAGACGTTTGACGTTTTTTGGCGCACCGACCTGAATGACCAGATCGACATCGCCCCAGTCAATCCCGAGATCAAGGCTGCCGGTGCAGACCACGGCACGCAGCGATCCTGCCGCCATCGCCTGTTCCACCCGGTCGCGTTGTTCGCGTGACAGGCTGCCGTGGTGGATGCCGATGGGCAGGGCGTCTTCGTTTTGCAGCCAGAGGTTATAGAAGAAAATCTCGGCCTGCGCGCGGGTGTTGTGAAAGATCAGGGTGGTCTTATGGCGTTGAACTTGCAGTAAAATCGCGGGAATGGCATAGCGGCCACCGCCGCCCGACCAAGGTGGCGGCGTGTCGGTTTGCAGCATGGAAATATCGGGATCGGGTCCGGGATCGGCTTGCAGAATCTGCGTGTCTGCCCCCAGAAACCGGGCCAAGGCGGGGGGGTCTTCGACCGTGGCCGACAACCCGACACGCCGCAGGCCGGGCGAGAGGGTGGTCAGGCGAGACAGGCAGAGCATCAACTGGTCGCCGCGCTTGGATTCGGCGAGGGCGTGGATCTCGTCCACGATAACCCGTTGTAATCCTTGGAAGATGCGCGGGGCGTCTTCGTAGGACAGCAGCAGCGCCAGGCTTTCGGGCGTGGTCAGCAGGATATGCGGCGGGTCGGCGCGTTGGCGGCGGCGTTGGGTGTAGGTGGTGTCGCCGGTGCGATCCTCGATCCGGATCGGCAGGCCGGCCCCTTCGACCGGGCGGCGCAGGTTGCGGCGGATGTCCGAGGTCAGCGCCTTGAGCGGAGAAATATAGAGCGTGTGCAAGCCCTTATGGGTGCCACTTGCCAGTTCGGAAAGGCTGGGCAGGAACCCCGCCAACGTTTTGCCGCCCCCAGTGGGCGCGATCAGCAGGGTCGATGAAGCCCCCGCCCGCGCCAGCATCTCCACTTGATGCGGGTGCAGGGTCCAGTCTTGGGTGGTGAACCAATCGCGAAGGGCAGGGGGCAGGGTCATGCGGGGAAGGTAGGGCGATCTGTGGGGTAATGCCATGATTTTCGGGCAAAATACCCGGGTGTTTCGCGGCCTTTCCCCGTCATCCTTGCGTCCTTTTTGCGTAGGGACGCGCGCAGGGCTGGATTTCCCTTAACACTTTGGCGCAGCCCGACCGCGCATGTCGCCTTTTGGCTTGCGGCAGGGGCGCGCGCGGCCTAAGCGTGCCTGCATGAAAATCCTGTTTCTAGGTGATGTGATGGGGCGCGCGGGGCGTGCGGCCATCACCGAGCGGCTTCCCGGTTTGCGCACCGCCTGGGGCCTTGATTTCGTCGTGGTCAATGGCGAGAACGCCAGCCAAGGCGCGGGTCTGACTGGCGAACATGCGCGGGTGTTGCTGCAGGCGGGGGCGGATTGCCTGACGCTGGGCGACCATGCCTTTGATCAGAAGGACATGCTGCAGTTCATCGAGCAGGAAAACCGCATCATCCGGCCTTTGAATTTCTCCAAGGTCGCGCCGGGGCGGGGTGTGAAGATTTTTGACGCCACACAAGGGCGCAAGGTTCTGGTGGCGCAGGTGCTGGGACAGGTGTTCATGAAGCGGCCATTCGATGATCCCTTCAGCGCCATTGAAACCATCCTCAAGACCCACCGCATCGGCGGTTCGGTGCAGGCGGCGATTGTCGATGTGCATGCCGAAGCGTCGTCTGAAAAGATGGCGATGGGGCATTGGTGTGACGGGCAGGCGTCGCTGGTCGTCGGCACGCATACCCATGTGCCGACCGGCGACGCGCAGATTTTGGCGGGCGGGACGGCCTATCTGACCGATGCCGGGATGTGCGGCGACTACAATTCGGTGATCGGCATGGAAAAGCTGGAGCCGTTGCGGCGGTTCATCACCGGCATGTCTTCGGCGCGGTTCACCCCTGCCGAAGGCCCGGCCACCTTGTCGGGCGTCTATGTGGAAACCGACGACCGCACTGGCAAGGCATTGAAAATACGGATGATCCGCAACGGCGGGTTGTTGGAGCAAGCCAGCCCATGACCCCGCGTTATCTCTATCCGGTGATGCTGTTGGTGATGGGTTTGGGTTGGGGGCTGACGCAGCCTTTGGGCAAGATTGCCGCCAGCACGGGGCATCCGCCGTTTGGGTTGATTTTCTGGCAATTGGTGGTTTGTACGTTTGTACTGGGCGCGCTGACGCTGATCCGGGGCAAGGGTCTGGCTGTTACACCTGCTGCGCTGCGGTTTTATGTGGTGGTGGCGGTGCTGGGCACGCTGGTGCCGAACGCGACGTTCTACATTTCGGTCACGCGTCTGCCAGCGGGGATCATGTCGATCCTGATTTCGATGGTGCCGCTGCTGGCCTTTCCTTTGGCGATGGTTTTGGGGATGGATCAATTCTCGGCGCGGCGTCTGGGCGGCCTGGCCTTGGGCCTTGCGGGGGTGCTGCTGATCGCGCTGCCAAGCGCCAGCCTGCCAGACCCGGCGATGGCGGCGTTTTTGCCGCTGGCCATGGTTGGGCCGCTGTTTTACGCGCTGGAAAGCACCTATGTCGCCCGCGTCGGCACTGCCGGAATGGATGCGGTTCAGGCGATGTTTGGCGCGTCTTTGGTGGGGTTGTTGCTGTGCGTGCCGGTGATGCTAGCCATGGGACATTGGTTTGCGATGCCAATGCCGCCGGGGCGGGTGGAATGGGCGCTGATCGTGTCAAGTGCGCTGCATGCCGTGTTGTATTCCAGTTTCGTCTGGCTTGCGGCGCATGCGGGGGCGGTCTTCGCGTCGCAATCCTCTTATATTGTCACCGCGTCCGGCGTGGTCTGGGCGATGGTGATTTTGGGCGAACGGTTCAGCCCTTGGGTCTGGGCCGCAGCCATCGTGATGCTGGCGGGGTTGGCGCTGGTGCAGCCTCGAATCAAGACCGCAGATCTCACACGTTGAGGGGTGCAGTAATACTCGCCTAATTTGGTCGAGATTTTTCTTTCCTTTTGGTTGCGTGATAGAGTAGTAAACTTCTGCGCAACCCGGAGGCCCAGATGATCGGACTTGAGTTAAGCCAAAACACGCAGGCCATCGTGGCCCTGCTGATCCTTGCAGGCATGTTCGCGCTGTTCGTCCGCGAAACCTATCCGGTCGAGGTGACAGCGATTGGTGGTGCGGCCCTGATGCTGATCCTTGGTATTCTGCCGGTCAAGGCGGGGATCGAGGTGCTTTCGAATTCGGCCCCCTGGACCATCGTGCTGATGTTTCTGCTGATGGGTGGGTTGGTGCGCACCGGTGCGGTCGAGATGATCATCGGGCTGGCCGAAAGCCACATCACGGCGCGGCCCAAGATGACGATTGTGGTGCTGTTTGGCTTCATCGCCTGCGCCTCGGCGGTGATGAACAACACGCCCTTGGTGGCAGTGATGATCCCCGTGGTGATCCAGATTGCCAAGAAACTTGGCTCGGCGCCGTCCAAGTTCCTGATTCCCTTGTCTTATATGACGGTTTTGGGCGGGATGATGTCATTGATCGGCACCTCGACCAACCTGTTGGTGGATGGGGTGGCGGTGAAGGCGGGGCTGGAGCATTTCTCGATCTTCGAGATCATGCCGCTGGGCATTGCCGTCACACTGGCGGGCGGGGCGTTTCTGATGCTGTTCGGCAACCGGCTGTTGCCGGTGCGCCAGTCGATGGGCGCGCTGCTGGGTGACCGCAAGAAGATGAAATACTTCACAGAAGTCGCCATTCCCGAAGCGTCTTTGCTGATCGGTCAGCCGGTGCTGGATGTGGCGGATTTCAAACGCTCTGGCGTGCGGGTGATCGACGTTTTGCGCGGTGATGCCAGCTTGCGGCGCAATCTGGCCGCGGTGGTTCTGACGGCGGGCGACCGGGTGGTTCTGCGCACCGAAATGTCGGAACTGCTGGGCATGCAGGAAAACAAAGAGCTGCGGGTGGTGGACAAGCTGTCGTCGGTGCAGACCGAAACGGTTGAGGTGCTGATCTCGCCCGGTTGCCGGATGATCGGGCGCACCTTGGGCGAAATGCGGATCCGGCGGCGTTATGGCGTTTATGTGTTGGCCGCGCACCGGCGCAGTCAGAACATCGGGCGGCTGGACGAGCTGGAGGTGCAGGTTGGCGACACTCTGCTGCTGGAAGGCACGATCGAGGATATTCAACGGCTGGCCGATGATATGGAGTTGCTGGACATCAGCCACCCCACCCACAAAGCCTATCGCCGCCACAAAGCCCCGATCGCGATTGCGGCGCTGCTGGGCGTGGTGGTGCTGTCGTCGATGGATGTCGCCCCGATCATGGCGCTGGGTCTGGTGGCGGTGGCGGCGATTTTTCTCACCGGCTGCATCGACTCGGATGAGGCATTTACCTTCGTTGATGGCCGCCTGCTGGCGATGATTTTCGCGATGCTGGCGGTGGGCGAAGGGCTGGATCAATCGGGCGCGGTGGGTCTGATCGTCGGCGCGGTCAGCCCGTGGATGACCACCATGACGCCCTTTGTGCTGATCCTCTGCGTCTATCTGCTGGGGCTGGTGCTGACCGAGTTCTTGTCCAACAACGCGGTTGCGGTGATCTACACCCCCATCGCGATTGAACTGGCACAGACGCTGGGCCACGATCCGCGCCCGTTTGTGGTGGCGGTGATGTTTTCGGCCACTTTGGCCTTTGCGACGCCGGTGGGCTATCAGACCAACATGATGGTCTACGGGCCGGGTGGGTACAAATTTTCGGATTACGTCAAGGTCGGGCTGCCGCTCAACATCATCGTCTGGCTGGTGTGTTCGGCGCTGATCCCGCTGATCTGGCCGCTGTAGCGCCGGGGTTGCAGTTCGCCCCCCGGCTGGTGTAAGGCAACCCATCACCAAACGGGCGGAGTTTTGGGTCATGGCAGGCCATTCGAAATGGGCGAATATTCAGCATCGCAAGGGCAAGCAGGACAAGCTGCGCTCGAAGATGTTTTCCAAGCTCGCAAAGGAAATCACCGTTGCTGCCAAGATGGGCATGCCCGACATTGACATGAACCCGCGCCTGCGGCTGGCCGTCAAGGCGGCGAAATCGGTGTCGATGCCGAAAGACGTGATCGACCGTGCCATCAAGAAATCACAGCTGGGCGACGGGGCGGATTACACCGAAATCCGCTACGAGGGCTACGGTGCCAACGGCATCGCGATCATGGTTGAGGCGATGACCGACAACCTGAACCGCACCGCGTCCAACGTGCGCAGCTATTTCACCAAATGCGGCGGCAATCTGGGGCAGACCGGGTCTGTCAGCCACGGCTTTGACCGGGTGGGCGAGATTTCTTATCCGGCCTCTGCGGGTTCCGCCGATGACATCATGATGGCGGCACTGGATGCCGGGGCGGATGATGTGGAATCGGATGAGGATGGCCACTGGATCACCTGCTCTGTCGAGGCGCTGAACGATGTGTCGGACGCGCTGGAAAAGGCGCTGGGCGAGTCGCTGGAATCCAAACTGATCTGGAAGGCGCAAGTGCTGACCGATGTGGATCTCGACACCGCGACCAAGCTGATGAAGCTGATCGACATGCTGGAGGAGGATGACGATGTGCAAACCGTCACCCATAACTTCGACATGTCTGACGAAGTCGCCGCCCAGTTGGGGTAAGGCGAGGGTCTTTTCAGCATCTGCGCCGATTTGACCAAAGCTGTGTACCTGCCACATCTATGATTGGCAGGCAGCTACTGTCTTTTGCTTCAACCTTCTGATACCGCTTGATTTTATGATGCGATCGCGCGCGCCCTGCGAGGTTGTTTGTGCCAAAGGCTGATCAGATATTCTTAATGTTTTTCTGGAATCATTGGGTTCGAAAAGTGAAAGATCGCCCCGATGATCCTCAGATATCTGACGCTTGTTGCCCCTTTGTGCCTTTGCGTTCTGGCCAAACCTGCGCAGGCCGCGGGCAACACGCTTTTGCTTGATTCCACCAAACTGCTGCTTCTGGTCGGTTTCCTGCTGGTGCTGGTGCTGCTGATCTATCTGGCTGCCTCCCTTTTGCGCTGGCTTCACGGCTTTGTGCAGCATCGCCGGGCCTGCCGGATTGAGGCGGTTCTGGAGACCAAAGACCAAAGATTTGAAGGATTTCTGGTGATCATCGGGTTGAACGGCTGTCGGTTTCAGCCCGCCAACAAGACCACAGAACGCCGTCTGCTGTCAGAGCTTTGTTCGAAAACCTTCAGTGACTTTGATGTGAAAATCGGCAAAACCGCCTACCCGGTGTTTGTGGATGGCTTTCACAGCTATTATGCACCGCTGTATTTCTACGATCCGATCACGCGCGTCGCCTTGAAGACGATCCTCAAGCAGTCAAAGATAGCGCCTTATCTGGTGGCTCATATCGGCCACGCAACCAGCCGCCGCAAATGGCGGGAAGACATCGCACGGCGACGCGCCAGCATTCAGGCCCTGAAAAACGCGCAGACCCATTAAGGCCCTGTTGCGTTCCATCGGTTGCAGGCAACCCGCTTTGAATCATGCGCGGGCTTTGGCGCCCATGGCACAGATCTGGCTATGGTCCGATCAAGACCCGCCCCGCAGCGGCCCGGATTTCGCGGGTCAGCGGGGCCAGTGCCGGGGCGGTCAGGCGCGAGAATTGCCAGTGCAGGGCGACGTCCAGCGGGGTGTGCGGAACCAGTTCCACCAACCGTCCGGTGGCCAGATGACCCCCTACCAAAGCCTCTGGGTTCAGACCCCAGCCCAGACCGGCAAGGCAGGCATCGACAAAGCCCTGACTGCTGGCCAGGCGGTGGCTTGGAAACGCCGCGCGCCTTGAGGCAGCGCCGATCTGGCCCGCCACCCAGATCTCTTGCAAACGGTCCTTGTCCGAAAACGTCAACGCGGGTGCTGCAGCCAGACTGGCCGCCGTCACCCCTGCAGGCATCCACCGCGCAAGATAGTCGGGGCTGGCGGTGGCCCGGTAGCGCAAGGCCCCCAAGGCAACGGTGTCACAGCCCTGCAATGGGCCGGGATGGGCGGTGATGGCGGCGGCCACCTCCCCGCGTTTCAGCCAGTCTTGCGACACGTCCTGATCGTCGATGACCAGATCGAACAGAAAGCCGTCGGTGGCGGCCAGTGCGGGGATCACCCAGGTCGCCAGACTGTCGGCATTCACCGCGATGCGCAGGGTGGCCGGGCGGGGCGACAACCACGGCAGATCGGTGGCCAGCGTCCGCTCCAGCAGCGTCACCTCGTCATGGTGGCGGATCATCCGCAGCCCGGCTTGGGTGGCGGTGCAGGGCTGCCCGCGCCGGATCAACAGGGTGCCCGCAGTCTCTTCCAGCGCCTTGATCCGCTGCGAGATCGCCGAGGGCGTGACGTGCAGTTCCGCGGCGGCAAGATCGAAGGACCCGCGCCGGTGGACGGTGGCCAGGGCCGCGAGTTGGGCGGGATCAAACATAAGCTGGGCTAATCCAAAGCAAGAAAGATTAACTTGATTGAAGAGATGTGCGCCGGTTAGGTCAAGAGGAAACCGGAGGATCAGGATGTCGGGTGAAGCAGATTTGGCGGTGCTGTTGCGGTCGATGGAGCCTGTGCTGCACGCGGAGGCCTATGGCTATGTGGTGACTGATCGGGCGGTGCCGGGGGCGTTTGCCATGATCGCCGAGGCAGAGGGCGGCACTGTGATCGCTGCGCAGCAGGTGCTGGCGGCGGTGGGGCTTGTCGCGGCGGGCGATTGGGCGCGGATCAGTCTGACCGTGCATTCCGATCTGGCGGCTGTGGGGTTGACGGCCGCGATTGCGGCGGCGCTGGCCGGGCGCGGCATCAGCGCCAATGTCGTTGCGGGATTTTACCATGATCATGTGTTTGTGCAGTGGGACCGGCGCGAGGATGCGATGGCGGCGCTGCAGGACCTGATCCATGCTTGAGGCGGCGGTGCAGGGCTATCTGGTGGCGATCAGTTTGATCATGGCGATCGGGGCGCAGAACGCCTTTGTGCTGCGGCAAGGGTTGCGGCGCGAACATGTGGGGGCGGTGGTTCTGGCCTGCGCGGTTTCCGATTCCCTGCTGATTGCGGCAGGGGTGACGGGGTTTGGCCTCGTCTCGGCCCGGTTGCCGTGGCTAGGCGATGTGATGCGCTGGGGCGGGGTGGCCTTTCTGCTGGTTTACGGCGCGCTGCGGTTCAAGGCGGCGCTGGCCGGGGGTGAGGCCCTGCGGCCCTCAGAGGGTGAGGCGGCGCCTTTGGGCAAAGTGCTGGTGACCTCTCTGGTGCTGACCTGGGCCAATCCGCATGTGTATCTGGATACGGTGGTGCTGCTGGGGTCGATTGCGGCACAGTATCCGGGGCAGCGGCTGGCCTTCGGCATTGCGGCGGCTTGCGGCAGTTTCAGCTTTTTCGCAGCGCTGGGCTATGGCGCGCGCTTGCTGGCCCCGGTCTTTGCCAATCCGCGCGCCTGGGTGGTGCTGGAGGTGATTGTCGGTGTCACCATGTGGGCCATCGCGGCGGGTCTGGCCTTTGGCGGCTGATCCGGGTTCTGTGCGGCGTGACGCAGAAAGCCCAAGGTTCCCGGCCAGTTGAAGGCGCATCCGGGATGCTCGGCTTTGGCCTGTGCTTCTTCGGGGTCACTGGCATCACGCGCAATCTCGGCGCGGATCTGCCTGCCGCGACTTTGGGCGCGGTGGTGTTTGGCGCGCCGGTGGACGGTATTGTGCTGCTGGGCGGGGCCATGATCATCGGCGCGAGTTCCTGACTGACCTGGCGGGATGCGCGCGCAACTTTGCCGGCCGAGGTCTAGCGTTCGCTGCCCTATCCCGGCGTTAAGCCATCTTTCATAGCTTCTGCCTTCACAGCGTTCTGCGGAGGTTTGCATGGCTGATAACTCAACGATCTTGTCGTTGCCCCTGATCTTGCCCGCACAGGCGCAAAAGCATGTCACGCACAACGAGGCATTGCGGGTGCTGGATGTGGTGGTGCAGCTGGCGGTAAAGAACCGCAATCTGGCCACGCCGCCCGCCGTGCCTGTGGCGGGGGATCGCCATATTGTGGCCGCAGGTGCAGTTGCGGCTTGGGCCGGTCAGGCGGGAAAAATCGCATTTTTCGAGACCGGGCAGTGGCAGTTTTTCACGCCACTCACGGGCTGGCGGGCGTATGTCGAGGCCGAGTCGGCGGTCGCAACCTTTGATGGCGCGCAGTGGCGCACAATCAGCGATGCAGCCTTGGTGGTGGCGCAGTTGGGGGTGTCGGCCACGCCCGATGCAACCAATCGCCTGTCTGTTTCGGCCCCGGCCACGCTGTTGAACAACGCAGGTGCGGGCCATCAGCTGAAGATCAACAAGGCCAGCTCCGCTGATACCGCCAGCCTGTTGTTCCAGACCGCCTGGTCGGGGCGGGCAGAAATGGGGCTGGCGGGGTCCGACAATTTCGCGGTGAAGGTCAGCCCGGACGGCTCGGCTTTCTACACCGGATTTACGGTGGCGGCTGCGGATGGCGCGATGACCTTGCCCGCGCCGCTGCGCCTGGGCGGGCAGGTGGGTGATCCGGTCAGCCCGGTCAATGGCACGGTTTGGCTGAACACCACGTCGGGCACGGTCAAGGTGCAATCGGGCGGAGTGGCCCATGTGATCGGCAGCGGCGGCGGCGGGATTGCCGATGGCGACCGGGGCGACGTGATTGTTTCGGGCGCAGGCACGGTCTGGACGCTGGCCCCTGCCACAAAGTTCGGACTGCAAATTGCGCTGAACCAACAGATTTTCTTCAACTAGGAGCAACAGATGCCCGCAAATTCGGCACCGATCTTTTCGAAAATTGCCCATGTGGAATGGGCCAATGGCATCACTGCCGCCAACATCGCCAAGGATGGCACCGGCATCGTGGACACGGTGTTCACCGCCGATGCCATTAACGGGTCCTACCTGCAAAAGCTGTTGGTGCGCCCGCGCGGCACCAATGTCGCCTCGGTTCTGCGGGTGTTTCTGAACAACGGGTCCAGCAATGCCATCGTTGCAAATAACGTGATGATTGCGGAAATTGGTCTGACGGCCACCACGAACAGCGAGGTGGCCGCGCTTGCAGGCAGTGAATTGCCGCTGAACCTGCCGATCCCGCCCGGCTACCGCGTGCAGGTGACTTTGGGCACCGCGGTGGCCGGGGGCTATGGCGTCGCGGCGGTCGGGGGAGATTACTGATGAGCTTCCCCTATCATCTGGCCAAAGAGGCGGGCCAGACCCGGCGGTTTGATCCTTCGGGAACCGGCACCAACGCGTTCCAAACCTACACAGTGCCAGCGGGTGTGACCTTGCTGCAGATACTGGTGGTTGGCGGCGGCGGCGCGGGGGGCGCGGGGTTTGGCGCGGCGGCAGCCAGCGCGCGCGGCGGCGGTGGCGGTGGCGGGGCGGCGGCGCTGTCGCGTCTGATTGTGGCGGCAGCCTTGCTGCCTGACACCTTGTACATTCAGGCGGGTCTGGGGGCAGCAACGGGTGCCGGAGGTGCGTCTTTTGTTTGCCTGCGACCTGCACCCACTTCGCCAAACGCTTTGGTAACGGCCAGCGGTGGTGGCGGTGGTGGCTCTGGCACTGCCACTGCCGTGGGTGCCGGTGGCGCCGCCGGTGCGGTGGGCGCAGGCACCTACAGCGCCTTGGGCATCTTTGCGGCGACCGCCGGACAAGCCGGGGGCGGGGGCGGGGCTGTGGCGGGGGCCAACGGGACGGCGATCAGTTTTGGTGCGCTCAACACGCTCTTTCTGACCGGCGGGGCGGGCGGGGCTGGCACCACCTCGGCGAACTTCGCGGGCGGGGCCATCACCGGGGCAGAGCGTTGCCCCTCGATTGCCGGTGGCTTGGCGGGCGGCAGTGCGGGCAATGCGGGGTATGAGCTGTGGTTGCCCCCCACTTTCTGTGGCGGTTCCGGTGGCGGGTCTTCGAATGCGACGGCTGGTGGTGCCGGGGGGGCCGCAGGGCGCGGTTGTGGCGGTGGCGGCGGCGGCGCGGGCACCACCGGAGGTGCTGGCGGGCGGGGCGGCGATGGATTTGTGCTGATCACCGCGCTGGCCTGAAAAAAGACCTCAGGTTGGCACCGGTTTGCTCAGGCCCGCGCGAAGATTCAAAGCGGCAGATCAGGCATTGAAAACGCCGGGGCCGCGGTTGCGGCCCTTTCAATTTGACAGTGACTCTGCCCCTTTCTAGACAGGGGCAACAAGTGTGGGGCAGAGTTATGAAGATTGCGATGATTGGGACGGGCTATGTGGGCTTGGTGTCGGGGGTTTGTTTCTCGGATTTCGGCCATGAGGTCGTTTGTGTCGACAAGGACCCTGGCAAGATCGACAGGCTGAACGCCGGCGAAGTGCCGATCTTTGAACCCGGCCTGCAGGCTTTGATGGCGAAAAACGTCGCGGCGGGGCGGCTGTCCTTCACGCTGGATCTGGGTGTCGCGGTGGCGGGCGCTGATGCGGTGTTCATCGCCGTGGGCACGCCGACCCGGCGCGGCGATGGCCATGCCGACCTGACCTATGTGATGACGGCCGCCGAGGAAATCGGCCGCGCCCTGACCGGTTACGCGGTGATCGTCACCAAATCGACAGTGCCGGTTGGCATCAACCGCAAGGTGGAGGCGGCGGCGCGCGCCGCCAATCCCGATGCCGCATTCGACGTGGCCTCGAACCCGGAATTTCTGCGCGAAGGTGCTGCGATCGACGATTTCATGCGGCCTGACCGCGTGGTTGTCGGTGTGGAATCGCAGCGTGCGCGCAAAGTGATGGCCGATATCTACCGCCCGTTGTTTTTGCGTGAGTTTCCAGTGGTCTACACCGGACTCGAATCTGCCGAGATGATCAAATACGCCGCCAACGCCTTTCTGGCCGCCAAGATCACCTTCATCAATGAAATCGCGGCTTTGTGTGAAAAGGTGGGGGCCGATATCAAGGATGTCTCCAAGGGCATGGGCATGGACGGGCGCATCGGCAACAAGTTCCTGCACGCGGGGCCGGGTTATGGCGGCAGCTGTTTTCCCAAGGATACCAAGGCCTTGGCGCGGATCGGTCAGGATCATGCCGTGCCAATGCAGATCACCGAAACCGTGATCAAGGTGAATGAGGAGATCAAGCGCCGGATGATCGACAAGATTGTCGATCTTTGCGACGGCAGCCTGAACGGCAAGACCATTGTCGTGCTGGGTGTGACCTTCAAGCCCAACACTGACGACATGCGTGAGGCCCCCAGCCTGACCATCGTGCCCGCTTTGGTGGGCGCCGGGGCGCGGGTGAAGGTGGTCGATCCGCAGGGCCAGCGCGAGGGCGAGGCGCTGTTGCCGGGCGTGAAATGGATCGAAAGCCCCTATCAGGCGGCGCAGGGCGCGCATCTGGTGGTGATCCTGACCGAGTGGAACGAATTCCGCGCGCTTGATCTGGAAAAGCTGGCCAAAAAGATGGAGGTCGCCCGCATGGCAGACCTGCGCAACGTCTATTCGCAGGAAGAGGCGCAAGCGGCCGGGTTTGAAACCTATGTCGGAATTGGCCGTTGATCGGGCCCATGACGGAATGGCCAGACGTTCAGATCAGATCATAGCTGATCGTGCCGAGGCGCAGCATCAGGTCCGGCAATGCGGCACCATCGGTGATGGCCCACAGCACCCGGCCGCTGGGGATATGGGTGACAAAGGCCTCGGCCGCGGCGGTGCCTTCGACCGTGACCGCGTTGAAAGTCACCTGAAACTGCGATCTGGTCGCAAGGGTGGCAGTGTAGGCCAGAACATCACCCTGACTGGCCACATAATCGGTGATCCAATCGCGCCCAAAGCTTGCGCCACCTTGTTCGAACCGATCGGCCCCCAAACCCCCTGTCAGGCGGTTTTCGCCCAAACCGCCCGACAGGGTGTCATTGCCTTCGCCGCCCTCCAGCCGGTCATCGCCGTCCTCACCGACCAACCCATCCCGGCCCGCGCCGCCCAAAAGCCAATCCGCGTCTTCACCGCCCCAGACACTGTCATTGCCCGCGCCGCCCTGCAATGTATCCATGCCACCGCGCCCGGTCAGGCTGTCATTGCCCGCGCCGCCGTCCAGATGATTGGCCTGAGCGTCGCCGGAAAACGCATCGCGAAAGGCTGAACCAATATAGGCCTCGATCCCAGTGAAACTGTCGCCGCGTGCGCTGTTGGTGTTGCGCGCCGGGGTGGCCAGATCCAGCGTTTGGCCGACAACCGCGGTGGAAAAACTGACCCAGTCATAGCCCGCCCCGCCGTCCAGATGGTCCGCCCCGATGCCGCCATCCAGCGTGTCGTTGCCCGCCCCACCCAAAAGCGTGTCGTTGCCCAGGCGGCCGTGCAGCAGATCAGAGCCTGCCCCCGCGTCCAACCAATTGGACAGCGCGTCCCCGCGCAGCTCATCAGCAAAGGCACTGCCGAGGATGCCTTCGACCGCTATGTACAGATCGCCAACAGCCTCACCCGTGTTGAGTTTTTGTGCGCTAAGATCGACCCGCAAGCCACTGTTTGAATTTGTATAACTGGCATAGTCAAAACCGTCTGATCCGGTCAAGCGGTCGGGACCCGCGCCACCTTCCAGCGTGTCGGATCCAAGCCCCCCGACCAGTTTGTCGGCGCCTGCGCGGCCCTGCAACAGATCGTTGCCTGCGCCACCGTCGAGGCTGTTGGCCAGGGCATCGCCGGACAAGCTGTCGGAAAATCCGGATCCGGTGATGCCTTCGACCCCTGCCAGAACGTCACCCGCAGCATCGCCGCTGGACCTGGCAGAGGTGGCCAGATCGACCTGCAGTGCCGCGGTGGCGGTGGCATAACTGGCCCAATCAAAGCCATCGCCGCCGGTGATGGTATCAGCCCCCGCGCCGCCGGAAAGGGTGTCGTTGCCCGCGCCGCCAAGCAGCACATCGGCCCCACCGCGCCCGTTAAGATGATCGTTGCCCGCGCCACCGTCCAGCCGATCAGCCTGATCAGATCCCAATACCGTATCGCCAAAGCGCGAGGCTGCGACCGCCTCGATGCCGATCAGCACATCGCCCAAGGCCGCGCCCAGATTTTGCAACGGTGCTTGCAGATCAAGGCGCAGGGCGGCTGTGGTGCTGGCATAATTGGCGGTATCAAAGCCCGCGCCACCGTCCAGCCGGTCGGCCCCAAGGCCGCCATCCAGCAGATCCGCGCCCGCCCCACCAAAAAGCTGATCCGCGCCGATCCGCCCTGACAAAGTGTCATTGCCCGCGCCACCGTCCAGCAGATCAGACCGCAAACCGCCGCGCAAGACATCGGCCAAAGCGCTGCCGATCACGCCTTCGGTCTCGATCAATTTGTCGCCCAGCGCTGCGCCTTGGTTCAGGGCGGGTGTGGTCAAATCGACGATCACAGCAGCGCCGGTGCTGGCGTAGCTGACCCAGTCGATGCCTGCGCCGCCGATCAGTTGGTCAACGCCCAAGCCGCCGTCCAGCGTGTCATTGCCGATGCCACCAACCAAGGTGTCGGTGCCGTCACCGCCCGAAAGCCAGTCATCGCCGCCTTCCCCCGCAAGATTGTCGACCCCGATCAGACCCAGCAGGCTGTCATTGCCCTCTCTCCCTGCCAGCACATCATTGCCGGCCCCACCGGTCAGCAGGTTGGCGGCATGATCGCCGCGCAAGATGTCGGCAAAGGCGCTGCCGGTCAGGCCTTCGACGCTGAACAACACATCGCCCACAGCCTCACCAGTGTTTGCCAAAGCTGTGGTCAGATCGACGGTCACACCCGTCAAGGCAAGGGCATAGCTGGATATGTCCAGACCGTCGCCCCCGGTCAAGGTGTCAGCCCCTGCGCGGCCCATCAAGGTGTCGTGGCCTGCGCCGCCATGCAATGCATTGGCATCAGTGTTGCCCGACAAGGCGTCTGCATAGGCCGAGCCAAGCAAGGATTCGATGCGGAGCAGGTTGTCGCCTGCGGCGTCACCAGACTGGCTGGGGCTTTGCAGATCCACTGCGACCGCCGCCCCGGCATCCGCATAAGAGCCGGTGTCGCGGCCATCGCCGCCATCCAGCAGATCCGCCCCCGCCCCGCCCATCAGCGTATCATCACCGCTGCCGCCCGACAGACTGTCGGCCCCGCCCCGGCCCATCAGGCTGTCGGCCCCCGCGCCGCCGTCAAGCCGGTTGGCAGTGGCCCCCCCGGCCAATGTGTCGGCAAAGCCCGATCCAAGCAGGCCTTCCAACTCTTGCAGGGTGTCGCCCGCCGCATCCCCAGCCTGACCCGTCGCCGTCAGATCGACCTGCACGCCAAAGCTGGCATCGAAATAGCTCGCCAGATCAAAGCCTTCGCCACCGTTCAGACCATCGGGCCCGGCCCCACCCGACAAGGTGTCATCGCCCGCGCCGCCCAGCAAGGTATCGGCACCGCCGCGCCCCAACAGCCAATCCGCCCCCGCACCGCCTTCGAACCGGTTGGCAAAGGCATCGCCGGCCAGAATGTCGGCAAAGCCGCTGCCCTGAATGATTTCGATCGAGACAAAACTGTCGCCCGCCGCGTCGCCGGTGTTTTGGGCCAGGCTGGCCAGATCAAGCCGTATCCCCGTCACAGCAGAGGCATAGCTGGCACGATCAAGGCCATCGCCGCCCTGCAGCGTGTCCGCGCCCGCACCGCCCAGCAGCACATCATCGCCCAAGCCGCCGATCAGCGTATCGGCCCCGCCGCGCCCGGATAGGGTGTCATGACCCGCGCCGCCATCCAGCCGATTGGCCGCGCCATCCCCTGACAGGGCGTCGGCCTGATCAGACCCGATCAGCGCCTCAATCGCGGTGAACTGATCACCGGCTGCAACACCGCTGTTGACGCCCGCCTGCGCCAGATCGGCCACAACCGCCGATGGCCCGCTGTAATCCACGGTGTCAAATCCGGTGCCGCCGTCCATCAGATCGGCCCCGGCACTGCCGAGCATCAGATCATTGCCGCCCAGACCGGTCAATGTGTCATTGGCCGGGGTGCCTGCGATGGTGTCGGCCCCGTCGCCGGCCACGGGTACGGTCGCAGCACCCACAGACACCACCCAAAGCCCCGCGACACCGGTGTTGCCTTTGGTTTGCGCCAATGCCAGCTGCGCGGTTTCCGAGCCGGAGGCGGGCAAGGTCACCGGGGGTGCGACGCTGCCCAGATCATAGCCGATGAAAGCCGCCGTTCCACCCAGCCCGCCCCAGCCGCCCTCCAGATCGCCCGCTGTCCAGTTGATGTCTTCATAACGCAGCACGGCATCAAAGCTGCCCGCGCCACGGTCAAACAGTTGCAACTGAAAGGTGTTGGTCAGGCTGGCGTTGCGACGGTAAAAACCGACGTCGGCCCAGGTGATGGTGACCACATCGCTTGTCGTGTCGATATCCACCCAGATCGCGCCGGATTCCGCGCCTTCGCCGTCCAGCCGGGTGTCCACATCCGCCAGAAACGGCGCGATGAACGGTGTTGACAGCGCCCCGGGATCGACCGGCAGGCCCAGGATGGCCGAGCCGAATGAGATCAGCCCGTCTGAGCTGATATAAAGGTTGGCGGCGCTGTGGGTGGTGCCCCCGATCACAAACCCCGATTCGAACACCGCCGACACATCGACGCGGATCGCACTGGCATCGGCGCGCTCCAATGCGGTTTCGCCATAACCCAAAGCGCCGCCCAATCCGGTGATGGCCGTGCCGCTGCCTGTGATTTCGGCCATGATCCGTCCCACCGTTGCCCCCTGACACGATGGCTGGGCAAAGGTGAAGCGGGTGTTAAGGTTCAAGTTGTCCTAGTTCGGATTTGCATTGATCTGTTCGCAAAATCCGCATTTCTGCCCGATTGTCCCCACGCCCACGCCTCGCGCCGGTGTCAGTTTGGCGGGTGGATTGTGTGGGATTGGTGAACAATGCAACTGCGTGCGGTGGCCACGTATCTGGCACAAACGCTTGGGTTTTCGGCGATTGCCGACAGTCTGGCTGTGGTGGAAGCTGCAGGTTACGCCCGGCTACTGTTTTCGTCGCGCGCCGAAAATATGGTGCTGTCTCTGGATTTGGGCGGCTTGGTCGGCCCTGCGGCGGCCCCGGCGGATCCGGTTGTCGGGGCGCAAACCGGGCCGGATCTGGCTTTGCAAATCAACGCTGGTCTGCCGCGATTGTTTCTGTTTTCGGCACAAAGCGCAGCCATGCGGCAGGCCCCTTTGGCCATCACCGGGGTGCCTGACAGGGATGGCATCGTCAACACGGATGTCGGCGGGTTGTCGGGGGTGCAGGCGATGGAGGTGCTGGAGTTTCCGAGTGGTGATCTTGCCGTGATCGCGCGGCGCGGTGTGGCGGGGGTGCATCTGTTTCGTCTGGACGACTGGGGGGGGATGACGCAACTGGGCCTGATCCCTGACGGGCCCAAGGCCTATCTGGCGGGCGTCTCTGACATCGTCTCGATGGCGATGGGGGCGGATCGGTTGGTGCTGGTGGCATCATCGTTTGAAAATGGTCTGAGCAGCTACCGGATCACCGCGGCGGGCGCGGTTGAGTGGCTTGACAGCCTGGGCACGCCAAGCGGCCTGGCGGTGCATGGACCCGCCGCGATGCAGATGGTGACGGTGACGGGGCAGAACTTTGCCGTGCTGGCGTCAACCGGATCGTCGACCCTGACCGTGGTGCGGGTCAACCCGATGGGGGTCTTGTTTTTGGCCGATCAGGTCTGGGATGACCGCACCACCCGGTTTGCCGATGTGGCGGCGCTGGATATGTTTGTGGCCAAAGGGCGGGCCTTCGTGGTGGCGGCGGGCACCGATGCAGGGGTCACGGTGCTGGAATTGCTGCCGGGCGGGCGTTTGCTGCCCTATGTCAGTTTTGCGCTGGAAACCGGGGCGGGGATGCCAGCGATCACAGCGATTGAAACGCGGCTGGCGGGGGATGAGGTTGCGCTGTTTCTGGTCGATGCGCGCGGTGACCGGATTTCGCATTTTGCCCTGTCCCTGGCCAGTTTGGGGCCGCGCCTTGACGGTCATATCGGCGGCGCGCTGGATGACCGCATTCTGGGCGGGGCGGCGGGCGATACTCTGGTGGGCGGGGCAGGGCAGGACTGGTTGCATGACGGTGACGGTCTGGACCAGCTGACAGGCGGGGCCGGGGCGGATGTGTTTGTGCTGGCGCGGGATGGTCTGGCCGACATCATCACGGATTTTCAGGCCGGGATCGACCGGATTGATCTGTCGGAATGGGGGCGGATCTACAGCCGGGAGGTGATCACCATTCTGGCCACGGCCACCGGCGCAGAGATCGCCTATGCCGAGGAACGCGTCATCCTGACCGCGGCCAGCGGTGGCAGCCTGCCGCCCAGCCTGTTCACCGACGCCGATTTCCTGTTTTGATGACAGGGTTCCAAGCCGCGCCGCCGGATGCCCAAGCGATGCGACGCCCACGCGATAGCGCTGGACCTTTGGGGGAAAACTGTTGCAAACACAGGCTTGTACTGGGGTTTGCCCGGCCGAAACGGCGGGCAGGGGGCGGCGATGAAGCAGCATGTATTGGTGACGGGCGGCGCGGGCTATATCGGCGCCCATGCCTGCAAGGTTCTGGCAGAGGCGGGATTTATCCCGGTGGCGTTTGACAATCTGTCGACGGGCTGGCGCGAAGCGGTAAAGTTCGGCCCGTTTGTGCAGGGCGATCTGTTGGACCGCGCGGCCGTGGATCAGGCCTTTGCCCAGTATCGCCCGGTGGCAGTTTTTCATTTTGCAGCGCTGTCTCTGGTCGGCGAGTCGATGCAGGATCCGGGCCATTACTGGCGCGTCAATGTCAACGGCGCGCTGAACCTGATCGAGTCGGCGGTGGCCTCGGGCTGTCTGAATTTCGTGTTCTCCTCGACCTGCGCCACTTATGGCGATCAGGATGGGGTGATGCTGGATGAAGACACACCGCAGCGCCCGATCAACGCCTATGGCGCCTCCAAACGGGCGATAGAGGAAATACTGCATAATTTCAGCGCCTCATCCGGCCTGAACCATGTGATTTTCCGCTATTTCAACGTCGCAGGGGCAGATCCCGATGGCGCGGTCGGCGAGCAGCACCGCCCCGAAACCCATCTGATACCGCTGATGCTGGATGCGATTGCAGGGCGCAGGCCGGCGCTGACAGTGTTCGGGTCTGATTACGCCACAGCCGATGGCACCTGCGTGCGCGATTATGTGCATGTGATGGATCTGGTCGAAGCCCATGTGCTGGGTCTGCGCTGGCTGCTGGATGGCAAGGGCAACCGGGCGTTCAACCTTGGCTCTGGCCGCGGCTTTTCGGTGCGACAGGTGATCGAGGCCTCGCGGTCGGTGACCAACCGCACGGTGCCGGTTATCGAGGGGCCGCGCCGTCCGGGCGATGCGGCGGCGCTGGTGTCGGGGTCAACCCGCGCGCGCGCCGAATTGGGCTGGCAGCCCAGCCGGTCCACCTTGCCGCAGATGATCAAAGACGCGCTGGCCTGGTCGCAAAAGCCGGGATTCGCGCGCTGATTGTTGACTTCGCGGGGTGATCCCGGCCTTGATGGGCGCATTCTTCTGGCAGATATGATGACCCAAGCCCGGCATGTTCTGATCTCATCCGTGAAAGACGAAGGCCCGTTCCTGCTGGAATGGGTCGCCCATCACCGCGTTCTGGGCTTCGATCAGATCTTTATCGCCTCAAACGATTGCCGCGATGGCACCGACCGCTTGCTGGCGGCGCTGGATGTGGCGGGGTTCATCACCCATGTGCCCAACAAGGTGGCCCCGTCGCAAATTCCGCAACACAGCGGCTATGACCGCATCCGCCGCGACCATGACATCGACAGTGCCGATTGGTTGATGATGCTGGATGCGGATGAATTTCTGAACGTGCATGTGGGCGATCACCGCGTGCAGGATCTGACCCGTTGGGCCGACCCCGACATCGACGTGATCGCGCTCTGCGCCATGGGCTTCACCGATGCGCCGCAG
The DNA here is from genome assembly GCA_031428215.1 of Paracoccaceae bacterium. Classification (GTDB taxonomy): domain Bacteria; phylum Pseudomonadota; class Alphaproteobacteria; order Rhodobacterales; family Rhodobacteraceae; genus Cypionkella. The sequence goes on from JANPOY010000049.1 coordinate 51,654, forward strand.
ATCAACTGGCAACCGGGCCGGGTCTGCGCGCTGTTTCCCACGGCGGTGGCTGTGGATCACAAGGCCAATGGGGCGGTCAAAACCCTGACGCGCCAGCCGTCCCGCTTTAAGGGCATTCACAACCACCATATGGTCGGCTGGCAAGGTGAGGGCGCTGTGCAGGTGCTGCGCGGCGATGGCACCCGCTTTGCGTTGCCCGGATCGGTGCCGATCTGGAAAAAGCTGCGCAACCTGCCGCAGCGCGATATCTCGCACCGGTTGGCCCAGTACAATCATTACGCGGTGAAAACCTGGGACAGCTTCATGCTGCGCAAAGACCGGGGCCGGGGCGCGGTTCCCAGTTCGGTCACCGACCGCGCGCGCCACACCGAGGCCTATTTCGCGCAAAACAGTCAGGGCAGTGGCCCAGAGCCCAGTATCTTGCGCTATGCCGCCGAGGTCGAGGCGATGATGGCCGAGATGTTGACGCACCGCAAAGTGTTGCGCCGACAGCAAGACACCGAAGCCGCCTATGCCGCTTTGGCCGCCCCCTATCGTCGCGATCCTGCGCTTGGCCTGACGCAATCGGCTGCAGCTGGGGTCAGATGAAGGCGCTGTCGGTCTGAACGCCCATGGTTTTGAACAACTTGGTTTCAGAACGGTGGCGATCCCAGCGATGCACCGCACCTTGCGCACGCCCTGCACGTCAGGGCGCGGGCAACCGCAGGCTTGCCCGCAAACCCCGCCCCCCGGCACCCGTGCCAAGCTGCAGATCCGCGCCAAACAAGGCCGCGATTTCGCAGGTGATGGCAAGGCCAAGCCCGTATCCGGCCTGCTGGTCCTGCAAAGGTGCGCGCATGGGCAAGCCGCGTTTGCGTTGTGTGGCCTGTGCCATTTGGTCGGGCGCAAGGCCGGGGCCATTGTCTTCGACCTCCAGCAGCACCGCGTTTTCCAACCGGATGACGCGCACCGTCACCACAGCCCCGCGTCCGGCGTAGGCAATGGCGTTGTTCAGCAGGTTTTTCAGCAATTCGGCAATCAGGACAGGCTCTGCCAGTGCGATGGCTTCGTCCGGCCCTTCAAAGCCCAGATCAACATCGCAGAGCAGGGCCTGCGGTACCAATTCGGCGGTGACCTCTTTGGCGATGCCGACGATGGTCACCGGCTGCAACGCTGCGGCCCCGGTCGCCGCATCAACGCGGGCCAGCACCAAAAGCTGCGCCAGCACCCGCTCGGCCCGTTCCAACGCGGTTTGCGCCTTGGCGGTGGCTGCCCCCATTTGTTCGGGGGTGGCGCTGCGGTCGATCAAGGCCAGTTGCGTGCGCACCACGGCCAAAGGTGTGCGCAGCTGATGGCTGGCGTTTCCGGTGAAATTGCGCAGGCCGTTCAACGCCGTTTCCAACCGCGCCATGAACGAGTTGATGGCCCCGACCAGCGCTGCCACCTCTTGCGGCACATCCGCCTTCACAGGGCGCAGATCGTCTGGAAACCGTTCGGCAATGATCGCGCCCAGCCGGTCAAGCGGGCGCAGCGCCAGTGTCACCGCAACCCAGACGATGCCCGCCACCCCGAAGATCAGCACCGCCAGGCGCAGCGCCGAGCGCAGCAGGATCGCCCGCGCCAGTGCGGCCCGCGCCAAGGTGGATTCCGCCACCGTCACAGTGAAGGCAATCGAGCGCGCGCCGGTGGACACTTCGCGCAGCAAGGTTGCGCTGCGGATGCCGACCTCGCCGTAGGTGCCATCGGCAAAGACCACCCCCGCCGCGGGAACCGGCATCACCGCCAGATCAGCATAGCCGGTCAGATAGCTGCCGACCGGGCCATCCACCCGGTAAAACACCTTGTCCTGCGCGGTCGACGTCAGCATCTCCAGCGAGGAATAGGGGATGTCCACCTCCAACACCCCGGTTTCATCCACCGTCACCCGCTCGGCAATCGCCAGCGCCGATCCGACCAGCACCCGGTCTGACACGCTTTGCGCGGTGCGCAGAGCCTCACGCCAAGTGTCCAACAGCGCCAGAAGGCCGATCGCGGCAGTGGCCAGAAACAGCCACAGCAGCAATCGGCGGCGCAGGGAATAGGCGGGCATCAGCGGTCCGCCGCCTTTTCCAACAAATACCCGATGCCGCGCACGGTGCGCAGACCAAGGCCACAGGGCGCAATGCGACGCCGCAACCGCGAGATATACTGTTCAATCGCGTTGTCCGACAGCATGTCTTCCAGACTGGTCAGCGATTGCACGATGGCCTCTTTGGTCACCACCTTGCCGGCGCGGGTCAACAGCAATTCCAGCAGGGCGCGTTCGCGCGGCGGCAGGTCAAGCGGTTGCTCTGCCGCCGAAAACTGACGCGTGGTCAGATCCAGCGACAAGGTGCCAAGCGTCACTGTGGCCGATCTCAGGCCCGCCTGTCTGCGCAGCAGGGACCGCACCCGGGCCTCGAACTCGCGCACATCGAAGGGTTTGGCCATGTAATCATCGGCCCCCAGATCAAGCCCGCGCACCCGGTCTTCGGCGGCACCGCGCGCGGTCAGGATCATCACGGCGGCCGGATTGGCGCGGGCACGCATCGCATGCAGCACGGCCAATCCATCCATCTGCGGCAGGTTCAGATCCAGGATCACCAGATCAAATTGCTCTGCCGCAGCAAGGGCCTCGGCGGATGCGCCATCATGCACGCAGTCCACGGCATAACCGGACGAGGTCAGAAGCGTGGTCAAGGCTTCGGCCAAGGGCAGATCATCTTCAACCACCAGCAAACGCATCGCGGTCCTCCTGCGGGCAAGGCTAGGCCGAAAGCCTGCGGTTGTGAACCGCACTTGCATCGGGCAAGCTGATCTTATGCGCAGAATGCTTGGCCTGATCGGAGTCATCTGGGGATTGGCGGCACCCGTCGCAGCCGAAGTTGTGGCCTATCCGCCGCTGAACGCAGCAGGGCAGGACGCGCTGGTGATCTATTCGACGCTGGACAACCGCTTGGCCGCGCCACTGATCGCCGCGTTTCAGCACCTGCATCCGACAGTGGCCGTGCGCTATGAGGATCTGCTGGCTGGAGAGATTGCCGCGCGGGTGATCGCGGAAACCAGGGCCGGGACGCCCACCGCCGATTTTGTGTTTTCCTCGGCGATGGACATGCAGATCAAACTGGCCAATGACGGCTATGCGCAGGCGGTTGTGGTGCCCGAAGCCGTCGACTGGCCCGACTGGGCGAACTGGCAGGACACCGCCTTTGCGCTGACCTATGAGCCGGGGGTTCTGGTCTATCACAAGCCCAGTTTTCCGAATGGCCCGCCCCAGTCGCGGTTGGAGCTGATGGATTGGCTGCGGGAGGTGCCCGCGGATATGCAGGGCAAGATCGGCACCTATGACATCGAACAATCGGCGGTGGGCTATCTGTTTCTGGCCCGCGATGCCGAACATTTCCCGGACATCTGGTCGCTGTTGCGCATCATGGCCGGGGCCGGGTTGTCGACCTTTCCGACCAGTCAGGACATCATTGAGAGGGTGGCGGATGGGCGTCTGGTGTTGGGTTACAACATCCTGGGGTCTTATGCCGCCGATCAGGCGCGCGCGCGGCCTGACCTTGGGCTGGTGCTGCTGCGCGATTTCACGGTGGTGGTGTCGCGGGTGGCCCTGGTGCCGCGTGCCGCCGCCGCACCCGATCTGGGCCGGGCGTTTCTGGGCTTTTTGATGAGCCGCGAAGGCCAGACTCTGCTGTCGGAAAAGCTGCGCCTGCCAGCGGTCAGCCTTGAAATTGCCGGCCCGAATTCCGGGCAGGCCCCCAGCGTTTTGGCCATGCAGGCGGCACTGGGTGGCCAGTTGCGCCCGGTCTCGGTCAGCCCGGGCCTGTTGGTCTATCTGGATCAGGCCAAGCGGCAGCGATTTTTTCGGCTGTGGCGCCACGCTTTGGGGTTACAGTAGCGCTGTCAGCCAGTTGACAGGATTATGTGGTGAACTTTGATATGGGCTTGGCACGAGGAGGTGCCATCCCTCAAAATCAGCACGAAAATCCGTGCTTTGGGAGGAGAATCACAATGAAACACACGCTTTTGGGCGCAGTCTTTGCCGCGGCTTTCGCGGTTCCGGCTTTCGCTGGCGATTACATGATCATGGCTCCGGCAGCGCCGGGCGGTGGTTGGGACAGCACCGCGCGGTCGATGCAGGAAGTGATGCAGGCCGAAGGGATTTCCGCATCGGTTCAGGTGCAGAACGTTCCGGGCGCAGGCGGCACGGTGGGTCTGGCGCAGTTTGCGTCGACCGCTTCGGGCGATGCCAGCCAGTTGATCGTTGGCGGCTATGTCATGGTCGGCGCGATCCTGACCAACGAATCTCCGGTGTCCTTGGCCGATGTCACCCCGATTGCACGTCTGACCGGTGAAGCCGTTGGCATCGCGGTGTCGGCAGCCTCGCCGATCCAGACCATTGGCGAACTGGTCGAGATGATGAAGGCCGATCCGGGCTCGGTGTCCTGGGCGGGCGGTTCGGCTGGCGGCGTCGACCACATCACCGTCGGCCTGTTGGCCAAAGCCGCGGGCATTGATCCGACCAAGATCAACTATGTTGCCTTCGCCGGTGGTGGTGAGGCTTTGGCGGCCATTCTGGGCAACCAGGTGACCGTGGGCATTTCCGGCGTTGGTGAATTCCTGCCGCAGGTTGAGGCCGGCACCATGCGGATGCTGGCCGTGTCCACCGCCGACAAATGGGCGGGCACCGATGCGCCGACGCTGATGGAATCCGGCTATGACGTGAACGTGCAAAACTGGCGCATGGTTGCGGCGGCTCCGGGCCTTTCGGCAGAGCAGAAGGCGGCAGTGACGGCGGATATCGACAAGCTGGTGAACTCGGCTGGCTGGAAGGCCGTGCTGGAAACCAAGGGCTGGGCCAACACCTATATGTCGGGCGCCGATTTTGACGCGCAGCTGGCCAAAGAGATTGAGGCCACCACCGCGGTGTTGAAAGACATCGGTCTGGTGAAATGACATCAGGCATCCCTGCAACCGAACGTCGCCCCAATGGGGCGGCGTTCATTGTGGCCGCAGGGTTGGCGGCCTTGGGGGCCTTGCTGATCTGGCAGGGCGGATCCATTCCCGACAAGGGCGGCTATGCGGGCATCGGTTCGGGTGATGTGCCGAAATTCGTGGGCTATGGGTTGCTGGCGCTGGCGGTTGGGCATGTGTGGACGGGCCTTCGTCATGGCAGCAACGGGCGGGTGCATCCGCAGTTTTTGCCGGTGCTGTGGATCGTGGCGGGGCTGGCGTTGCAGCTGGTTCTGTTGCGGGTGGCGGGGTTTACCGTGGCCTCGGGTCTGCTGTTCGCCTTCACCGCGGCGGGCTTTGGCAAGCGCAATCTGGCGCTGACGATGCCCATCGGTTTGGCGCTGTCGCTGCTGATTTACGGCGTGTTTGATCAGCTGTTGAAGCTGAAACTTCCGGCAGGACTGCTGGAAAACCTGATTTTCGGGGGCTGAGATGACCACGTTCGATTTCCTGTTGCAGGGTCTGGCCGTGGCCATGGACCCGATGATCCTGTTTTATGCGCTGATCGGCGTGACCCTTGGCACCGCCGTCGGCGTGTTGCCCGGCATCGGCCCGGCGCTGACCGTGGCCTTGCTGCTGCCCGTCACATACGGGTTGGACCCGGCGGGGTCGCTGATCATGTTTGCGGGGATATATTACGGCGGGATGTATGGCGGCTCGACCACCTCGATCCTGTTGAACACGCCCGGCGAGTCGGCGTCGATTGTCACGGCGCTGGAGGGCAACAAGATGGCGCGCGCCGGGCGGGGTGGGCCTGCACTGGCCACCGCCGCGATCGGCTCGTTCGTGGCGGGGTTGCTGGCCACCTTGGCGTTGGCCTTCCTTGCGCCCTATGTCGTGAAGCTGGCGCTGGTGTTCGGGCCGCGTGAGTATTTCGCGCTGATGATGCTGGCCTTTGTCACCGTTTCGGCGGCCTTTGGCGACAGCACGTTGAAGGGGCTGACATCCTTGTTCATCGGCCTCGCGCTGGCCTTGGTTGGCATTGACCAGTTGACCGGGCAGGCGCGTTTGTCCTTTGGTGTGCCGGAATTGCTGGACGGGGTGGAAGTCACCACGCTGGCCGTGGCGCTGTTCGCCATTGGCGAGGCGTTGTTTGTGGCGTCGCAGGGCAACATGGCCGCAGAAACCATCGAGGCGGTGAAGGGCTCGGTCTGGATGACGCGGGCCGATTGGGCGCGATCATGGAAGCCGTGGTTGCGCGGCACCATGATCGGCTTTCCGATTGGCGCCATGCCTGCGGGGGGGGCCGAGATTGGCACGCTGTTGTCCTATGCCACTGAAAAGCGGCTGGCCAAGAACCCCGAAGAATTCGGCCATGGCGCAATTGAGGGCGTGGCCGGGCCAGAGGCTGCCAACAACGCCTCTGCAGCCGGAACCCTGGTGCCGCTGCTGACGCTGGGCCTGCCCACCTCGGCCACCGCTGCCATCCTGCTGGCCGGGTTTCAGCAATTCGGGCTGCAACCGGGGCCGCTGTTGTTTGCCACCTCGCCCAAACTGGTCTGGGGTCTGATCGCCAGCCTGCTGATCGCCAATGTCATGCTGCTGGTGCTGAACCTGCCGCTGATCCGGCTGTGGGTGAAACTGCTGACCATCCCGCGCCATTGGCTTTACGCCGGGATTTTGCTGTTCGCGACGCTGGGCACCATCGGGATGAACCCGTCGCCGGTCGAGTTGGGCATGCTGCTGATCTTTGGCATCATGGGTTTTGCCATGCGGCTTTACGGCTATCCGATTGCGCCGGTGGTGGTGGGGTTGATCCTTGGCCCGATGGCCGAACAACAGCTGCGCCGGGCACTGTCGATTGCGCAGGGCGATTGGGTGACGCTGGTGTCAACCCCGATTTCGGCAGGTATCCTGACGCTGGCGGCCTTGGCGTTGATCGTGCCGATGGTGATGCGGATGCGCGGCAAAGGCGCGGTGCTGGCGCAGATCGGCAATGACGAGGATTAAGACAAAGGCCCGCGCCGGAGCAGGGCTTCGGCCTTGCGCTTTGCCGCCTGATCATGATCTTCTCAGCGGATCGAAGTGGCACAAGAGGGCAGGATGACGCGCATCGCGGTGGTGACAGGGGCGGCAGGCGGCTTGGGGAAGGCGATCAGCGCCCGGCTTGTGGCCGATGGGCTGCAGGTGGTGGGCCTCGACATTGATGCTGCAGGTTTGGCCAAAATGGCCGGACCGGGGTTCAGTGGCCATGTCACCGATCTGACCGATGCGGCCGCAATCGCGGCGGTCTTTGCACGGATCGCGCAGGATCTTGGTGGGGTTGATGTGTTGGTGAACAACGCAGGCACCTGTTTCATGTCCGATTTCCCCCACATTCCGGCGCAGGAACTGGACCGGCAAATGGCGCTGAACTTTTCGGGGGCGTTTCACTGTTGTCAGGCGGCGGTGCCGCTGATGGCCGGGCGGGCAGGGGTGCGCAAGATCGTCAACATCAGCTCGAACGGCGCCTACAATTTCGACGTGTTCGATCCGCCGCACTACCGCGCGTCCAAGGCGGCCTTGGACACCTTGACCAAGGATCTGGCCCGCCGCTATGCCCGCGACAAGATTGCGGTGAACTCGATTGCGCCCGCAATGACCGAAACGCCACTTTTCAAGGTGCTGACCCAAGAGGTGCTGGACCGCGCGATTGCCGCAATGCCGCATGGCCACGCCATGCAGCCCTCTGAAATCGCGGCTTGGGTCGGGTTTCTGATCTCGGCTGCGGGCGATATCTGCAGCGGCAACGTGATCATCCTCAATCAGGGCCGGGACGTCAGATAAACCAATCGGGGGCTTTGCGCAGGTCTGGCCATTGCTGCGGGCTGTGGCCAAAAATCACCAGCGCGTCGCGTGCCTGCGCCAGTTGCATCAGCCGCGCGCCGTGATGCACCGCCAGGGGTACATCCCAGGATCCGGCAAAGCCTTCGTCAATCTCGGCCGCGCGGCTGATGGCATCTGATGTCAGCAGCACCCAGCCGGTGTGCGGCAGCCTGACCATGAAGGCCAGTTGGCCGGGCGCATGGCCGGGGCACAAAAGCACCTCAAACCCCGGTGCCAGGTGAAAATCCCCGGTCACCAGATGATAGCTGCGGTCGGGCCAGTCCATCGCCTGCTTGCCCGACCAATAGAGCGGTCGCGGCAAGGCGCGCTCGGCTGCGGCAATCAGGATCGGCACGCCTGCAAAGCCATCCATATGGCCCACATGATCAATATGGGTGTGGCTTTGGATCATCAGGGTGACGTCAGATGTCGACAGCCCCAGCTTGGCTAGCTGCGCCTGTGGGGTGTGGTCCGGGGTAAGGTGCAGCACCCGGCCAAAGCTGCCAAGCCCGTCCTCGGCGGTCGCCGCCGCCGCATCGACGGTGTATTTCGCCGGAAATCCGGTGTCGATCAGCACCACTTCGCCCGCATCCGTCTGGATCACAAAGCCGCAGATGCCGATCGTGCGCGGGCCGGAATGCACCTCGAACAGGCCGAAATCCAGCACCGCCAGACGAATGGGTTGCCCCCGCAGCGCAATTGGTTCCATCATCTTCACACCCCCGGCCCGATCAAGCGGAGCGCCCCGTTGAAAGTCAAGATCCACACGCTGTTTGAATACCTGCTGGAGACAACCGAGGCCGCGCCCGAGGCGATAGTCGGCTTTTCGCTGTCGGCCTCGCCGGTGCTGGGTGATTTTCTGGACGATCTGAACCCGAACCAGTCGCTGGACTGGAACGGGCGCGATTTTCGCGGTCTGCCCGAATTGCGCGATCACGTGCTGCGCCAAGCCGGGTTGACGGGACTGTGCAGCCCCGATGCGGTGTTGATCACGGCGGGGGCCGCCGAGGCGAATTATCTGGCGATCATGCAGCTTGTGCAACCGGGCGAGCGCATCGTCATCGAAACCCCTGGCTGGCCACAAGCCGAGGTTCTGGCCAAGGCCAAGGGCGCCGAAATTGTCAAAATCGCGCGCAGCGAGGCGGAGGGCTGGCGCTTGCCGATCGACCGGTTGGCGCAGGCGGTGACGCCCCGCACGCGGCTGATCTTTCTGACCAATCCGAACAACCCGACCGGCAATCTGATGACATCCGCTGAACTGGCGGCGGTGGTGGCGATTGCAGACCGGGTCGGCGCATGGCTGCTGGTGGATGAGGTTTATGCCGGGCTGGAATGGACCGGACCGCGCGCGCCTGCGGTGGCCGGGCTTTACCCGCGCGGCATCACCACCGGATCGGTCAGCAAGGCGCTGGGTTTGCAGGGATTGCGGACCGGCTGGATGATCTGCCGCGATGCGACCCTGATGCGCGATGCGTTGATCCTGCGTGAAAACTCTAGCGAAATCATGAACATCATGGGCGAAGTGATTGCTGAAATTGCCCTGCGCCCCTTGCGCTATGCGGCGGCGCTGGACCGGGCGCGCGGCGATGGTGCGGCCAACCTGGTGCAGATGAACGCTTGGGTCGCGGCGCAAGATCACCTGAGCTGGGTGCCGCCCCAGGCCGGGCTGATCGGTTTGGCACAACTGCCTGCGGGCGTGGACAGCGACGCCTTTGCCCGGTTTCTGCTGGCCCCGCCCTATGCCACCTTCCTGCTTCCCGGCAGCGCCTATGACTTGCCCGGCCACATCAGGCTGGGCGTCGGCGGCGGCGCCGCAGTGCGGTTGAGCGCGGGGCTGGACCGGCTGGCGACGGCATTGCAGCAATGGATGCAGGATCATTGAAGCGCCGGGATTGTTCGAGGGCCTGTTGCGTTCAATCGGGCTCAGCCGGTTGAACGCAACAGGCAACATTCACCGGCCCGTCTGATCTAGGGTTACCTTCAATTTGAATCAGATTGAAGGTAACCCTAGATCAGGGTGGCGTTGCGGGTTCATCTGCCGGTAAGTTTCAAAGCCCCTGCTATCCCGAGAGAAGCAGACACAGCCTGACGCAGTCAGCAGCGAAGGGTGAGTGGAAGACTTGCACTCTGATACTACCTATACAAATCAATGTGTTATTTGGAAGTTCTGCATTCAGCAGAACTCATTTTCCGGGACCGATTTTCTGATAACTGGTGTGTGACGCTGGCGCAGCCGGAACTGGCATTACGCGTCATCGCGTCATCTCTATGGTCGCAGGCAACGATGCCTGACGCTTGCAGATGCGGCGGAAAAGTTGGAGACTTGGCGTCGGCACTAAAACGAGGAACGGCCACACGCCGGGATCGGAAACAACATCCCGATTCTGCTGACAAAATCCGGGGGACGCCACCAGCCCCTTAACCTTCAGCAACGCCGGAAAACTCTGCCTTCGGGCGGTCCAAGGTTGGGGGTTGGATCAGCACAGATCAAGGGATACGCGCGGCGGATTTCGGCAGAGCCAGCGTCTTTCAGCGGATCACGCTCTGCAACGTCAATGGCAGATGACGTGAGCTTCAAGCCGGCATGATCGGGCAGGCAATGCTGATATCGGTATCTTCGATCTGCGTGTCTTGCTCGATCATGCGGTAGTGCTTGCTAAAATGCAGCGATACGCGACGGGCGTCCTGACGGAAGTTGTGATGGATGACAAAGCTGACTTGACCAGATCGGAGTAGTTCGCTGTTGGTTCGGTCCAGGTCGTGGGCTGCGAAAACGTCGATGTGCCGACCCGCTGCCGCAAAGGCATCAAGGATTGCCGCGTTGCCGCCGCCGATCGAATAGATGCAGCTGATATCGGGATGGCGGTCAAGCGCCTGTCCGATCAGCGCGCCCGTGGCCCTGTTCATCCCAAAGCCCTCGGACACTGTCGTCACTGCCAGATGCGGGGCGTTTTGGGCCAGATAGCGGACGAACCCTGTTCGGCGCGCGTCTTCACCCTCGAACTCTTTGCTCGACAGCGTGATCAGCACCCGTGCCGAGTGCCTTGGCGCCATCCGGCTGAGCAGATAGGCGGCTGTCGCCCCAGCCAGGGCATTCGGCATGCCCACATAGGCCAGCCGAAGGGGTGCTGCCACATCAGTGACATAGGTGACGACGGGAATTTTCCGGGCGGCCAGATCAGCAAGGCAGGCTTGGATTGCCGGTGTTGCGGGGGCTTTGAGCACGATGCCTTGGGTGCCGCGCCGGGCAATGGCCCGTAACAGGACGACGAACTCGTGCTCGTCCATCACTTCGGCCAGATGAAACCTTGCGCGGAAGGTTGCAGGCCGCATCAAAGGCAGTTCAGCCTCGAACGCTGCGCGCACGGCAGACGAAAACCGGTCGGGCGCTTGCATCACGATGTCGATTGTCACCCGGGTCCCGCGCAGCTGGCTTGCCGCATGTTGCCGTTGCAACTCCTGTTCGGCAGCAACCACGCGCTCTTGGGTCACCGCCCGCACGTTGTCGCGGCCATGCAGCACGCGGTCAACCGTGGCGAGGCTGAGCCCAGCCTGATGGGCGATTTCCTTGTTGGTGAACTTGGACTTCATATTCGCAGTTGAGGTGTTTTTGAGGTGAAAAGCAACTATCGCTGGACACCCGCTTTGGGCAGTCTTGCACCAACCCAAATGGAGGCTTTGATGAACATCCAGACGCCAAAACCACAGCGCTCCCCGATCTGGCTGGACGCCGACAGCGGCGATTTTGAAACCTTTCGCCAGATGGTTGGTCAACAGTCTGACCCCGCTGACACACCGCTTGCGACCGAGATTGTGCGCAACATTCCAATCTATGACGGGGCCAAGGTTGACGCCGCCGCCGCCGCCCCGGCCAGCCGTCAAGCGCTAATGGAAGAATGGGCGCAGACGTTTGCCCATGGCGCGGGCATCATCGTGATCCGTCAGGGCATGCCCGATCACGCAGTGATCGACCGGGCCAGTGCGGTGTTCGACCAGATCATCGCCGACGAAAAGCGCGTCTCCAATGGGGGCGGCGACCATTTTGCCAAGCCGGGCGCGAATGACCGTATCTGGAACTCGCTGGAAAAGCATTGTTTGGCCGATCCGGCCAATTTTGCCGCTTATTTCAGCGCCAACAGCATCGCCCTTGCTGCCGAAGCCTGGTTGGGGCCTGCCTCGCAGATGACGGCGCAGGTCAACCGGGTGAACCCCGGCGGTGCTGCGCAGACGCCGCACCGGGACTATCACCTTGGCTTCATGTCTGCCGCCCGGATGGCGCAGTTTCCGGCCCATATCCATGCGGTGTCGCCTACTTTGACGTTGCAAGGGGCGATTGCCCATTGCGACATGCCGGTGGAAACCGGGCCGACGATGCTGCTGCCGTTTTCACAGCAGTTTTTCGAGGGATATCTGGCCTTTTCGCGCCCGGAATTTCAGGCGTATTTCGCAGCTAACCAAGTGCAATTGCCGTTGAAAAAGGGCGATGTGGTGTTTTTCAATCCGGCGGTCATGCATGGCGCGGGCACCAATCACACGACCGACAAGTTCCGGATGGTCAACCTGCTGCAAGTGTCTTCGGCCTTTGGGAGGGCTATGGAGACGGTAAACCGCACTCGTATGGTGAAATCGCTTTACCCTGTGTTGCAGGCCGCAGTCGGGCTGAACCTCGAAAACATCATCGCAGCTTCGGCCGAGGGCTATCCGTTCCCGACCAATCTGGATAGAAATCCACCTATCGGGGGGAACGCGCCGAAAACGCAGGCCGACTGTCTGCGTGCGGCATTGGCGAACGGTCAAAGTGAACCAGAGTTCTTTGCCGTACTGGCCGCACTTGACGCCAAGAACCAATCATAAGGCGTTTAGATGAACCGGATTGACGGGAAAATCGCGATTGTCACCGGTGGCACCCAGGGTTTGGGGGCCGCCATTGCAGGTCAATTTGCACAGGCAGGTGCTGCAGGCATTGCCATCGTAGGCCGTGATGCGGCCAAAGGGGATGCAGTCGCACGCAAGATCACCGAAGACACCGGCATGCCGGTGCTGATGATCGCCGCTGATCTGGCTGAAATGGCGAATGTGATGGCTGTTGTCACTGCGGCAGAGGCGCGTTTTGGTCGGATCGACATTTTGGTGAACGCGGCGGGCCTGACGGATCGCGGCAACCTGTTGAACACCGCGCCCGACCTTTTCGACAGGATATTTGCCGTCAACGTCCGCGCACCGTTCTTCCTGATGCAAGAGGCGGTCAAGTCCATGGCGCGTTTGGGGGTGGCAGGACGCATCGTGAACATCGGTTCCACATCACAACGTGCTGGCCAGCCGTTTCTTGCGGCCTATGCCGCTTCCAAGGGCGCGCTTGCCACACTGACACGCAATTCGGGCTTTGCCCTGATGCGCAACCGCGTGCGCGTCAATCAATTGGATATCGGCTGGATGTTGTCAGATCATGAAAGATCGATCCAGTTGCGGGAGTCGGGCGATCCTGGCTGGCAGGCCAAAGCCGAAGCAGGCCTGCCGTTCGGTCGGCTTCTGGACCCGGAAGAGGTGGCCAAGGCCGTTTTGTGGATGGTGTCGGATGACAGTGGCATGATGACGGGGGCAGTGATTCATTTCGACCAGTCAGTCTGGGGTGGCTACGACGGGCAGGCCCCCGCACCTGCAGTGCTGCTTGAGTAGGAAGCCAACAACGTTTTCCAATGCTTGCCTGACTTTGGATTGGTGAAGGCAGCCCGAAGCAGCCGGACGTCACCCTTGACTTATTCCACGGCAGCTTTCCAGGACCGGATGTTCCAGATCGCCACCGCCTGACGGCAAGGCAGACGATTTCCGCGCCGACCCCCCTGACAGACGACGAAATCCTGGCCTGCCAGTTTTGTCTCAACCAAACCCGCGCCGCAGCCAAATGACAGGCCCGGCAGGCACTGTGGCTTTGGCTCACCGAGTGTGTGTGCAACACTTCGGGCGGGATAGATCAAGGGACCGTGTGCGCAGCTTCACTCTGGCCGAAAGTGAGCTGCTGCCGGTTTTATGGACACGAAGATATGATCGTGACCAAGGAACTGGAGAGTGGATATGACGAGACGGAAGTTCAGCCGCGAGTTCAAGATCGAGGCGGTAAGGCTGGTGACGGATCGGGGTGTGGCGGT
>JANPOY010000050.1:0-1858 GCA_031428215.1 Paracoccaceae bacterium
CAGATTGAGCAGCGGATACCGGGCTCGAAAGCGCGGCAGGTGCCGCGCGAGCTGGTGGACGGCAAATGCCGGCGGACACAGCACGCGCAAGACCCCGCGGGGTTGTTTGTCGAGGCGCCGGCCAGCGCATCGGCATCGTCCAATTCAGCCAGGATGCGCCGAGCTTTCTCAAGATACGCCGTGCCGATGTCGGTGAGAGCGATGCGACGCGTCGTTCGGTTCAGCAGCCGCGCCCCGAGGTGCCGCTCCAACTCGGCCATCGTGCGTGTGACCACCGGCGGCGCCAGGTCCATGGAGCGTGCGGCGCCAGCGAAGCTGCCCTCGGTGACGACACGCTCGAAGACACGCAAGGCGCGCAACTGATCCATCTTTCGATTGTTGCATTCACCGCAAGAGTGTGTGCACAGGCTACGGCTGGGCCAATGGCGTTGCGGTTCCTACATTGACGTCCTGACAGAACGCCTCATGACCATGCAAGAGGCTGCCGCCACGCGCAGTCGCTCCCGCTTGGCCACACCCCCTCATCGTTGGAGAATTCTCATGAAATCCTTTGCCCGCACCATGGCCATGCCCAAGCGGTTGGCTGCACTGTTGGCTGCCATCACCATGGCAGCTGGCGCCATGCCGCCTTCGCTCGACCTGTCCGGGCAGGCCCGACTGGACGCCTACCGCCAGGCACCCGCATCGGCGGGTGCGTTGGTCTACCGCGGCACTGTCTTCCCGCAGGACCGGGCCGGTGCCGCGCCGCTGTTTATCTACGAACGGCGCGTCGCGCTCATGGCCGAAGGCCAGGTGGCCGCTGCGCACATTACCCACACGCTGGATGGCGAAGTCATCATCGCCGAAGTGGCGCAATACGCCGCAGGCTACGCATTGCAGCGATTCGACGCCACCAACAAGCAACTTGGCCACAGTGGCTCGGTCGTACTCAGCAACGGCGGGCGCCACCTTGAGTTTCGGTTGCTCGACAACGGCAAACTCAGCACAGCGTCAGAAGATGTGGACGTGCCGGTGGTGAGCGGGCCTTCGGTGCATGGCTTCATCCTGCACCACTGGGACTTGCTTGCTCGGGGCGAGACTATGCCGGTTCGAATGATCGTGCTGGCGCAGAAGCAGACCTACGCCTTCAACATCCGTCGTGTCGAAGGCAGCGCAGGCAAAGCAGGCAGCACGTCGTTTTCGATCACCCCCAGCAGTTGGCTCGTGCGCCTGGCCTTGAAGCCGCTTTCGGTGACGTTTGACAACACCACCCGCAACGTGATTCGTTACGAAGGGCGCGTGCCACCGATGCGGCAGCTCGAAGGTGGCCTGAAGACGCTTGATGCGCGGGTGGACTACACGATGGCGATGGCGGCGTACCGCTGAACCCGTGAACACCACCGCCGGGGGCGTCCATTCGCTTGGAAGTGCCCCAGCGCTGGCCAACACGGGCAAACCCCAGTCCCGAGTGCGCGCAGTCCATCAGCAGGAAATCAACAAACCATCAAGGGTGAGATTGTCGGGTTGGCACCAGTCCATCGGTGCAGTTCATGCGGCGTTGGCGGCCAGGCCCACCACTGGGCTTGGCGACCTTGGGCATGCAGGCGCCGATTCAAGCCTCACCACTTGGAGGATAGGATTTTCAAACGCTCTTTT
Source organism: Paracoccaceae bacterium (assembly GCA_031428215.1). Taxonomy (GTDB): domain Bacteria; phylum Pseudomonadota; class Alphaproteobacteria; order Rhodobacterales; family Rhodobacteraceae; genus Cypionkella. Next base: position 1,636 of record JANPOY010000050.1, read on the forward strand.
TCCTTCCCTTTGGCACTCTGAACACGGCAGAACACGGCGCCCGACTGCGTTTGAATCTGTCTTTGAAGGCAGCGCAGATCTTCTGAGCGTTGACAGCGCAGGCGAAAAGCGTCTTTGCGGGCGCCATCTACGGGTTACCCTGTCGCCGGGCCGCTTCCATCGGTCCCGCAACCACTCGGACGCAGCCGACTCCAGCGGCCCTGGGCGCCGGGGCGCCTAAACG
>JANPOY010000051.1:0-77972 GCA_031428215.1 Paracoccaceae bacterium
AAGGCGACGCATCAAACTGAAAACCATCCAAAACCGCCGCTTGAACCATCAACGTCAAGCAGCATAACCTAAACCCGATGAGCCAAAAACTTCCGCTCCAGAATTAGGCCGCCTGTTCCAAATCATTCGACGACGGACAAGTGCAAACTGCGCGATGAGATGGCGGAACAAAACATAGGCACGAAGGGCACGGACGGGCGTGTTTTTCGGTACGCCTCCGCCCCAGTAGTACTGATGATATTTGACTCGGACCTGCGTGTAGTCTTTTTCAACGAGGTCGTGGAAAACCTCGCGGTCTGACGGTGTCGGGGTCAACTTGAACCTGACCAAGGGGTCGGTATCCTTGGACCGGGGCACATTGAATAGGTATCCGTTCACCTGCTCCATGATGTCGGGCAGCTCGTGCTGACGCGCGATTTCTCGAAGCGCCGCCAGAAATAGTTGGAATGTCGTCAAGCGCTGCTGACCGTCGACGATTTGCATACGGGGTGTGACCCCAATTTGCGACCCTTCCCCAAGAGGTGAGAGGATAAGCGCGCCCATGTAATGCTGAAACCGGCTGTTGCCTTCAAGTACCTCAGTCGCCTTGGCTTCGACATCATCCCAAAAGGGATTGAGGCGCTCATCTCCCCACTGGTATTTGCGCTGATACAGGGGCACCATGAAGCGGCGGCTTTCGGCAAGAATGGTCTCTATGGGAAAATCGTCTGTCTGCAAAGGTTTGGTCCTCCAACTGTCGATGTTGACAGTGCCCCGGCGAGCATTGCGGTTCAAGAAGGATCACCTTTGTTCGCGAGAGGGGTCAACCCCAGTAGCCCTACCCGCCCGGTAAGCTGACTACGCCGTTGAGGGGGCGGGGTGGGGGTAGCCTTAAGCCAGTGGCCATGCGGTCTCGAGGTTTAGTAGGGCGGCACGGTTTTAGTAGGGTCTTAGTACGGGAGCGGGGTGAGACGGCGCGCAACCGGGTGCGACAATGTCCGACCTGTTGGCTTGAGAAAGAAGAGTCTGGCCAATACGTTGTGATAGTAGATGCAACAGCATCAGTAGGGCTGCAACATCTTGAAACTAAAAGGAAAAACAATTCGTAATGATGGGGTCGGGAGTTCGAGTCTCTTCAGCGGCACCACTTTCTCCCTTGATTTGCTTGATCTTATTCGTTTGACTCATTGGTCTTGGCGTTGCTGTCATGCCCGCGCGGCGATATGGTTCGCGGGTAATCAAGCCGACTGCCGCCCTGGCCGCGTCGTGCCACAGGTCAGGAGTTGCCATGCCCGCGCCCAAAAACCACCTCAAGGCCGCGCTGGCCGCCAAGCAACCGCAGTTTGGCCTCTGGCTGAACCTCGCCAGCGCCTATTCAGCCGAGCTTTTGGCCGGGTCGGGCTTTGACTGGCTGCTGATCGACGGCGAGCATGGGCCGAACGCCATTCCCACCATCCTGGCACAAGCGCAGACCATCGGCACCCGCTGCAGCGTCGTTGCGCGTCCGCCGATCGGCGAGACCTGGATGATCAAGCAGATCCTTGATCTGGGGGTGCAAACGGTTCTGGTGCCGATGATTGAAAGCGTGGACCACGCCGCGCAAATGGTGCGCGCGATGCGCTACCCGCCCGAAGGCGTGCGCGGACTGGGGGCTGCGGTGGCGCGGGCAGCTGATTTTGGCAGGATCAAGGACTATCTGGGTTCGGCCAATGCCGAAACCTGCCTATTGCTTCAGGTCGAAAGTCGCGCCGGTCTGGCGGCCTTGCCGGGCATTCTGCAACTGGATGGCGTTGACGGCGTGTTCATCGGCCCCTCTGATCTGGCCGCCGATATGGGGTTTCCCGGCAACACCAATGCCCCCGCAGTGCAGGCGGCGATTGATGCCGCGCTGCTGGCGATTGTGGCTTCGGGCAAATCAGCGGGCATCCTGACCTTTGATCCTGCCGCCGCCACGCGCTATCGGGCCATGGGGGTGACGTTTCTGGGCGTGGGCGGTGACATCCCGCTGCTGATGAAAGCCGCCGCTGATCTCGCCAAAGCGGTGCGCCAAGATTAGGCCGCGACGGCCATCTGCCCGGCGCAGGTGCCCAGCGGCATCATGTCCGCACCGAGGATCAGCAGATCATCGGCATCGCGTCCGATGATCTGTCCCAAATCCGGCGCCCCGATCAGCAGGGCAGGCACTGTCACGGCCATCCGCAGCGCTGCTTCGGGCGCGACGCCCAGCATCCGCACCAGACGCGCCACGCTTTCCGCCATCGTCACATGTGCCCCGGCCAGCGAGCCTTCGGCGTTGACCAGACGCCCGCCGATCAGCCGCACTTCTTGCCCATACAGCGTGAACCGATCCGATCCGCCCACCGTCGACATTGCGTCTGACACCAGAAACATCCGGTCCGCCACCGGCCGCGCCCGGATCGCCAGACCCAGCATCGCATCGGCCACATGATGACCGTCGCAGATAAAGCCGCAGTAGGCGGTTGAATTGATCGCCGCCCCCGTCACCCCCGGCGCCCGGTTCAGCATCGGAGACATTGCGTTGAAGAGATGGGTGAAACAGGTGGCCCCCTCGGCCAGGGCCGCATGGACGGCTTCGGCGGTTGCGTCCGAGTGCCCGATCGACACGATCGCCCCCGTCGCCACCAAGGCCGCGATTTGCCCCGGTTGCACCGCCTCGGGGGCCAGGGTGATCTTTACGGCAATGCCTGCGTCGCGCAAACGTTCGACATGCGCCATGGTTGTCAGGTCCAAAGGGCGGACAAACTGCGGCGCATGGGTGCCCCGCCGCGGCAGGCTTAGGTGCGGGCCTTCGATATGCAGGCCCAGAACGCCAGGCATTCCCTTGGCCTCGATCGCGGCATCAACGGCCTGCGCCAGAATCTCGGGCGCATCGGTGATCACCGTGGGCAGCACGCCGACCGTGCCAAAGCGGCGATGGGCGGCGGCCATCACCGCCATCGCCTCTGCGCTCGGATCGTTGTTCAACAGCGCATCGCCGCCGCCGTTCACCTGCAAATCCAGATAGCCCGGCGTAACCAGCCCGCTGATTGCGCGCCGCTCTGATCCCGCTGGCAGCTGTGCCATCGGCAGCACCGCTGCGACCTTGCCCGCCACAACACCGATGGCCACCCCGGTGCGCAGGGTTTGGCCATCAAAGACCTGATCGGGGCAAAGCCAAAGAGAAGCGGGTGATGTCATGGCACAGGCTCCTTGCCAAAGCCGGGGGTCGTGTCAAGGAAATACGGGCGCAAGGCCTGCTGGATGCTGGCAAGGATCAACGCCTGTGGCAGCGGCCCCCCGATTTCGGCGGCCAATGCAAGCACCTTTGGTGCGAACGCCTGCCACAGCATCGGTTGCGGCAATGTGCGCCCCGTCAGATCACGCAACAAGGCCGCCACCGCCTCGGCTGGCTTGGGTTGCGGCCAGTAATACCGGATGCGGTCGGCAAGGCCGAAATGGCGCTCCACCCGCACATCGCCGCTGCTGCCATGGTAATGGGCCTGCCAATGGGCCGGATTGGCCAGCATCACCTGCTCCATTGTCGTAAAAAGCGGCTCTGTACTGGCCCAACCCGCCTGTTGGCGCAAACTGTCCAGGGCATAGACGGCTTCGCGATAGGCAAAGGTCAGGGCCGGGCCCACCTTCTGAAAGGCAAAGCCCAGCCGTGCCAAATGCGGAAACACCTGCGGGTGCTGATAATCGGTCGAATGCGCTTCAAGGCAGACCCCCGGCCAATCAGCCAGTACTGCGCGCAGCCCGGGGTCGCGGTCCATCGGCAGATGATGCACCTGCATCGGTGAAAACTCGACCCCGGGCTGCACCACCAGACCGCCGATCTGCGGCAACGCATGCCCAAGCCCCGCGGCTTGAAACGCCGCCACATGCGCGGCCAGGGTCGCCGCCGCACTGGCTGGCGTGGTCGGGGCTATATCGCCATGCTCATCCGCCCGCGTGCCACCCGGAGGCGGCACTTCGGTGCCAATCACGAACATCAGCCGCGTCGGATCGGGGGCCGCCGCCAGTGCCGCCACCGCAAGATCCGCCGCCCGCGCCGCCGCCAGCGCATCGCCCAGCTGCGCCGGCTCAGCCGCGCAGCCCTCGCTGCAATCGAGATGGATCTTGTTGAACCCGGCGCGCACATAGTCGGCCACCATCACCCGCGCCTTCGCCATCGCCTGATCGGCAGCCCCTTTGCGCCAGACCTGCGGCCCCAGATGATCACCGCCAAAGATGATCCGCCCCCGCGCCACACCAGCCGCATCCGCTATGTCATGCACAAACGCGATGAAGTCTGCCGGGCGCATCCCGGTGTAACCACCACCCTGATTGACCTGATTGCTGGTTGCCTCGATCACCAAAGGCTGATCCAGCCGTTCCGCCAACATCAGGCTGGCCTGCAAGACCAGCGGATGCGCCGAACACACCGATGGAATGGCACAGATTTGCCCCGACCGGTTGCGCCTGATGATGTCGCGCAGACTATCAGCCATGATCTGCCCCCGTATAGGCCGCGTAGGCCGCCCCACGCGCGCCGGTGGCATCGCCGCCTTCCGCCAGACGGATCACCGGAATGCCAAAGCCTGCCAGTTGCGCGCGCTGCAACGCCGCCGTCATCTCATCCACCAGCCCCGCCGTATGTGCCAATCCACCGCCCAAAACCACACAGGCGGGGTCCAGTGTCAGCGTCAATGTCATCAACAATTCTGTCAGCAGCTCCAGCCAGATCGTCCAGCATTGGGCAATATCAGGCTCTGTTCTGCGGGCCGCCGCAATGTCTTGCGGGATCATGTCGCGCCCGGTTTTCAGCGCCACGATCCGCGCCAGACCCGGCCCGGCAATCAGGGTTTCCGTGCAACCATCCCGCCCACATCCGCAGGCCAGTATGGGCAATCCATGCCGGATCATCGGCGCCGCCGCCAAGGGAAAGTGGCCAAACTCGCCACCGGTGCCTCTTGGGCTGTGCAACAGCCGACCTTTCACCACAAAGCCACCCGCCAGCCCGGTGCCAAGGTTCAAACCCATCGCGGTTTCAAATCCCCGCGCCGCACCAAACACCGCCTCGGACAGAACCTGCGCCCGGCAGTCGTTGACATAGGTGATGCCACAACCTGCCGCCGCCGCAATATCCGCCGGAAACAGCCGCCCCGACGCGGGCAAATTGGCCGTCAACGCAAGGCCGGTGTCAGGATTGACCAAGCCCGCCGCCGACACGCCGATCGGAATCCGCCCCGCGCGCGCAGTGACCCATGCGATCTGCGACGCCATCGCCAACACCAGCGCATCATAGGTTTTGGGCGTCGCAACGCGTTGGGAATCGACCCTGTTCCAGCCGGAATCAAAGATCTGCGCCTCTATCTTGGTGCCACCCAGATCAATTCCCGCGGCGATCATGTCGCCACCACCGGATACAACCTGACCCCCGACACCACCCGCGACAGCGTGCCCTGACCGGCAAAGGGATCATCCACGGGCAGGCCCAGCGCGTCAGACCAGACCACGGCCAACACCTGCGCCAGAACGACCGGCAAAACCACGCCCCAGTCTGTGGTCGGCAGGTCAATGTCTCCGCCCGGCCCCACCCGCGTGGTCACCGAACCCGGAAACTGCGCCCGCAATTCGGCGACCAGATCGGAATCATAACGGGCGGTGTGGGCATCCGCCGATCCGAACACCCAGATATCGGTCGCCCCGCGCACAAAAGACTTCGGCCCATGCCGGAAGCCAAGCGTCGAATCCCACAGCGCCGGAATTTGCCCCGCTGCCAGCTCCATCACCTTCAGCGCCGCCTCGCGCGCGGCATAGGTCAAGGGGCCAGAGCCGACAAACACCACCCGTTCCGGCCTCCGGGCGGCAAGGGCATGGCTGTGCATAGCAGGCAGCAGCGCCGAAAGCTGCGCTGAAAGCGTTTCTAACACCGCAGAAACTGCGGCAGCCGCCACATTCCGATCAAACAACGCCAGCGCTGTCAGCAGCATGGTCGAAAAGCTGGAGGTCATCGCAAAACCCGCGTCATGCGTCGCATCGGGCAAAAGCACGACGCGCTGATGGCGCCCCTGCCGCTTGGCGAGGGCAGACCCGGCGTTGCAGGTGATGTTCAGCCGTGGTGCGTTGGGGGCGAGGGCATCCAGTGTATCCAGAACCCCCAGCGACTCGGCGCTGTTGCCAGACCGGCCAAAGCTGACCACCAAGGGATTGCGCCCGGTCAGATAGGCCCGGGGGCGTGCCACCAGATCCGTCGTGGCCACCGCGCGCAACCGCGCTTGGCCCTCCAGTGCCGCCACCACCATCTCGCCGATATAGGCCGAAGACCCTGCGCCGCAGAACCAGACTTCGTCGACGTCCAGCCCATCAATCCACGCGCGCAGCTGTGCAATATCAAGCTGTTGGCCCCAGTTCGACCAAATCGCAGGCTGCGCCTGAATTTCGCGCCAGGTGGCAAATCGGGTCAGATCACTCATGTCGTTTGCGTCACTTTTGAAAGGGTAGAGGGGCGGTCCGGGTCATGCCCCAAAGCCAAAGCCAGCGCCAGAACCAGCGGATAGATCAGATACAAAAGCAGCGCCGCCGCCGCTGCGGGCGTCAGATCAGCCGCGCCGACATCCGCAGGACGCAGCCGGAACACCGTGCCACCCGAGGCCCGAAACCGCGCTTCGGCGGTATCAAGGCTGGCCTGCACATCCGCCTGCCCGGTGTCGAGGATCAACACCAGCAACGGTTTCGTCACCAGTTGCAACGGCCCGTGCAGCACTTCGGAACTGGAATAGGCCTCGGCATGCAGCGCGCAGGTTTCCTTCAGCTTCAACGCCAGTTCCTGCGCTGCGCCATATCCGGTGTCGCGGCCAATGACATAAACATGCTGGGCGCGCAGCAAAGCCGACACCAAAGCACCGGTATGTGGATGCACCGCACCATCCAGTGTGGTCATCGCCTGCGCGGAAGTCAGCGCGCGCGGCGCATAATCAGGCTCTAACACGGCCAAAAGCGCCATGCCCGCCGCGATGGAACCGATCACGGACTTTGTGGCAGGCACCGCCAATTCCGGGCCGGCACCGATGGACAAGGTCACATGCGCCGCGTTGGAAATGGGCGCGTTGGGTGCGTTCACCAGCGCAATCACCGCGCCGCCACTGTCACGCGCGCCCCGGGCCGAGCGCACCAGATCTTCGCTGGCCCCCGACTGCGACACCGCAAGCGACAGCGTCCCCGCCATATCCACACCGCGCCCCAGCGAGAATATCGACGGCGGCAATGAGGTCACCGGCTTGCCGAGTTCGCGCATGAATTCATAGGACAGAATGTTGGCGGCGGCATCCGAAGACCCCCGGGCGATGGTGTAAATCGCGCGACAGTCCGCCAAACGCAGTGCAGCCAAGGCGGTTCGCGCCTGATCCGACACCGCGCCCGTGATGGCGCGGGCAAACACGCCGGGCGCTTCGGCGATTTCAGCGCGCATGAATTGGCCGGGCGCGGTCATGTGCGCAGCCCGTAAGCATCAAGTCGGGCCCAAACATCTGTCAGGTCCACCACTTGCCCGGTCTCCCGTGCCTGGTCCAGCGCGATGGCGGCAATCCCGGCCTCCATCGCATCGAGGATCGACACTGGCAGGCTGTCGCTTTGGCCGCGCAGATATTTGGCAATATCGGTGCACATCATCTGATCCGCGCCGTAATGCGCGCCCTTGGCGGCGGCGCCCTGGCTGTAGTCATGATCGACCAGCCGCGTGCCATCCCGCGCCGTCACCTTCAGAAAGCCGCGCACAAAGTCGCCTTCGGCCATGCCATGCGTTCCCATCACGCAGAACCGCCGATGCTCGTCCGGCACGTTCAGGTTGGTGTGAAACGCCAGCGACGCGCCGGTTTCGTACTGCAAGATCGCGGTCTGATAGTCGATGATATCGCCGTCCGACCGGAACGGATCATCGGTGCTTTCCCAGACCGACTGTTTGACGTGAAAAATCTCGGCCTCGGCATTCGAGGCGGGGGCGTTTTCCGGCAGGAAGGATTTGCGCCCGCCGAAACTGGCCACCCGCACGGGCCTGGACCCCGTGATCATGTTATAGATATCAATGTCGTGGCAGCATTTTTCCAGCATGAAACCGCCCGCCAGATCATTCCGGCGACGCCAGTCGCGCATAAAGAACGCGCCGTGATAGGGGGCGATGTGTTCGTTCGCCTCCAGCGACACCACGCGGCCCAGCTGCCCCGACGCCATGGCGCGGCGCAGATCAACCATGTGTTGCGAATAGCGCAGCACCAGCCCGACCATGGCCCGGTTCGCGCCGCCGTTTTCCGCCAGCAACCGCGCCAGTTCCAGCGTTTCCTCGATCGTTATCACCACCGGCTTTTCGGTGAACACCTGCACGCCCGCCAGAAGCCCCAGCTTGATCTGCTCCAGGTGAAAGACATTGGGCGAGAACACACAATAAAGGTCCGGTTTGGCCTGATCCAGCATCGCCGCAATGCTGGCATAGCGCGGTGTGTCCAGACCGATCATGTCCAGATGCGTCGGCTGCGGATCGTAGAATCCGACAATCTCGACCTCGGGCATTTCCGCCTTCAGTGTGGTCAGGACATGCCCGGCCCGCAAACCGATGCCCGAGGTGACAACCCGCATTTTTCTCTCCTTCAAGCCGCAACCACGGGTGCCGAACGCCGCCGCATCACGCGACCGCTGGTGTCAAACACATGGCAATCGGCGGGGTTCACCGTCACCCCGATGGTTTCACCTTCGCGCACCGGCGTATCGCCGGGCAGGGCGGCGCAAAAACGGGTGCCGTCGGCCATCACGCCATAGGTGATCGACACGCCGCCCAGCCGTTCCAGCACGCGCACCTTCATCGACAGGCCCGCGCCGAGTGTCACATTTTCGGGACGCATACCCACCTCCACCGTGTCGCCGACGTTGGCGGAGGTGGTATCGACCGGCAGGGTCATGCGATGGCCGCCGTGGAATTCCACCGTCAGCCCGTCTGTCTTGCCCAGCACCTTGGCCGGCAGCAGGTTCATGTTGGGCTGGCCGATGAAAGTCGCCACAAATCGGGTGGCGGGGTGGTGATACAGCTCCATCGGGGTGCCGAATTGCTCGACCTCGCCCTTGTTCAGCACCACGATGCGGTGCGCCATCGTCATCGCCTCGATCTGATCATGGGTCACATAGATCATCGTGGCCGACAGATCGCGGTGCAATTGGCTCAGCTCAACCCGCATATCGCCGCGCAGCGCCGCATCAAGGTTCGACAGCGGTTCATCGAACAGAAAGACCTTGGGATTGCGCACGATGCTGCGGCCAATGGCGACCCGCTGGCGCTGCCCGCCCGACAACTGCCCAGGCTTCAGCTGAAGCTTGTCGGTCAGCTTCAGGATGTCGGCGGCCTTGGTCACCTTGGATTTCACCTCGGCCTCGGGCAGCTTTTGCACCCGCAGCGGGAAGGCGATGTTTTCATAGACCGTCAGGTGCGGGTAAAGCGCATAGCTTTGAAACACCATGGAAATTCCGCGATCCACGGGGGCGGTCTCTGACACATCCACGCCATCAATCACGATCTGGCCCGCTGTCGCCGATTCCAGCCCGGCGACGATGCGCAGCAGGGTGGATTTGCCGCAGCCCGAAGGCCCGACGAAGACCACGAATTCCTTGTCGCGAATGGCCAGATCAATGCCGTGCAGCACATGCGCCGCGCCGAAAGATTTGGTGATGTTTTGCAGGTTTAACGTGGCCATACTTTCCTCGGAAAAGTTGGGGGAAGGGGGGCCGCACAGCCCCCCACCGATGGTTTACTTGACCTCGGCCAGTTCGACGCCGGCTTGGGTGACCAATTCATCGACCGTGCCGCCTTCGCCCAGCATGACGCCCTGGATCATGTTGGTGAACACGCCCTGCAGCGATTTGAAATCGGTGACCAAAGGCTCTGGCCCGCCGGTTGCAATGCCGTTCACATAGATCTGCCAATCGGCATCGCCGACGTAGTAAGGCGCCTCGACCCCCAGCTTTTCGTATTGCAGGATCGGAGTCAGGCCCCAGGACTTGTCCAGGTCATACTGCGCTTCGCCACTGGTCAGCACCTGCGCCAGCTTTTGCGCCGCCGCCTGAACCGCCGGATCGGCTTGTTTGAACACCGCGATCGAGTCGGTGATCAGGATGGTGCCGGACACGCCCGACGGGCCATGTGGCACCGGCACGATGATCTGGTTCGGCACCTTCTCGGCGTGCTGACCTTTGCCCCACGGACCGTTGACATACATGCCCAGTTTTTGGTCGTTGAACAGATCCTTCATCTGATCACGCTCCCAGGCCGTTGCACCCTCGATGCCGTAAGGCATGGCATCGGCGTACATTTGCAGGGTTTCGCGGGTCTGTGCCGAGTCCAGCGTGGGCGCACCTGTCACCGGGTCTTGCACGGTGCCGCCGTTGGAATAAAGGAAGTCGAGGAACATGTGCATGGTGTTGTCAAAGTCTTTGCCAGCCAGACCGATGCCCGCGACATTATGCTTTTCCTTGATCGCCTTGGCCATCGCAATCATGTCGGCCCAGGTTTCCGGCGCTTTGCATTCCATCCCGGCAGTCGTGACCAGATCGCAGTTGATATACAGCGCCTTGGTCGAAAACGCGTGCGGATAACCCCAGTATTTGTTGTCATAGGACACGGTTTTCAACACGCCGGGCTGATAGCTGTCGATCATCTCCGCCGGGATTTCCGCCGGAACGATCAGCCCTTCGGCCGCCAGCTTTTTCAAGGTGCGCGACCCCATATAGGCCACCGAAACCGGTGTGCCTGCTGCGGCCAGCGTCATGGATTTGTCCTGGCAGGTGCCCCACGGCACAATCTCCATCGCCACTTTGACGCCGGGATTGTCGACCTGGAACTTTTCGATTGCAGCCTTGTCGGCAGGACGCTCATCGCCGCACATGATGAACGACAAGTTCACATCCTGTGCCGATGCCGTCAGGGCCGAGCTGCCCATAAGGGCGGCGGCGACCATCAGGGTTTTGGTGTAATGCATTGGTAGTCTCCCTTGGTTGGTAGTTTCTGTGTTGGGTCACTCTTTGATCGCGCCAGCCGTCAGGCCCGCCACGAGGTATTTTTGCAGGAACAGGAACACCAGCATCACCGGCAAAATCCCTGTCAGCGCCGCCGCCATCATCTGATTCCACTCCACCGTCTGATAGCCGATGAACTGGTTCAACCCGGCGGGCAGGGGTTGCAACTCCGCAACCTGGTTGAAGGTGATCGCGAACAGATATTGCTGGGCATAGGCCCCGATGAACACTGACACGCCCACCACCACCATCCCCGGCACCGCCAACGGCAGCACCACGCGGCGCAGGGTGTACAACCGGCTGGCCCCATCCATGAACGCGGCCTCTTCCAGCTCGCGCGGGATCTTCTCCAGATAGGACCGCAGCAGCCAGATGCCGGTCGGGATCAGAAACGCCACCCCCGGCACAATCATCGACCAATAGGTGTTCAAAAGTCCCAGCGTGTTCATCACGCGGTAGAGCGGGATCAACAGCACCGCGCCGGTGAACATGTTGACCGACAGGAAAATCCCCAAGGACAGGTTCTTGCAGGGAAAATCCAGCCGCGCATAGGCATAGGCGGCCGGGACCACAAAGATCATCGTGAGCAAGGTCACGGTGCCCGCGATGAAGATCGAGTTCCAGATATAGCGCCCCAGCAACGGCACCTTTTCCCACATCGCAAAGTAGGCATCAAAGCTGAAACTGTCGCTCCAGATTTCATAAGGCGCGTGAAACAGGTGGCTCATCGGGGACAGGCTGGTGCGGAACATCTCAAGGAACGGCAGCAGGATAAAGGCCATGAACACCGCAATCGCGCAGTAGATCCCGATCTTTTGCAGCAGGGTATAACGGTCCATCAACATCTTATTTCACCCCGTAATGTTTGTTCACCCGGTCGAGAATTTTCAGATACAGCAGGCTGAACACCCCCAAAATCAGCACGATCATTACCGCGCGCGCCGAACCTTCGCCGAATTTGAAATTCCCGATCGCCGTCTTGTAGGTGTCGATGATCATCGTTGTGGTGCCGCCGCGCGGCCCGCCTTGGGTGAAAATCCAGATGATCTCGAAACTGTTGAACGTCCAGATCGCCGACAGCAGCGCCATTGACACGATCACTGGCATGATTTGCGGAATGGTGATGCGGCGGAACCGGTACCAGCGTGAGGCACCATCGACCCAGGCCGCCTCATAAAGATCGCGGTTCACACCCTGCATCGCGGCAAGGAAAAACAGGCTGACCATCGGCGTGCCCACCCAGACATCGGTGACAATTGCCGCGTAAAAGGCCGAATTCTTGTAGGCGAGGAATTCGAACGGGCCATCGAGCAAGCCAAACCGCTGCGCCATCCCCGACAGAAAGCCGAACTGCCCGTTGTACAGCCAAAGCCAGCCAATGCAGCCAATCGCCACCGGGATCACCCAAGGCGGCATGATCATCATGCGAAACATTGCCCGACCCGGCACGGCGGCGTTCAGCAAGGTCGCCCCGATCAATCCCATGATCAGCTTGAGGCCCACCGACAGCACCATCCAGAAAAACGTCCGCCCGACGATTTCAAAGAATTTCGCCCCAGACAGCAGCTTTTCGTAATTGGCAAAGCCCACCCAGTTTTCGCTGCCCATATCGGCATCGGTGAAGGACAGCCGGATTGTTTCCAGCAAGGGCCAGGCCACGATCACCGCGATGAACAACAGCGCCGGGGCGATCAGGGCCCAGGCAAACCAGCTTTCAGACAGGCCTTTGCGGCGTGCTTTTCTGGCCGGCAAAGCGGTGGTCACTTCCGTCATACGAACAACTCCCCACTGGGCTCGGCGGTTTTGGCAAGGCCGAATCTCCATCTGCAGCAACAATACCAAATCAAACTATTTTGGCTACCTACTTAATACCAATTTCCGGAAAAATCGTGTATCTCTGCTAAATCCCTCTTGTTTTTCCCCCCAAACACAGGCCAATTGCCAATCAAGCACAAAGATGGTCTTATCGTAATAATACCAATCCCGCGGGGAAAAACATGGACGACCACGCCACCCTGTTCCACCCCGACGCCTGGTTTCGCATCGGGCGCGGCCCGCGTTATGAACAGCTTTACCGCTATATCTCTGCCGCGATCAGCACGGGCGAGTTGCAGCCCGAAACCCAATTGCCGCCGGAACGCGAACTGGGCGAAATCGCGCAAGTCAGCCGTGTGACGGTGCGCAAGGCGGTGGCGCAGCTGGTCGAGGATGGCGTTCTGGAGCAAAGGCGCGGTGCGGGAACCTTTGTGCGCGCGCCGCGTGCCAAGCTGGAACACTACCTGTCGACACTGGTGTCCTTCACCGAATACATGCGCCAGCGTGGCAAAACCCCCACCAGCCGCATCATGAATCGCGGCCTTTTCGCGCCAATTCCAGACGAGCAGATCGCGCTGGGCCTGTCGACTGCCGACCGGGTTGCGCGGATCGAACGCTTGCGCTCGGCGGACGGCATCGCGATGGCGGTGGAATGGTCGTCGTTGCCGCAAGACATTCTGCCCGATCCGAATGTGGTTGAGACCTCGCTTTACGACGTGCTGCGTGCCAAAGGCTGCGCGCCCACCCGCGCGGTGCAGCGGATTACGGCGGTGAACCTGCCCAGCCAGGAGGCGCGGCTGCTGAACCTGCCCGAAGGGGCCGCCGTGCTGCGGATCGACCGCACCGGCTATCTGCCTTCGGGTCGGCCGATCGAATTCACACGGGGCCTGTATCGGTCCGACATTTATGACTTTATTGCCGAATTGCGCTTGGACCCGAACACATGATCCTGACCTTTGACGCCCGCATTCAGGGCCGCGACATCCATGTCGAAATCGGCTCTGACACAGCCCTTGCCGCCCCGATTTTCTGCTTTTCCCTGATGGCCGCGGCCCGCGTTGTGTCGGGTGGCATCCTGATCAGATCCGTCGCGGGCTATACCGAGGTGGCGCTGCCAGATCTGGCCGCCGGTGCGGCCCATCACCTTGTTCTGGCCCACGCCGAGCCGGAATTCATCCCGCGCAACCGCGCCTGGTTGCCCCTGGGCGCCTATTTGCGCGTGGGTTCTGACACTTATCCTCTGCCGCCGCTGCCAGCGGGCGCGATGGGCAGAACCGAGCGCGCGGCGCAGCCGTTGCCCGCCGACAAACTGCGTCTGATCCCGCAGCCCTCTGATTGGCTGCCCGCCCTCGGTTCCTTACCGTTGTCCATGCTGCAAAGCGATCACCCGGCCTTTGCAGCGATAAACCCATTGGCCGCGCGGCTGAATTTGCCACCCCTGGTCGGTCCCGGCGTGACGCCCGTTCTCACCCATGCCCCCGATTTGCCCGCCGAATCCTACCGCTTGACCATCGGCCCCGACGCCCTTGAAATCGCCGCCGCCACCGATCATGGGTTTTTCAATGCCGCCGTCACGCTTATGACTTTGCGCGAAACCCATGGCGCGCTGCCTTGCGGCATCCTCACCGACACCCCGCGCTTTGCGTGGCGCGGCCAACATCTTGATTGCGCACGGCATTTTTATGCCATCCCGACCATCCTGCGCCTTCTGGACCTGATGGCATTGCTGAAACTCAACCGTTTTCACTGGCACTTTGCCGACGATGAATCCTTCCGCCTTCAGGTCGAAACCGCGCCGGAACTTTGGCAAAGCACCGCCTTTCGGGGTGAGGGGGAGCTGGTGTCCGGCGTTTTTGGCGGCGGCACCCGCGCGGGTGGCAGCTATTCGCGTGCAGATGTGGAGGCTGTGTTAGCCCATGCCGACGCCCTGCACATTCAGGTTTTGCCGGAAATTGAGGTTCCCGCCCACGCCTTTGCGCTGAACAAGGCCATCCCCGGCCTGCGCGACCCCGCCGACAATGGTGCAGAGCGCAGCGTCCAAGCCTATATTGACAACATCATCAACCCTGCCATGCCTGCCACCTGGGCCTTGTTAGAGCCGCTTTCACTGGAAGTCGCGTCGCTGTTCCCCATCGGCATCCTGCATCTGGGGTGCGACGAACTGCCCCCCGGTGCCTGGGAAGGCTCACCGGCTGTCAATGCCCTGAAAGTTCGCGAGTCGCTGCAGGATCGTGACGATGTGCAGGGCTGGATGATGGCGAAATTGGCCGCCCATCTGACCGCCCACGGCATCCGCCCGGCGGCATGGGAAGAGGCAGCCAAGGGCACGAACGGCGGTATCGGCCACAACGCGATTCTGTTTTCCTGGACAGGCCAAGGCCCGGGGATAGAGGCAGCGCGCTGCGGCTATGACGTGGTCATGTGTCCGGCGCAGCACATCTATTTCGACATGGCGCACACGAAGGACCCCGATGATTGGGGCGCATCCTGGGCCGCTTTCATTGCCTTGGAAGACACCGTGAATTGGCAACCGGTGCCAAAAGGCGCCGAAGACATTGCGGATCGGATCATCGGGATTGAAGGTTGTTTCTGGTCCGAATTCACCACCGATGA
The DNA here is from genome assembly GCA_031428215.1 of Paracoccaceae bacterium. Classification (GTDB taxonomy): domain Bacteria; phylum Pseudomonadota; class Alphaproteobacteria; order Rhodobacterales; family Rhodobacteraceae; genus Cypionkella. The sequence continues at coordinate 15,445 of JANPOY010000051.1, forward strand.
CGCCCAGCTTGACCCGATGCTGACCCCGCGCATCCTGGGTCTTGCCAACAAGGCGTGGGAATGCGCCGACAGCGTCGACGGCCCGACCCTGCGCGCCTTGGCGGCACATTACGCCCCGCTGTTTGATCGCATCGGCTGGCAGCGGCACAAATCTGCCTGAACAGGCTCTATTGGCCGAACAGAGCCTTGGATTGCGCTGCCGAATACCGGCCCAACCGCACGTCCTCGGCCACCAGCGCAGGATCGCGCAGCGCCGGATCGCCATAGCCGCCGCCACCCGGCGTGCGCACCCGCACCCGATCGCCCGGCTGCAAAGCGATGTCCTGTGCCTTCGACAGATGTTCCGGCACCATCACCACGCCACCGCGCGTCACCTCCACCCGGTTGACCGCGCCATCCTTGCCGCCCGCCGCCCCCAAAGGCCCGGTCCGCCCGTGATCCATCACAAACGATGCTCGCGCATTGCCCCGCAGCAGTTCAATCTCATAGTCCAGCCCAAAGCCGCCGCGATGCTGACCCGCGCCGCCGGACCCTTCGTGCAGCGCATAGCGGCGATACAGAACCGGGAAACTCTGCTCCATAATCTCCACCGGTGGGGCCTTGGAAATCCCGATGGTCGAGCAGCCGTTTGACAGACCGTCATGGTCAATATTGCCGCCATAGCCGCCACCCGAAATCTGATACATCACGAAATCGCGGCCCTTTTCGGGGTCATACCCGCCCAGACCAAAGTTGCCGCTGGTCCCCGCCGGAGCCGCCGTCACCCGGTCTGGCAGCGCCTGTACCAGTGCGGCAAACACCGCTTCGGCAATGCGCTGGCTGACTTCGGCAGCACAACCCGACACCGGACGCGGATACTGCGCGTCAAGGAAAGTGCCTGCGATTCCAACCACATGCAGCGGCTCAAACGCGCCCGCTGAAATCGGCACATCCGGGAAGATGTGCCGCATCGCCAGATAGACCGAGGACAAAGTGGTCGCCCGAACAGAGTTCATCGGCCCCATGCAGGGCAAGGATGAGCCGTCAAAATCAAAGGTCAGATCGCCGCCCGCCCGCGTCACGGCCAGCGCAATCACCAACGGCTCATTCACCACGCCGTCGCTATCGACATAGGCGCGCGCGCTATAGCAGCCCTCGGGAATCAGCCCGATCATCGCCCGCATCTGCCGCGCCGCCAGCCCGCGCATCTCGGCAATCGCCGCGAACACCACCGCGTCGCCGTAGCGGTCCATCAGCCCCGCCAGCCGTTCCGCGCCCACCAGCAAAGCCCCCGCCTGCGCCTTCACATCGCCGATCCGCTGTTCTGACACCCGGATATTGCTGCAAATGATCTGCCAGATTTCGCGGTCCATCTCGCCGCGCTTGAACAGCTTGACGGGCGGCAAGCGCAGCCCTTCCTGCTCTGCCGAAATCGCACTGGCCGAAAACCCGCCCGGCACAGCACCGCCGGTATCGGGCCAGTGCCCGGTGTTTGACAGCCAGCAGGCAATTTGGCCATCCCGCCAGAACGGCATCGCAAAGCGCACGTCCATCAGATGGGTGCCGCCCAGATAAGGATCGTTGACGATGTAGATATCCCCAGGCTCTGGCGCCGCCGTCTCGCCACTGGCGATGCGCGCGATAAGGGTGCGGGTGGAAAACTGCATCACACCAACGAAAACCGGCAGACCTTTGGAGCCTTGGGCGATCAGACTGCCATCCTCGGCGGAATAGATGCCGTCCGAACGGTCATCCGCCTCGGCGATGACCGGGCTGAAGGCGGCACGGGAAAAGGTCAGGTCCATCTCGTCGCAGACCTGCTGCAAACCGGCCTGAATGACGGCCAAGGTGACGGGATCAAGCATGCTGCACCTTTATGATCAGGTTGCCGTCGGCGTCCGATGTCACCAGACAGCCCGGTTCGATCAGCGTCGTCGTGTCCATTTGCTCGATGATGGCGGGGCCATGCAATGCCAAGTTCAACGGCAGATGATCGCGCCAAAAGACCGGCACATCCAACCATTCCCCGAACCAGACGCGGCGGGTGTCCTTGGCCGAAACAGTCTCTAATCGGCCCGCAGGGTCTATCAACCGGCTCAGATCCAGCTCTGGCCGCCGCCCGGTGACGGAGACATTCAGGTTCACCAGATTGGCGCGGATATTGGGCAGATCAACCCGGAACCGCGCGTGATAGGCGGCCTCAAACAGCGCCTGCATTTCGGCGCGGCTGGGCGTGGCGTGCGGCAACGGCACCCGCAGCAGATGGGTCTGGCCAATGAACTGCATATCGGCGGAGAATTCCGCCTCAATGCCCGTCAATGCGATCATTTCTGCGGCAATCAAGCGTCGCCCTTCGGCGACCTGTGCTGCCAGCACCTCATGCACCGCTGTAATTTCCACCGAATCCAACGGACGGTTCAACGTGCGCACAAAGTCGTGGCGCAGATCGGCAACCACGCAGCCCAGCGCGTTGGTGATCCCCGGTCGCGCCGGGATCAGCACCTGCGGAATGGCCAGTTCGCGCGCCAAAGCCACCGCATGCAGCGGCCCCGTGCCTCCGAACGCAAACAACGCGAAATCGCGGGGATCGGCACCCATGCTGATGGAAACCATGCGGATCGCCCCCGCCATATGGGTGTTGGCAATGCGCAAAACTGCCTCGGCCGCTTGCTCGACCGTCAGGCCCAGCGGCCCGCCGATCTGCTCGGCCATCGCCAGCCGCGCCGCCTCTGCCGCCTGCCCGAACCGCGCTGCGGGCAAGCGTCCCAGCAGCAGATTGGCGTCGGAAATCGTCACCCGTGTGCCGCCGCGCCCGTAGCAGATCGGCCCCGGCGTCGACCCCGCCGACTCGGGCCCCACCCGCAGCATCCCGCCTGCATCCACCCGCGCGATCGACCCGCCGCCCGCGCCAACCGTGCGCACATCGACCATCGGCACATGGATCGGCATGGCATATTCGACCTCAATTTCATTGGAAACCGGGGCCTTGCCGCCCTTGATCATCGCCACATCGGTCGAGGTGCCGCCCATGTCATAGGTCAGCAGGTTCGCCATACCCGCCCGCCGCCCTGTCGCCACAGCCGCCATCACGCCAGAGGCAGGCCCCGACATCACGGTTTTGACTGCCTCGCGGCTGACCTTATCCGCCGCCACCATGCCGCCATTGCCGTTCATCACCAAAAGGTCGCGCGCATAGCCCCGGTTGCGCAACTCGCCTGCCAACCGCGCCACATAGCGCTCCAGCAAAGGCTGCACCGAGGCATTCACTGCCGCCGTCACCCCCCGCTCAAACTCGCGGCTTTCCGACAGCAGCGCGTGGCCCATGGTGATGTAAGGCGTCGGCCAGATTTCACGCGCCACCTTCGCCGCCCGCAATTCATGCGCCGGATTGGCGTAGGCGTGCAGGAAGTGGATGACCAGACTTTCACAGCCCGCGTCGGCCAAGATCTGCACCGCCACACGCAGCGCGTCTTCGTCCAAAACAGTCACTATGCGGCCCATAGCGTCCATCCGCTCTGGCACTTCCAGCCGCAGATCGCGCGGGATCACTGGCACGAAGCGCCCGGTCATGCCATAGGCGTTGGGTCGCGTCCGTCGCCCCAGTTCCAACACATCGCGGAACCCCGCCGTGGTGATCAGCCCGGTCTTGCACAAGGCCCGCTCCAGCACCGCGTTGGTGGTCGTGGTGGTGCCATGCACGATCAAATCGACATCGGCCAGATCTGCCCCCACCGCATCGAACGCGGCCAACACGCCGCCCGCCTGATTGGGCAGTGTTGTCGGCACCTTTGCCAGCCGCACATCACCCGTTGCTGGGTCCAGAATCATCAGATCGGTGAAGGTGCCGCCCACATCCACGCCCGCCACAAGTCCCGCCATCTAAACCCCCACATAGCGCGCAAACTGCGGCGCATCCGCCCGCAAGCCCGCACACGGCACCACCTCGGCCACCCGGCCCTGATCGACAAACGCCACCCGGTCGGCCATGCCCAGCACCGCCGTAACCCGCTGTTCCACCAGCACTGTCGCCACGCCCGTGCTGCGCAACCCCACCACCACATCGCGGATCAGCGCGATCATCGACGGCTGCAACCCCTCGGTCGGCTCGTCCAGCAACAGCACTTTCGGCTCAATGCACAGCGCGCGGGCAATCGCCAGCATCTGCTGTTCACCGCCCGAAAGCGTGGATGACACCTGCCCCAATCGCTCACGCAGCCGTGGAAACAGGTCCAGCACCCGGTCGCGCACCGCAGCGCCCCGCCGCCGCGTCATCAGCCCGATCTCGATATTCTCGGCCACCGTCAGCGGCCCAAACAGCCGCCGCCCCTGTGGCACATAGGCGATCCCCAACCGTGGCACCTCATGCGCAGGCAAATCCTGCACCGCCAAACCGTCCAGCGCCACCACGCCGCCCGAGGCGGGAACCAACCCCATGATGCACTTCAGCAGCGTCGACTTGCCGACCCCGTTGCGCCCCATCACGCAGGTCACCTCGCCCGCCGCCGCAGCAAACGACAGCCCGCGCAGCACCGTCACCGCGCCGTATCCCGCCGTCACCCCGTCAAGCCGCAGCATCGTCGCCCCCCAGATAGGCGGCCTGCACCGCCCGATTGGCGCGTATCTCTGCCGGAGTGCCGCGCGCCAACACCGCGCCATGGTTCAACACGGTGATGCGGTCGGCCAGATCCATCACCACCTCCATGTTATGCTCGATCAGCAGCACAGAGGTTTGCGGCACCAAACCGCGGATCAGAGCCACAAAATCGTCAATCTCCCCCGCCGCCAGCCCCTGCGTCGGCTCGTCCAGGATCAGAACCCGCGGGGCCAGTGCCAGCCCCATCGCCACCTCCAGCAACCGCTGATGGCCATAAGACAACGTGCCCGCCGCTTGCGCCGTCCGGTCCTGCAACCCCACCCGCGCCAAAACCTCGCCCACAGCCGCGCGCAGATCCCGCGCCCCCCGCGATTGCGCGGCCAGCGCCACATTGTCGAACACCGACAGGCGCGGATAGATCGAGGTGATCTGGAACGTATAGGCCACTCCCAGCCGCACCCGCGCATGCGCTGGCAGCGCCGTGATATCGCGCCCCTCCAGTGTGATCACCCCCGCATCCGGGGCAATCCGCCCTGACAGCAGGCTGACAAAGGTTGTCTTCCCCGCGCCATTCGGACCGATCAGAGCCTGAATCTCTCCGGCGCGCAGATCAAAATTCACACCATCCACCGCGCGCAAGCCGCCAAAGGCGCGCGCCAATCCCGTGGCCTGCAGGATCATGGCAGCCATGGCAGCCACCGTTCCCGCACCAATCCCAACAGCCCACGCGGCGCGAACAGCACCAACAGCACCAGGGCCACCCCGACCACCAGCAGATGCGCCGAGGTCAAACTGGACGCAAAATCAATCAGATAGAACATCGCCGCCGCCCCCAGCAGCGGCCCCAGAACCACCCCGGCCCCGCCCATCAGCACATAAAGCATCGGCAGGATCGAATACTGCACCCCGGCGAAAGTCGCCCCAACATAGCCGAACAGCACCCCATAAGCCGCCCCCGCCGCCCCGGCATAAACCCCCGAGATCACCAGCACGATCAGTTTCACGCGGTACGGGTTGTAGCCCAGCATCCGGCTGCGCTCCTCATTTTCCCGCATCGCCACCATCACCCGGCCAAAGGGCGACCGCACCAGCGCCAACTTGGCCAACAGCCCCGCGCCGAACAGCACAAACGCTGCCACCGCGCGCGGCCCGTCCTGCGCAAGGCCATGGCCAAAGGCCTGCCGCCCGATCGCCTCGACCACAAAACCCTCATCGCCGCCGGTGTAGCGGCCGAAATACAGGATGATCAGATAGCCGGCCTGCGCAAACATCAGCGTCACGATCATGAAACTGACCCCAGCCGTGCGCAGCGCCAAAAGCCCGACCGCGCCCGCCACCACGCCCCCGGCAACCAGCCCCATCGCCAAGGCCGGGAAAAGCGTCAACTCCACCTGCCACACCGCCAACCCCGCGCCATACATGCCCGCCGCGAAGAACAGCGCGTGACCCAGCGACAGCAACCCCGTGTAACCAAAGGAAATATTATACCCCATGGCGAAGACCGCCAGCACCATGATCCGCGCCAGATTGTTGGCGTGATAGGGCGGCAAGGTGAACTGCGCCAGCAGCAGCGCCGCCAATACCGCCAGATGCAGCGCCCAGACCTTGCCCGCAACGCTCATGCTTTCGCCCCGAACAGGCCCTGCGGGCGGAACACCAGCACCAGCGCCACCAGCAGCGTGGCGATGATCTTGGCCAGCGTGGGCGAAAAGAACATCGAGATGACCCCATCGCCCAGCCCGATCACCAGCGCCGCCACCAAAGTCCCGCGCAACGACCCCAGCCCGCCGATGATCACCACGATGAACGACAGCAGCAACGGATCGCCGCCCATCAGGTAATGCGCCTGCTGGATCGGCACCACCAGCACCGCCGCCACCGCAGCCAGCGCGGCCCCCAGCGCGAACACCCCGGCATAAACCCGGTCCACATTGATGCCAAAGGCCTGCGCCGTCTGCCGGTCCACCTGCGTTGCCCGCATGATCAACCCGGCGCGGCTGCGAGTCATCAGTGCCCAGATCCCCGCCAATATCGCCGCCGCCGCCGCCACCACGAACAGCTTGTACCCCGAATAACCGAACCACGGCGTCTGTATCCGCCAGGTGAACGGCGCCTGCACCGGACGCGCCTCGGGCCCGTACAGCGTCAGCGCGGTCTGTTGCAGGATATAGAGCAGGCCAATGGTGGCCACGATGGTCGCCTCTGGGTCATAATGCAGCCGCTTCAGCACCGCCCAATCGGCCAAAGCCGCGACCGATGCCACCACCAAGGGCGCGATGATCAGTGCCGCGATGAAGCCCACCGCAGGCGGCCCGCCGATGTTTTGTGTCACAAACCATGCCAAAACCGCGCCCAGCATGAAAAACTCACCATGCGCGACGTTGACGACGCGCATGACGCCGAACACCAATGACAGGCCAACAGCCGTCAGCGCCAGCACCGCCGCCGTGACCGTTCCCTCCAGCAGGGCCAGCAATAAGAAGGGACCAAAGGCCATCCGAAATGGGCAGGGGCCGCAGCCCCCGCCCGATCTTTCAGAACGACATGGTGGAGTAATCCACCGCGTCCGGGTACATGCCATCCTCAATTGCGGTCCGATGCACGCGCATCATTTTGCCGCCCTCAATCTTGGAAATGTTCTGATGGCCAAAGACCTGATGGGTCTTGCCGTTGAACATCTTGTCGCCCTGCACATGGTCGGCACCTTCGGCAAAGGTGGTCATCGCCTCTATCGCCTCGACAAACTTCTGCCGATCCGCCGGGCCTTGATAGCCCGAAGCCTCCATCCCGGCCTTGATCACATGCAGCGTCTCCCAGACCGAGAACATATGCGAATAGGTCGCCACATCCGCCGGATCAGAGATCGAAGCGCCGTTGTCATCCACCCCCACGGCGGCGCGATAGGCGACCTCGGCCTCGGACGCATCCGCCTGTTTCACCCGGTTGTGCGCCTCCCAGAAATGGGTGCCCTCCAGGAACTCAAGCCCCGGTGACGCGGTATCGACAGCCTCCAACGAGTCGATAAACCCGAAAATCTGCGGCCGCGCGCCGGTGCCGTAAAACTCGCCCAACTCCTTCACAAAGGTCAGAACCGCCGGGCCGACCATGACGTGATACAGCACCTCGGTCTCCGCCGGAATCTGCGGCAGATAGCGGGTGAAGGTGGTTTCGGTCGGCGGAATCGCGATCTGCGCAATCACCTCGCCGCCCTGGGCCTTCACCGCCTTGGTGAAGAAATCGCGGTGATCGTAGCCGAAGGCATAGTCCGGGAACACCATCGTCACCTTCTTGCCAAGGTTCTGTGTGACCCAGGGGGCCATCGACGACACCTGCGCGCGCACATCCGTGATCCCCGGCTGCAGGGTCCAACGGTTCAGCATTCCGCTCGCCACATGATAGCCCTCCGAACAGACCAGATAGGGCACCTTCAACTCTCCGGCACGCGGGGCAGACCCGATCACCACATGGCTGAACAGCGGCCCAAAGATCACATCCGCGCCGTGCTGGCTGGCGAGTTTGTCCACCACCTCGGCCCCGCGTGCCGGATCGGTGCCGTCGTCTTCAAACACAATCTCAACCGGGCGGCCGTTGATGCCGCCTGCGTCATTCACCGCCTTCAGTGCCGCCTGCGCGGTGCGCTCATACCAATGGCCATAGGCGGCCCCGATGCCGGTGCGGTGCAACTGAAACCCCAGCTTGATCGGGGCCGACGACTGCCCCCAGGTCACGCCCGGAAACGCCGCAGCACCGATCAATCCCGCGCCTGCACCCTTCAAAACCGAACGCCGGGTGGGCGAAAGGCCGATTAAACCCTTGCTTTGCATGATACTTCTCCGCTGTTGCCGGACCGGGTTCATCCCCGTGCCTGTTGGTTAAACTTTGTCCTCAAGCACCCTGAAAGTCTACTGAAATTCCCACCTTACGCCCCCCGCGCCGTTGACAAAAGCCACAGTCCCAGCACGCTATAACCCACCATCAGCGCGGTCAGCGGCAGATGCGCCACCGCCCGCCCTGTCCCTGCCAGCCGCAACGACAGCAACACAGCCAGCACATGCGCGCCCAGAACGGCGGCAAACTGCGCGGCGTAAACCGCCATCATCACCGCCCCGACACTGAGAAAGCCATAAGACACATAAAACGGCTCCAGCCCCAGAAACGCATCGCCGCGAAACAAGGGATCGTTCAGCGCCGACAGCGTGAATTGCCCCGCCGTCAGCAGCACCACCAGATAATGCGCCGCATGATCCCCCGCCGCAATCGCCAGAAACGACAGCACCCCCGGCCCCACCGCAAAGCCGCCCCCCATCCGCCGCCCCAGCGCCAGAACGCCCAGAATCGCGGCCACGGTCAGGCCCCAAACCGCCAGCAGTCCAGCAGTATTCACCCCCTGCACCGCCGACCGCCCGGTGAACTCCAACGGGTTCTCGCCAATCAAGCCCATCCAGAAAAACGTCTCTGACAACCCGTCAAACGTCAAACTCGCCAGCGCCAAAGTCACAAACGCCACCTGAGAAACCGACAGCCCCGGCATCCGCAACACCTGCGCCCCCGGCAGCCCGACATAGGCCCGCACCCCCGCATCACGTTCGCGCCAATAGGGCGCGATCCGGGCAATCATGGCGAAGAACACGGTCAGAAACTCGCCCTTCCCCAGCCAGTCCTCGCCCTCCGCCACCGCCGCCACATAGATCACGCCCCAATACACCGCCGCCGCCGTGGCCAAAACCCGCGGATCATCCGGCGCCATCGACACGATCTGAAACCAGTTGAACCCGAACAGCCCCGCCACTGCAGGCCAATGCCCCAACCGCGACAGCCCCACCGATCCGCGCCACCCCAGCAGGGTCCGCGCAATCTGCACCATCGCCAACCAAGGCGAAATCCCCGCCCATAAATTGCCAAAAACCATCGAGGCCAGCGGCAAAGCAATCCAGACCCCGGTCCAGAACACCAATGTCAGCAGATTGTGCATCGGGTCCGTCGACCCGAAAAACCCGATCAGCAGCAGGCCAAGGAAGGCCAGAAACGCCAGGTAAGACGTCACCGCAAACGGAAACCGCCCCGTCCCCTGATAGACCAGACGCGGTACAAACTCCGGTAACCGCCCCGACGCAGCCCCCAGCAGCGCCGTCAGCGCCACCGTCACCGCCGCCCCCGCAATATAAATCCCTGTCGGCAAGGTCAGGATCACCGAGGGCGGCAGGGCACAGGCAAACGCCGCCCCCGGCACCATCGCAAACCCTGCCGCCCACAGCTTCATCAGCGCAGCCCGTCCTCGCCCTTGACCTGATGCAACTCAAGCCCGCCCATCCGGGAATGCACCCGCCCGCCCTTGGCCATCGCCAGCGCGAACACGATCTCTGTGGCGCGCGGCCCGTCCGGCACGCAAACCGTGATCGCGTCAAAATGACTGCGCACATAGGCCGCGTTGATGTGGCCCAGCGGAATGTCCAGAGAACCGCCCATCCCCGCCACCTTCATTGCCGAGGGCACAATCGCCCGGCTTTCGCCCAGCCGTTCCCGCATCGCATAGCCCCCCGGCACATGCCACAGCGAGCCATGCTCTGACTCGCCACCCTCGCCCACCATCGCGCCCTTGCCATAAGCGTCGATGCCGTCCCGCCCGCCCATCGCGGCGATCAAACGGTCGGTCAGCATCAGGCCCAAAGGCTTCAAATCCTCCATCGCGCCCTGAATATCGGTCACATAACCCCCCGCAAACGGGTTCGCCACCACCGCCATGATCGCGCCCCGCCGATAGGGCACCGCAGGCGCAGGCCCGCCTTCATGCAGAATATCCTCAATCAACAGGCTGATGCGGCGAACGGGAAAATCAGGCAAGGGCAGGCTCCTTCAAAGCAATGGTCCCAATTGTACGCAGCTCAGGGTGCAGGAAAAGCGCCGCCGAGTCTATCAACCCAAGCGCCCGAAATTCACTCGCCGCCGCCATCCCATGATCCAGCGCCGCATCAATATCGGTGTCCGTCAACCCCGACACGCCCACGGTGACAAGCCGCGCCCCCAGATCACTGTCCGCTTGCATCTCCACCGCAGGCCGCCGCGCAATCCCCGGATGGCCGGGCAGATCCACCGCGTTGGCAATCATTGTCGCGGCGGCATCGGCCTGACTGGCGGTTTGGGCCAGAACAGTGACACAATCGGCAATCCCCAGTGACCAACTCCGCCCCCTCCAGCCACTGGTCGCAATCCCGCGCACCGGATCGTCATAGCCCACCTCCACGACGGCCCCGGTCCCCGCCACCGCACAGCGCAGCGTGGTTCCCGGCGTCAGATACAGCGCAATGTCCCCACCGTTGTTCACATAACCCCGCACCACCCCCGGCCCCACCATCGCCGCCAAAACAGCTTCGGCCACCGCCCCCGCCACCGCCGCCATCGGCGTGATGAACACAGGCCGATACTGCAAAACCGCTGCCGCCATCACCCGCGCAATCGGCCCCTGCACCACGGCATCCACCGCCCGCAAAGCCGACAATTCCGCCACCAACCCGCTCAACACCCCCTCAAACCGCGCCACGGCCCGGCCATACGCCGCCACCTCATCTCCCCAAACCTGACAAATCAGATCAATCGGCCCTTGCTGCAAATGCAACCGCCCATCCGGCAACCACCGCATCTGAACGCTCATTTGGCATCCTCTCTGCCCAAATATCCCCGCCGGAGGCACCCCGCGCGCAAGCGCTCATGAAACCTGCGGCGCAGCCGCGCCATTGGATTACCCCAACAGCCACTCAATCCCGCCCCTCCAGCCGCACCGATATCGGATACTCTCCGCCCTCCGCCATCACCTGATTCAGCGATTTGATCGACGCCTCATGCCCGCCCATCGCCAAATAAGCTGCACGCGGCAAGGTAAACTCCAATGGCGCCACCAACGCAGGCGTTGGCACATAGCCAAACGCCCCTCGCGGCAGGCGCAAAACGTCCACCATGAAGGTGATCCCACCCCCCGGCCAAACGTAACAGTCTGCCCCGCCCGAGGTCAGCGTGGTCTGCCTGCCCTGCACAGACCGCGTCAGCCGCACCGGGTTCCGCGTCACCCCCGCCCGCAAAGACCCCCCCGCGCCGCCCATGAACAGCACGGTACACAGCGAAGGCTCGCAATTCTCATCAATCAACCCCACAGTCGCCCGCAACGCCTCTGGTAAAGCCAGTTTCTGCGGTGTCAGAGCCGCATCCAGCTCATAATAGGCGAACTCTTCCCCGGTCGTGGACACCATCAGCAACCGCAACCCTTCCCGCGCGCCCTTCTTCGGGTTCCATGGCCCCAGTATCTCCAACGGATCGGTCAGCCGAGTGCCGCCCCAGCCCAAACCCGGTTCCGACACCTTGAAATACCGTCCCGGGGTGGAGCGATGCCCTAGGATCTTGATCCCCGAAGGCTCCCACCCCAGCACCTTGCCCGCCTGATGCTCTGACACCACGCCGGTGATGTGGTCATCCACCACCACCACCTCATCGACCAACCCCAACCACTGGCTGGCGAACATCCCAATTGTGGCCGAGCCACAGCCCACCCGCATCCGCCGTTCCGCCACACCGTCGACCACGGGTGCCGCCCCCGCCTGCACGATCACCGAAGATCCGCCGTCTATCGACAACTCCACCGCCGCGCCATTGCACAGGGCCAGCATCGCCGCACAAGTCACCCGCCCCTCGGCCTTGCTGCCCCCGGTCAGATGATGCACCCCGCCCAAGGACAGCATTTGCGAGCCATATTCGGCGGTGGTTACATGCCCCACAGCCTCACCCTGCGCCCGCACCACCGCGCCCTCAACCCCCAGATGGCGGTCGGTGTCGATCTTCACCTTGACGCCGCAATAGGAAAAGATCGCCTCGGTCACCACCGTCACCATATCCGCGCCTGCCACGGTGGACGACACGATGAACGGCGCGGGCTTGTAATCCGGGTAAGTCGTGCCCGACCCGATCCCGGTGACAAACGCATCGCCGGGCATCGGATCGCCGTCCCAGTCGCGCAGCCCAAACGGCACCACCCGCCCGCCCTGCGCCACGGTCTGCGACAGCATCACCACCGGATCGGTGCGCACAATGCGGCCCCCGGCATTGGCATAACGGTCGCAGGCCCCGGTCTGGCCCGGCGCGATAAAGCACATCACCGGGCAGGCATCGCAGCGGAATTTATCTTGCGCGGTCATGATGCCGAACCCCTGTCTTGCGGCAAGCGTTGGGGGCTGTCTGCCCCCAAACCCCCGAGGATAGTTTTACAGAGAGGATGAGGGCAGAGGTCATGTCCTTGCCGCCTTCATCGCCGCCAGAACCCGGTGCGGCAGGGCGGGCAGGCGGGTGATCTCGGCCCCCGTCGCGTGGCGGATGGCGTTCAGAATGGCGGGGGCGGTTGGGATCAGCACATGTTCGCCCAGGCCCTTGGCGCCGTAGGGGCCGTCTGCATCCGGCACCTCAATGATCAGGCTTTCAATCGGCGGCACGTCGCCGATGGTCGGGATCAGGTAATCATGCAGGTTTTCGGTGCGGCCCGGCAGGTATTCCTCCATCAGTGCCATGCCGATGCCTTGGGCGATGCCACCCTCTATCTGGCCTTCGACCAGTTGCGGGTTGATGGCGCGGCCCACGTCATGCGCCGCCGTGATCTTGATCAACCGCACCGTGCCAAGCTGTTCATCCACCTGCAATTCCACCATCTGCGCGCCGTAGCCATAGACAGCATAGGGTGCGCCCTGGCCGTTGGCATCCAGCGCCTGCGTCGGCGGATCGTAACTTTCCTGTGCCGAGATCGCATAGCCAAAGCCATCCAACGGTCGCGCCGCCAGATCAATCCGCCGCCCGCCCACCAGCACCGCCCCGGGTTCAAAGGCAATCGCTCCGTCGCCATTGGCCAACCGCACCAGGTCCGCCCGCAGGGCCAGCCCCGCCGCCATCGCCGCCCGCCCCGACACAAAGGTCTGCCGTGAGGCCGAGGTTTTCCCGGCATCGGGCCCAAGCGCGGTGTCCGGCCCGATCAGGCTGAACGCGCCCGCCGGAACGCCCAAGGCCTGCGCCGCGATCTGGGTGATCACGGTGTTCGATCCCTGGCCAATATCCGTCGCCCCCTGATGCAGCACCAACTGCCCGGCCTGCGTGATGCCAATCCGAATGGTCGAGGGGTTCGGCAGAGCCGTATTGCCGCAGCCATACCAGCAAGAGGCAATCCCCACCCCGCGCCCCGCCACACCCTTCGCATCGCGCAACGCCCGCGCCCAATGCGGTTGCAAGGCGGTCAGACAGTCTGCAATCCCCACCGCAGACATCACCTGTCCGGTGGCCGATGTTTGCCCATCCCGCAACGCATTGCGCAGCCGGAATTCCAGCCGGTCCAAGCCCACCGCATCGGCCAGACGATCAAACAGCACCTCTTGCCAGGCCGCCGCTTGTGGGACGCCAAAGCCGCGAAAGGCCCCCGACACTGGGCCATGCGTGTGCACAGCCCGCGCCCGCGCCGCGACATGCGGGGTGAAATACGGCCCCGTCACATGCACCGGCACCCGGTTTGCCACCGTCGGCCCCCAACTGGAATAGGCGCCGGTGTTGAACCGCCCCTCAAACTCCACTCCCGTCAGCAGGCCGTTTTCATCGCAACCGATGCGCCCCGACATTTCCGCCGGATGGCGTTTGGTGGTCGAGGCCATGCTTTCGGAGCGTGTGTACACCATCCGACAGGACCGCCCCGTCAGCAGCGTCACCAGCCCCAGCAACGGCTGCACCGACACATCCAGCTTCGATCCAAAGCCGCCGCCCACCGCAGATGGCATGATCCGCACCCGGTCCTGCGGCAGGCCCAGCACAACCGCCACCTCATCCCTGTCCATCACCGGAGCTTGGGTACAGGCGCGGATGCACAGGGTGTCACCCTGCATCCAGGCCGCCCCGGCCTCGGGTTCGATATAGGCGTGCTCGACAAAGGCCGTGGTCATCGCACCCGCCACCACATGCGTCGATTGCGCCAAAGCCTGCGCCGCATCGCCCTTGAACACCCGCCCTTCGATCAACCGGTTTTGAGCGCGATTGGGATGGATCAGAGCCGCATTCAGGGCCTCTGCCTCTGCCGGGGTGGTCAGCACGGGCAGCACCTGCCACTCCACCGGGAACCCGGTCAGATCGGGCGTAACCCCCGGCTCAAACGCCACCAGCGCCACGCATTCACCGCGAAACCGCGCCACGGATTCGGCGATCGCGGGTTGGTCGGCGAAGGCCGGGATGACGCCGAACGCATTGCGCCCCGGAATGTCTTGCGCCGTAAAGACCCGCGCCCGATCCCCGGCCCAAGCGCCCAGATCGCCAAACCGGAACCTCGCATGAGGATAGGGTGAGCGCACCGCCTTCAGCACCAACGCGCCATCCGGCACCACATCGGCCCCGAACAGATCGCCCGCCACCTTGGCCGCACCGTCCAGCCGCGCAATGGCCTCGCCCACCGCGCCCTGCGATATGGGAACCGGCACCACCCGCCAAGCATCGCACACCGCCGCGATGATCTTGCGATAGCCGGTGCAGCGGCAGAGAACCCCGCCCAAAGCCGCCTGCACCTGCGCCTCATCGGGCCGCGCAACCCGTTCCAGCAACGCCACCGCCGCCATCAGCATCCCCGGCGTGCAG
The DNA here is from genome assembly GCA_031428215.1 of Paracoccaceae bacterium. Classification (GTDB taxonomy): domain Bacteria; phylum Pseudomonadota; class Alphaproteobacteria; order Rhodobacterales; family Rhodobacteraceae; genus Cypionkella. Next base: position 30,653 of record JANPOY010000051.1, read on the forward strand.
ATCCCGCACTGCGCCGCGCCATGGCGCAGAAACGCGGCGCGCAGACGGGTCAGCGTGTCGCCCGCGCCTTCGACCGTATCGACCGCGCAGCCCTGAACCCGCCCCGCCGCTGTCAGACAGGCACAGACCGACCGCCCGTCCAGCAGCACCGTGCAGGCCCCGCAATCGCCCGCATCGCAGCCCACCTTGGTGCCCCGCGCGCCGAGGTTTTCCCGCAACACTTCGGACAAACGCGCGCCCGGATCGGCATCGGCGGCCACCTCAACCCCGTTCAGGCGAAACCGGATCATGTCATCCCACCGCAGTCCAGCACCGCCCGCGCAACCAGTTCGCGGGCCGCCGCCAGCCGATACGCCGCCGTCGCCCGCACATCATCAATCGGCACTAATCCGGCCAAATCCGCAGCCTGCACCACGTCACCCAGCCGCGCCACCGGAACCCCGACCAGTGCTGCCTCAACCAAATCCAACCGCATGGCCACCGCCGAACAGGCCCCCACCGCGACAAACGCCTGCACCACAACGCCACCTTTCACCACCAACCGCACCGCGACCGAGGCAATCGAGATCACCAGAAACGCCCGCGCCCCCAGTTTCGAAAACACCGACCGCCCCACCAAGGCGCTTTCCGGCAGATGCACCGCCGCAAGCACCTCATCCGGCTGCAAAGCTGTCCGGCGTGGCCCAAGTACAAATTCCGCCAAAGCCAACCGCCGCACCCCGCGCAGCGACGCCAATTCGACCTCTGCCTCCAGCACCAGCAGCGGCGGCACCCCGTCCGCCGCAGGCGAGGCGTTGCACAGATTGCCTGCCAAAGTCCCCGCGTTCTGCACCTGCCGCCCACCCACCGCCCGCGCCGCCACTTGCAGCGCCGCACAGGCCCCCGGCAGTTCCGCCTCGGCAATCTCGCTCCACGTCACCGCAGCCCCGATCCGCAAGCCATCGCCCCGCGTGATCCCGCGCAGCGCCGACACCCCGGTGATGTCCAGCACATCCCCCACCACAGCAGCCCCCGGGTACGCATCCGTCCCCCCCGCCAAAACCCGCGCGCCACCCGCACGCAAAGCCAAAGCCTCGGTCAGATCAAAGGGGCGGGCATACAGCATCATGCGGCGGCCTGAATTGTTTGTGTACATATCAGTTTGCCGCGCCACCCGTCCTCTGTCAACGACCTTGCACCACAAGCCCGCGCGGGCTACCGATAAGCCATGCCCAACGCCTATATCCTCGACGATCAGATCGGCTATATCCTGCGCCGCGTCACGCAGCGCCACCTGTCGCTGTTTTCCGATCTGATCCCCGGCGTGACCACGACTCAATTCGCCGTTCTGGCGCGTCTGGACGAACTCGGGCCGCAGTCGCAAAACCTGCTGGGCCGCGCCACCGCAATGGACGCCGCCACCGTCAAAGGCGTGGTGGACCGGCTTGCGCGCCAAGGTCTGGTCGAAACCGCCCCCGATCCCGAAGACCGCCGCCGCCTGACCGTGACGCTGACCGCCACAGGTGCGGCGCTGTTCCATGAGCTGCGCGACACCGCCCTGCAAGTGTCAGACCGCACCCTGCAACCGCTGACCGCCGCCGAACGCGCGCAACTGATGGCCTTGCTGACCCGCCTGACCTAGGCCTGATGCCGCGCCCGAAACGTCGCCAATTCTGCCGCCGTCGGCGCTTGCCCGGTGAAGATCAGCACATAATCCGGTATCCGCTGCAACCGCAGCTCCAACGACTCCTCGGTGCGCATCGCGATGTACCCCACCTGCGTCAGATAGACCGTCTGCGCCCGGATCCGCGCCTCTAGTGGCGCAAAGGAAAACGTCTCAAACATGGCGGTCAGTGCCTGAATTCGCACCTCATCCACCCCCGCCAACACCTGGGCCAAAGCGCTGTCGGTCAAGGCCCAGGTCCTGATCGCAAACTCCATCCGGCTGTCAAACAGCGCAGGCGTGATCCAGCAGTCGTTCACATTCAGCATCGCCTCGGCAATCGACCCGGCCGGGGCCAAGGTGCGCCCTATCAGATTGGCGGTGTTCTGGCTTTGCCACCGCGCCACCAGCCCGGCCAGCAACGCCTCCCGGTCCGCGAAATGCCAGTAGAAACTGGTGCGCGACAGGCCCAGCTTTGCCGCCAAAGGCATCACCTTCACCGCCTCGACCCCGCCCTCGACCAGCAGATCATAAGCCGCGTCCAGCCACACCTCTGCCGATCCGCGCCAGCCGCGCATCTGTTGCACCTGTTCCATGCGCAAACCCTAACAGCCCTTTCCGTGCGGGCAATCGAAAAACTTGACACCTGTGTCGATTCCCGCTTTCATGGTGAAAACCAAAGGAGTCGCCATGTCCACCGATCCGCTTTTGCAGCCCTACCAGCTGAAACACCTGACCCTGCGCAACCGGATCATGACGACCAGCCATGAACCCGCCTATCCTGAAGACGGCATGCCCAAGGACCGCTACCGCCTGTACCATCTGGAACGTGCCCGCGCTGGCGTGGCGCTAACGATGACGGCAGGTTCGGCGGCGGTGTCCAAGGACTCACCTCCAGTGTTCAACAATATCCTCGCGTACAAGGACGAGGTCGTTGCTTGGATGAAAAAACTCACCGACGATTGCCACGAAGCGGGTGCTGCGGTGATGATCCAGCTGACCCATCTTGGCCGCCGTACCCGCTGGGACAAGGGCGATTGGCTGCCCGTGGTCGCCGCTGGCAAGGCCCGCGAACCCAGCCACCGCGCCTTTCCGAAGGTGATCGAGGATTGGGATATTGACCGCATCATCACCGACTACGCCGACGCCGCCGAACGCATGAAAGCGGCGGGGCTCGATGGGGTCGAATTCGAATGCTACGGCCATCTGATGGATCAGTTCATGTCGCCGCTGACCAACGAACTGGCCGCGCCCTATGGCGGTTCCTTGGAAAACCGCGCCCGCTTTGCGCTGGAGGTGCTGGCCGCCTGCCGCAAACGGGTGGGGGAGAATTTCCTGCTGGGGGTGCGCTACACGGCGGATGAGTCCGAGCAAGGCGGCATCTCTGCCGACGAAGGCGTGCAGATCGGGAAACTGTTCCGCGACTCGGGGAATGTCGATTTCCTGAACATCATCAAGGGCCGCATTTATACCGACCCCGCGATGACTGATGTGATTCCGATCCAAGGCATGAAATCCGCGCCGCATCTTGATTTTGCAGGCCGCATACGGGCCGAGGTCGGCCTGCCCACCTTCCACGCCGCCCGCATTCCCGATGTGGCCACCGCCCGCCACGCCATTGCCACCGGACAGCTTGACATGGTCGGCATGACCCGCGCCCATATGGCTGATCCGCACATCGTGCGCAAAATCATCGAAGGCCGCGAGGAAGACATCCGCCCCTGCGTCGGCGCCACCTATTGCCTCGACCGTATTTACCAGGGTGGCATGGCGCTGTGCATCCACAACCCCGCCACGGGCCGCGAAGAAACCATGCCCCACACCATCACCCAAGCCGTCACGCCGCGCCGCGTGGTGGTGGTCGGCGCGGGCCCCGCTGGCCTTGAAGCCGCCCGCGTCGCCGCCGAACGCGGCCACAAGGTCACGGTGTTTGAGGCCGCATCCCTCCCCGGCGGCCAGGTCCGCCTCACCGCCCAAACCAAACGCCGGGCCGAGATGATCGGCATCATCGACTGGCGCATGGCCCAATGTGCAGCCCATGGGGTCGAATTCCGCTTCAACACCTGGGCCGAAGCCGCGGATATCATGGCGCAATCCCCCGACATCGTCATCATCGCCACCGGTGGCATGCCGGAAAAAGACATCCTGACCTTCGGCAATGACCTGACCGTTTCCGCCTGGGACATCCTGTCGGGCGACGTCAAACCCGGCAGCAATGTTCTGCTCTACGACGACGCCGGCGACCACGCCGCCCTGCAAGCCGCCCAAACTCTGACCGACTCCGGCGCGCGCGTGGAAATCATGACCCCCGACCGCAGCTTTGCCCCCGATGTGATGGCGATGAACCTCGTCCCTTACATGCGCGCGCTGCAGGACAAGAACGTCACCTTTACCGTCACCTACCGCCTGACCGGGGTGGAACGCGACGGTAACCAGATCAAGGCGACAATCGGCAGCGATTACATGCCCTTGGCCAAAACCGCCCAATACGATCAGATCGTGGTCAACCACGGCACGCAACCGCTGGCTGAGCTCTATTTCGACCTGAAACCGCAATCGCAAAACCTCGGCGCGGTTGACTACGACGCCCTGATCGCGGGCCAACCGCAAACCCTGAATGGCGGTCCCCAAGGCTTCCAACTCTTCCGCATCGGCGACGCGGTCGAGTCCCGCAACACCCATGCCGCGATCTACGACGCCCTGCGCCTTGTAAAAGACCTCTAAAACCTAGCTAAAATTTGCATCCTCTCTGCACAAATATCCGACGGGGGTCCGGGGGTGTCAAACCCCCGGCTGCCAGCCCCTAACCGCCCTCAAAAAACCGCACCATCCGCGCCGCAATCGCCCCCCGGTCCGCCACCTCTGCCAGCGAAGCCGCCGCCCGCTCTGCCACCGCTTCCGGCAGCTTCGGTCCATACTCCGCCAGCAAAGCCGCCACGAACTCGGGCGTCATCTCGGGATGATACTGCGTCGTCAACACCCGGCCCATCGCAAAGCCCCCCACCGGACAGCCCGCATTGCCGCCCACCGACACCGCCCCCGCAGGCAAAACCAAGACCTGCTCTCTGTGCGCCGCATAAAGCCGCATCGGCACCCCCTCCATCACCGTCGCCACCAGCCCGAACGCCCAGCCGCCCGGATTGTCGCCCACCACCCCGCCCATAGCCTTGGCAATCGCCTGATGCCCAAAGCACGCGCCAAACAGCGGCTGCCCCTGCGCCATCAGATCGCGGATCAAATGCTCCAACCGCCCGATCCAAGCCTGCGCATCATGCACCGACGCCGGACTGCCGGTGATGATCCAGCCATCATGAACCGCCCCCGCTGCCGGAAAGACCCCGTCCTTCACCGCGTAAACGGTCACCCGCCAATCGGGCCGGACCTCTTGTAACAATGCCTCAAACTTCGCGCCATCTCGCGAATGTGCCTGCGCAAAACCGCTCTCATCCGTGTTGGCCATCAGGATCGCAATATGCATGATCTTCCGCTTTACATATTTATGAACCTGTTTAGTATATTTTGAAACCGGCTTTCCCACAAGCGAGGATATCATGACGCTCTGGCACCCCAATGATGACGGCCATGCCGATCTGTCCAGCCACGATGCCTTTGCCCAGGGCGCGCCACTGAACACCTTTGCCCGCCTGCGCCGCGAGGATCCGATGCACTGGACCGATTATGCGCAGGGTGAAAACTACTGGTCCGTCACCCGCCACGCCGATATTTTCGACCTCAACCGTCAAACGGACCTGCTGTCCTCCGCCCGTGGCATCCGCATCGAAGACCAAAGCTATGAGGAATACCTCGCCCGCCGCACCTTTCAGGAAACCGATGGTGACGAACACCGGGCCACCCGCATGCGTGTGGCGAAGGCGTTTTCGCGACCAGTGATCGTGCAGTTTGAACAGGTGATCCGCGATATTTGTGTCGATATTCTCGACAAGACCCTGCCCAAAGGCAGTTTCGACGCCACCACCGACATTGCCCGCCAACTGCCGATGCGGATGCTGGGCCGGATCATGGGCACGCCGGATGAAGACCTGCCGTGGCTGGTGGCCAAGGGTGACGCGCTGATCGCCAACACCGATCCCGATTTCACCACCCATGTGCTGGACCGCATGACCACCGATGAATTTCGGATGATGCCCTTCAACTCACCCGCAGGTGCCGAACTCTTCGTCTACGCCAAAGACCTGATGGCGCGCAAAGCCGCCACCGGCGACACTTCGGGCATCCTGCCGCTGATCATCGCGCCCGCAGCCGATGGCACCGTGATGCCCGAACATGAATTCCGCAATTTCTTCTGCCTGCTGGTGGCGGCTGGCAATGACACCACCCGCTATTCCATTGCGGCGGGCATTCAGGCGCTGGCGCATCAGCCCGAACTGCTGCCCCTGCTGCAGACCAATACCGTCTGGGACACCGCGCCCGATGAAATCATCCGCTGGGCCACCCCCGCCATCTACTTCCGCCGCACCGCGACCCGCGATTTCGACTATCACGGCAAGCAGATCAAGGCCGGGCAAAAGGTGGTCTATTGGTGGCTGTCGGGCAACCGGGACGAGGCGGCGTTCGAAGACCCCAACTGTGTCAACCTCGCCCGCCAGAACAACCGCCACCAGGCCTTTGGCCAGGGCGGCCCGCATGTCTGCCTTGGCATGTGGCTGGCCCGGCTCGAGGTGCGGGTGCTGTTTGAAGAACTTGCCAAACGCATCCGCTCCATCGAACCTGCCGGAGCACAGAAATTCCTGCGTTCGAACTTCGTCGGCGGTTTGAAATCGCTGCCCGTCACCGTCACGCTGCAATAGCCAGAGGCCGAAAATGACCGACACCCCCCAGCGTCTGCGCGCGATGTTCTGCGATCATCTGTCGATCATGCGCGGCAAATACTTGCCTGCGGCGAAAATGAAAGACGACGAAAGCCGCTTCGCCCGGCCGACGTTTTCGGTGCATTACGACAAAGATCTGCTGATCGAAGCGCCGGGCACCATGTGTCTGCAGGGTATCCCCGACATGGCTCTGCGCTGGAAAGGCGATGAAATCCGGCCGGGATGGGAGCCGGACACCCACATCGTCACCGGCGACCTCTACGCAAGCGACGGCACCGAAATTCCGATGTGCCCCCGTCTCGCCCTGAAACGCGCCGTGGCGGCCTGGGAGGCGCTGGGCCTGACCCCGAAAGTCGGTCTAGAGCTGGAGGCCTACGCCTTCACCCGCGCCCCAGATGGCAGCCTTGTGCCCTATGACACCCCCGGCGGTGTGGTCTATGGCACCGGCAATTTCACCGATCCGTTGGGTTTCACCACAGCGATCTGGAACAAGGCACAAGAGATCGGCCTGCCGCTCGATCTGATCACCGCCGAATACGACACCCCGCAGTATGAGTTCACCCTGACCTTCGGCCCGGCGGTCAAACATGTGGATACGGTGGTGCTGTTCCGCCAGATGGCCCGCGAAGTGGCCTTCGCGCATGGGGTGATCCTGACTTTCCTGCCCAAACCGATTCCCGGCAAGGGCGGTTCCGGCATGCACATCAACCTCTCGTTCAGCGATGCCAAAGGCCACAACGCGCTGGCCAATGGCGAAACCGGCGATCCCGCCAACATGAACGCGCTGACCCGCGGCTGCATCGCGGGCTGGATGCATCACCACCGCGCCATGGCCGGCCTGATCGCCCCCAACGCGCTGTCCTACAACCGCCTGCAACCGGCCAGCCTGTCGGGATACTGGTGCAATTGGGGCGGCGACAACCGCAACGTCACCGTGCGCCTGAGTGCCGAAGGTGGCAAGAAGGCCCGGCTTGAACACCGCATGGCAGACGCCGCCGCCAACCCCTACACCGCCGTCGCCACCGTGTTGCAAGCAGCCCTTCTGGGCGTTCAGAACAAATACCCGCTGCAACCGATGGAAACCGGCAACGGCTTTTCCAGCAACGACGCCACAACCGGCACTGCCGCCTCCCTCACCGAGGCCCTGAATGATCTCGAAGCCGACGCCGCCCTGACCGAGGCCGTAGGCTCCGGCCTCGTCGAAAACCACCTCTACATGAAACGCGCCGAGGTCACCAAAACGGAGGGCCTGGAGCCAGATGCGTTGCGGGATTGGTATATCTGGTACATCTGATGGTTTCAGCCAGCAGCGTGAAGGACAGTTAACCTGAACTTCACGCTTACGCGGCATCATCACCGCGCGTTGACTTTGCAATCCTAGTCGCGCGATATGTGGTGACGCATCGCAACAGGGATACAGAATGAAGCCAATACTATCTTCGATAGAGCTTTGTGCTGGCGGTGGCGGCCAAGCGCTGGGCTTGGAGCGGGCTGGCTTCAGCCACGAAGCGCTTGTCGAAATTGATACGTGGTCACGTGCAACCCTGTCCCTCAATCGGCCCAAGTGGAATGTCCTTGATGGCAATCAAGCAGACCTGACCCAATTTGATCCAGCACCTTACGTTGGTGTTGATTTGGTTGCGGGCGGTGTTCCTTGTCCTCCGTTTTCAGTTGCAGGAAAGCAGCTCGGCGCAAAAGACGAACGCGACCTGTTTCCAGAAGCTATTCGTGTCATTGATCAAGTCAGACCCAAGGCAGTGATGCTGGAAAACGTCCGAGGTTTTCTAGATGCAATATTTTCGGACTATCGACTTAAGCTAAGAAGCCAACTCAAGGCGATGGGCTACTCTTTCGTTGATTGGCATCTTTACAATGCCTCTGACTTTGGCGTGCCACAATTGCGGCCTCGCGTCGCCATTGTGGCCATCCAAGACCGATATGCTGAAAACTTTATTTGGCCAACAGGATTGGGCCAAAAGCCGCCGACTGTGGGAGCGGCCCTTTATGATTTAATGGCTGAACGTGGTTGGAAAGGTGCCGATGAATGGCGCTTTCAGGCTGACGAAATTGCACCAACAATCGTTGGCGGGTCTAAAAAACATGGTGGTCCAGACCTCGGCCCAACGCGCGCACGTCAAGCTTGGGCCGCATTGGGGGTGAATGGCAGCACCATTGCGGAACTTCCACCTGAAGCTGATTTCGAAGGAATGCCACGCCTGACCGTCAGAATGGTTGCGCGTATACAAGGTTTTCCAGACAGTTGGCAGTTTGCGGGCCGCAAGACGGCTGCTTACAGACAAGTTGGAAACGCATTCCCGCCACCCGTTGCAGAGGCGGTTGCGAGAAATATCAGCGCAGCGATTTCAACACGCCGACTTTACGCGGTGGCATGATGGACCCTTGGCTGTTGAAGGAACGGCAAAGATTTCACGCAGAATGCTTTGGAAGTGCAATTACCATAACGGCGGGTGTCCCCAGTATTGCAGACTCGTCAAATAGGCCTAGCCGAGATATTTCTGCCGCCCTTTTGCACAGGTTGGGTGGGGCGGTCACGTTTGAAGTAAAGCCTGCCGGGCAGTCTTCGGGTAATGGGTTTGAAATCTGCTGTCGTGATTTCATTGAACGCACACTTGCTCGACTTGGCCATTTGCGCACTGGGCAATTCGAAGTTGTCCGGGGCCGAGTGATCGCTGACTTTGATCAATTTTCGCATCTTGAAGAGTTGCGTATTCTTGCCAGGCAAAACCGTGAACTTGAAACGCTTCTTGGCTCAGATTATCTTATAAAACCAGATATCGTGGTCATGAAATACCCATTGACTGACGCTGAAATTAACTTGAACAGCGTTTTGGTGGATGAGCATATCGCGAAGTTGACGGCGCTACGCATTTCAAATGGTGCCAAAGCGACTTTGCACGCGTCGGTAAGCTGCAAACTTACGATGCGCAGCGATCGGGCGCAAAACGCACGCTCTGAAGCTCTCAATCTGATCAGAAACCGCAAGGGTCGATTGCCGCATATCGTCGCCGTGACTGCCGAACCGATGCCATCAAGGATTGCCTCATTGGCGATGGGAACCGGCGATATTGACTGTGTGTACCATTTTGCCCTGACCGAACTCGTTGCTGTCTTGAAAGAGCAAGATCGCGACTCGTTGGATCTGGTGCTGACCATGATCGAAGGAAAGCGGTTGCGTGATATCGCAGATTTGCCGCTAGATTTGGTGATCTGAGGGGCTGGTTGGCTAACAACCACATAATAAAAAAATTTAACCCCTTGAAATATCACAAACAAACCCACCGCCTCACCCAATCACTCCCCGCACCCCGCCCGTCTGCCCACGGTCCAGCAGCAAATGGTCCAGCAGCACGCAGGCCATCATCGCCTCGCCCACCGGCACCGCGCGGATGCCGACGCAGGGGTCGTGCCGGCCCTTGGTGATCAGATCAAGCTCGGCGCCCGAAGCGTCAATCGTGGCGCGGGGCGTCAGGATGGATGAGGTCGGCTTCACCGCAAACCGCACCACCACCGGCTGGCCCGAGGATATCCCGCCCAGTATCCCGCCTGCGTGGTTCGACAAAAACTCCGGTCCCGCAGCGCCCATCCGGATCTCATCGGCATTCTCAACCCCGGTCAGGCAGGCGGCCGCGAAGCCGTCGCCAATCTCGACCCCCTTCACCGCGTTGATCGACATCATCGCAGCAGCCAGATCGGAATCCAGCTTGCCATACAAAGGCGCGCCCAAACCCGCAGGCACGCCCATGGCCGTCACCTCAATCACCGCGCCCACCGAATTGTGCGCCAAACGCAGATCGTCCAGATAGGCGGCCCAGTCCAGCGCCGCCACCGGGTCTGGGCAGAAGAACGGGTTCGCCCCGATCTGCGCCGCATCAAAGCGCGCCCGATCAATCCCGCGCGGCCCCATCTGCACCATATAGCCCGAAATCGTCAGCCCCGGCGCCAGCACCGCCAGCACCGCCCGCGCCACGCCACCCGCCGCCACCCGGCTCGCCGTTTCCCGCGCCGAACTCCGCCCGCCGCCGCGATAATCCCGTACGCCGTATTTCTGGTGATAGGTGATATCCGCATGGCCCGGCCGGAACGCCCGCGCGATGTCGCCGTAATCCTTGGAGCGTTGATCGGTGTTCTCAATCATCAGCTGGATCGGCGTACCGGTCGTCACCCCTTCAAACACCCCGGACAGAATGCGCACCTCATCCGCCTCTTTCCGCTGCGTGGTGAACTTTGACGTACCGGGCTTGCGCTGATCCAACCATGGCTGCAAATCCGCCTCGGACAGCGTCACCCCGGGCGGGCAGCCATCGACCGTGCAGCCAATCGCCGGACCGTGGCTTTCGCCCCAGGTGGTGACGCGGAAAAGATGTCCAAATGTGTTCAGGCTCATGGCGGCACTCCGTTTGAGCGCAGTCCTAGTCGATGGCCTGCCCGCGATAAACCTAAATCTGCAAGCCGACGGGCCGGCAAAGGGACAGGGCTTTGGAATTCGGGTGAATCACCTGCCCTCGGCCAAGCGGATTGTTGTTACATGACGGATCAACCATGTGTCCGACGGTCAGACTGTTGTTCGAGACCGCGTACAAACTGGCAAACCAAGCCAACCACAGGTCGTTTGGCCGGGTTTGGACGCAATTCCGCCACGAACTTTGGAAACATTCCTTAGTCTCGCCACGTCTGCGCCCGTTTTCGCCGCCATGGTCTGGCAGGTTAAGTTCCAGTGGAGGGCGTCATGTCCGAGTATAAAACGCGGGTCATCCGCGCGGTTTCTGTCCTGATGGTGGCGCTTGGGGCCGGATTTGTCATGCAAAACCTGCAACAGCCCCAAGCTGCGCCGCGTGAGGCGCGCACAGAGGTGGGCAAAGAGCCGCAGGCAATCGAAAACCTCGCGGCCGAGCCGGAAACCGTGCTTGCGGTCACACAGCCCCGGCAGACCGTTTTGGCGGGCGCGGCGGTGGCCGTGTCCACCGCAGCCAGTATGACCGCCGTGACACCACTGCCCGGCCCGACGAAAGATGCCGTTGGGGTTCAGGCCACTGCCGAAGCCGCGATGTCGGCAGGCCCGACGGCCGCCATACAGGCGCCAGTGCTGCCCGAAATGGCGACACCCGAGGCGATGGTCGCGGCCCAAGCGCCAGAGTCCTGCCCTGTGACCCTGGACCTGATCGCGGAAGAGAATGCGATGGTTGGCCTGACGCTGTTGGCCCCGTGTCATCCCAATGAGCGGGTGGTTGTGAAACATGCCGGTCTTGCGGTTTCAGGTCTGACCACGGCCAATGGCGCGCTGTTTACCGGCATTCCGGCACTGGAAACTCCGGCACTGGTGCAGGTGCTTTTTGCGGATGGCAGCCTGAACGACGCCAGCATTGATATCCCCGAAGTCGGTGATCTGCGGCGTTTTGCGGTGCAGTGGCAGGCGGATGATGCCTTTCAACTGCATGCCTTCGAGAACGGCGCAGGCTATGGGGGCGTGGGCCATGTTTCGGGTGCAGATCCGCATCGCCCGGCGGCTGGCGCTCCGGCGAAGGGTGGTTTCCTGACGCTTTTGGGCGACAGCACCACCGAAAATCCTCTGCTGGCAGAGGTTTACACCTACCCAGGCGTCGTGAACGCCTCGCCAGATGTGGTGATCGAGGTTGCAGTGACCCCGGCGACCTGTGGGCGCGAATTGCTCGGTGAAACGCTGACCAGCACCGCGGGCAATGTCTCTGTCACCGATCTGACCGTGGCGATGCCCGAATGCGATGCGGTTGGTGATTATCTGGTGTTGAAGAATCTTGTTCCTGACATGAATATCGCTTCGGCGGATTAAGGGTCAGGCAGGCGGTCTATGGGGGCAATTTTTTGGCGCGCGGCGATATTCGCCGCGCTTTTGCCCGCTTTGGCAGCTGCGCAGGATATCACGCTGACGTCTCGTGACGGTGCCCTGGCGATTTCTGGCAGTTTGCAAGGCTATGACGGTGAGTTTTTCCGCATCGACAGTGCCTATGGCCTGCTGACCATCGACGCTGAAGGCGTGATTTGTGACGGTCCTGCCTGCCCCGATCTGACAGCACCCAAAGCCGTGATCCGTCTGGTGGGCGAGGCCGATGCAGGTGCGGCGCTGTTGCAGCCCCTGATCAAGGCCTTTGCGCAGTCGCGTGGCCTGATCTATGCGGCACCGACGCTGACAGGTGCGGCGGCGGTGCTGACCGATCCGGCCACGGCGGCCGTTCTGGCCGAAATATCCTTTGCGCCGCTGCCGCCCGATCAGGCGCGGGCCGAAGTCAAGGCCGGTCGTGCCGAACTGATCATCGCCTCGGCGACCGAGCCGGATTTTGGAGAGCGGGCGCTGGCGCTGGACGCGCTGATCCCGATCGTGGCGACAGACAACCCGGTTCCGGGCATCTCGACGCTGGATCTGGCCCGCGCCCTGTCGGGTGACATTGCGAACTGGTCCGAGGTGGGCGGCCCGGATATGCCGATGGTGCTGCATGGGCTGGCGCCGGACAGCGACCTGCAACGCGCACTTTCCGCCCGGCTGGGACGCGACATCGCAGCAACCGTGACGCATCCCGATCTGGCCACGATGGCGGCGGCGGTGGCGAAAGACCCTTGGGGGCTGGCGGTGACCGGACGCGCGACGGCGGGGATGGCGCGCAAGCTGGCGCTGTCGGACAGTTGCGGCTTTCCCTTGTTGCCCAGCCCGCTGGCGGTGAAGGCGGCGGATTATCCGCTGACGCTGCCGATCTATCTGTTGACCCCGCGCCGTCGCCTGCCCCTGTTGGCGCGCGAGTTTCTGGAATTTCTGGCGCTGCCCGACGCCCAGACCGCAATTGCCGCCGCGGGCTATATTGATCGCAGCCCGGAACGCCAGCCGATGACGGCCGACGGTTTGCGCCTCATCAATGCGATTCAGGGCGCAGGGGAGGAAACCACTTTGGCCGATCTCAAACGTCTGGTCGATCTGATGGACGGTGCCGATCGTCTGTCTTTGACCTTTCGGTTTCAGGACGGGTCGAACCAATTGGACGCAGGGTCAGCCGAAAACCTGACCGATCTGGCGCGGCTGCTGGAGGCAGGGGTGTTTGCGGATCAGGCGCTGGTTCTGGCCGGGTTCTCCGATGGATCGGGGGCGGCAAAAGCCAATCTGGACCTGTCACTCAACCGCGCGACCGGGGTTCTGGCGGCACTGAAACAGGCTGCCCCCAGCCTGCGCGACGATCAGCTGCCGCAAGTCGCGGCTTTTGGCGAAGCGCTGCCGATGGCCTGCGACGAAACCGGGCCGGGTCGGCGGCTGAACCGGCGGGTCGAGCTGTGGCTGCGGCCCGCTTTTGCGGTGAACCCCTGAGGTTGTCGTGTTGCCGGGCCGTCGTTAGGCTGCGGCAAAGGGTTTGGGGTGGACGATTTACAAGGATCTGTTGCGCGATATTGCAGAAAGTCAGATGCCCCCGATTTCGGTGACAGTGGTTGCGGGAAGTCAGCGGTTTGACGTGATCAACAGCCTGCCCGCCGAGAAAAACCTTGGCATCGAACTCGGCGTGGCCGCGGGGTCGTTTTCAGCCCGCATGATCCAGTCAGGGCGGTTCAAACGGTTCTATGGCGTTGATATCTATGGTGATACCCATGACATCGGCGAGTATAAGAAGGCTTTGCGCACTGTCGGCCTGCACCGCAATTTCCACCTGCTGCGGATGACCTTCGATCAGGCGCTGGACCTGTTTCCCGACAATCATTTCGACTTCATCTATTGCGACGGCTACGCCCATACCGGCGAAGAGGGCGGGCGGACGTTGCTTGATTGGTACGCCAAGCTGAAACCCGGTGGCGTGATGGCGGGCGATGATTACGATCTGGCGCAGTGGCCCTTGGTGGTTTGGGCTGTGCATCATCTGGTGGCGCAACTGGGGGTGCCTTTGCAAGTGACGGACCTTGTGACGGATGCGCCCTACAACCGCTATCGGTCGTGGTTTTTCACCAAACCGCTGGGGCCGGTGCCGGAGTTGCGGCCCTGTCAGCCGCTGATGGACCTTGGCGACATTGAAAAGGCCAGCAAGGCCGAACAGCGCGCGGCCAAGATGGCGGCGCGGGCCAAGGCTTAAAGGTACCCCTGCGCGCGGAATGACAATTCCCGCGATTTGCCGATGATCAGATGATCGTGCAGCGTGATCCCCAACACCCGCGCCGCCTCAAGCACCTGATGGGTCATGCTGATGTCGGCCTCCGAAGGCGTGGGGTCGCCTGAGGGGTGATTGTGCACCAATATCAAGGCGCTGGCGTTCAACTCCAACGCGCGTTTGACCACCTCACGCGGGTAGACCGGCACATGATCGACGGTGCCCTTCGCCTGTTCCTCATCCGCGATCAACACATTCTTGCGGTCGAGATACAGGATGCGGAACTGTTCGGTTTCGCGGTGTGACATCGCGGTGTGGCAGTAATCCACCAGCGCATCCCATGAGGTCAACACGGGTCGATTCATCACGCGGGCGCGCATCAGCCGCTGCGCCGCCGCCTCGATGACTTTCAACTCGATCACAACCGCTTCGCCCACGCCCTTGACCATCTGCAAGCGGGCAGGACTGGCGGAAACCACCCGGTTGAAATCGCCAAACGTGTCCAACAACAGCCGGGCGAGGGGTTTCATATCCTGCCGGGGTATGGCGCGGAACAGCACCAGTTCCAGCAGTTCGTAATCGGGCATGGCCGCCGCGCCGCCATCCATGAAGCGATCCCGCAGGCGTTTGCGGTGATCGGACAAATAGGACGGCAGTCGCCCCGGAACCGCCACGCCAACCGCCTCATCCTCGTCCCCCGAGGGGGCGAAAAGCGGCAGCGGGTATTCGTGGAAGCCTTGTTTTGCCATAGCGGAAGCCTGCCACGGCGATGATGAAGAAACCGTTAACCGCGCAAAGAAAGGCCGCCGGGGCGTGACCCCGGCGGTTTCAATAATGCCAAGGGAGTTACCCCTTCATTCCGTCCCAAAAGCCCTTGACCTTGGAGAAGAACGACGAGCCTTCGGGGTTGTTCTCGGTCGAAAGCGTGTCGAACTCGCGCAGGATTTCCTTTTGGCGCGTGGTCAGGTTGACGGGCGTTTCCACCGCCAATTCGATCACCATATCGCCCGCGCCACCGCCGCGCAGCGCCGGCATGCCTTTGGCGCGCAGGCGCATTTGTTTGCCGGTCTGGCTGCCTGCCGGGACTTTCACGCGGCTTTTGCCGCCGTCAATCGTCGGCACTTCCACCTCGCCGCCCAGCGCCGCGGTGGCCAGAGTGATCGGAACGCGGCAGAACAGATGCACGGAATCGCGCTGAAAAATCGGATGTTCCTTCACCTCGATGAAGATATAAAGATCCCCCGACGGCCCGCCGCGCATCCCGGCCTCGCCCTCACCGGCCAGACGGATGCGGGTGCCGGTTTCGACGCCAGCCGGGATATTCACCGACAGCGCGCGGTCCTTTTCAATGCGACCATGGCCTGCGCAGGATTTGCACGGGTTTTTGACGATCTGGCCCGCACCGCTGCAGGTGGGGCAGGTGCGTTCCACCGTGAAAAAGCCCTGCTGGGCACGCACTTTGCCCATGCCCGAACAGGTCGGACAGGTGACGGGCTCAGCGCCGCCTTCGGCACCGGTGCCGCGACAGGTATCACAGGCCACGGATGTCGGCACGTTGATGGATTTCTGCACACCTGCGAAGGATTCCTCCAAAGACACCCGCAAGTTATAGCGCAGGTCAGACCCGCGCTGTGCCCGCGACCGGCCACCGGCGCCGCCACCGCGACCACCCATGAAATCGCCGAAAAGATCTTCGAACACGTCCGTGAAGGCCGAGGCGAAATCGCCCTGCCCCGGGCCCTGGCCACGCTGACCGCCGCCCACGCCGCCTTCAAAGGCCGCATGACCATAGCGGTCATAGGCGGCCTTCTTGTCGGCGTCCTTCATCACCTCATAGGCTTCGTTCAGCTCTTTGAACTGGCTTTCGGCGTTGGGGTTGTCGGAATTCCGATCGGGATGCAGCTCTTTGGCTTTGACCCGATAGGCTTTCTTCAATTCCTCGGCCGAGGCCCCCTTGGTTGCCCCGAGAACATCGTAGTAATCGCGCTTTGCCATTGCAAAACCCCTTCACGGAAACGCGGCAGGGCGGCCCATGAATCGGGCCGCCCTGTTCACGTTCCTGGCGGCTTACTTCCGCTTGTTGTTCCCGAGATCTTCGAAGTCAGCGTCGATGATGTCTTCGTCAACACCGCGCTGATCATCCTCGTCCTTGCCTTCGGCCTGCTCGGCGCTGGCTTTGTAGATCGCCTCGCCCAGCTTCATCGCGGCTTCGGTCAGGTTCTGGATGCCACCTTTGATCTTGCCGGTGTTGTCGGTTTTCACCGTGTCTTCCAGCGCCGACATGGCCAGTTCGATCACTTCAACCGTGGACGGGTCCACCTTGTCGGCATGTTCGGCCAGCGACTTTTTCGTCGAATGCAGCAGGCTTTCGGCCTGATTCTTCGATTCCACCAGTTCCTTGCGCTCTTTATCAGCCTCGGCATTGGCTTCGGCGTCGCGGACCATCTTTTCGATATCCTCGTCGGACAACCCGCCCGAGGCTTGGATGGTGATCGCCTGTTCCTTGTTGGTGCCCTTGTCCTTGGCCTTCACAGACACGATGCCGTTGGCGTCGATGTCGAAGGTGACCTCGATTTGCGGCAGGCCACGCGGGGCGGGCGGAATGCTTTCCAGATTGAACTGGCCCAGCATCTTGTTGTCGGCAGCCATTTCGCGTTCGCCCTGGAAGCAGCGAATGGTCACGGCGTTCTGGTTGTCTTCAGCGGTCGAGAACACCTGCGACTTTTTGGTCGGGATCGTGGTGTTGCGGTCGATCAGGCGGGTGAAGACACCGCCCAGAGTTTCAATCCCCAAGGACAGCGGGGTGACGTCCAGCAGAACCACGTCCTTGACGTCGCCTTGCAGCACGCCGGCCTGAATCGCGGCACCGGCGGCCACAACTTCATCAGGGTTGACGCCCTTGTGGGGTTCTTTGCCAAAGAACTTGGTCACTTCTTCGATCACGCGCGGCATGCGGGTCATACCGCCGACAAGCACCACCTCGTCGATGTCGGCCATCGTCAGGCCCGCGTCTTTCAACGCGTCCTTGCAGGGCTTCATCGACTTTTTGACCAGATCATCGACCAGCGACTCCAGCTTGGCGCGGGTCAGCTTGACCACCAGGTGCAGAGGCTGGCCGGTGTTGCGGTCCATGCTGATGAACGGTTGGTTGATCTCGGTCTGCTGGCTGGACGACAGCTCGATCTTGGCCTTTTCAGCCGCTTCTTTCAGGCGCTGCAGGGCCATCTTGTCCGAGGACAGATCAACGCCATGCTCTTTCTTGAACTCATCCGACAGATAATTGACGATGCGCATGTCAAAGTCTTCGCCACCAAGGAAAGTGTCGCCGTTGGTGGATTTCACCTCGAAAAGGCCGTCGTCAATTTCCAGAATGGTGATGTCGAACGTGCCGCCGCCAAGGTCATAAACCGCGATGGTCTTGGATTCCTTGCGGTCAAGCCCGTAAGCCAGCGCGGCGGCTGTCGGCTCGTTGATGATGCGCAGAACCTCAAGACCGGCGATCTTGCCGGCATCCTTGGTGGCCTGACGCTGGGCGTCGTTGAAATAGGCGGGCACCGTGATCACGGCCTGGGTAACGGTTTCGCCCAAGTAGGATTCAGCGGTTTCCTTCATCTTCTGCAGGATGACGGCGGACACCTGCGCCGGGGAATATTTCTCACCGCGCACTTCAACCCAGGCGTCACCATTGCCGCCGTTGACGATCTTGTACGGCATGTTCTTCTGATCCTTCAGGATCACCGGATCGTCATGCCGACGTCCGATCAGACGCTTGACCGCAAACACCGTGTTGGTGGCGTTGGTGACAGCCTGCCGCTTGGCGGCTTGACCGACCAGACGCTCGTTTTCCGTGTACGCAACGATCGACGGCGTGGTGCGCGCGCCTTCCGCATTCTCGATGATCCGGGGTTGCGAGCCGTCCATGATGGCAACGCAAGAGTTGGTCGTCCCGAGGTCAATACCAATGACTTTGGCCATGAGTGGTCCCTTTCCGAAGGCGATGTTGTGGGGCGGAACCCAAGCAGGCATTCCGCACCGATCCCATTTGAGACACGGCAAGGGCTGTCGCCCGTTTCCGGCTTCTGGGCGTATATAGGGAGGTCAAATTCGGCCTGCAAGCGCTGTGCATCAAGGAAGCGCGCCGAAATCTGATGAAAAATCGCATCGTTGCCCGGATGCACGCTTTTCTCAGGGCGCGAGGCTGCAGCAACCGCTGAAGGCGGCACTTGCCGCACCGGTTTCGTCGCGCAGGAACATATCAACCGCAATGCCATAAGCGAGGTCAGACATGCCATCCGAACAGGCGGCGGCTTTCAGGGTGGCCAAACCGTCGATATTGGCACCCTGAAACAGGATCGCCGCGGTGGGCCGATAGATGGCACTGGGCCAGACGGCCGTGATGCGGGCGGTGCGGGGCAAGCCGTCCGGATCGGATGCGGTGGCCGTGCCTTGCGCCGGGTCCATATCCAGCGCCCAGAACGGTTCGGTGCCACTGCACTGCAAGGGCTGCGTCATTGCCCCCCAGTCCTCACCCGTTTGCCGCGCCAGATAGCGCATGGAAACATAGCCGGGACCGGCATTTGTGTTCACAAGGGCCCAGGTTTTGCTGGCGTTCAGCGAAATCACCTCAACCGAAACGGCGTTGCGGGGCAGGCTGCCGATGATGGCGGCGCTGGCGCTGTCGGCGGCGCGGATGTTCAAGACATCGCCCACCACCACACCCGTCACATCATAAAGCGCGGGCAACTGATCCTGAGCCAAGGCGGCCAGCGGAAACAGCGAAAGACACAAGGCAGTCAGCAGGGGTTTGATCATCGTCTGGCATTCCAGCTGGCCGAGGCATGCTTGCGGGTAAAATTCTCACCCATCAGGCCAAGGACCATCAGCACCAACGTGACGATCACCGGATAACTGATCGAACTGTAATGCGGGTGATAGTTTTCAAACATGAAGCCGCGGGTCTGGTCGATGGAATGAAACAGCGGATTCCAATCATACATCGACAGAATGTAGGTCGGCGTCGCATTGGCCAGAAACATCTTGCCCGAAAAGATCATGTTGGCGCGCGAATAGATCGTGGTCAGCACGCCGAACAGTTCCGGCTGCCACGGCGTTGCCGCCTTGAACACCATGCCGACGCCAATGCCAGATGCCCATGACAGCAGGAAGGTGCCAACCACATACACCGGTTCAAAGATGGTGATCGGCGTCCACAGCGTGTGATAGACAAACAGGATCACCGCCGCCGACAGGGTTTGCAGGTAAAGCGCACCCAAAGCTGCCGAAGCAATCGCCACGATGGTGTTCATGGGCGAGTGTTTCATCATCGCAGAGGTCGGTCCATCAGACCGCGCCACCGCACTCAGTGTTTTGGAATGGGTGGCAAAATTGAAAACACCGGTCATGATGTACAACACGAAGTCACCGCGCACCGCCGACCCGCGCGCGCCCAACAGATCAAACAGCATCACCATGATCACCACCATGATCACCGATTGGACAATGCTCATCAGCAGGCCAACAACCGCATTTCCGTGTGATTTTCGGATGTTACGGACCGAGGCGTGGAAAATCAGCTCCAGCATGGCCAAACCGCTGGAGGCAGGCGTCTGTCGTATGTCGGGCCGGAACATCTGGACGCTACCTCAATACCAAGTGACGGGCTTTGCCAGTCATACATGGGAAATCTTGCTGTTCCCTTTCCAAGCGATGATAAGGGCAAGCAGAGTATTAATCAACAACGCGGCCACACTGTGGCGTTGTGGGCAGGAGCGCCGATGGACTTTGACCGTTTGATCCCCGTTATCCGCCGTCTGGCACTGCAGGCGGGCGACCGTATCATGGAGGTCTACAACGGCCCGGAATTTGAGGTGAAGTCGAAATCCGATGCCAGCCCGGTGACTTTGGCCGATGAGGCCGCGGATCTGCTGATCTCGGCAGGTCTGCGCGCGGCCTTCCCGGATGTCGTGCTGATCACCGAGGAACAGGCCGACAGCCACGCCCTGACCGCGCAGACGTTTCTGATCGTTGATCCGCTGGACGGCACCAAGGAATTCGTCAAACGCGGCGGCGATTTCACCGTGAACATTGCCTATGTGGAAAACGGCGTGCCCCTGCGCGGCGTGGTCTATGCGCCTGCCTTGGGGCGGTTGTTCTACACCCAGCCTGACGGCGTGACGGTTGAGGAAAGCGGGCCGATGGCCAAGGATGCGCCCGGCCCTGTGCAGCCGATTTCGGTGCGCGCGCCGGACAATGCCGCGCTGATGGTGGTGGCGTCGAAATCGCACCGCGATCAGGCGCTGGAGGATTACATCGGCAAATACACCGTTGCTGACAGCACCTCGGCCGGCTCGTCGCTGAAGTTCTGTCTGGTGGCGACGGGGGAGGCGGATCTGTACCCCCGTCTGGGCCGCACCATGGAATGGGACACGGCGGCGGGCGATGCCGTGCTGCGTGGGGCGGGCGGCCATGTGATCCGGTTCGATGACCACAGCCCCTTGGCTTACGGCAAACCCGGTTGGGACAACCCGTTTTTCATCGCCTACGCCCCCGGAGTTGATCTGAAGAAATGACCGCCCTCATCGCCATTCCCGCCCGCTATGCCAGCACCCGCTATCCGGGCAAGCCCCTGGTTTCATTGAAGGGCCCTGATGGCGACAAGACTCTGATCCGCCGAAGCTGGGAGGCGGCGATGGCGGTGCGCGGGGTTGACCGTGTGGTGGTGGCCACCGATGATGACCGCATTGCCGACCACGCCCGCACCTTTGGGGCCGAGGTGGTGATGACCTCATCCGCAGCACAAAACGGCACCGAGCGTTGCGCCGAGGTGGCGGCGCTGCTGCAAGGTTTCGATATGGTGGTGAACCTGCAGGGCGACGCGCCATTGACGCCCGCCTGGTTCGTCGAAGACCTGATTGCCGGGCTGCTGGCCGATCCGGGAGCCGATATTGCCACGCCTGTGTTGCGCTGTGATGGCCGGGCGCTCAACGGCTTTCTGGCGGATCGGCGCGCGGGTCGGGTGGGCGGCACGACGGCGGTGTTTGGCGCAGGGATGCGGGGGCTCTATTTCTCGAAAGAGGTGATCCCGTTCACCGGCAAGACCTATGGTGACAGCGACGAAACCCCGGTGTTCCACCATGTCGGCGTCTACGCCTATCGCCCCGCCGCCTTGGCCGCCTATCCCAACTGGCCGGTGGGTCCGCTGGAAACGCTGGAAGGTTTGGAGCAGTTGCGCTTCCTTGAAAACGGGCGGCAGGTGCTGTGCGTCGAGGTGCAGGCCAAGGGCCGCCAGTTCTGGGAGTTGAACAACCCCAGCGACGTGGCGGTGATCGAGGCGATGATGGCCGCCGCCGGATGACCCAGCCGCCCGTCGGCGTGATCATCGTCAGCCGCCACCGGGCGGAGGCGTTGATGCGCTGCATACTGGCGCTGACACAGCAGGATCACCGATGTTTTGAGCTGATCGTTGTGGCCGATCCAGACGCGATTGAACGTGCGCAAGGGTTGGGGTTGGCCCTGAAATTGCTGCCCTTCGATCAGGCCAACATCAGCGCCGCGCGCAACGCGGGGTTGGCACTGGCGGCGGCCCCCGTGGTGGCGTTCATCGACGATGACGCGGTGGCCGAGCCGACATGGTTGACCCGCCTGACGGCGCCCTTTGCCGCGCCGGGGGTGATTGCCGCAACCGGCTTTGTGCTGGGGCGCAACGGCATTTCGTTTCAGTGGCAGGCTTGCGACGTGGATGCACTGGCGCAGGATCATCCGTTTGACGCAACCGAAACCCTGATCCGTGCGGGAACCTCACAGCGCGCAGTCAAGACCCAAGGCACCAACTGCGCTTTTCATGCCAATGCCTTGCGCGCCATCGGCGGTTTTGATCCCGCCTACCGGTTCTATCTGGACGAGGCCGACGTCAACCTGCGGCTGGCCCGTCTGGGCGACACCGCTGTGGTCCCGGACGCGCTGGTGCATCACGGCTTTGCCGCCAGTGACCGCCGCCGCGCCGATCGCGTGCCGCTCAGCCTGTTCGACATCGCCGCCAGCACCGCGCTGTTCCTGCGTCGCCATGCCCCCACAGCCGATCTGAGCGCAGCGCTGCACAACATGACGGAACGTGAGGCCGCCCGCGCCAGGCACCACCGCGTTGCGGGTCGGATTGGCACGGCGGAAGAGGCGGCGTTGCTGCAAAGTCTGGCGCTGGGCTGGGCCGATGGAGTGGCGCACTCCCTGTCGCTGCTGCCGCCATTGCCTGCCCCGCACTCTGATCTGCTGCCGCTGCCCGGCACGGGTCCGCGCAAGGGTCAGGTGATCGCCGGGCGGATCTGGCAACGCAGGGCCTTGCAGACAAAGGCCGCCAGAGCCGTCGCGGAAGGCAAGGTGGTGACGCTGATTTGCCTGTCGCCCACTCTGCGCGCCCACCAAGTCGCGTTTCAACCGCAGGGATACTGGCTGCAAACCGGAGGGCTGTTTGGCCGCAGCGATCGTAGCGGCCCCCGCCTGCGCCTGACCGGATTTCGCAAAAGGATCGCCTTCGAGGTGACGCGGATTGAACGATTTCGCCCCGTCTGACGACATACCGAAGTAAGCGTACCAGTGCAAAACTTGGATTATGTGCTATATACGACCAATAAAGCTAATTGTGCCAAATTGCGGTCAGAATTAGCTATTAACGATTGGGTCTTAGTGTGTAACGTGGGCCCAAAAAAGCACTTGGGCAGTGCAGAGGTAGAGTGGGCAGATGAAGATCAAGAAAGTCACCAAAGCGGTTTTTCCGGTCGCTGGAATGGGAACCCGGTTCCTGCCGGCCACCAAATCGATCCCGAAAGAGATCATGACGCTGGTGGACCGCCCGCTCATCCAATATGCGATTGATGAGGCCCGCGCGGCGGGTATCAAAGAGTTCATTTTTGTCACCTCGCGCGGGAAATCCGCACTTGAGGACTATTTCGATCACTCGCCCGAGCTGGAAAACACCCTGCGCAAGGCCGGGAAGGATGACCTGTTGGAGATCCTGAAGGAAACCAACATGGACAGCGGCGCGATTGCCTATCTGCGCCAGAACCGCCCGCTGGGTCTGGGCCACGCCATCTGGTGCGCGCGCCGTCTGATCGGCGATGAGCCTTTTGCCGTCCTGCTGCCAGATGACGTCATCGCTGCCGAAAAGCCCTGCCTGCTGCAAATGATGGAGGCGTATGAGCAGACCGGCGGCAATATGGTCGCCGCGATGGAAGTGCCACCCCACAAGGCTCCGTCCTACGGCGTGCTGGATATTGCCGAAGACATGGGGTCGATCGTGCTGGCCAAAGGCATGGTCGAAAAGCCCAAAGCCGAGGATGCGCCGTCGAACCTTGCGGTGATCGGTCGGTACATCCTGTCGCCCAAGGTGCTGAACAACCTGAACAAGATGAAGCAAGGCGCCGGCGGGGAAATTCAGCTGACCGACGCCATTGCCGAGGAAACCAAGACCGGCAAGGTTTATGGCTACCGCTTCCGTGGTCAACGCTATGATTGCGGCTCCAAGGCCGGTTTCTTGCAGGCGACTGTGGCCTTTGGTCTGGCCCGCCCCGATCTGCGCGAAGAATTCGGCGCCTATCTGAACGACATGATTGCGCTGCAAAAAGCGGCGCAGTGACGCATGGCGCGGCTTTTGGACCTGACGCGGCTGGTGTCGCGTCTGGGTCGGGGGCCGCTCACCGGGATTGACCGGGTGGAACTGGCCTACCTGACGCATCTGCTGGAACTGGACGCGCCGCTTTATGGGCTGATCCGTTCGGGTGCGGGCTATCTGCTGCTGGACCGTGCGGGCTGCGCCGGGCTGGCGGCGCGGGTGCGTGGGCAGGCCGGGATTGGCCGATCTGACCTGATCGGGCGACTGATCCACCGCCATGATCCTTTGCGCGCGCGGGCCGAGGCCGACATGCGCCGCATGGCCATCGCCCGCACCGCCCGCCCCTTCCTGCGCCGGATGCTGCGGCGGCTGGTGGGCGCGACCTATCTGAACATCGGCCATGCCAATCTGACCGACCGCGCTTTGGCGGCGATCCGGGCTGCGGGCCTGAACGTGGCGGTCATGGTGCATGACACCATCCCACTGGATCATCCCGCATTCGCCCGACCTGACAGCGTGGAACCTTTTCGCGCCAAGATGGCCGCCGTGGCCCGTCATGCCAACTGGGTGATCCACACCACCCAAGACGCCCGCCGCAAGACCGAGGCGCAACTGGCGGCGCTGGGCCGGGTACCGCCGGGCATCTTCGCTGCGCTGGGGGTGCCCGTCCCGGTGCCGGGTGCCTTGCCCAAGGATGTTGCGCAGGACCGCCCGTATTTCGTGACCATCGGCACGATTGAGCCGCGTAAGAACCATGTCCTGCTGCTGGACATCTGGGATCAGCTTGGCCCCGACGCCCCCCGCCTTTATATCATCGGTGGGCGCGGCTGGGCCGCAGCCGCAGTTCTGGCGCGTCTGGATCGCTTGCCGCCCTTGGGTCCGGTGCAGGTGCTGTCCGGACTGACAGACCCCGAACTGGCCGCCGTGCTGCAAGGCGCCCGCGCTTTGCTGTTTCCAAGCCTTGCCGAAGGTTTTGGACTGCCTCCGGTTGAGGCTGCCGCGATGGGCGTTCCGGTCGTGGCGTCAAAGCTTTCGGTCACCCGCGAGCTGCTGCAAGACTTCGCAGTTTACCTTGACGTCACAGACAGTTATTCTTGGATGGAAACAATACAGACGCTGGCTGCGACAGCGCCGACGACAACGGGACCAGAAAATCGCCAAAAGCCGCTGGAATGGGCGGATCATTTCAAGACCGTCTTAAGCCGGCTGTGATAGCTTGGCGCTTGATGGGTGGGAAAACGGGAGAAAGTGTAAGGTTTGGGCGTTTTCTCTAGATATGTGCTGCGTCTGGCGCGCAAACGCTGGCGCATCCGCGCCTTCCGCAAGCGGAAGGAGCTGCGGTCGCTTGTTGACCAGACACATCTGATCACCCCTGACAATATCCTGCTGTTTTCCACCCTGCGCAACGAACGCGTGCGTCTGCCCTATTTCCTGCGCTACTACCGCGATCTGGGGGTCAGTCATTTCCTGATCGTGGACAATGACAGCGACGACGGTTCGCGCGAATACCTGCAGGCGCAGCCGGATGTCTCGGTCTGGTCTACCGCGCACAGCTACAAACGCGCGCGCTTCGGGGTGGATTGGCTGAACTGGCTGCAAATGAAATACGGGCACGACCATTGGTGCCTTGTCGTTGATCCCGATGAGTTCTTCGTCTATCCGTTCTGCGACACGCGGCCTTTGCGGGCGCTGACCGATTGGCTGGATGCCAGCTCGATCAAATCGTTTTCGGCCATGCTGCTGGACATGTACCCCAAAGGGCCGTTCGACGTGCAACCCTATGCCGAAGGGCAGGACCCATTCGAAGTGGCGCCCTATTTCGACAGCGGCAATTACGTCATTCACCGCAACAAGAAATACGGCAATCTGTGGATACAGGGCGGCCCCCGCGCGCGGATGTTCTTTCAGGATCTGCCCGAACGTGCGCCGGCGCTGAACAAGATCCCGCTGGTGAAATGGAACCGCGACTACACCTATGTCTCCTCGACCCATATGCTGCTGCCGCGCGGGCTCAATCAGGTTTACGATGAATGGGGTGGGGAAAAGGCCTCGGGTTGCCTTCTGCACGCCAAGTTTCTGGATACCTTTGCCGGCAAGGCAGAAGAGGAAATGGAACGCCGTCAGCATTACGCCAACAGCCACGAATACCGCGCCTACCGCGCCGCGATCAGCACCCAGCCCGATCTGTGGTGCAAGTGGAGCGAGAAATACATCAACTGGCGTCAGCTTGAGATTTTGGGTCTGATGTCCAAAGGCAACTGGGCATGACCGTCGGTTTTGTCATGCTGTGCCACACGGCACTGGACCGGGCGGCGCAGGTGGCACGGCATTGGGCGGTCAAAGACTGTCCGGTGGTGATCCACGTCGACAGGCGCGTCAAGCGCAAATCCTATGACGTTCTGGTCAAGTCATTGGCAGACCTTAGGAATATCCGCTTTTCTGGGCGGCATTCCTGCGAATGGGGCACCTGGGGCATTGTCGCCGCCACGCAAGAGGCCAGCCTGATCATGCTGCGCGATTTTCCCGCTGTGCGGCATGTCTATCTGGCCTCGGGGTCCTGCCTGCCGCTGCGCCCGGTCGAAGAGCTGGTCGCCTATCTGGCCGAACGCCCCCGCACCGACTTCATCGAGTCGGTGACAACCGAAGATGTCGGCTGGACGATTGGCGGGCTGGATCTGGAACGCTTTACCCTGCGCTTCCCGTTTTCATGGCGCAAACAGCGGCGGCTGTTTGACGGTTATGTCAAGATTCAGCGTCGTCTGGGTTTCAAACGCCGGTTTCCGCCAGGGATCGTGCCGCATCTGGGCAGCCAATGGTGGTGCCTGACGCGGCAAACCCTGTCGGTCATTCTGGAGAACCCCGAACGCCCCGAGATTGACCGCTATTTCCGCAGGGTCTGGATCCCGGACGAGTCGTATTTTCAAACCTTGGTGCGGCAGGTGTCTTCCCATGTCGAAAGCCGATCGCTGACCCTGTCCAAGTTCGACTTTCAGGGCAAACCCCACATCTTCTACGATGATCATCTGCAACTGCTGCGCCGGTCCGATTGCTTTGTCGCCCGCAAGATGTGGCCGCATGCCGACCGGCTTTACAAAACCTTCCTGTCCGACGATGCGGGCGGGCAGGCGGTGGCAGAGCCGAACCCCGGCAAGATCGACCGTTTGTTCGCCAAGGCGGTTGAGCGTCGCACCAAAGGCCGCGCGGGGCTTTACATGCAGTCGCGCCATCCCAACGAAGACTGGGAAAACGGTCGCACGGCGGCGGCCTATTCGGTGTTCGAAGGCTTTGCCGACCTGTTTGACAACTTTGAAATCTGGCTGGGCAAGGCCACGGGCACGCGGGTGCACGGGCATCTGTTTGCCAATGACCGGGTGCAATTTGCGGGCGGCGAAAAGGTGTACAACGGCGCGATGTGCGACAGCGCCGAGATGCGGGATTACAACCCCACCTCGTTTCTGACCAATCTGATCTGGAACACCCGGGGCGAACGCCAGTGTTTCCAATTCGGTCCCGACGACAATCAGGCGCTTTCGGCCTTTGTTGCCGGTGATCCGAACGCGCAAATTTCTGTGATTTCAGGGGCTTGGGCGATTCCGTTGTTCCATTCCAACCGCAACTTCTCGGACATTCGCAAGGAAGCCGCGCGCCTGCAAAAGATTGAGGCTGAATTTCTGACCGACTTGCGCAAGCCTTGGGTCAAGGCCCGTGTGCGCATCTGGACGCTGGCCGAGTTTGTCGAAAACCCGATGGAGCCGCTGCAGACCATCGTGGATGAAATCAGCCCCCGCTCTATGCGCCGTCTGACAGAGGCGCCGCGATTGGCGGATCTGACCGGCTTTGGCCAATTCTTGCAGAACTTGCGCAATCAGGGCATGCAGCCGGTTCTGATGGGCGATTTTCCCACCGGGGATGACAACCGCCCCTCGGCCTCGCGGCGCGGCCGCCCCTATCTGGTGAAGTAAACCGTGGTCCAATCCCGCTTTCACAGCTTTGTCATGTTTGCGGAAATGCGGACGGGCAGCAATTTTCTGGAAATGAACATCAACGGCTTGGACGGCATCACCTGCCATGGTGAGGCATACAATCCCTATTTGCTGGGCAATCACACCAACACCACGCTGTTTGGCTACAACATGCAGCAGCGAGAGGCGGATCCGCTGGGCATGCTGCGGGCGATGCGGGCGCAAACGCCGGGCCTGTCAGGGTTTCGCTATTTTCACGATCATGACCCCCGCGTGCTCGATGCGGTGCTGGACGATCCCGGTTGCGCCAAGATCATCCTGACGCGCAATCCGGTCGAAAGCTATGTCAGCTGGAAAATCGCGCAGGAAACCGATCAGTGGCGGTTGATGAACACCCGGCGACACACCACCGCCCGGCCGCGGTTTGATGCGGATCAGTTTGAAAGCCATCTGGAACAGTTGCAGCAGTTCCAGATCACCCTGCTGAACCGGTTGCAAATCAGCGGTCAGACCGCGTTTTATCTTGATTATTACGACATCCAGAACGTCGCCGTGCTGAATGGGTTGGCGGCCTTTCTGGGCGTTGCGGGTCGGGTTTCTGCCATCGACACCACCCTGAAAAAGCAAAATCCCGAAGCGATTGAGGACAAGGTTTCCAATCCCCGCGAAATGGCTGCAAGTCTGGCCCGGCTGGATCGGTTCAATCTGTCGCGCACCCCGAATTTTGAACCCCGCCGCAACGCCGGGGTGCCGCAATACACCGCCTCGGTTGGTGCGCCCCTGTTGTTCATGCCGATCAGCGCCGGGCCAAATGCCGCGCTGCGGGCCTGGTTGCAGGGGTTTGGCGCGTTGACGGATGATTTTGATCGCAAAAGCCTGAAGCGCTGGAAAGACCTGCACCCGGGCCATCGCAGCTTTGCCGTGGTGCGCCACCCCCTGACGCGGGCGCATGCCGCATTTTGTGATTTTCTGACTCGCAACCTGCAACCCGAGCTGCGGCCCTATCTGGCGAAATTCCATTGGCTGAAACTGCCCGCCCCCGGCGAACCGTTTGCCTCGACAGAAGAGTTTCGCGCGGCCTTTCTGGTGTTTCTGAACTTTCTCAAACGCAATCTGTCGGGGCAGACCGGTCTGAAGGTGATACCGCAATTCGCGTCGCAAAGCGCTGTGTTGCAGGGATTCGCAAATCTCTACCCCGCCGATCTGGTGCTGCGCGAGGACCGCATCGCCACAGGTCTGGCATTTCTGGCCGCCGAAGTGGGTCTGGCCGCGCCCAGCTATGTGCCACAGGTCAAAGAGATGATGGTGCCACTGGCCGCGATCTATGATGATGATCTCGAAGCCGCAGCAAAGGACGCCTATGACCGCGACTACACCGGCTTTGGGTTTTCCAGATGGCAGCCGGACTGAGGGTTACAAGCCCCTAAGCCGCGACTTGCGGTGCGCGGGCTTCGGTCAGAATGGCGTACAGTTTGGCTGGGTCGGTGTTGGCGCGCAGTTTTGCGCAAATCTTCGGGTCCCGCATGGTGCGCGACACCAGGGCCAGCGCCTTCAGATGATCCACCCCGGAATCCTTCGGCGCAAACAGCCCGAAAATCAGGTCGACCGGCTGGCGATCGACGCTTTCGTAATCCAGCGGTTTCTCCAGACGAATGAAAATGCCGGTGATCCGGTCGAGAAACTCCAGCCGGGCATGCGGCAAGGCAATGCCATTGCCCACGCCGGTCGGCCCCAGGCTTTCGCGTTCCTGCAGCCCGTCAATGACCACAGCCGTGCTGAGCCCATAGGCTTGGCCGGCCACCTCTCCCAACTCCTGGAAGAGGCGCTTTTTGCTGGTCAGTTGGCTCAAAACCTTGACGGCAGAGGGGATAAGCAGCTTCGAAAGGTCCATCAGGCGTTCTCAATCCTGCGTGCCTTCAAACGGCCCGCGTCACTTTGCGTTGCGCGGGTCGATCCAGCCAATGTTGCCGTCATCGCGTCGGTATACGACATTGACCCCGCCGTGTCCTTCGTTGCGGAATACCAGAAAACGCTGACTTGCGGCAAGTTCAAGCTGCATGACGGCTTCACCAACGGTGATTGCCGGAATTTTGGTTTCCATCTCGGCGATGATGATCGGCTGAAGTGCGTTGTGGTCATCATCTTCCGGTTCCTCGGTTGGCGCGAGGATATAGGCTGACCCGCGGCCGAATTCAACTGGTGCCGTGCGGTCACGGTGATGGTTGCGAATCCGGCGTTTGTAGCGGCGCAACTGCTTGTCCATCTTTTCGCGGCAAGACTCGAAGGCAGCGTAGATTTCAGACGAATGGCCCCGGGCCTGCGCGGTCAATCCGGTGGACAAATGGATCACCGCCTCGCACACATGTTCGTGGGCCTCTTTGGAAAAGACGATGACGGCCTCGGTCGGGCGCTGGGCGTATTTCTCGACCACCTCACCAAGTTCGGCCTTCACATGAGTCTGAAGTGCCTCGCCAATGTCGATTTGTTTTCCGCTGATCTGATAGCGCATGATGCCTCCTTTTGCGCGTAAGGGCAGTGCCTTTCGCCGAAGACGAAAGGGTAGTTGGTTGTTGGTTTATAAGTGGTTAACAGGACCAAGCGGCGGCACGCGCGGGGCCGGGGGGGGGCCGCTTCGGTCAATGGTTTCTGGGCGCGGCTCGCTCTCATCCCTTTCATTTGGGGATGGGATGGTCCACTTGTCAACAGCGCTGTCACGCAACTTTCAAACTAGTGTGCTTGTCGGCCAGTCCGGACCTGCGGGCGGCGCATCGCCGCTCGGACGGCGGCGTTCAGATGATGCGAAAGTTCTCGCCCAGATAAACGCGCCTGACCATTTCATCGCGCACCACTTCGTCGGTTGTGCCGGATTTCAGCACAACTCCGTCATGCAGGATATAGGCGCGGTCGACGATATCCAGCGTCTCGCGCACGTTGTGATCGGTGATCAGAACGCCGATGCCGCGCGATTTCAGATCATGCACCAGATGGCGGATTTCGCCCACGGCAATCGGGTCCACCCCGGCGAAAGGCTCGTCGAGCAGCAGATATTTCGGATCGGCGGCCAGACAGCGCGCAATTTCCACCCGGCGACGTTCCCCCCCCGACAGCGCCAAGGCCGGCGCGCGGCGCAGGTGGGTGATCGAAAATTCCGACAGCAGTTCTTCCAGCCGCTCACGCCGTTTGTGGTGGTCATCGACCCTGATTTCCAGCACCGACAGAATGTTGTCCTCAACCGACAGACCCCGGAAGATCGACACTTCCTGCGGCAGATAGCCGATGCCCAACCGGGCGCGGCGGTACATCGGCAAGGCGGTCACATCGCGTCCGTCGATCATCACCTGCCCGCTTTCGGGCGTCACCAGCCCGGCAATGGTGTAAAAGCAGGTCGTCTTGCCGCAGCCGTTCGGACCCAGCAGCGCCACAACCTCGCCTCGGTCCAGATGCAGCGACACATCGCGGATCACCATGCGGCGTTTGTAACTTTTGCGGATGTTGCGGATCGAAAGCCCGGCATCGCCCACGGTTACAGTCAGCTCGGGTGGCATCAGTTGGCACCCGGCGTGAAGGTGGTGGTGACGCGGCCTTCCATACGGCCATTGCCGGATTTCAGATCAATGATCAGCTTTTGCGACGACATTGCGGCCTGCCCTTGGGTCAGCAGCACATTGCCCGTCATCACCACTTCGCCGGTGGCAATGGTGTAAATCGCCTGATCCGCCTCGGCGGCGTCGCTGGCGTTGACCAGCAGCACCCGGCCGGTGGCAAATAGCTTGTCGATGCCCTTTTTGTCGGCGGTGTATTCCACCCGGATTTCCGCCGCAGACAGTTTCATCGCCCCTTGAGTCACCAGGACATTGCCGGTGAACACCGCGGTGCCATCGGTCTGGTTGATCGAAAGGGAATCCGCGTTCATCTCAACCGGCAGCGAGGTATCACCGCGCAACCCGCCAAAGGCGACATCGGTGCCCTGAGCCGCAGCGCCCGAAGCAAAGAACAGCGCCAACAGCGCAGCGCGGGCCAGTTTTGGGATCATCATTGCAAAAATCCTGTCATCTATCCGGCGTGTATAGCAGCCGCACCTTACCGTTGAACACCAGAACATAACTGTCAGCGACGCCGTCTTGGGCGCTCAGTTCCATATGGTCGGCGGTCAGCTGCCCGATCGGGCCAACCGCGCTGATCGCGCCCCGGCTGGTGGCAAAGGTGCGGTCGGTCGCCACGCCCATACCCGGCGCGGAAATCACATACCCGGCAGAAGAGCGCATTTCGACCCCCTCCGTCAGTTCGATCATCCGTGCCACAGCGTCCAACTGCACCGCCGCTGCCGCCAGTTCGGTCTTGCCACCATCAGAGGTTTCCAGTGTCCCCAGCACGATCTTGGCGCTGCCGCCATCTTCGCCCGGTCTGGCCTCGGCAGCGGTCAGTGTAAGCGATGCGCCGTCTGCCGTCACCCCGGCAAAACCGGCATCGGTCATGCGGGGTTCGCGCAGACGGGCGGCCACGTCCACCTCGGCGTAGGGTATGGCGTCTTCGGGATCAATCCGGCCCGACAGCAGGAACAGGCTGGACAGAATGCCAAGGGCAACCAGCGGCAGCGCGATTTTCAGCACGGCGACAAGGCGCGAATGCAGATTGTCGTGCGGCTGCCATGCCATCAGACCACGCCCGCGCGCAGACAGTCGTGAATGTGCAGGATGCCCAGCGGCCTTGTGGGCGCATCCGGGGCGGTGACGAACAGGCAGGTGATCTTGCGGTCATTCATCAGGGCCACGGCCTGTTCAGCCAGGGCATCGGGGCCAATGGTGCGCGGTGCGCGCGTCATCACCGCCCCCGCCGTCAGTGCCAAAAGCCCGTCCATATGCCTGCGCAAATCCCCGTCGGTGATGATGCCGATGATAAGGGCATCCGCATCGGTGACGCCAACCACGCCAAAACCCTTTTGGCTGATCGCCAGCAACGCCTCGGTCATCGGGCGAACGGACTCGATCAGCGGCACCTCAAGATGCATCAGATCACGCACCCGCAGCAGTTTGGCGCCCAGTTTGCCTCCGGGATGGAACACCCGGAAATGATCGGGGGTGAAGGCCCGATGCTCCATCAGCGCAATCGCCAGCGCGTCGCCCAAGGCGAGCGTCATCGTGGTCGAGGTCGTCGGCACGATCCCGGTTTCGCAAGCCTCGGGGGCCGCTGGCAGCACGATGGCCACATCGGCCTGCCGCAGCAGCGTGCTGTCGGCCCGCCCGGCAATCCCGATCAGCGGAATGCCAAAGCGCCTTGTGTGCGCCACCAGATCGGCCAGTTCTGACGTCTCACCCGAGTTGGAAATCACCAGCGCCACATCACCCTTCATCACCATGCCCAGATCGCCATGCGACGCCTCGGCGGGATGCACGAAATGCGCGGGCGTGCCGGTGCTGGCAAAGGTGGCGGCAATCTTGCGGGCGATATGGCCCGATTTGCCCATGCCCGACACGATGAGCCGCCCGGTCGACGCCATGATCAGATCCACCGCCTGCCCGAAAGACGCGTCCAGATGATCGGCCAGAATATCCAGCGCCACAGCCTCGGCCCGGATCACCCGGCGGCCCGCGGCCAGGAAATCACTGTCAGTGGTGGAAGATGTCATTCGGCTCGTCCCATCCCAAAAGGTCCAACTCGGCCCTAGTGGGCAGAAAATCAAAGCAACGTTGCGCCAGGTCCAACCGGTCTTCGCGGATCAGGATCGACTCCAAGGCCGATTTCAGGCGGTGCAGATACAACACATCCGAAGCCGCATATTCCTTTTGAGCATCGGTCAGCACCTTGGACCCCCAGTCCGAGGTTTGCTGTTGCTTGGACACATCGACGCCCACCAGTTCATTCAGCAGATATTTCAACCCATGCCGGTCGGTAAAGGTGCGGATCAGCTTGGCCGCAACCTTGGTGCACCAGACCGGCGCGGTGGTCACCCCAAGGGCCTGCTTCAGCGCGGCAATGTCAAAGCGGCCAAAGTGGAACAGCTTGATGATCGCCGGATCGGTCAGCAACCGTTCCAGATTGGGCGCAGAGGTCTGGCCGCGCGCGATCTGCACCAGATGCGCATTGCCGTCGCCGGTCGAAAGCTGCACCAGACACAACCGGTCGCGCATCGGATTCAACCCCATGGTTTCGGTATCAATGGCCACCAACTTGCCAAGTTTCAGCCCGTCCGGCAGGTCGTTTTGATAGAGATGAATGGCCAAGGTGTGTTTCCTTACAGCGATGTCAACCGATTAGACCTGTGGCAGCCAAGGGTCAACGCGCCAGACCGCGGAAAAGCAAAAGACCGCCCGAAGGCGGTCTGTTGAAAGTAATGGTGCCCAGGAGAGGACTCGAACCTCCACGTCTTGCAACACTGGTACCTGAAACCAGCGCGTCTACCAATTCCGCCACCAGGGCAAGTGTCTTGGGGGCGATGTAGCCAAGCCGGTGGGGGGAGTCAACGGGGGGCCAACCGCTTTTGTCGAAAAATCGTCGCGCCTGATAGGCCTTGCCCGTTGGCCCTGCGAAGATTATTCAAGTTGCAATCCCCAAGGGGCCAGCGAGGGTTACGCATGAGCAAACTTGTCACGATCTACGGCGGTTCGGGTTTTGTCGGCCGTTACATCGCCCGCCGCATGGCGAAAGAGGGCTGGCGCGTCCGCGTCGCCGTCCGGCGCCCGAACGAGGCTTTGTTCGTCAAGCCCTACGGCGTGGTGGGTCAGGTCGAACCGGTGCTGTGCAACATCCGCGACGACGCCTCGGTGCGCGCCGTGATGGCCGGTGCGGATGCGGTGGTGAATTGCGTTGGCACCTTTGACCGTGGCGGCAAGAACAACTTTGACGCCGTGCAGAATGAGGGCGCGGCCCGGATTGCCCGCATCGCCGCTGAACAGGGCGTGACGTCTTTGGTCCACATTTCGGCCATCGGTGCGAATGTGAACGGTGCCAGCCTGTACGCCCAATCCAAGGGCGCGGGCGAGGCGGCGGTGCTGGCGGCTTTCCCCACCGCGATGATCCTGCGGCCGTCGGTGATCTTCGGCAATGAAGACGGCTTCTTCAACCGCTTCGCCGGAATGGCACGGATGGGGCCAATCCTGCCGGTGGTCGGTGCCGCCACCAAATTCCAGCCGGTCTATGTCGACGATGTGGCGCAAGCCGCGGTCAAAGGCATCACCGGTCAGGCGCATGGCATTTATGAATTGGGCGGCCCGGACGTGGACAGCTTCAAGGGCCTGATGGCCCGGATGTTGCTTGTGATCCGCCGTCGCCGCCTGATCCTGAACCTGCCGTTTTTTGCCGCCCGGATCATGGCCACCGGGCTGGATTTCGCCTCGATCCTGACGGGCGGTCTTTTCCCCAACAAACTGTTGACCCGCGATCAGGTGACCAGCCTGACATCCGACAACGTGGTGACACCGGGTGCGAAAACCTTGGCCGATCTGGGCATCACGGCCACGGATTTCGGCTCTGTGCTGCCGGAATACCTGTGGCGCTATCGTCCCTCGGGCCAATACGCGGCTATCAAGGAATCGGCCAAAAATCTGAAAAAGACCTGAGACGTGGCAAACACCATCGTCGCGGGCCTGCTGGGTGCGCTGGAAGGTCTGACCGAGTTCATTCCGGTGTCCTCCACCGGCCACCTGCTGCTTGCAGGGCATTTCCTGGGCTTTCAGTCGGCGGGCAAAACCTTTGAGGTGGTGATTCAGCTTGGCGCGGTTCTGGCGATCCTGACCGTTTATATGTCCAAACTGGTGACAGTGTTCAGCACTGCCCACAAAGACCCAGCTGCGCTGCGCTTCATCGTGTCGGTGGCGCTGGCGTTTCTGCCCGCCGTGGTGATCGGCGTTCTGGCGCATGATTTCATCAAGACCGTGCTGTTCGAAACCCCGGCTTTGATTGCGGTGATGCTGATCGTGGGCGGTGT
This sequence comes from Paracoccaceae bacterium, assembly GCA_031428215.1. Lineage (GTDB taxonomy): Bacteria > Pseudomonadota > Alphaproteobacteria > Rhodobacterales > Rhodobacteraceae > Cypionkella. Next base: position 66,725 of record JANPOY010000051.1, read on the forward strand.
GATCCTGCTGTTTGTCGAACGTATTGCCCCCGCGCCCCTGCATGATGACGCCATGGCCATTCCCTTTCGCAAGGCGTTGGCGATTGGCTTTATCCAATGTCTGGCGATGGTGCCGGGGGTGTCGCGGTCTGGCTCTACCATCGTCGGCGCGCTGATGCTGGGCGTGTCCAAACGCGCGGCAGCCGAATTTTCGTTCTTTCTGTCGCTGCCCACCATGGCCGGCGCGGTGGGCTATGATCTTTACAAGAACCGCGATCTTTTGGATTTTTCGGCGCTGTCCGACATCGCCGTCGGATTTGTGCTCGCTTTCTTCACCGCGGTTCTGGTGGTACGCTGGTTGCTGAATTTCGTCAGTCGCAACGGCTATGCCTTGTTCGGCTGGTGGCGAATCATCGTGGGTTCGCTGGCATTGCTGGCGCTTTCGGCCGGGTTTTAGGCATATAGGTATCACCTGTTGACCTAATATGTCGCAGCGTAGGCGACATAGTTTGAAATCCACATCAAAAACCACGAATTAGGTCAGTCTTGCTGACTTTTATTTTGAACGAGACCAAAGTATCAAGCGCAGGCTGATATTTTCCACCTGGGGGCGCGTCATGGCCGGTCAAAAAATGCTGAAATTCGTCACTGTCGGCAAAGAGATGCCGCAGAAGCGGGATGCAGCGATGCGCACCGAAGATTTCGACGAGATCTACCGTCAATTCGCCGCCGACAAGGCTGCCGAGCAGGCCAGCCGCTGCAGCCAATGCGGCGTGCCCTATTGCCAGACCCATTGCCCCTTGCACAACAACATCCCCGACTGGCTGCGTCTGACCGCCGAAGGTCGGCTGGAAGAGGCTTATGAACTTTCGCAAGCGACCAACACCTTCCCGGAAATCTGTGGCCGCATTTGCCCGCAGGACCGGTTGTGCGAAGGCAATTGCGTGATTGAACAGTCGGGCCATGGCACGGTGACCATCGGTTCCGTTGAGAAATACCTGACCGACAAGGCGTGGGAGATGGGTTGGGTCAAGCCGATCAAACCGCATGCCGAGCGGATGGAGTCGGTGGGCATCATCGGCGCCGGTCCGGGGGGCCTTGCCGCCGCCGACGTGCTGCGCCGCCGTGGCCTGCAAGTTACCGTCTATGACCGCTATGACCGCGCCGGCGGCTTGTTGACCTATGGCATCCCCGGTTTCAAACTGGAAAAGCCGGTTGTCATGCAGCGCATCGAACAGCTGGAACTGGGCGGCGTCACCTTCGTTCTGAACTGCAAGGTGGGTGAGGATCTGTCCTTCGACGCCATCCGTGGCCAGCACGACGCCGTTCTGATCGCCACCGGCGTCTATAAGGCCCGTGATATTGAGGCTCCGGGTGTCGGGGCCAAGGGCGTTGTGCGCGCGCTGGACTATCTGACCGCCAGCAACCGCAAAAGCTTTGGCGACGATGTGCCGGAATTCGACAGCGGCGAGTTGAACGCGGAAGGCAAGCGCGTTGTGGTCATCGGCGGCGGTGACACCGCCATGGACTGCGTGCGCACCGCAATCCGGCAGGGCGCTGTGTCGGTCAAATGCCTTTATCGCCGCGACAAGGCCAATATGCCCGGCTCGCAGCGCGAAACTCAGAACGCCGAAGAAGAGGGCGTGGAATTCGTCTGGCTGACCGCGCCCAAGGGCTTTACCGGCGGCGCAGAGGTTGAGGGTGTCATGGTGCAAAAGATGCGCCTGGGTGCGCCCGACTCTTCTGGCCGCCAGTCGCCCGAACTGATCGAGGGCGCGGATTACATCGAACCCGCCGATCTGGTGGTGCAGGCGCTGGGCTTTGAACCCGAAGCGATCCCCAAGCTGTGGGGCGTGCCAGAACTGGCTGTCACCCGTTGGGGCACGATCAAGGCCGATTTCCGCAGCCATGCCACCAATCTGCCGGGCGTCTATGCGGCGGGCGACATCGTGCGCGGCGCGTCCTTGGTGGTCTGGGCCATCCGCGACGGGCGCGAAGCCGCTGATGCGATCCTGTCCTATCTGGCGCAACCCGCAACCGTTGCGGCAGAGTAAGCCATGCTAACCGCCGTCGCCCCCATCATCGCCGCAGCAGCACCTCTGGGTGGGCTTGAGGTGTTGCGCGATGATGCGGGCCTGCGTCTGTGGCGGATGCAGGGGCAAACCGGGCGGCTGGTGGTGTGTTTCTCTGGTGTCGGGGCTGACCCTGCTTTGCCACCCCCGCCGGAATGGCAGCGCCTTGCCGCCTGGGCCCCGCGCGATCATCTGCTGTTTGTGGCCGACCCGGGCCGCACATGGCTGAACCGCGAAGGGCTGATCGCAGAGATTGTTGACGCGATCGAAGCCGAGGTTGATCGTTGCGGCGCCACGCAGGTTTGCACGCTGGGCCATTCGATGGGCGGTTTTGCAGCGCTGGTGATCCCGGCTTTCACGCCTGTCGATGTGGCAGTGGCCCTGTCACCGCAATACGCCGTCGACCCTGCCGTGGTGCCAAATGAAACGCGCTGGACCAGCTACCGCGACGCCATCCCGCAATACCGGGTGTCGAACGCTGCTGATCACATTGTGGCGGACTGCCGGTATTACGTGTTCTTCGGCCGCCACCCGCGCGAAGCCGTGCAGCGCAATCTGGCGCAAGCGCGCGAAAACCTCGAACTTTATGTCATGCCCGGCACCCACCACAACGCGCCGCAAAAGATGAAGGCGGCGGGGGTGCTGGACACGGTGATCGCGGCCTGTTTCGCCGGAAAACAGCGCGTGTTGAACAAGACGATGGGTAAAACGCTTCAGGCGCGGCGCCTTGCCGTGGCGGGGGCTGATGATGGTTCACAGTAAACGGGGAATGAAGCCGATGAAACGCCTTGCAACCCTACCGCTTTTCTTTGTCGCCCTGCCTGCCTTTGCCGGCAGCTTCACGCCGCCCGATGGCTGCACCGCGCATCTGACCGTGCAGTCGCAAGGCTGCTATGTCGCCAACTTTTACCGCTGTGAGGCCGACAATCCCGGTGACACCTGGCGCGTGGATTATGATCAGGAGGGCATGTTCTACATGTCCAAGATCGACGCTGAAACCCAGTGGATCGAAAGCTATGATCTGAACCCGCCCGTCAAGCAAACGCTGGACCCGAACCCGATGGACCCCGCGTCTTTCTCGGGACTGGTCGCCACCGGCTATGACAGTTTTGTCTTTGGCCTGACCAAAGACACCGGCGAACATTCCAATGTGCGCGGCTTTGACAAGCTGACCGGCAAGACCGTGATGATTGATGGCGAACCGTTGCTGGAAACCGAATTCGAGTATCAGGAAACCGACAATGCAGGCACCGTGCTGCGCAAGGCGCGCGGGCATGAATACATCAGCACCGAGTTCGGCAATTTCTTTTCCGGCAGTTCGGAATGGCACGACGGCACCAACTGGATCCCGCTGGAAGGATCACCACGCCAGTTCATCCGCCCCGGTGAAAACGGTTTTGCCGCCACCCAGCCGATTTTCGACTGTAACGCCGTGATGTCCGCGCTGCCCTTCAACCCCGAGCCGAAATCGTGATCCTTGCCGCCCCCTATCTGACCGAACCGCCGCTGCACCTGAGCTATCTGCCAGGGCGCAGCGACCGTTTGGTCATCTCCTTTTCGGGGGTGGGTCTGGACGAAGAAGCCGTACCGACGGTCGAGGCCGCGCGCCTGTCCGGCTGGCAGGGCGAAAACCATGTGCTGTTTGTGTCGGACGCCAGCCGCAGCTGGATGAATCACCCCGGCATTCTGGAAAAAACCATCGCGGCGGTGGAGCGGTTGGCCGCCGAAATTCAGCCGGCGCGCATTGTCGGCATTGGCAATTCGATGGGCGGATCGGCGGCGCTGATCTACGCTGCCCACGCGCGGCTGGATGCGGTGCTGGCGATCGTACCGCAATATTCGGTGATGCCCGAAGTGATGCCGCGGGATCAACGCTGGACCCGGTTTTCCGACAAGATCGCCCAGTGGCCACATCCGGTTGTGCCAGACCTTGCGGGGCGTGACACGCAGGTGATCATGTTGCACGGTTCGGTTTCGCGCGAAATGATGCACGCCAAACGTTTTGCCCATAACGCCAATGTGCAGCTCTACATCTACAAGAATTATGCGCATGGCATGGCCTTCCGGCTCAAACGGAAGAACCAGCTGGAGCCGATCACAGCGCCCCTGATCGCCGGCGACATGGCATCTGCCGGCCGCGCCGCCGAGGCGGCAGGCGGCGTACTTTACAACGAATTCAAGCGCCTGCGGAAGGCTGCGAAAGCAAAGGAGATTCAGCTATGACCCAATATGATGACGCATGGGTGAAGGCCGAAGAGACCAAGCGGGCCTTCATGGATGCCAACAGCCTCTACAAGTCCGAGGATGAACATTCGTCCTGCGGCGTTGGTCTGGTGGTGGCGATTTCCGGCAAGCCATCGCGCAAGGTGGTGGAAAACGGCATTGCCGCACTCAAGGCGATCTGGCACCGCGGCGCGGTTGACGCCGATGGCAAGACCGGCGATGGCGCGGGCATTCATGTGCAAATCCCGGTCCGCTTTTTCTACGATCAGGTCCGCCGCACCGGCCATGAACCCGATCTGAACAAGCTGATCGCCGTGGGGCAGGTGTTCCTGCCGCGCACGGATTTCGGCGCGCAGGAACGCTGCCGGACCATCGTGGAAACCGAAGTTCTGCGCATGGGCCATTACATCTATGGCTGGCGTCACGTTCCGGTGGATATTTCGGTGCTGGGCGAGAAGGCCAACGCAACGCGGCCCGAGATTGAGCAGATCCTGATCCGCAACGAGAAGAACATCGACGAAGAGCAGTTTGAGCGCGAGCTGTACATCATCCGCCGCCGCATTGAAAAGGCGGCCTTGGCCAGCCAGATTCAGGGCATGTATCTGTGTTCGCTGTCCTGCCGGTCGATCATCTACAAGGGCATGATGCTGGCCGAACAGGTGGCGGTGTTCTACCCCGATCTGATCGACGACCGCTTTGAATCCGCCTTCGCGATCTATCATCAGCGCTATAGCACCAACACCTTCCCGCAATGGTGGCTGGCGCAGCCCTTCCGCATGTTAGCCCATAACGGTGAGATCAACACGTTGAAGGGCAACGTCAACTGGATGAAAAGCCATGAGATTCGCATGGCATCGAACAACTTTGGCGACAATGCCGAAGATATAAAGCCGATCATCCCGGCAGGCACTTCGGACTCAGGCGCGCTGGATGCGGTGTTTGAGGCGCTGGTGCGGTCTGGCCGCAACGCGCCCTTGGCCAAGACCATGCTGGTGCCCGAAGCGTGGAGCAAAGCCACAACCGATATGAAACCGGCCTGGGCCGACATGTACGCCTATTGCAATTCGGTGATTGAGCCATGGGACGGCCCGGCTGCTTTGGCGATGACCGATGGCCGCTGGGTCTGCGGCGGTCTGGACCGCAACGGTTTGCGCCCGATGCGCTATGTGGTGACGGGCGATGGCCTGCTGATTGCCGGGTCTGAGGCGGGCATGGTTCCGGTGGACGAATCCACCGTGCGCGAAAAAGGCGCGCTTGGCCCGGGGCAGATGATCGCCGTCGATATGGCCGAGGGCAAGCTTTACCATGACGTGCAGTTGAAGGACAAACTGGCGGGCGCGCAGCCCTATGGTGATTGGATTGCCAAGATCGTCGATCTGAACGCCCTGCTGCGCGACGTGCCGGAAACCGCGATGTTTGCGGGCGGTGATCTGCGCAAGCGCCAGATCGCGGCGGGCTATACCGTCGAAGAACTGGAGCAGGTTCTGGCGCCGATGGCCGAAGATGGCAAAGAGATGATCGCCTCGATGGGCGATGACACCCCGGCGGCGGTGCTGTCGTCGGTCTACCGCCCGCTGTCGCATTTCTTCCGCCAGAACTTCAGCCAGGTCACCAATCCGCCGATTGACTCACTCCGCGAAGGCCGGGTGATGTCGCTGAAAACCCGGTTCGGCAACCTTAAGAACGTGCTGGACGAAAGCTCCAGCCAGTCGGAAATTCTGGTGCTGGAAAGCCCGTTCCTGGCCAATGCGGAATTTGACGTGGTGGTCAATCGCTTTGGCGAACAAGTTGCGTTCATCGACTGCACCTTCCCGGCTGATGGTGGCCCTGATGCCCTGCGTCTGGGACTGGAGCGTATCCGCGCCGAGGCCGAAGACGCCGTGCGCTCGGGTGCCGGACAGTTGGTGCTGACAGATCAGCATCAGGGCCCGGACAAGGTGGCAATGCCGATGATTCTGGCGACCAGCGCCGTGCATTCCTGGCTGACCCGCAAGGGACTGCGCACTTTCTGTTCGGTCAACGTGCGGTCTGCCGAATGCATCGACCCGCATTATTTCGCCGTGCTGATCGGGTCCGGGGCCACCACCGTCAACGCCTATCTGGCGCAGGATTCCATCGCTGACCGCATCAACCGCGGTCTGATCGAAGGCAGCCTGCTGGACGCCATGCGCCGCTATGGCACGGCGGTCGATGCGGGCCTGCTGAAGATCATGTCCAAGATGGGCATCTCGGTGATTTCGTCCTATCGCGGTGGTCTGAACTTTGAGGCTGTGGGGCTTTCGCGCGCTATGGTGGCCGAATATTTCCCCGGCATGCAAAGCCGCATTTCCGGCATTGGTCTGCAGGGCCTGCAGATGAAGGTCGAAGAGGTTCACGCCAAAGGCTGGCGCGGCGGTGCAGATGTTTTGCCCATCGGCGGCTTTTACAAGGCGCGGCGGTCTGGCGAAAAGCACGCTTGGGAAGCGCAGACCATGCACATGCTGCAATCGGCCTGTGACCGTGCGTCATTTGATCTGTGGAAACAGTATTCGGCGGCGATGCGGGCCAATCCCCCGATCCACATCCGCGATCTGCTGGACATCAAGGTTCTGGGCAAACCGGTGCCGATTGAAGAGGTGGAAAGCATCACCTCGATCCGCAAGCGGTTCGTCACACCGGGCATGTCGCTGGGGGCCCTGTCGCCAGAGGCGCACAAGACCCTGAACGTCGCGATGAACCGCATTGGTGCGAAATCGGATTCGGGTGAGGGCGGCGAAGATCCCGCCCACTTTTTGCCCGAAGCCAATGGCGACAACCCGTCGGCCAAGATCAAGCAGGTGGCATCGGGCCGCTTCGGCGTCACCGCTGAATACCTGAACGCCTGCGAAGAGCTGGAAATCAAGGTCGCTCAGGGTGCCAAGCCCGGTGAGGGTGGGCAGTTGCCCGGCATGAAGGTCACGGCGCTGATCGCGCGTCTGCGCCATTCGACGCCGGGGGTGACGCTGATTTCCCCACCGCCGCACCACGACATCTATTCCATCGAAGACCTGGCACAGCTGATCTACGATCTGAAACAGATCAACCCGCGCGCCAAGGTGACGGTGAAACTGGTCTCGGCCAGCGGTGTCGGCACCATCGCCGCAGGGGTGGCCAAGGCCAAGGCCGATATCATCCTGATTTCGGGGCATAACGGCGGCACCGGGGCTTCTCCGGGCACCTCGATCAAGTATGCTGGTCTGCCATGGGAAATGGGCCTGACCGAAGCGCATCAGGTGCTGTCGATGAACAACCTGCGCGAACGGGTGACATTGCGCACCGATGGCGGCTTGCGCACGGGGCGTGACGTGGTGATGGCCGCGATGCTGGGGGCCGAGGAATACGGCATCGGCACCGCCGCCCTGATCGCCATGGGCTGCATCATGGTGCGTCAGTGCCAGTCCAACACCTGCCCGGTCGGCGTCTGCACCCAGGACGCGGCGCTGCGGGGCAAATTTACCGGCACGGCGGATAAGGTGGTCAACCTGATCACCTTCTACGCCCAGGAAGTGCGCGAAATCCTCGCCAGCATTGGCGCGCGGTCGATGGATGAAATCATCGGGCGGGCGGATTTGCTGTCACAGGTGTCGCGTGGATCGGCGCACCTGGATGATCTTGATTTGAACCCGCTGCTGATCACGGTCGATGCGGTCAACAAGATCACCTATGACCGTTCCAAACCCCGCAACCACGTCCCCGATACGCTGGACGCCGACATCGTCAAAGACGGCGCGCGGTTCTTCGAGGATGGCGAAAAGATGCAGCTGTCTTATGCTGTGCGCAACACTCTGCGCACCATTGGCACGCGGGCGTCTTCGCATATCGTCAAGAAATTCGGGATGCGGAATTCCCTGCAACCCGATCATCTGACGGTGAAACTGTCCGGCTCTTGCGGTCAGTCCTTGGGCGCTTTCGCGGTCAACGGCCTGAAGCTGGAGGTGATGGGCGACGCCAACGATTATGTCGGCAAGGGTCTGTCGGGCGGCACCATCGTCGTGCGCCCGCAAATGTCGTCGCCGCTGAAGGCCGAGGACAACACCATCATCGGCAACACGGTGCTGTATGGGGCCACGGCAGGCTATCTGTTCGCCTCTGGTCGCGCGGGAGAGCGTTTTGCGGTGCGCAACTCGGGCGCAAGCGTGGTGGTCGAAGGCTGCGGGTCGAACGGTTGCGAATACATGACCGGCGGTGTTGCGGTGGTTCTGGGCCGGATCGGGGCCAACTTTGGTGCCGGGATGACTGGGGGGATGGCCTATGTCTACGATCCGAAAGGCGTGGCCGAGGATTTCATGAACCCCGAAAACATCCTGACCTGCGCCGTCAGCCATCCGCATTGGGAGGCGCAATTGCGCGGCTTGATCGAACGCCATGTGGCGGAAACCGGGTCGCGCCATGCGGAACGTATCTTGGCAAACTGGGCCACCGAGCGGGCGAACTTCCTGCAAGTCTGCCCGAAAGAGATGCTGCCCCATCTGGCGCATCCCCTGTCGGACGAGGCGCTGAAAGTGCCGGCAGAGTAAAGAAAAGGCCCCCGCAAGGGGGCTTTTTCAGTCGCGCAGGTTGCTGGGAATATCGCGGGCGGCGTGCAGGACGCGCCAGATCTGGACGCCTTCGGGTAAATCCAGATAGGAGATCAGGTAAGGAAAACCCTTCACTGGCCAAATCCGCAAAGCCGCATTTTGCATTGCACGGGCCAGTCTTGGTGAGCCCAGTCCCGGCTCATGCCGGATATGCCCAATGGCCAATTCCATGGCTTCCAGAAAACGCTCGGCCACGCTGGTCCCAGCCTCTGCCAGATAATGATCGAGGATCTGGTCAACAACCGTCAGCGCAAGCTGAGGCAAATTGTCCAAACTCATCTCTGCCTGTCAACCCGTGCCCGAAGCTGCGCGAAGTACCCCTCGTCGAAGGCTGATATCGGAGTGGGCTGGCTTTGATCCAACTTTCTGCGCAGGTCCGCCACCTCCCTTTGCTGCCGGATCAGATCACGGACATATTCGCTGGAACTCATATAGCCATTGGCGCGGACCTGTTCGTCCACGAAGGCTTTCATGTCGTCGGGAAGGGAGATGTTCATGGTGCTCATATGTGCAGGTTACCCACTTTGGCAATATTTGGCAAGTTTTGCCATTGCGCGGAGTAGACGGGGTTCATCCTGGCACGCCGTCCCTGGCAAACCTTAACAAACTCTTAATATGACCACATCAACCCATTGAAAAATATCATATAAAATCTGGTCCCAACTCGGGACCACCAGATCCTGCCCCTGAAACCCTTGACCAAACCGCAAACCTGGGGCCTATGCTGCGCCATGCTGGACACTTCAAAAAAACCGCGCAAAAAGCCCGAATCCGCGCCCGTCGCCACCAAACCCCTGGGCCGCCGCCTGCGCCGCTGGCTTCTGCGGGGGCTGACCGGGCTGGCCGCCTTTTACGCCGTCCTGATCCTGCTGTTCAGCTTCATCCCGCCGCCGATCAACCTGTATCAGATCGGCGAAAGCTGGCGCCTGGGGGGCATTTCGAAAGACTGGGTCGGCTGGGACGACATCGCCCCGGTGATGCCCCAATCCGTGGTCGCCGCCGAGGATGCCAATTTCTGCCTGCACTGGGGCTTCGATATGGCCGCCATCCGCGCCGCCGTGGAAGAGGGCGGCAACCGAGGCGCCTCTACCCTAAGCCAGCAGGTGGCGAAGAACACCTTCCTGTGGCAAGGCCGGTCTTGGCTGCGCAAGGCGATGGAGGCGGTGCTGACCCCGACGATCGAGCTGGTCTGGTCCAAACAGCGCATCCTTGAGGTTTACCTGAACGTCGCAGAATTTGACGAAGGCGTCTTCGGGGTGCAGGCTGCAGCACAGCATTATTTCGGCGTCGATGCGGTCGATCTGACCGCGCTGCAAGCCGCCCGCCTTGCCGCCGTGCTGCCCGACCCCAAGGGCCGCAGCGCCAGCAAGCCCAGCGATTTTGTCCGCAAACGCACCCGCGCCATCATGGCTGGGGCCGAAACCATCGTCAGCGACGGCCGTGCGGATTGTTTCGGCGGCTAGGGCGGGTTTCTCTCAATCTGATTCAGTTTGGAAGAATCCCGCCCTAAACCGCCGAAAGGCGGATCGCGGCCCATGTGGGATTGAACCTGTTGGGGTGGGCAGGTATCAGGGATGGGTCCAGCCATGAGTGTGCGCATGATCCGTCTCTATCATTTCCCCCTTTCCCCTTTCTGCCGCAAGGTGCGCCTGACGCTGGCCGAGAAGAAGCTTGAGGTCGAACTGATCGAGGAACGCTATTGGGAGCCGTCGCCCGATTTCCTGCGCCGCAATCCGGCGGGCAAGGTGCCGGTCTTGCGGATGGACAACAAGGTGCTGTCGGAATCGCAGGCGATTTGTGAATATCTCGAAGAGGCAGTGCCTACCCCCCCCTTGATGCCGCGCGACGTGGACACGCGCTATGAGGTGCGCCGCCTGTGCGCGTGGTTTGACGACAAGTTCAACGCCGAGGTGACGTCCAAGCTGCTGTATGAGCGCGTCAACAAGAAGATCATGGCGCAGGGCTATCCGGATTCGAAGAATGTGAAGTCGGGCGCGGGGCGGATCAAGTACCACATTGATTATCTGGGCTGGCTCTTGGATCAGCGCCGCTGGCTGGCGGGGGATGTGATGACGCTGGCCGATCTGACGGCGGCGGCGCATTTGTCTTGTCTGGACTATATCTCGGATGTGGACTGGAACCGATCGGCCACCGTGAAGGACTGGTACGCCAAGATCAAATCGCGGCCCTCGTTCCGCACGCTGCTGGCGGATCAGGTGTCGGGCTTTCCACCGCCTGCGCATTATGCTGATCTGGATTTCTGATCGCAGGCGGGGGGGGGGGGGGCCGGGGCCCCCCCGGGCTTATTGAAAGAGAAAAAGGGGGGTGAAAAAAAGAGATAGGGGGGGGGGGGGGGGGGGGGGTGGGGACGTGTGGGTT
>JANPOY010000052.1:0-4526 GCA_031428215.1 Paracoccaceae bacterium
CCCATGCCCGGCCTGGTGGACAAGACCCTGGCCCACCTGCGCGAGGTTCAGCCCACCGTCTACTTCAACGTGCCGCGCGGCTACGACATGATGCTGCCCGCACTGGAGTCCGACCCCACCTTGGCGCGCCTGTTCTTCGGCAAGCTGACCATGCTGTTTTATGCAGGCGCCGGCATGCCCAGCTCCACCTGGCAACGGCTGGAAGCGGTGTCGGCCCGGGTGCGTGACCAGCCGCTGTGGATGACCACCAGTTGGGGCAGCACCGAAACCGCGCCGGCCGTCACCTTTGTCAGCTGGCAGCTCAACCGCCCGGGCGTCATCGGCCTGCCGCTGCCCGGCGTCGAACTCAAATTCGTTCCCGTCACCGGAGATGCGGGCAGCAAGCTGGAGATGCGCGTGCGCGGCGCGAATGTGTTCCCTGGCTACCGCCACAACCCTGCGGCCACCGCTGCAGCCTTCGACGAAGACGGCTACTACTGCATCGGCGACGCGGGCTTTCTCGCCGACGAGGCCGATGCACTGCAAGGCATCGTCTTCAACGGCCGCGTGGCCGAGGACTTCAAGCTCACCAGCGGCACCTGGGTCAGCGTGGGCACGCTGCGCCTGAAGGTGGTGGCGGCGATGGCGCCGTATGTGCAGGACGCCGTCATCACCGGGCACGACCACAGCGAAGTCGGCGTGCTGGTGTTCCTCAGCGAAGCCGGACGCGCACTGCCCGCCGAACAGGCCGCGGCCCATGTGCGAAAGGGGCTGCGTGCGCTGAAGGCCGAACAGGCTGGCTCGTCGCAGTCACCGGCGCGAGCGCTGATCCTCGACGGCCCGCCGAACATGGCCGCCGGTGAAGTCACCGACAAGGGCTATGTCAACCAGCGTCTCGTGCTGCAGCGCCGCGCCAGCGAAGTGAACGCCCTGCATGCGCCCGACGGCGGGCCGCGCATCATCACGCCCTGAACCTTGGACTCCCTCATGAGCCTTCCTTTCGAGCCCCTGGCCGACGACGCCCCGGCCGCGCTGCGCGGCCTGGGCCTGCTGCGCATCGAGCGCGCCGGCCCCGTGCTGCATGTGCGGCTGAACCGCCCCGCCAAGCGCAACAGCATCAGCGACGAACTGCTAGCCCAGTTGCACACCGTGTGGCTGCACCTCGCGCGCCTGGCGCCCGAGGTGAAGGCCGCCGTCATCAGCGGCGAAGGCGCGCACTTCTGCGCCGGTCTGGACTTGAGCGAGGTGAGCGAGCGCAACGTCACGCAGGCCGTGCACCACTCGCGCAGCTGGCACGCGTGTTTCGATGCCATCCAGCTCGGCCCCGTGCCGGTGGTGGCTGTGCTGCACGGCGCGGTGGTGGGCGGGGGCTTGGAACTCGCCAGCAGCGCGCACATCCGCGTGGCCGAAGCCAGCGCCTTCTACGGCCTGCCCGAGGGCACGCGCGGCATCTTCGTCGGCGGCGGTGGCTCGGTGCGCATCAGCCGCCTCATCGGCGTGGCGCGCATGACCGACATGATGCTGACCGGACGCGTCTTCGATGCCAACGAAGGCCAGCAGCACGCCATCAGCAACTACCTGGTGGGCGATGGCGAAGGCCTCGCCAAGGGGCTGGCGCTGGCACAGAAGATCGCCACCAACGCGCCACTGAGCAACTACGCCATCACGCAGGCCTTGCCGCGCATTGCCGACCTGTCCGCCAGCGACGGCCTCTTCATGGAAGCCTTGATCGCCAGCATCGCGCAGAGCGACGACGCGGCGAAAGAACGTGTGCGCGCCTTTCTGGAGAAGCGCGCCAACAAGGTCAGCAAGGGCTGAGCCCGAGTTTGTCCCTTCACACCCCAGAACCCTAACGGAGACACGACGATGCACCTCACCCGCCGCCAGAGCCTGGTCCTTGCCGCCAGCGCCGCCCTGCCGCTGCACCTGCGCGCGCAGGGCTTCGACCAGCCGAAGTTCCTCTATGGCTTTCCGGCCGGCAGCTCGGGCGACATCGCCTGCCGCCGCGTGGCTGAACGCGTGGGCGGCAGCGCTTACGCGAAAAACGCCGCCATCGTGGAGAACCGCCCCGGCGCCGGTGGGCGCATCGCGCTGGATGGCCTGAAGGCCTCGGCCGCCGATGGTTCGGTGCTGGCGCTGACGCCGTTTTCCTGCACCTCGATCTACCCGCACGTCTACAAGAAACTCAGCTACGACCCCGTCGCCGATTTCGCGCCTGTCAGCATCGCGGCCATCATGCACCACGGCCTCTCGGTAGGCCCCATGGTGCCGGACAGCGTGAAGGACGTGAAGGGCTTCATCGCCTGGGCCAAGGCCAACCCCGACAAGGCCAACTACGGCTCGCCGGCAGCGGGCAGCACGCCGCACTTCCTGGGCGCGCTGCTGGGCCTGAGCCAGAACGTCGAACTCAAGCACATCCCCTACCGCGGCAGCGTGCCGGGCCTGGTAGACGTGATGGGCGGCCAGATTGCCAGCATGTTCTGCCCCGCCGGCGACCCGCTGCCCAACCACCGCGCTGGCAAGCTGCGCCTGTTGGCCACCAGTGGCAAGACGCGCCTGCCGTTTGCGCCCGATGTGGCCACCTTCGGCGAACAAGGTTTCGGTGAACTCACCACCGAAGAATGGTTCGGCTTCTACGCACCGGCCAAGACGCCGGCCAACCTGCTGGCTGCCGCCAACACCGCCATCAACGCGGCGCTGAAGGACAAGGCCCTGGTCGACGGCCTGGCCGTGGTGGGCCTGCTGGCCCAAGGCAGCACGCCGGACGAGATGGCACGCAGCCAGCGCGCCGAGTTCGAGCGCTGGGGCCCGCTGGTCAAGCGCATCGGGTTCACGGCCGACAGCTGATGCCAGCCCCGGGGCCGGCAACCGGCAGCTGCGGCCGAGAGCCAGCCGCCCGGCCGATCCGTGCCCTGCTTGTCGGGCTATCACGCTCAGCCCCCACGTTCACGGGTGCTGCGCGACAGCCTGGCGAGGCTTGCAGTGCCTAGAATTTCTGGGCCTTTCGGGACCCATCGGGAGTAGCCCCATGCCGCAAACCTTGCCGCTGCGTACGCTTGTTCGGCGCGTTTTCACCGTCGGCGCCTTGCTGATGGCACCGCCGCTGTGGGCTACCACGGCAACGTGCAGCCCGACAGCACTCTCAACCGGCCGCTGTGCCCTCTACGTCGACGCTTCGGGCGCAGCCAATGGCACCCCGGCCTCGCTCGGCCCTGAAACGCGCGGTGGCTCGGCCTTCCCGGTCGATCTGGCCGGTTCGTTCCTTTTTGCGGCCGCTTCGTCGAGGTTCGAAGTGAGCGGCGTGGCCACCTTCGGCTGGCTGAGCAACCGCGTGTCGGTGGTGGCAGGCACCACCGGGGTCGACAACGCGCCGAACGTGGCGGCGGTTGCGAATCTCAACCTCTACTTCTCAGACCGTTTGACCTTCGTCGACGCGTCACAGCCGCCAGGCACGCTGGGCACGGCCTACGCAAGCGTGGCCGTCACTGGGGGCGTCGGCGCCAGCCCCGCGATCTACCCTTCTAACGAGTCGCGCGCCACGGCCCAGGTCGTCACCAACGGCGCAGCGGTGTCCGTCGCAGCTTATGGTGACCGGCCGGGCACAGGCGGCATCCCCAGCATCATCACTTTTGCGTTGCCCGTTCGCTTCAACAGCGTGGACTTCACATCGTTGAACGTCCAGTTGGGCACCAGTGCACTCGCATCGGCGCTGAACATTCCCGCGGCGATCTATGCCGCCTCGGCCAACGCGAACTTCGCCACTGGCGTGGAATGGCTGGGCATCGATCGCGTCGTGGACGCCAACGGCAACACGGTGACTGGCTGGACGGTGCAGTCGGCGTCGGGCTTCGACTATGCCCAAAGCTACGCGTCGCAGGCCATTCCCGAGCCCGCCAGCGCGGTGCTGCTGTTGCTTGGCATCGGCGTCGTGATGTCGTTTCGCGCGCTCAAGCCGCGCGCTTGAACACCGACAGCAGCGCCCCCGCCGCGACGAAGAGGCCGCCGAAGACGCGGTTCAGCCACTTCATTGCGCGCGCTGATTTCAAGGCGCCCAGCACCTTGGCGGCCAACGCGGTGTAGGCGGCCATCACCGTGAGGTCGGTGAAGCCCAAGGTGAGCGCGATGACGCCGTACTGCGGCGCCAGCGGCTGCGTCAGTTCCAGGAATTGCGGCACCACGGCCAGCAGGAACACCGTGCCCTTGGGGTTGAGCGCGTTGATGACGAAGCCGCGCGCCACCAACTCGCGCCGGCGCACGCTGGCCGCCCCGGCCTGCACCTCAGCCAGCGGCCGGATGGGTGCGCGCCACTGCTGCACGCCCAGATAAACGAGATAGGCCACGCCGGCCCACTTCACCAGAACGAAAGCGGTGTTGCTGGTGGCCAGCAGCGCGCCCAGGCCCACGCCCACCACCAGCAGCTGCGCCCAGATGCCCAGCACCAGGCCGATGGTGGCGAAGTAGCCTTTGCGGAAACCGTGGTTCAGGCCGGCGCTCATCGCGGCCAGCGCGCCGGGGCCGGGCGACAGGCTGATGGCCCAGGCCGCAGC
>JANPOY010000053.1:0-1615 GCA_031428215.1 Paracoccaceae bacterium
GGGCGACAATGGCGCGGGAAAATCCACCCTGATCAAGATCATGTCGGGCGTGCACCAACCCAGCGCAGGCCACATTGAGATGGATGGTGCCACCATCACCCTGCCGACCCCGCGCGCCGCATCCGACAAGGGCATCGCCACCGTGCACCAGTTTGGCGGCACTTTCCCGCTGATGTCCATCGGGCGCAGCTTTTTCGTCGGCGTTGAGAAAACCAAGGGCTGGGGCCCGTTCAAGGTTTACGACCGCAAGGGCGCCAATGATATCGCTGTCAAAGCCGTGCGTGATTTCGGCATCACCCGGATTGACGACGGCGACCGTTTGGTTGGTGGTCTGTCGGGTGGTGAACGTCAGTCCCTCGCCATCGCGCGGGCCGTGCATTTCGGCGCGCGGGTGCTGATTTTGGATGAACCGACCGCCGCC
Source organism: Paracoccaceae bacterium (assembly GCA_031428215.1). Taxonomy (GTDB): domain Bacteria; phylum Pseudomonadota; class Alphaproteobacteria; order Rhodobacterales; family Rhodobacteraceae; genus Cypionkella. The sequence goes on from JANPOY010000053.1 coordinate 422, forward strand.
CTTGGCGTCAAGCAAGCCACCCACGTTCTGCGCATCGTGAACGAGGCCAAACGGCGCGGGCTGGCCGTGATCTTTATCACCCATCAGGTCATGCACGCGATGGCGGTGGGCGATCACTTTGCCGTTCTGATCCGTGGTGCAGTGGCCGCCGATTTTCACAAGGGTGAGAAAACCCGCGAAGAAATCACCGACCTAATGGCAGGCGGGGCCAGCATGGCGTCGCTTGAGGCCGAGATTGAAAGTTACATGAACAGCCATGGCGGCCACCCGCCGCCGCCTGCTGCCTAGTCTCTCCCTGTCGGTAGGCCGGTTTTCCCCCGGCCCCGACCTTGCCCCGGCCCGATCCTCCACTCGGGCCGGGGCCCCAACAACGGATGTGACATATGACCAATTGGACACGCGCCTGTGCCACCACAGATATCGAGCTGGATGATCTGATCCGCTTTGACCACGGCACACAAACCTTCATCATCATCCGCAATGAAGACGACGAGTTCTTCGCGATGGACGGCATCTGCAGCCATGAAAAGGTTCATTTGGCTGACGGGCTGGTGATGGATGGCACGGTCGAATGCCCAAAACACAGCGCCACCTTCTGCTTTCGCACAGGCGAGGCCAAACGTGCACCGGCCTGCATCAACCTGAAAACCTTTGCCGTCAAAGTTGAAGACGGCACCGTTTATATCGAGATCTGACATGACATTCCAACTTGCCGCCTGCGCTGAAATGCTGTGGCGCGACCGCCCGATTGACTGGCGCGCGTCGCGTCTTAAGGAAATGGGATTTGGCGTCGGGCTATGGAACTGGCCTTCCTGGGATCTGACCAAGCTGGAGAAAACCGGGGCTACCTTCACCATCATGAACGGCTATCTTGTCGGCCGTCTGGCTGATGATGAGGGCGCGGACATGTTGCTGGCCTCGGCCCGTGAGACGGCGGCGGTGGGCCAACGTCTGGGCGTGTACCGACTGAACCTGCATGGCACTGGCCTTGGCGATGGCGGTATTCCGATCTGGAAACATGATGTGGTGACGGGTGCGATGTGGTTGAAAGCCCGCGACACGCTGAACCGGATTTGTGATCTGGCGGCCGAGTTGGGTGTGACCTTCTGTCTTGAAAACCTTAACTCGCTGGACCATCCGGGCTGCCCGTTCGGGTCCACCGCAGATGTGTTGGCGTTGGTGTCGTCGGTCAAC
>JANPOY010000054.1:0-1736 GCA_031428215.1 Paracoccaceae bacterium
GAAAGACCGGGGGCAGGTGGCCCAGTACCGGGTCGGCACGCCCTGCCTCGGTCAACCCAATCTCGCACCAGCCAAACTCGGGCGTCTGGTCCAGATGGTTCTGGGCCCCGAAAGCGCGGGCCAGCACTTGTGAGCCAAGGCATATGCCCAGCACGGGGCGGTCGGCATTGGTGTAATCCGCCATCAATTGCGCCAGCGAGGGCAAATACGGATGCGTCACATCGTCCAGCGCTGACTGCTCGCCGCCAAACACCACCAGCGCATCGGCCTCCACGCCCACCGGCAAAGCATCGCCGCGCCATGGTTTGTACTGATCATTCAACGCCCCTGCCTCATGAAGGGGGACGCCGACCTGGCCGTGATGAGTGATGCGGGTATTCTCGATGATCGCCACGCGCATTGGAAGCCTCCGGTGTTTTGCGCAGTCTGCACGGGAAGCAGTCTGCACAGGGCGCGGACTGTAGCAACCCGGTATTCCTGCTTGCAAACCACGCATACCCGTGAAACAGGGAACCGCCAAACGATGCCAGCTCCGAAAGGGATGATCATGGAGATTCGTGAGGCCTTTACCTTTGATGATGTGCTGCTGGTTCCGGCGGCGTCATCGGTTCTGCCGTCCGAGGCGGATACCTCGACCTTCGTCACCAAATCCATCCGGATGAACATTCCCTTGCTGTCTTCGGCGATGGACACGGTCACCGAAGGCCGCATGGCAATTGCGATGGCGCAAGCGGGCGGCATTGGTGTGATCCACCGCAATCTGGATACCGAGACGCAGGCCAACGAAGTGCGCCGGGTAAAACGCTTTGAATCCGGCGTGGTTTATGCGCCAATCACCCTTCGCCCGGATCAAACCTTGGCGGATGCCAAGCTGTTGATGGAGCGCTACAATATTACGGGTTTTCCCGTAGTTGACGCCGACAACCGCGTGGTCGGCATCGTTACCAACCGCGACATGCGCTTTGCGTCTGATGACCGTACGCCGGTGTCAGTGATGATGTCATCAGACAACCTTGCGCTGCTACGCGAACCAGTTGATCGCGACGCAGCCATCAGCCTGATGAAGGCACGGCGCATTGAAAAGCTTTTGGTGACAGATGGTCGGGGTGTTCTGACCGGGCTTCTGACACTGAAGGACACCGAGAAATCGGTCCTTAACCCCCATGCCTGCAAGGACGCCATGGGCCGTCTGCGGGTGGCGGCGGCGACGACTGTGGGGGATGCTGGGTTTGAACGTAGCCAAGCGCTGATCGAGGCAGGGGTGGACATGGTGGTGATTGATACCGCCCATGGCCATTCCGTAGGCGTGGCGCGGGCTGTCGCGCGGATCAAGGCGCTGTCCAATGCAGTACAGGTGATTGCAGGCAACGTGGCGACGGCCTCTGCCACGCGGGCGCTGATTGATGCCGGCGCGGATGCGGTGAAGGTCGGCATCGGACCGGGGTCGATTTGCACCACGCGGATCGTCGCCGGTGTCGGCGTGCCGCAACTGACCGCGATCATGGATGCTGCACAAGCTGCGGGCGACATTCCGGTGATTGCTGACGGTGGCATCAAGTATTCCGGCGATTTCGCCAAGGCGATTGCTGCCGGTGCCTCTTGCGCCATGGTCGGATCGGCGATGGCAGGCACCGACGAATCCCCCGGTGAAGTGATCCTCTATCAAGGGCGCAGCTTCAAAAGCTACCGGGGCATGGGGTCGCTTGGGGCGATGGCGCGCGGATCGGCAGACCGCT
>JANPOY010000055.1:0-9358 GCA_031428215.1 Paracoccaceae bacterium
GTCTCGTAACTCTCGCAGCACGGCTTCTGCGCCAAGGGTGACATGGCCCGAGACGTTTTCGAGAAAGACCCATTCCAGCCCATCACCGAGTTCGCGGATGATGCGGGCGACGTGGGGCCAGAGGTGGCGCGGATCATCTGCCCCCTTGCGCTGTCCGGCCATGCTGAAAGGCTGGCATGGATATCCGGCAAGCACGGTGTCAAAGGCGCCAGCGAAAGGCTTGGCGTCGAATGTGGTAAGATCATCCCATATGGGCGCTGGGGCAAAGTATCCGGCGCGTTGTGCTGCGATGATGGCGCGTCGTGGGTATTCTTCCCATTCGACAAAGCATCTTGTGTGGAAGTCTGGTTCGGCCAGCATGAGGCCCATATCAAGGCCACCGGCCCCGGCGCAGAGGGACAATCCGTTTCTGGGAGGAAACACCATGTCATGCAGCCCCGCCCTGTTGCGCCCCGAATAGCCCGCCAACGGTCTGCTGCTGGTGATCCATGCTTTCGCGGGCGCAGGCGTAATCTAGCGTTGCGAGGGCGTCGGCTTCATCAAGTGACTTCGGCTCCCAACCCAACTCCAAGCACTTGTCCCGCACCCTGCCCTTGATCGCCAATTTGGCTTGGGCTTGGCTTAGGCCTGGAAAGTGGCGAGAGGTAAGCGCCTTGCCGATGAAATGCTTGCGAACCTCCTGAGAGGTGTACATCACCGTCTGGATGCCCAGATCAGCAGCTTGGGCGCGCACGCAGGCCGCCATGCCGATGAGCAGGTGACTTGCATCCGGCCCGCCAATTGGGGCCTCCACCGCGATCAAATCAGGGGCAAGGCGCTCGTGCATGAAGCGCACCCAACGGATGACTTGGCCAAGTCTCGCGTCGTGATCGCGGAACTTTGCAAAATCAACCTGCCAACTTATTGGCTTGGTCAAGGGCCGCCCGAAGGCGACCCCAGTGTTTGACGCAAGATCCACAGCGAGGATCTTCATTCTTCGCCGTCCAGCGCTTCGGCAGCCGCATCGTCAAAACCCTTCACCTCGTCATCGAAGTCCGGGTCCGGGTCGAACGATGGCTTGCGGGGTTCCCCTTCGAAATCGGAAACGCTGGCCGCGATTTCAGCATCCGTGGCCTGCCGCTCGAACGGGCGGATCACATTGCTGGCCTTCTTGTCGGCCTCGGCCGCCTTGATCGCGTCCAACGGCGTGTCAAAGGCATCCGTAGTGGTGGTGGATTTGATCTCCGCGGCGACCATGGGGAGCATCGTCTGCAACGACCGCAGCCAATCCAGCCGGTTGCTTTCCTTCTTGATGCGCAGGCCCATCCGCAAATGCGAAAATGCCTTTGCATTCATCTTGGTCTTTTCAAGAAAGACCCCAATGCGCTGTCGGCTTTCGCCTGCATCAGAGGCACGCTCGGAGTCCTCTTCGTTGAACTCGCGCATCGCACCGATCAGTTCGTCCGGCTGGACCTCGCCATCGCCAGACGCCTCACGTTGCTTTTTCTTCGCAGCTTTTGCCATGGATTCCTCCTTCGGCTGGTGATCGCCCGCTTCTCGCGTTGGGCCAGAGCGCCGTTCAGTCCATTCACGCCTGTATGAAAACCCCACTGATGGAGCGCGGCATGGGCAATTTGCAGCCTCAGGTGCGGCTGTCGGAATATCCATCGTGGGTGGGGGGTTTGGGGGATTGAAGAGCCGTTTCCGGCTCCCCATCTTGATTTGGTGGAACCCAGCTTTCTGCAGGCACTTTTCCGTCTGTCTCGCGGGAAATGCGCACAGCGAGTTCAAGGCTTGGAACTGCAACGCCGCTTGCGAGGCGAGAGATTGTGGGCTGTCGAGCGCCTACCCGTTTGGCAAAGTCTGCCTGACGGATGCCTTCGGCGGTTAGGTATTCATGGAGTGTTGTCATGCCAAGACCATACGCATCAGGTATATTCCCGTCAAGTATGACTATGCCTATAGCGTATTTGCCAGCCGGGTGGCAAACTGGCCATAGTGTTGGCATGACCAACATCGAGCGCATCAGGAAAATTCGCGGCCTCAGCCAGTCTCAACTGGCTGATATGGCAGGCACAACACAGCCCCATATCTCACGCGCCGAGAAGGGGGACGATGGCACCACCCTTCGGATTTTTCAGGCCATTTCAAGGGCCTTGGACGTGCCCTTGGCTGATCTGTTCACTGAAGATCGTTCGACTCAAGAATCGCTGCTGGTTCAGGCCTTTCGCAGTCTTTCTCCAGATCGCCAACGAGGCTGGCTTGATATGGCAAGGACTGTTGCAGCAGATCGTGACTTAGATGATTGATCAGCCTATGAAACTGCGCGTCAGTCATTCTAGAAATCACAAGCGCAAATTCTCTGTCCATTGTCACCCCCGCCCACAACTGGAACATACACAGAACATCCTTAACGTGTCCAGCCGCGACGGGTAGGCGATCGACGGGTTTTCCATGGGGGTAAATACCAGATGTTGTTTCAATGTGATTCTCTCTCAAAATATGGTGCCAAATGAATGCCAAAATGACGCAGAATTTGACTTTCTTGGGTTGGATCGGATCAATCCTGTTCGTCGGCACCCCACTGATAGCAGGGGTTCTTTGGCAATCCTCAGCAACTGCGTATGCTAGGGCCATACTGCTCTATGGTGGAGATAGTAGCGCTGCCTCCGCAGAACTGTACGACCCAACTCTCTATGTCGTGTTGTCCTGCGCATCCTTGGTCGGGCTGGTTATGGTGATAATCGGACGTGAGTACCAAATTCAGGCCGTTAACGAGCAGCGCCAGGCAAACGCTTCAACTGCCGCTCCCATCGAATGGAAGTGATGGAATTTCAAAAGGCTGCCTAAGTGCATTGCTTCGCCTTGGCATGACTTTGATCGAACTATGGCAGCCCCATCGCAGCTTTGATCTGCTGTTGCACCATTTCCTTGGCGACCTGAACTAGAACCTCCACACCGCTTGTCGCAGCTTTGCCAGCCAGTGACTTGACCCTTCCCCATCCAGCCTCGCTTCGTATCGCCTCAAGGAAGTCATAGCCTTGGCTTTTCATACGAAAATTTCCACCGTGCTTGCCAGTCTCTTCAAGCAATCCTGCATCTGCAAGCAGTTGCAGGTGGTAGTATTGTGTGACGTGTTCGTCAGATGATCCTGAGTCCACGTAATGGTGGAATATCCAGTCGTCGTGATCCTCGATCCGAACCAACAACTGCCGAAGCAGCTCATCATCCCGCCGCATGTCGATTCCCCTTGCCGCCAATATGGAAAGGCTATGCGCCGTTCGAGGTGTCGGGCAATCCGTTTTGGTTGTCATGGTGGCCTCCGCTTTCGAACCACTTGAAGCCTACATCATTAGCGACAAAGGCTTCATCGCAAAATATACCCAATAGGTCTTTTCATACTTGACGTGCATATACCTGATAAGTATATTTAACTCAAGACGAACACGCAACACCGTTTCTTGAGGTTACAGATGTCCATAGAAAACACCGCTACCGAACCGCAAGAGTGGTTCGAAGATGCCAACGGAAACCGCTGCTCAGTCAGTTATTTCGGTTCGTTAGAGGCCGCGCAGAAGGCGCTCGCATCATTGGTTGATTGCAAGAATTGCACCAACTGCTCGGGCTGCTCGGGCTGCTCGGGCTGCTCGCGCTGCTCGCGCTGCTCGGGCTGCTCGGGCTTCTCGGGCTGCTTGGACTGCTCGCGCTGCTCGGGCTGCTCGGGCTGCTTGGACTGCTCGCGCTGCTCGGGCTGCTCGCGCTGCTCGGGCTGCTCGGGCTGCTCGGGCTGCTCGTACTGCTCGGGCTGCTCGCGCTGCTCGGGCTGCTCGGACTGCTTGGACTGCTTGGACTGCTTGGACTGCTCGGGCTGCTCGGGAAAGATTGGCGAATTTGCTCCGCCAGTCGTCCCAAAAATTGAAAACATCCACGCCGCTATTCTTGCAGCAGTTGATGTGCCCGGTGCGCTGAATATGGCGGTGCCACACGTTTGTGCAACAACGCACTGCCGCGCCGGTTGGGCCATTCACCTTGCGGGTGAGGCTGGATATGCGCTTGAGCGGTATCATGGATGGTGCCTGGCCGCGCAGTTGATCTACCGCGCCAGCGGTTACGACATCAGCCCCGTGCGGTTTTACGAAACCAACGAAGTCGCTATGGCCGACATGCGCCGCTTGGCTGGTGATGTCTAACATGCCACTTCAAAATATACACCCTGACGACTTCTGCCGCGCCTGCCGTGGCACCGGGCGCGAGTTTGAGCGCGAGTACCAAGATGGCCGCCTGGTCACGATCACGGGCACCTGCTATGCCTGCCGTGGGACTGGCTCCAAGCTGGTGATTTTTGATGCGGTGCCGCAATGACCGTCATTGAAGATGCCTTCCGGCCCGCCCGTAATGCCTTGGCTGACGTGAAATCCAGCCATGAAATTCAAGCCGCAGCAATTTCCGTCTTGGATGAAAGCAACGACTGGCGCGACATCGCGACGGTGCGGGAATGGCGGGCGCGTCAGTTCGCGAGGATTGGCGCTGAAATTCAGCCCAATTATCTGACCATCGACCGCCCCCTGACGTTCAATTCAGGCGGTGATTACCCTGACTTTGTGCCTGAACTGGACGGTGGCTTTTATGTGGTTGCCGCCATGTGGGTGGCACTGATCATGACGGTTGGCATTGTCATCGGCGCCGCGCTGGCTCGGTTCGGGGTGCTGTGATGCCACGCATTGAACCGACCATTTCCGAGAAGATCGAGTCCATCATGGACGAGGGCGAACTGACTGGCTTTGTCGGCCAGTTGATGACCGATGGCCGCTATGACGCGCGGGCCAAGAGCCTGGTCGAAATGCGCCGCCATGAACTGCGCACGATGAAAGGGTGGAAGTGATGATCCGCACAGTTTTTGCGCTGCTGCTTTTCGCCAGCCCCGCCGCCGCCGTTGAACTGAAATGCTACGAGCGGGCCAGTTTCATTGCCTCATTGGCCGACAATTACGGCGAAGTGCAGATGGTGCGCGCAATGGAAGATCGCGGTGAAATGGTCGAGGTCTATGTCTCTGCCTCGGGAACCTGGACGCTTGTTGTGGTGAAGCCAGACCTTGTGACCTGCATCGCTGGCAGCGGCACCAAATGGATGATGATCGCCCCCGGCGTCGAGGGCTGACAGACCCCGCGCGCGTCCGGGTTATGACGCGCGGCCTGCCTCCCTGTCCAACTTCCCCCGGCCATCGGGTCGGGGGGTTTTTCCGAAAAGGAAAGCCCGTGCAAAAACATGGCGAACTGATTGAAAAACTGATCCGCATCAAAGACCGCCTCACTATCCGCGAAGAGCGCGATGCAATTTCCGAGGCCTGCAACATCTTGGCCGCCAAAGATCGCGGGGCGAAGTCGTGAAACCGCGCACGCTGGCGGCGGGCGAGAAGATCAACGAACCTGGCCTGTACGCGATTCCGCTATCTGTCCACCACAGCCAGCCCTGCGATGGGTTCAGCGTCACCAGCGGCGGGCTGCGCACGATGGAACTTGGCACCCCGGCTGACTTCTGGGCCTTTCATCAGTTGAACCCCAACCGCTATGAGAAGGAAGAGACGGACGCGCTGCGCTTGGGCGTGGCGATGGCCCTCTTTGTTGAGGGCGGGCCGCACCGGGTTCTGGAAGGCTTCAACCTTCACCCCGATGACAAGCCGCGCAAGCCGACCAAGCCCCAGATCACCGCCTACGACCAAGGCCGCGGAACAGATGCAGCAATCGCTTCGGTCGAATACTGGCGCAAGGTTGACGCAGAGCCGGATGGATACCTGACTCAGGACGAATTCCAATCAATCTGCACCATGGGCGCGGTCCTTTCGGCCGACCCAGCGGCTGCGGCGGTCATGTCCGGCCTGCCCGAGGTCACGATTGCTTGGCAGGATGAGCCCACGGGGATCTGGGTCTTGTCACGCCCTGACGTGATCAGCCTTCAGCCCAGCGTGATCGACTACAAGAAGATGGCCGTGCGTGGCGGGTACTTCAACGAGCGGCTGGTGGACAGGCGCATCGAAGAGGGCGGCTATCTGCAACAGATCGCCCTTGGCGCCGAGGGTGTTGAGCGGCTGTTCGGCGAGTGGCCGAAGCTGACAGGCATCGTCGCGCAACTCGGAACGCCACCGCACCACATCATCATCCGGTCGATGGAGGAAGAGGATCTGCGGATCGCTCAATTCCAGAACCGCCGCTCCCTGAACCGCATCCACGAATGCCTGCAATCTGGCCATTGGCCGGGGCCGGGTGATGTCGTCGGAAGCCATCACATGCGGAAGGAACTGCGAGAGCGGTTGCTGTCCGAAATGAACACCGCAAACCAGTGAGGACACCATGACCACCCAAGAGCCAATCGCCACTGACAACGCCCTGATCATCGCGGACAAGGCGACGGTCGCAAGCGCCTTCGAGACGGATGAAACCATTGCCGCGCTGCTGACCAAGATCGAATCCGAACTGCGCGCCGAGGTGATGACCGCCGACACCAAGGAGGGGCGCGAACGGATCAAGTCGCAGGCGTACAAGATTTCCCGGTCCAAGACCATGATCGACACCATCGGCAAGGGCCTGACCGAAGAGGCCCGTATCCTGCAAGCTGCGATCAACGCCCGTCGCAACATTGTGACAGCGCGGCTGGACAAGCTGAGGGATGAAGTCCGCGCACCGCTGACGGCTTGGGAGGGTGCAGAGGACGCCCGCGTGAAGCGGCACAAGGACCGGATGGCGACCGAGTTCAGCGCGTCCACTCTTCCCGTCAGTTCTGCGGCCCTGCACGCTATGCGCAACCGGGCTGCGGGCGTGGTCATGGATGAAAGCTGGGAAGAGTTCACCGTCGATGCCACGAAAGTGCAGGCCGACTTCATCCGCTTCCTGGACATGAAGATCGAGGCCGCAGAACAGACCGAGGCGCGGGATGCTGAACTGGCCCAGCTGCGCGCCGCCGAGGCCAAGCGCCGCGAGGCAGAGGCCGAGGAAATCCGGCAGCGCGCCTTGCGGGATGCCGAAGAGCGGAAAGCACGGGAGGCCGAGGAATCCAAGGCGCGAGAGGCGCAGGCAGAGAGTGACCGCAAGATTGCCGAACTGACGGCCAAGCTGGAAGCGGCCAACGCCGAAAAGGACGCAGCCGAAGCACTGGCGCGCGATGCGGCCGCCAAGGCCATGGCAGATTTGGTTGCCGCAGAACAAGCCCGCGCGACCGAGGCCGAAGAGGTGATGCAGGTTCAGGCGAAGTTTTCCGAAGAGGAAAAACAGCCGATCTTGGACTTTGCGCCGGTCAATGAATCGCTGGTGGCAGAGCGGGCCATCGCAACGGCGGTTCTTGCCATCCTGAAGCAGTCCTTCACGATTGAGGCAATGGCTGATGAGGTGGCCAGTGCCATCGTCCTTGGTGAAATCCCCTATGTGAAAGTGGTGCTTTGATGGCTGATGAACACCAAGAGACACAGGTTGGCACCGCGATTGATCGGGTTGCGCGCTCAGTCTCCGAGGTTAAGGCCTTTGATCCAGAATTGGGGGCCTACAACTTTGGCAACCTTGGGGAGTTGGTGCGGTTTTCCGATCTGATGGCGCGGGCAGATGTGATGCTGCCAGCCCACCTTCGGAACAGGCCTGCCCTTTGTCTTGCTGTCACCATGCGGGCGCAGCAGTGGAAGATGGACCCGTTCGCCTTGGCGATGGAAACCTACCAGGCCAAGGAGGGTGCGCCTATCGCCTATCAGGCCAAGGTCTTTGTCGCGGCGCTGCGTCAGTGCGCGGGCATCCGCCTGCAATTCCGATATGAAGGCGAGTTGGTGATCACTGACAAGCCCGTCACCAGCGCGCGGGGAAATGAGATTGCAAAGCGCACGGCTGGCGGAAGCCTGCGCTGCATCGCTTACGCCACAGTCGGCGGGCAAGTTCTGGAATATGAAACCCCGTCTCTGGATGAAATCACCATCAAGAACAGCCCCGGCTGGCACAACACCCCGCGCGATCAGCTTGCCTATTTCGCCGGGCGTGGTTGGACGCGGCGCTATGAACCTGGAGTGATGATGGGGGCCTATTCGGTCGATGAGGTCGAGTCGATGCAGCCGATCCGCGACGTGACGCCGAAGGAGAACCCGATGGCGGCGCTGGCGGCAACTGCCCGTGCGGCGGCAAAGGTCGATGTGGCTCAGGATCATTTTGAACCGGAGCCGCACTGGACCGAAGGCATTGCTTGGGATGAAGGCGCACCTGGCAGTGCGGCGTTTGATGCCGGGGCCGAGGCGTTCAAGGCTGGGGCAACAACAATTGAATGCCCGCATGAGGGCGATGCAGTGGCTGCCGCTGACTGGCTTGCCGCGTGGCACGGCGCGCGGAGGGCCGCGGAATGAAGATCGAAGACGTGACGGGGCCTGAATTTGAGGAAAGGCTCAATTCAATCTCCGAGGGACTGATACCGGTCTTGGCTGACTTCTGCGACAAATACGGACTGTCTGGCTTGAGCGCGGTGACAATTGCCCACCTGTCGATTGTCCAATGCCTGCAATCCTGCGGCGGCCCTGCATCGCGACTTTACATGCAGGCCACTATCGACGGCGCGTTCTGCACCGACCGCAAAGAGGGCGATAAGATCAATCGCCGGGGCCGGGCGCAGATGGAGAAGATGGCGCAGCACTACGATATGCTGTTGGCCCAAGGCACGGGGTTCAGACAATGAGCATGATGCACCTGCCGCCCGTGTTGCTCCCCAAAATTCGCGCCACCGCGATCATGCAGGCCGCCCAAGGAATGCCATGCTCTCTGCGACTGCCGGGGATCTGCAACCACAACAACGCGACCACCGTGATGGCCCACCTTCCGGGGATAGGCAAGAGCATGGGCAGCAAGGTTTCAGACCTGCACACGGCGTTTGCGTGCAGCGCCTGCCACACCGCCATTGACACCCACAGCTATGAGAATCGCGGGCTGACCGGCGCAATGGTTCTGGACGCCATGCTACGGGGCCATGCTGAAACTCAGGCCCGGCTGGTCGGGCTTGGGATCATCAAAGTCAAAGGGCAGGTGCTGAAATGACTGACCTTATCCGCCGCGAGGATGCTCTTGCTGCCTTGACGCTTGGTGACACCATGACCGCATTGCAGCGCAAGATTGCCTCCATTCCTCCTGCCCCCAACGCAGTGGCGGTGAAGGTCAAAAAGCTGGAATGGGAAAATTCCGCCCTGTTCTTCAAATGCGACTGGTTGACGGTCAGGCTAGCCGAAACCCCTGTTGGCCAGTATGCTGTTAAACAAAGCGACAGCGGGTATTTCCGTGTGAGTGTGAATGCCCAATTTCTGTACGGGAATCACCCCGATATCAAGTCGGCCAAAGACGCAGCCCAAGCCGACTACGACACCCGCATC
>JANPOY010000056.1:0-2858 GCA_031428215.1 Paracoccaceae bacterium
CACCGGTCGGGCGCGGTTCCCACCTGAGGCCTGCTCTTCGTGGATCTCAGCACAGCCTGCGGTCTTCAGCGCTTGTGACTGGGGCAGGGGGGTCTGATCTTCGGTTGAGATGCGCGCGTAACCGATCAGAGGCATGGGAAAAGGCCGTTTCCAATTTAGGATGTCGCCAATAAACGACCGTTTGTAAACGGATGCAAGGGAATGCTCATTAACGCTTCTCGTCAGAAACCCCTCGGTTTCCGCACCACGACCTCGATCGGAGAGACCACGCGGACCGTCTCGCGCGCGTTCTATAGAGAGCGCATGGACGCCTTGGCAGAAACCCTTGGGTAATTTGCAAAAGTCTCATATTATGCACATATGATGCCAAAGCGCCTTTCACACAGTGATAACTTCGACAATTCGTCCGGCGATATGGGGGAGATCAAGCAGGCACCCGAGGACGACCCGTGGTTCCTGCCTAGCGCACTAGAGGAGAATGACGACGGTCTGCCGCATGGCCCTCGGGCTGAGCCGCCTGAAACTGCAGTCCTTGATGATTGGCGTCGGGCCGAGGGGGCCCACGCGGCCCGTCTAGCCAGGGCGTCCGGACGGCTCGGCGCGCTGGACGACCGGCTGCGCCGAGGCCCAGACGGATGGCGGCACCGGCTCGCACTGATCGAGGCCGCAGACCTTAGCTGGTTTGCGGGCGACAGGGTTGGCCCGGATCGTCTTGCGCTCTGGATGTCGATGCGTCTGTCGGGCGTGCAGGACGATACCGCGGGGCTCGCCCGGGTCGGATGGGCCGTGCGGCGCTTGACGGCAGGTCCCGGGCCGGAGGGGGACCTTTCCGCATTTCTTGATCGCCGTGACCCCGAGAACATGGCCGAAGAGGCCGAGTCTTTCGCGGACCGCGCGGGTGGTTGGCTGGACTTGATGGCGGCCGCATGTGATCTGCATCCGATCTCGCGCGCCTGCATGGGCTTTCACCTCTGGAGCCTCGCGGGCCTCAACCAGACCGGAGACCGGATGGAAGCCGCAGTTGCCGCATCACGGATCGCGGCAAGCGAGGGCAAGGGGGCGGTTTTCGCGCCGCTGGCCATCGGCGGGGCAGGGGCCTTGCGCGCCGGAGGCAGGCCCGCCGAGCGTTTGGCTCGCTGGCTCGACGGAATGGAGACCGCTTGCCTGACCGCGATGCGCCACCTCGACGACATCGAAGCTTGGTCGGCGCGGGCGGAGACCGAGATGGCCGCACTCTCGGGGAAAACTCCGCCAGCCCTGCGCCGCTTGCTGGCCGGATGGCCACTGGTCTCGGCCCCGATGGCCGAAGCCATTACGGGCACCAGTCGGGCTGCCATCCAGCGAAACCTCGCCACGATGGAAGCGCGTGGCCTGATCCGAGAGGTGACTGGGCAGGGGCGGTTTCGTATGTGGCGTGCCGCTAATTGATAGCCTAAAGCGTAGGGAAGACAGTACGGGAGTTGGAAATAGGGTGAGAGGCTGTGGTCGGCGTGGTTGTCCTAAAGCCGCCGTTCGGCTGATGGCGGGTGAACGGCGGCTTTCAGAATAGCATTATGCTACCAGTGTCGCTTCAGTTGCAGCGCGGAGTACGGCCTCGGTCACGCCATCAGCAAGTTCGACGACCTTCAACCCGCCTGGGACGACGTCGAGCACGCCGAGATTGGTGATGATTCGGTCCACCACCGATTTGCCCGTCAGCGGCAGGGTGCAGACCTTGAGCACTTTGGATTCACCATGCTTGGATGTGTGGTCCATGACCACCACCACACGGCCCACGCCCGCCACCAAATCCATGGCACCGCCCATGCCCTTGACCAGCTTGCCGGGGATCATCCAGTTGGCCAGGTCGCCATTCTCGGCCACTTCCATCGCGCCTAAGATCGCCATGGCAATCTTGCCACCGCGGATCATGGCGAAGGACTGAGCGCTGTCAAAAAATGCCGTTTGCGGCAGTTCGGTGATGGTCTGCTTGCCCGCGTTGATCAGATCGGCGTCCTCGTCGCCCTCAAACGGAAACGGTCCCATGCCCAGCATGCCGTTTTCCGATTGCAGCGTGACGCTGATCCCGTCGGGGATGTAATTCGACACCAGCGTCGGGATGCCGATCCCAAGGTTCACATACCAGCCGTCTTGCAGTTCCTGCGCTGCACGGGCGGCCATCTGGTTACGGTCCCAACCTTTGGGTGCTGTGGACATCATGCGTTCTCCCGCTTGCGGACGGTGCGCTGTTCGATGCGCTTTTCGTGCTGGCCTTGGATAACCCGGTGCACATAGATGCCCGGAAGGTGGATGCTGTCGGGATCGAGGCTGCCGAGCGGAACTATTTCTTCGACCTCGACCACGCAGACCTTGCCGCATGTCGCGGCGGGCGGGTTGAAATTGCGGGCGGTCTTGCGAAACACAAGGTTGCCCGACGGATCGGCTTTCCATGCTTTGACGATGGACAGGTCGGCCACGATGCCGCGTTCCAGAATGTAGTCCTGTCCGTCGAAGTTCATCACAGGCTTGCCCTCGGCGATCACAGTTCCAATACCGGTCTTGGTGTAAAATCCGGGGATGCCCGCACCACCAGCGCGCATCCGTTCGGCCAAGGTGCCTTGGGGGTTGAATTCCAGCTCCAACTCGCCCGAAAGATACTGGCGCATGAATTCGGCATTCTCGCCCACATAAGACGAGATCATCTTCTTGACCTGCCGCGTCGCCAATAGAACCCCAAGCCCGAACCCGTCGATCCCGGCATTGTTCGAGGCGATGGTCAGGTTCTTGGTGCCAGCCTCGTGAATGGCTGCGATCAGAAGTTCTGGAATGCCGCACAGGCCAAAGCCGCCCGAGGCAATGGTCATGCCGTCGAACAGCAC
>JANPOY010000057.1:0-4035 GCA_031428215.1 Paracoccaceae bacterium
CAGTCGCGGAAGGATTCGACCACTTCGTTTTCACTGTTCACCAGATGCTCCGGGGCCGGATAGGCACCGTCATGGACGTCGCGGGCAAAGCGACCGATCGCGGCGATGCGCAACTCTTGCAGCCGGTCGTATTCTGCCGCGAAATCGGCATAAAGTTTGGCATGGCGCGGCACGCGGCCCCGGTTCTGGCCCAGCACATCATCGCTGAACAGATATTGCGCGTGACCAGCCTGCCCTGCGCCCATCGAAATCAGGAACAGATTGGTCTTCTCAGCGATGGCCTGCGTGATCGCGTGGGGAACCACCTCGATTTCTACCGCAAAAGCCCCGGCCTCTTCCGCGGCCTTGCACTGCTGCCACACCAGTTTTGCACTATCCAGCGTCTTGCCGACGGCCTTGAAGCCACCCGTCCAGGTCGCCTTAGACGGGATCAGCCCAACATGGCCGCACACCGGCAAACCATGGTCGGTCATCGCGCGGATCGTCCCCATTGAGCCCGAGCAGTAGAACGCATCGGCACCATTCTTGAACAGCGGGAAGGCCCATTTCAGGAAATCATCAGCCGTGCCGATTTCATAGAAATTGTCACCGGGAAAGATAAACGCATCTGGTGCGACCTCGCGAAAACGGTGGTCGAACACCATCGACGGTGGCACGGAAAGCAGTTCCACCCCGGCTTTGGATGCGGCCTCGGCCTCTTCCAGCGTTTCCACCCGCAGCATGGCGAACGAATGTTTGCCGCGTTGATCCAGCAGGTCTTTGACGGTGAGGCGGGCCATCTTACGCCACCTCGATCAAAACGCGGTCGCCTTCAACCTTGACCGGAAAGGTTTTCAGGTTCACGCAGACCGGCGCGCGTTTCGCCTCGCCGGTGCGATAGTCGAACTGGCCGTTGTGCTTGGGGCATTCGATCAGGAAATCCATCACCAGCCCGTCGCACAGATGCACGTTTTCGTGGCTGCACAGGCCGGCGGTGGCGTAAAACTTGCCGTCGACCCCGTGGTAGATCGCATAGGTTGCCCCGCCATGGTCAAAGCGGATCAGATCTTCCTCGTCGATGTCGTCGGTGGCGCAGGCGTCAATCCATTGTGGCATGGTATGTCCTTGTTCAGCAGCGGTTGAGGCGGGCACCATCATGTTCGGAGCATCGTGATGTGCGCATAGCCAAGCTTGCCACGCCAATAGACCCGAGCGCACCGATTTTCCAATGGCCGGGCTTGAAATTTTCATCAACCCCCATCATCATTGCAATACGAATGATGTAATTTCGTCAGAGGTGCCATGGCACGCCGCACCACCATTCACGATGTTGCCCGCGAGGCAGGCGTTTCAACAGCAACCGTTGACCGCGTTCTGAATGCGCGCGAAAAAGTACGCGAAGATACCGCCCGCCGGGTGTATGAGGCGGCGCGGCTGGTGGGTTATCACGCCACGCCGCTGATCGGCCAACGGGTGCAGATGGATTTGCCCCGGCTGCGGCTGGGTGTGGTTCTGCACAAGGAAAAGCAGGCGTTTTACCAGACCTTCAAGGCCGAGATTGAACGTGCCGTGGCCCAGGCCACCGGTCTGCGTGCGTCTGTCATCGTCGAATTCGCACCGTCGCAAACCCCGGCCGATTTTGCGGCACTGATGGATGGTCTTGGCAACAGGGTCGATGCCGTTGCCGCCACGGCCGTGACCCATCCCGATGTGACAGAAGCCGTCATCAGGTTGAATGCAAAGGGCATTCCCTGTTTTGCCTTGCTGAATGATTTTGCGCAGGGCGTGCGGCAAAATTATCTGGGGCTGAACAATATGAAAATCGGCCGGATCGCCGCACATCTGATTGCACTGTCCAGCCACCAGCCCGGCAAGATTGCCGTTTTCGTCGGCGGTTATCGCTGGCATGGGCATGAGCTGCGCGAGACGGGCTTTCGCAGCTATTTCCGTGAATATGCGCCGCAATTTACTGTGTTGGATACCTTGGTGAACCTTGAAACGCGCCAACTGACCTATGAGGCGACGCTGGATCTTTTGAACCGCCATCCGGACCTGCGCGGCATCTATTGCGCGGGTGGCGGGATGGAGGGGGCAATTGCGGCCCTGCGCGAGGTGCGCCGACCCGGCGAAGTTACCCTGGTGGTCAACGAGTTAACCCCTGAAAGCCGGGCAGCGCTGATTTCACGCCATGTCGGCATGGCGATTGCAACGCCGCTTGGCCGGTTGTGTGCTGATCTTGTAACCTTGGCTGCCGAAGCGGTACGTGACGGGATACCTCCGCTGCAGGGCCAGCACTTCCTGCCGCCGGACTTGTATCTTTCGGAATCTGTCTGACGAAAATTCCATCATCTGATTTGGGCATCCCATCATCCCTGACGGAAAACCGCCGCCCCTGAATTGACCTGCGGCGATTCGTCCCAGATGGTCTGCCCGCAGCACAGTAGGGACGGACAATACACGATGACAGCGTTCGCATTGAATCACATGTCGGTCGCACGGATGGGCTATGTCCAGCTGTTGGATACTGCAGCGGCTTTGGGCTGCATCGGCGTCGAGGTGCGCAATGACCTGCCCCAGCCGCTGTTTGACGGCATGGATCCGGCCGAAGCTGGTGCTTTGGCCCGCGCCAAGGGCTTGCGCATTCTGGCCGTGGCCGAGGTAAAGCGCTTTAATGACTGGTCCGAAACCAAAGCCGCCGAAGCGCTGGCGCTGATGAAAATCGCGCAAGCGGCCGGTGCCGAAGCGGTCAGCCTGATCCCGCGCAATGACAATCTGGGCATGGGCAACGGCGAACGCCAGGCTGCCCTGCGCGTGGCGCTGAAGGCGTTGCTGCCAATGCTTGAAGATCACGGGTTGACGGGGATGGTCGAACCCCTGGGGTTCGAGATCTGCGCCTTGCGGTATAAATCCGAAGCGGTCGAGGGCATTGAGGGGATCGGCGGCACGGGGCGGTTCAAGCTGGTGCATGACACGTTCCACCATACGCTGGCGCATGGCGGGCCTTATTTTCCCGAACATACCGGCATCATCCACATCTCGGGTGTCGTCGACAAAACAGTGACCACCGGACAGATGTCTGACGCGCACCGCGTACTGGTGGATGGCGACGACGTTCTGGGCAATGCCGAACAGATCCGCGCATTGCAGGCGGCGGGCTATGCCGGGCCGGTGTCATACGAGGCGTTCTCGCCGCAGGTGCATGCCCTGTCCGACCCGGGTGCAGCGCTGCGGGCCAGCATGGATTATCTGAACACCCAAACGGCCTGAGCCGTTGGTTCCGGGTTAACTTTTTGCAACCGGTTGCAAGAATCTCTTGACGGAACACACGAACTTCTACAGCCTCCCTCATCAGGCTGTTCAAGACACCGGATCGCGCTGCCAGTGCGACGGGACGATCACTAAGCAATACCTGCCGAATTGGACGGCAGGCTAACTCTGGGAGGAGTGACTATGAAGAAGACCCTACTCGTTGCCGGCTTTGCCGGTCTGATGACAACCACCGCAATGGCCGATGGCATTGGCGTTTCGATGGCGCTGTTTGACGACAACTTTCTGACCGTTCTGCGCAACGGCATTCAGGCCGATGCCGATGCCAAGGGCCTGTCGGTACAGATCGAAGACGCACAGAACGATGTGGCCAAGCAGTTGGACCAGATCAACAACTTCATCGCGTCGGGCGTGTCGGCGATCATCGTCAACCCGGTTGACACCTCGGCCACCCAAGCCATGTCGGATGCGGCTGCTGCGGCCAACATCCCGTTGGTCTATGTGAACCGTCAGCCGATCAACGTCGACACCATGCCAGACAATCAAGCCTTCGTCGCGTCGAACGAAGTTGACAGCGGCACCTTGGAAACCATCGAGGTTTGCGCTCAGTTGAAGGCCGCTGGCAAAGACAAAGCCAACGTCTATGTGATGATGGGCGAGCTGTCGAACCAGGCCGCCGTGCAGCGCACCGCCGACATCCATGACGTGATGGCTGCTGGCAAATGCGTCGTCGAACTGACCATCATTGACGAGCAGACCGCCAACTGGTCGCGTGATCAGGCCCAAACC